>JAZJZM010000014.1:0-300075 GCA_040389865.1 Bacteroidota bacterium | reverse complement strand
AGCTCCAGTACTTCCCGTTGAACCGGTACTACCAGTAGATCCTGTTGAACCAGTACTTCCTGTTGATCCGGTAGCTCCTGTACTTCCCGTAGAACCAGTGCTGCCTGTAGATCCAGTAGATCCTGTTGAACCAGTACTTCCCGTTGAACCTGTGCTACCTGTAGATCCTGTTGAACCAGTCCTTCCTGTAGAACCTGTGCTACCTGTACTTCCTGTAGAACCTGTGCTACCTGTACTTCCAGTGTATCCTGTTGAACCAGTGCTACCTGTAGATCCTGTTGAACCAGTACTTCCAGTTGATCCAGTAGAACCTGTGCTTCCTGTTGAGCCGGTAGCTCCTGTACTTCCCGTTGAACCGGTGCTACCAGTAGATCCTGTTGCACCAGTACTACCTGTTGAGCCTGTAGATCCGGTGGATCCAGTGCTTCCTGTTGATCCGGTGCTACCTGTAGATCCTGTTGAACCTGTACTGCCTGTTGAACCTGTAGAACCAGTGCTTCCAGTAGAACCTGTAGCTCCTGTACTACCTGTTGAACCTGTACTACCAGTAGATCCTGTTGAACCAGTACTTCCTGTTGAGCCAGTACTACCTGTGGAACCAGTAGATCCAGTACTACCTGTACTACCAGTAGATCCTGTTGCACCAGTACTACCTGTTGAGCCTGTAGATCCGGTGGATCCAGTGCTTCCTGTTGATCCGGTGCTACCTGTAGATCCTGTTGAACCTGTACTGCCTGTTGAACCTGTAGAACCAGTGCTTCCAGTAGAACCTGTAGCTCCTGTACTACCTGTTGAACCTGTACTACCAGTAGATCCTGTTGAACCAGTACTTCCTGTTGAGCCAGTACTACCTGTGGAACCAGTAGATCCAGTACTACCTGTACTACCAGTAGATCCTGTTGCACCAGTACTACCTGTTGAGCCTGTAGATCCGGTGGATCCAGTGCTTCCTGTTGATCCAGTGCTACCTGTAGATCCTGTTGAACCTGTACTGCCTGTTGAACCCGTACTACCTGTACTACCAGTAGATCCTGTTGCACCAGTACTGCCAGTTGAGCCTGTAGATCCGGTGGATCCAGTGCTTCCTGTAGATCCGGTGCTACCTGTAGATCCTGTTGAACCCGTACTACCTGTATCACCAGTAGATCCTGTGCTACCTGTAGAACCCGTGGAACCGGTGCTTCCAGTTGATCCGGTAGCTCCTGTACTACCTGTTGAACCCGTGGAACCCGTGGAACCAGTGCTTCCTGTTGAACCCGTAGATCCGGTGGATCCAGTACTTCCTGTTGATCCGGAACTTCCTGTATCACCAGTAGATCCCGTACTTCCTGTGGAACCTGTATCACCAGTACTTCCTGTATCGCCAGTAGAGCCCGTATCACCAGTACTACCCGTATCACCTGTCGAGCCTGTATCACCAGTAGATCCTGTATCACCAGTAGATCCCGTGCTTCCTGTGGAACCTGTATCACCAGTACTTCCAGTATCGCCAGTAGATCCCGTATCACCCGTCCTTCCAGTATCACCTGTTGAGCCAGTATCACCAGTAGATCCTGTGCTCCCTGTGGAGCCAGTATCACCAGTACTTCCAGTATCGCCAGTAGAGCCCGTATCACCCGTACTTCCAGTATCACCTGTTGAGCCTGTATCACCAGTAGATCCTGTGCTTCCTGTGGAGCCAGTATCACCAGTACTTCCAGTATCGCCAGTAGAGCCCGTATCACCCGTACTTCCTGTATCACCAGTAGATCCTGTGCTTCCTGTGGAACCTGTATCACCAGTAAATCCCGTTGAGCCGGTATCGCCTGTAGAACCAGTGCTTCCTGTTGATCCCGTACTTCCTGTATCGCCCGTAGAGCCAGTGTCACCGGTAGATCCCGTACTTCCAGTATCGCCAGTTGAGCCGGTACTTCCGGTAGAACCAGTAGACCCTGTGCTGCCGGTTGATCCCGTACTTCCAGTAGAACCTGTAGCTCCTGTACTACCTGTTGAACCTGTACTACCAGTAGATCCTGTTGAACCAGTACTTCCTGTTGAGCCAGTACTACCTGTAGAACCAGTAGATCCAGTGCTTCCAGTAGAACCAGTAGATCCTGTTGTGCCTGTTCTGCCAGTAGAGCCGGTAGATCCTGTGCTTCCTGTATTGCCTGTAGAACCTATAGAACCTGTATCACCAGTTGAACCCGTAATTCCGATTGCACCAGTTGCCCCTACACTTCCAGTTGCCCCAGTATTTCCAGTATTACCGGTGGAACCAGTATCACCAGTTGAACCTGTAATTCCGATTGCACCAGTTGCCCCTGTGCTTCCAGTTACCCCAGTATTTCCGGTATCACCGGTGGAACCTGTATGACCAGTTGAGCCGGTGTTTCCGGTTACTCCTGTTCTGCCAGTAGCCCCTGTTTTTCCTGTGGCGCCAGTAAATCCATTACTTCCGATAGCCCCAGTATTACCTGCATTACCAGTAGCCCCTGTAAATCCTGTTGCACCAAAAGAGCCATTGCCAGTTCCAGCAATAATTGATTTCCAGTAAGTGCCATTAAAATAGTAAAAGTTATTGGTGGGAACCAGGTAAATTAATAAACCTGTTGCCGGAGAAGCAATATTGCTGGTGTCCGCAATGCGGGGGATCAATAGTCCTTTGTTTGTAGCTTTTAAGTCAAGAAGCGCACTAGGGTTGGGGGTCAAAGTTCCAATACCCATATTGTTTTGAGCAAGCAACCCTCCTCCCCAACTAATTGAGAAGAAAAATAGCACTGCAAGGCTGATAGAAGTAGTTATGTTTTTTGCAATAGTCATTTTATTTTAAGAACAATAAAATATTCATTAGAATATTGGCTTGGAATCTTGTCTTACAAGATTCCAAAAATAAAATTACTCCAATTTTATACGCTAATTTAAGTGCTAAGGTTCTGAAATTGTTGCAGTTAAAAGTATCGACTTTTTTATACAAACGATCTTAATTTTTATACCATCCATCGTTAAGAAATATTTTTTTTTAGTTATTTAGGGATTTTCTCTGATGGGAAAAATTTTAATAAATTACCAAGGTAAAACTGGATAAAAAAATATTATTTATTTAGGAGCCGGTTTAAAGTTCAATTATATATTTTGTTATTGAATGCTTCGCTCATTGGAGGTTTTTGCTGAACATAGCTTTGGTTGTGTTATTCCGAATTTTTTTGACCTGTTCTTCGCAGTAGAAGGAATCTCGTTATTATAAAAGGTATTGCCAAAACCAAACAAGATCGCTCTTGGCGAAAAACCAATCGGGATGACAGCGCCCATAAATGTGGTTCTAACTGTTGCATTGTGCTATAATCATTACATCCCTTCGGATTACTAAGTATTGAATATAAAGCCCCCTTCCTTCGTCAGGATAAACTCCGGGCTGTTATTATTATAGAATAAATAAAGATTGGCTTTTTAAAACCCCGAAGGGGTGATATAGGGAAATTTGTCGCACACGCTATTGGAGTTTGTGCAAATTTTATAATAAAGCCTTCATAATAGCTTCAGCAATAATTAAATCCTGAGGAGTAGTAATTTTAATGTTTTCAGGGTTGCCTTGAATCAAATTTATTTTTTCTCCCATTGTCTCCAGCACACTTGCATCATCAGTAAATGTTTGACGATACTCCATTAAAAAGGCTTTTTTTATTAGGCTGGATCGAAAACATTGAGGAGTTTGAATGATAAAAATAGTGCTGCGGTCAACAGCTTTATTATTATTTTTTTTGACTTCTCTTATTGATTCATTTATTTGAATTGCCGGACTTGCGTTGCCTTTTTGCTCAGCAGTTTCAAAAGCATTAATGATTGTTTGTCTATTAACTAAGGGGCGGGCAGCATCATGTATTCCTACTATAGCATCCTCGGGGACGAGTGCTAATCCGTTTTTAACAGAATGGAAGCGGGTTTCTCCTCCATCTGCAAGTTGCAACGGGATTGTAAAATTATGTTTTTTGCAAAGTGTTTCCCATTGTATTCTATATGGTAATGGAAGTACGAGGATAATATTTATTTGAGGAATTGCTTTTGTAAATATTTCAATAGAATGCATCAATATCGGTTTGCCGTGCAGTTCAAGGAATTGTTTTGGGATGGCATTATTCATGCGGGTTCCACTTCCTCCGGCAACTATGATGATGTATTTTTTCAAGAGTGGTCGTTAGTTAATTGTTGGTGGTTGATAGTTGTCAGTTTTGGGATTCTTATTTAAAAGAAAATGGTTAATAGTATTTACTATTAACCATTTTTTATAACCATTAAAAATGGTATTTAGATGATCAACATAGCATCACCATAGGTATAGAAACGGTATTTTTCTTTGATAGCTTCTTTATATGCTTTTATCATTAGATCGTAACCACCAAATGCACATACCATCATGAATAGTGTTGATTCCGGGGTATGGAAATTAGTGATCATACAATTTGCAACACTAAAATCGTAAGGAGGAAAAATAAATTTGTTGGTCCAGCCATTGTATGGTTTCAAGTAACCATCGGTGCTTACAGATGTTTCAATGGCACGCATAGTAGTAGTTCCTACTGCACAAACTTTCTTTTTTGCTTCACGTGATTTATTAACGATAGCACAAGCGGTTTCCGGGATAATTACCTGTTCGGAATCCATTTTATGTTTTGTCAGATCTTCCACTTCTACAGTGCGGAATGTTCCCAAACCAATGTGTAATGTAACGTTAGCAAAGTTTACACCTTTTAATTCCAATCGTTTTAATAACTCACGGCTAAAATGCAAACCGGCTGTTGGAGCAGCTACTGCCCCTTCATTTTTTGCAAATACTGTTTGGTAACGTTCTTTATCTTCTTCTGTTGGAGAGCGTTTAATGTATTTTGGAAGAGGTGTTTCACCCATGTCGTTCAATGTTTTACGGAACTCTTCGTAAGAGCCATCAAACAAGAAACGCAGTGTGCGACCACGTGATGTAGTGTTATCAATTACTTCAGCTACTAAGGTGTCGTCATCGCCAAAATAAAGTTTGTTACCAATACGTATTTTACGGGCAGGATCAACTAATACATCCCACAAACGGCTTTCTGCATTAAGTTCACGTAATAAAAACACTTCTATTTTAGCGCCTGTTTTTTCTTTATTTCCGTACATACGGGCAGGAAACACTTTGGTATCGTTTAAAACCATACAATCGCCATCATTAAAATAGCTCAGTACGTCTTTAAATGCTTTGTGCTCGATCTTTCCTGTTTTACGGTGTATTACCATTAAGCGTGCTTCATCGCGAACTTTGGCAGGTGTTTCGGCTATTAATTCTTTTGGAAGGTTGAATTTGAATTGTGAAAGTTTCATAAATCTTACGGGATTTTAAATATATATATTGCTGAATTTACGGGCGCGAATGTACTACTATTAAAAGGAGATGTCAATAAAAAAGTCAATTATTTGTTTCGGTGAGTTCTTTTTCAAACTCTTCAAGGGTCAATGCATCCGCTAATTTATAGCTGCCGATACGGGTTCGGCACAAGGCTGTTAAGTGCGCACCACTATTAAGTGCCAAACCATAATCATTCGCTAAGGATCGTATATAAGTGCCTTTACTGCAAACTACTCTAAAATCCACTTCCGGCAAGGAAATACGGGTGATTTCAAATTCAGTAATTGTAATTTCTTTTGATTTTATTTCAGCTGTTTTTCCTTCGCGGGCAATATCGTAAGCTCTTTTGCCTCCAATTTTAATTGCTGAAAATATAGGTGGTGTCTGTTGAATTTTACCGATAAATTGTTTGGTGGTACTGTAAATAAGGTCCTCCGTAATATGATCGGTTTGGAAATAAGCGTCAATTTCCATTTCCTTGTCATAGCAAGGAGTGGTGGCTCCGAGGTGAAATGTGCCGGTATATTCTTTTTCCTGTGCCTGGTATTGTTCGATATTTTTAGTTTGTTTGCCGGTACAAACAATCAGCAAACCGGTAGCTAATGGATCAAGAGTGCCTGCATGCCCAATTTTGGATTCCACTCTTTTACCATCCAACATTAGTGAAGGATGATGTTTAATAATATACTTCATTTTATTTACCACCTGAAAGGATGTCCAGGTGTATGGTTTATGAATTAGGAGTACTTCTCCTGCCCTGAAATCAAAGTTTTTCATTAAAACAATTGTATGTAGAGGAATTACTGAATCTCTGAAATTTATGTTCTGTGTTATATGGAACGCAGATTTTTGCAGATTTTTTTTAGATAAAAAATGATTTTTTAAATTAAGTAGTTTATATGATTCGCCTTTGGCGATTATGATTTAAAATCTTCACGTCATAAAAAAAAATCAAATGACATTTTAATCATTTTTTTTCATTGGGTCTTAATAAATTTGCGTTTCCGATGCTGTGTGGTATGTAATTTAACGGAAACCAAATTCATTAAACGATACTTAATTGGTAGCCGGCAAAATATAAAATTAAAATTGTAAGCCCAACAGCAATACGGTAATATCCGAACACTCTAAAGCCGTGCTTTGTAAGGAAACCGATGAATGACTTAATAGCAATCATGGCTACAATGAATGCGACAATGTTTCCGACTATCAATAAATTGATCTGGTGTGAGTCGAATGCGATCCCATCTTTATAATAATCATATCCTTTTTTTGCAGTAGCAGCAAACATAGTAGGAACAGCTAAAAAAAAGGAAAACTCAGCGGCAGCTTTGCGCGTCATTTTTTGTGTTAGCCCGCCAATAATGGTTGCGGCAGAACGAGATACTCCGGGGATCATTGCAATAACCTGAAACAAACCTATTTTAAAGGCGGATGGATAACTTGGCGGAGCATCTGTTTTGTTGTGATCATTAAATAATTTATCCAGAAAAAGAAACAGGACACCTCCTAAAAATAGAGTAATCCCAACAACAAGAACGTTTTCAAGTAAGGCATCAATATAATCGTTGAACAACACACCAAAAATAACAGCTGGGATGAATGCGACAAAAATTTTATAATAAAAATCGAGGGTTTGGAAAAAATGTTTCCAATACAATACAATAACGGAGAGTATTGCTCCCAGTTGGATTGCGATGGTAAACAGTTTTGTAAAGGGATCGTGAGCAATACCCATTATGGATGAGCCTAAGATCATGTGACCAGTGGATGAAACAGGCAAAAACTCTGTAATGCCTTCAATAATGGCTAAAATAAAGGCTTGGATGTAACTCATGATGTGCTGATGTGGGAATTGGTTGATGTGCTGATAAAAAAAATGTGTGAAAATAAAAATCAGCACATCTTCACATCAGCATATCGGAATATTGAATTTAGTCTTTTGATTTTTTCATGATACCTAATAGAACAATAACAAAACCAACCAATATTGTAACAGGGGCTATTGTTACTCTACGGGTACTGAAAATTTCATCGGCATGAAATTGATTAGGGTCATCGGAGCCACCGCCAACCATCAGTAAATAACCAATAACAACAACAATAACTCCAATAATGAGGATGCGATAGTTTTCTTTTCCGAAAGCAAATCCTGGTTTTCTAGTTTCTTTACTCATTAAAATATCAATTTTAGGAGGCAAATGTAATTATTAATTTGACAATTTGATAATGTGCCAATTTGATAATTAAATTAGCGCGTTTAAAAATTACGGTTCTTTATAATTTATTTGGGTAATACGATTTTTTTAGATTATTAAATTAACAAAAAAGCTGTGTGTTTTTCTTTTTTCTTGAAAAAAAAGAAACAAAAATTCAAGAACAAACGATTGCTCCACACAGGCAACACTGCATCGCGTTTGTTCATTCCTCACGCACCCTTCCTAAATTTACATTTATTTAAATAACATCTTTTTTCTTTTAAATAGCTTAATTTGGTTACCCACTATCATTCCATTAAGAGCCAAAATTACTATAAGGTTCCTCGTTTCGACTGTTCCATTTCAATGGATTCGAATAAGGCTTTGAAATTACCTTTGCCAAATGAAGTAGCACCTTTACGCTGAATGATCTCATAAAACAATGTTGGACGATCCTCCACAGGTTTGGTGAAAATTTGCAACATATAGCCTTCATCATCACGATCCACTAAAATACCTAGTTTGGCAAGCTCAGCAACGTTTTCATCAATTTTGCCTACACGGCTTTGCAACTCATCGTAATAAGATGTGGGGATGGTTAAAAATTCTACTCCGCGGCTCTTTAAGTTAGAAACGGTTTCAATAATATTGTTTGTAGCCATTGCGAGGTGTTGTACACCCTGGCCTTCGTAAAAATCAATGTATTCCTCAATCTGGGATCTTTTTTTACCTTCTGCTGGTTCATTTATAGGGAACTTAATACGGCCATTCCCGTTGCTCATTACCTTACTCATTAATGCTGAGTATTCCGTTGAAATATCTTTATCATCAAAAGATAAAACATTTACGAAGCCCATCACTTTTTGGTAATAGTCGACCCAGGTATTCATTTCATTCCAGCCAACATTTCCAACCATGTGGTCGATATAAAGTAAACCAGTTGTACTTGGGTTGTAATCTGATTTCCATGCCTGATAGCCCGGTAAAAAAATGCCATTGTAGTTTTTTCGCTCAACAAAAATGTGAACAGTTTCGCCATAGGTATAAATTCCTGAACGAATTATATAACCATTCGAATCTTCCTCTTTAGTAGGTTCCATAAAAGATCTGGCACCTCTTGAAATTGTTTCGTTATATGATTTAGTAGCATCATCCACCCAAAGTGCAACTACTTTAACGCCATCACCATGTTTGCGCAGATGCTCGTTAATAGGGGATTTCGAATTAAGTGGAGTAGTAAGTACAATACGGATCTTGCCCTGAGCTAAAACATAGGAGGAGTAATCGCGGCAGCCAGTTTCCAGCCCTTTATATGCAAGAGATTGAAACCCGAAAGCCGTTTTATAATAATGTGCAGCTTGTTTGGCGTTGCCCACATAAAATTCTACATAATCGGTTCCGTTCAGAGGCAAAAAATCACCAGCTTCTTTATAAACTTTATCTAATGTAGGCGCTATGTCTTTTGAGTTCATGTTATAGTGGTATTAGGTGTTGAATAATTGTTATTATGTATGCTGTGCATTAAAACCGGCATTGTGCTTTTTAATTGCCATTTGGGTACAAATTTAGTTAACAAAATTCATTTAATGGTAAAATAAATCAATTTAGAGTCTGTTTAAATTTGATATAAAAGAATAGCAATATTGCTTATAAAGCTAACGCACCTTTCTCGACTTCGCTCGTAATGACTGCGCACGCGGTTGTTTCGAGCGAAGTCGAGAAGTCGAGAGAAGGCAAAAGACTATTTTTAATAAAATTTAAACCCGCTCTTATAAAGTGATAATTTTCGCCAAGTGAGATCTCTTATGTCGTTAGCTGTATGATTCAAATATAATAAGATTCTTCAAAAAAATAGGGATGACACAGTTGTAGGTTACAGGTTTTCAAATTTTCAATTTTTTAAATTGATTGTTTCGGTATCTTTGCATTGTTGTGCCAGAAAAAAAAATCAAAAATATGAGTTCAGGTGACGGTGCTAATGCGCTTGCTAAGCCTATCGTTTCTGGTGTAAAAGATACATCCATTGCTCCCTCTTTGTTTAAGGATCATTTATTAGTGGTTAAAAACCCCAAGCCTGAAATTCATTTTACCAATTATGATTATGTAATTAGCGGGGTTTTGTTGTTCTTATATATTTTATTTGTTTGGATGTATGTATCTAATTATAAAAAACTGAGTCAGATAATTAATGGATTTTATATTAATCGTAATTCCAATCAAATGTCGCGGGATGATCTATCCATAGGTAACAGAGTATCGTTTTTCCTGTCGATTTTTTTTATCATCACCCTCACTATTTTTATCAGTAAGGTAATCGCTTATTATGGCTTGCAATTTGGGATAGGTAATACCACAGTTTTAAATATAATTATAGGTATTGGGATCATCGTTGCTTATAGCCTGAAGTTTGCCAGTATTAAACTATTGGGATATATTTTAAAATTACAAAGGGAAGCAAACGATTATACGATGACCATTTTTTTGTTTTGCAATACTTTGGGTTTGTTCATGCTCCCAATAGTAATTGGCTTGACCTTTGCTAAACAAGTTTCTCCGGTGTTTTTTATATACGGGGGGATAGGGGTTATAGTCACTTTTTTTATGGTTAGAATGATTCGTGGGCTAATTCTTGGGATGAACAGTTCGGGGATTTCCAAAATCTATTTATTTATGTATCTTTGCACTCTTGAAATATTACCAATTGCTATTGTGGTGAAATTATTTATGCTTAATGTTAAATAATTCCCTTTGAAAATGGTGTATTTATTGTTTTGTTTTTTTAATTTAACGATAGCTCGACAAAATTGAAAATAAAGACCATACTCGTTACTCAGCCAAAGCCAGAGGGTGATAAATCACCTTATTTTGATCTTGCAAAAAAGTGCAATGTGAAAATTGACTTCCGCCCTTTTATACACATAGAGGGTGTTTCGGCATTGGATTTCAGAAAAGATAAAATAAATATTTTAGAGCATACCGCTGTAATAATGACCAGCCGAAGCGCGGTTGACCATTATTTTAGAATGTGTCAGGAAATGCGGATCACTGTGCCTGAAACAATGAAATATTTTTGTATTTCAGAATCAACGGCATTTTACCTTCAGAAATATGTGTTGTACCGTAAACGTAAAATATTTCATGGTAAACAAACTATTATTGATCTAATGGTTGTTATTAAAAAACACAAAGACGAAAAATATTTATTACCCTGTTCGGATATTCATAAAGAGGAGATCGCTGATAAGTTAGATGAACAAAAAATAAAGTATACAAAAGCGGTTATGTATCGTACTGTTTGCAGTGATTTGAAAGACCTTGCTAACGTAAACTATGATGTGTTAGTGTTTTTTAGTCCGTCAGGAATTAAATCTTTATTAAAAAATTTCCCCAAATTCAAACAAAATAAAACACGAATCGCCAGTTTTGGTTCCACTACTGCACTTGCTGTTAAAGATGCCAAATTAAAGGTAGATATATCCGCCCCAAATCCGAAAGCTCCTTCCATGACAATGGCTCTTGAACAATACATCATAGCAAATAATAAAGCTGCTAAATAGAGTTTATCAATAGAGACGGCATTAAAACTTATTACGTCATTGCGAAGGAGGTACGACTGAAGCAATCTCAAACAAGTATATGAGATTGTGGAGCTTATCCTGAGCCTGACGAAGGAGGTAAAAGCCCTCGCAATGACGCTCTGTATGGAGTTTTTTTTTAGATATTTAGACCCAATAGGAAGTTTTGGAAGTTTTACATTTTAAAAACAAAAGAGTACATTTGTTATTGACGTTCTGCGTAACATTCAGCAGTTAGCTATCGTAGAATATTTATTTTTTATTAAAACTACCCTTATGAAAAAATCAATACTTGCTTTGTCCCTTTCTCTTTTATTACAACTAACTCTGTTTTCGTCATTTTCCTTCGCCCAAAACTGGGCCTGGGCAAAAAGTGCCGGAGGGTTGCAAAAAGTAGAATCTTATTCAATTGCAATTGACAATGCTGGGAATAGCTACATAACAGGGTGGTTTGAAGATTCCTTAAAATTCGGATCTTTTACTTTGAAAGCCAGTGTTGCCGGGAATTCTTTTGCAAGTGATATTTTTATTGCAAAATATGACATTAATGGCAATTTCGTTTGGGCGAAAAAGGCGGGTGGAACCAGCTATGATTATGGTACGGGAATCACTACGGATGCTAATGGTAACGTTTATGTTACCGGACTCTTTTTAGGTACTGCCGCATTTGGCACCCTCAGTATAAGCAGTATTTCTGCTGATTATGATGTATTTATAGCTAAGTATGCTCCAGATGGTACTGCACTGTGGGTGCGAAAAGGCGGTGGAACTGCATGGGATGTGGGAAGCGGGATTTGTATTGATAAATCAGGCAATTGTTTTATTGCCGGGGCTTTTAGAGGAACAGCTACTTTTGGAACTACCTCTTTAATAAGTGCCGGAAATTATGATGGGTTTGTTGCGAAATACGACAGTGCAGGAGTTTTCAAATGGGCGAAAAGCGCAGGAGGTCTGTTAGAAGACAGGGCTCAAAGTATTAGTACTGACGCTATTGGTAATTGTTATGTTATCGGTTTTTATAACGGCAGTGCCACTGTGGGTACTACTCCGCTTACCAGCGTTGATAGCAGTGATGTGTGGATAGCAAAATATGATCCTACAGGAGCTTTTGTCTGGGCAAAAAGTGCTGGAGGAGCAGGTGCTGATGAGGGTAAGGGCATTGTGTCGGATGATCTGGGTAATACCCATGTTACTGGTTTTTTTGAGGGAAGCGCTTTATTTAGCAGCATTAACCTGACAAGTGCAGGTTCCAGAGATATTTTTGTTGGGAAATATGATTACAAAGGAGACATTATTTGGATGAAAGGCATGGGTGGCGCTCAGGGAGACGTAGGATATGGAATTAGTATTGACAGCTCCGGTAATACGTATGTAGCCGGTTCTTTTTATGGCGCTGCACTATTTGATACAATTAACGTTGTGAGCTCCAATCAGGACGATGCCTTTGTTGCAGCTCTTGATTATGTTGGTAGCACTAAATGGCTGATGCAGGGTGGTGGTGGAGATCCGGATATAGGAAGAGGTGTAATAGTAAGTACTTTGGGAAGTTGTTATACTACCGGATATTATAGTGGTTCCGCTACTTTTGGTACTCATTCCATATCAGGTTTCAGTGATAATGATCTGTTTGTAGCTAAATTGGATAGTGTTTTTATTGTTAATCCTCCTATAATTACCGGATCTAACGATGATGCTACTAATCTGAAGAATTTTGTTGTCTATCCTAACCCCTCAAATACTGACGTTACTATTCAATTTGAAACAAAGCTAACGAGTGCACAAGTGAGTATTGAATTATTTGATATACTGGGCAAAATAGTAACAGATAGGGCTATTGTATCTGAGAGCAAGAGTTTTTATAATAAAAAACAGGTAACGATCAACAGGGGAAGTTTGCCTGACGGACTTTATTTTGGGAAAGTAATTGCAGGAAATAAAATATATACCGCACGGTTTATGCTTATTTCGCCAGGTACTCAACGCTAAAAGTACAAATCCCCGCATACATTCAGTTCTCCCTCTTCCATAGGATAAACCCTTGACAGGAATATTTCGCCCCTATGGGGCTTAGAGCCTGTTTAAATTTTACATAAAAGAATAACAATATTGCTTTTAAAGCTAACGCACCCTTTCTCGAATCGCTCGAAATGATAGCGCGCACTGGCATTTCGAGCGGAGTTTGGAAATCGAGAGAAGGCAAAAAAATATTTTGAATATAATTTAAATAAGGGCTTATTTTTTTTGATTTTTAAATCTACAAAGGTTTTTCCCCTCTGGGGCTAATAATAAGTGGGTAGCATAAGTTATTGTACCAGTGCTTGTTACAAATTAATCCAATGCTTTTATTTTTAAAGGCATTTAAACCTAACAGGTTTTGAAAACCTGTCAGGTTTCTTATCCATTAAACTACTGGAATAAAATAAATTAGGTAATGGTTTTAGTGTCAGGAGTTTAAAAAAAAGGCGAAAATTGGTAAATAAAAAAAGGTGTTACTGGCAAATATGCCTGTAACACCCTTTTTTAAGGTCTTAAATGAATTTAAATATCTTTTTTATACAATAAGTAGTGTTTCACTAAAACAGTCGGACCGTCCTTAGCTGCTTTAACTTCTACTTTTTCGTTAATAGGTTTATAGCCTTCTAATTCTATTTTTACCTGGTAGGTTTTTCCGGCTAAAATTGTAATAAAATAATCTCCGTTTCCTGAGTTAGATAAAGTACTACCTATTTTAGTCCCATTTTGGTCGTAATACACCACTTCTGCCTCCATTGCACTTCCATCAGTAGCATTGAATATTGTACCCTTTAAAATAGCCATAGAATCGATAACTTTAGCTTTCATATCTTTTTCGAGGATAGGGTAATTTGTCAGATCTACTTTATAGATATCCAGATCACCTTTACCACCTTTTCTATCGCTGGTAAAATAGCCAGCCTGAGCATCAACGGATAAAGTTAAACTCATGTCATTATCAAGCGTATTTATAGGGTAACCCAAATTTAGAGGTTTTGACCATTTACCATTTTCATTAACTGTTTTGAAAATATCATATCCACCCATAGAGTTGTATCCATTTGAGCTTAGGAACAATGTTTTTCCATCGGCTGCTAAGAAAATTCCTCCTTCATCTTCGGTTGTGTTTACATCGGGACCAAGATTAACAGGGACATCCCACTCGGTACGGCTTTTACGTTTGGATACGTAAATATCGGCATGACCGAAACCTCCTTCGGGACGCTCACTTACAAAATAGAGCAAGTTACCATCCGGTGAAATACAAGCGCCACCTTCAAAAAAAGTTGTATTGATCGGTTTGCCTATTGTTACAGGTGATCCCCATTTTCCGGAAGAACTCAATTTTGAATAATAAATATCTCCACCACGGGATTCACCTTCAGCGTCATTTCTATAAACAAAAATAGCTTTGCCATCAGGCGAAATACTTGTACAAGCATCGTGACCTTCGGAATTGATAGCTCCCGGAACCAATTCAGCATCGGCCCATGTTTTTTTAACTGAATCCCATCTTGAAATGTAAATATCCTCGTAGTATTTTTTATCTCCTTCAATATCCAATGCACTTGATTTTCCCGGACGTCTGGATGTGAAGATTAAGGTACTTCCATCTGCAGTAATTGATGGGTTTTTGTCGTCATATTCAGAATTTATTACATCACTTACGTTTTCAATTTTAACAGGAACGGGTTTTGCCATCAAAATTTTAGCTTGATTTACCTGAGAAAGGAAGACATTTACATCACTTTCATTTGCTTTTTTACCTTCTCCAACTGCGGTTTTAAATGCTGTAAATTCGATAAGTGCAGAATCTACATTACCATCCATAAAATATAATTTACCTAATAGCAATGAAATGTTTTCATTTGCCTTAGGATCAATGATTTGTGCTTTTTTTGCATTGTCGAGTGCCTGAACAAATTGATTCATTGAAAAATAACATTCAGCAATGTGAAAAAGGATATTGGCATCGTTGGGAATGGTTTTCAACAGGTCGTTATAAACATTTAATGCCCCTTGATAATCGCCAGCATAAAAACGTTGCTGAGCGTTGAACATTTTCACTTGATCTTCGCTTTTTTCAATTATATTTTTTTGAGCGGATACGGTAGTTATTGAAAACATCAACAGAACCGACAAATACATTATTTTTTTTATCATAACTGAACTATTAAATTGAATAGAAGAAATTTCAGAAAAAAACTCGATTTTACTTATTTACTGCAAACTTAATAAAAAAAGCCATACTTCATATAAAATTTGGAATTACATTTTTTAAAAGGTAAAATTAGGGTTGATCGCAAAAAATTACAGCTTCATTTTTGAAATATAGTCTAAAAAGAGGTTTAACGCTTTTTCTTTTAAACTGTCATAATCGTATTTAATATTAACGGTAAGGTAGGTTTCAATATCGGTTGGGTAAGTGTTTTGTTCCACTAATTCGGCAATCAATTTAGTCCGGTTATCAATTCCAAATTTTAAAGCCCGGTTGAATTCGCTGATAAAGTGATCGGGTAATTTTTTATTGGCAACCCAGCATGCAAAAACAAAGGGTAATTGAGTGAATTTTTGCCATTCTTCGGCCAGATCATAAGCATAGGGGTATTTGCTTTCCAATTCAAAGGTACGGTCTCCAATAATAACGGCAGCGGTGGTCCCTTCTATGTCATTTTCATAATCAGCTTTTGCGGGGATCCATTGAGGATCTATTTTCCAATAATTGCCGGCTAAAACTTTTACCAATAAAACAGATGTTCGTGATTGATAATCGAGCAAAATATTTTTTATTTCCCGTAAAGGTACTTTGCTGTATAGTATTACTGATGCGACTTTCCCTTCGGCACCAATACAATAATTGCTGATGATGTATTTCTCTTTTAACTGAGGTAATACGGCAACCGGAATCAATCCAACATCAACTTTCCCGTCTATTAATTTTTGCGCACAAACAGATGGGATATCCAGCTGTAGGTCGATTTCATTGGTTAATCCGGAATGGTTTAAACCATATAGAAATGGTTTTGAATTCAAATAAGAAACTACTGATATTTTTATTTTACTCATAAATTTAATTTCAAAAAAATAAAATTACATTATTTTGTTTCAAGTATAGAAAAACTCCTGAGAATTAGGAAATAAATAAGAACCTAGGTTAATAGTATTAACTTATGTTAAGAGCCTGTTTAAATTTTATATTTTTTAATTACAGGTCGCCCCTCTTGGGCTAAAATTGTGATGTATCTCTTTATCTACAAACAGATCGCTCCTCCGGAGCTAAAAATATCCCGTAGGGATAAACTGTTTGTTTAATAACAATAAAAGGGTTTTTAATTTAAGCTCCTTAGGAGCGTCCTATTAAATTATTTGAATAAAATATAAACAGGCTCTAAGCACAGCCGCAGAAGGGCAAATTTTTTGTAGAATATTAAAAACAAAAAAGCAAGCCCAAGCGGGGACGAAATATTCCGCTCCTATGGAGCTGAAAAATGGGTGAATTGCTTTTTTCTACAAAAATTTAGCCACTCTGTGGCTAATAAACGTAATACCTCCAATCGGGTGGGATAGAACAGCGTCACAGGGAGAATGTTGTTAAGTTAAAGGGGAGAATCCACGCATAAGTCTTCGACAGTCGATGACTGACCGCGCACTGATGGTGTTGAGTTGTTATCTGTGTATTTAATTTGCGATTCGTATTGTTATTAAAAATCAAAGGCTATTTTTGTAATTAAAATCCTCCAAAATGTATAAACACATTGTCTTATTATTACTTGTATTGTTTTCCTTTTTTGAAAATGGCGTTGCACAAATATATAAACAAACGGTGCGTGGAAAAGTTATTGACATCGATTCTAAATCGCCTGTATTTGGTGCAAACATCATACTCTTAAACAGTGATACATTAATTGGTTCAACAACTGATGTGGATGGTAAGTTTCGTTTGGAAAACGTACCGATAGGGAGGCGTTCGGTAAAAGTTACTTCTATTGGTTATGAGGAAACCATATTAAATAATATCATTATTACATCTGCTAAAGAAATGATCTTAACGGTTGAATTGCGTGAAAAAGTTTATTCATCCGAAGTAATTGAAATAGTGGCAGAAAGGGATAAAACAAAAGCAAATAATGATCTGGTAAGTGTAAGTGCGCGTAATTTTCAGGCGGAAGAAACAAACCGATATGCGGGAAGCAGAGGCGATCCCAGTAAAATGGTTTCCAATTATGCAGGTGTATCATCAGGGAATGATGCTCAAAATAATATTATTGTACGTGGTAATTCACCACTTGGCGTATTGTGGCGATTGGAAGGGGTTGATATTCCAAATCCGAATCATTTTTCCACACAAGGTGCATCAGGAGGGCCAATAAGCATGCTCAACAATAATGTGCTTGGGAATTCTGATTTTTTAACGGGAGCCTTTCCTTCTGAATATGGGAATAAAACAGCTGCGGTATTTGATCTGAAATTACGAAACGGAAATAACGAAAAGAGAGAATTCACCGGACAGGTTGGTGTTAATGGTATTGAGCTGGGAGCTGAAGGGCCGATCTCCAAGAAAAAGGGAAGTTCTTATATTGTGAATTATCGCTATTCTACCTTGGAAGTATTCAACCGGTTGGGAATTTCATTTGGTGTTTCTGCGAGTCCGCAATACCAGGATCTTTCGTATAAATTTAATATTCCAACCGAAAAGGCCGGTATATTCACCTTCTGGGGTATTGGTGGAATCAGCTCTATCTCTTTATTGGATAGCAAACAAAAATCAAGCGATTGGTCCTTTACAACAAAAGGAGAAGATCTGGTTTTCAAAACAAGTATGGGGGCGACAGGACTTTCACATACTTATTTTTTTAAAAGTAATGTTTCAGGAAAACTTTCGTTATCCGCTTCAGCAAGCGATTTTGATGTAACAATTGATTCTCTTTCACCTGTGGATGTTTCCAAATTCAGAACAGCCGGAAACAATTCAACAGAAGGGAATTTAATTGCCAACTATACGGTTACTGATAAGATAAATGCAAGTCATTTAATTAAAGTTGGTGCCACCTACCAAACTCTATTTTTCGATGCTCATTCCTTTGCATATTCCACCTTGTATGGCAAATATATTAAGGAGTTGGATGTAAATAATTCAACCGCGGGTTTGTTCCAATCCTTTGTAGCATGGCAATTCCGGCCTACCGATAAACTCACCATTAACAGCGGAATACATTATCAGAATTTTTTATTGAATAAGACCTGGGCATTGGAACCTAGGTTAGGTATGCGCTATCAGCTGTCGCCCAAACAAAATTTTAGTATTGGATATGGAATGCATAGTCAAATGCAACCTACCGTATATTATTTTTATGAAAATTATATTCCCGCAACCGACAGCTATTACAGAAGCAACCGCAATTTAGATCTGTCGAAAAGCCACCATCTTATTTTAAATTACGATTATAATTTTGCAAATGGTTTCAGGTTTAAACTCGAAACATATTATCAATATTTATATAATATTCCAATACAACAATATTCGAGCTCCTCCTTCTCGATGATCAATGAAGGAAATGCTTTGGAGGGACTTACACTTATTGATAGTTTGGTGAACAAAGGCGATGGAAAGAATTATGGAGTTGAATTTACTATTGAACGATTTTTTAGCAAGCACTATTATTTTTTAACTACGGCATCAGTATATCAATCAAAATATAAGGGCAGTAATAATTTGGAAAATCATACAAGTTATGATGGCGGATATGTTGCCAATGCCCTTGTTGGTTATGAATTAGAATTAGGAAAAAATAAAATCAAATCGCTTTCGCTTGATCTGAAATATACTCAGGCAGGAGGGAACAGGTACACGCCAATTGATCTTGAAAAATCGAATGCTCTGGGGATGGCTGTTTATGTTGATAGTGAGGCCTTTTCAAAAAAGGTAAAAGATTATTCCCGGTTTGATATTAAGCTATCCTATAAAACGAACAGAAAAAGGACTTCACAAAGTTTATTTGTAAGTGTTGAAAATATATTTGATACACAAAATATTCTTAGACAATCGTATAACCGTGATACAAAATCCATACAAACCGAATATCAATTCGGTATATTTCCTTATGGTGGGTATAGGATAGAGTTTTAAAAATTTAAAGTATTAGGCATTGAGTATTATCTATAATGAATACCCCCTTCATCTTAATACTTTGTACTATATACATAATACTTTTTACTGTGCAGTCCAGCCACCGTCAATAGGGATTGCGGTGCCTGTGATCATTGAAGCTGCGTCAGAGGCTAAAAATAGCGCCAAGGCAGCAATTGATTGAGTACTTACAAATTCTTTGATCGGATGTTTTGCAAGCATGATCTTATCTATCACTTCTTTTTCAGGAATATTATGGGATATGGATTGTTCCGAAATTTGTTTTTCAACTAAAGGTGTTTTAACGTAACCGGGACAAATTGCATTTGATGTTATTCCGAATGGAGCACCTTCCAGTGCCAGTACTTTTGTTAAGCCCACCAAGCCATGTTTTGAAGCCACATACGCTGCTTTGTATTCTGAAGCAACTAATCCATGAGCCGAAGCAATATTAATGATCCTACCGGTTTTTTTTTCTTTCATTCCCGGCCAAACAGCTTGAGAAGTATGAAATGCCGCTGTTAAATTAATTGCAATAATATCATTCCATTTTGCTGCCGGGAAATCCTCAATGGGTGAAACATATTGAATCCCCGCATTGTTGATGAGTACATCTATATTGCCGAATTTAGAAATTCCTTCTTTAATCATTGAACTGATCTCGGAAGGGTTAAGCATGTTGGCGGAAGAATAAAAAGCACCTACCTGATATTCTTTTCCAACCGATTCGGCTATTGCAGGTCCATCTGTTTCCAAACCATTAAAAATAATATTGTAACCTGCTTTAGCAAACTCTTTGGCAATGCCTAATCCAAGACCACTGGTACTGCCTGTTATTAATACTGTTTTCATAATCTTAAAAAAGATGTACTTGTTTTCTTACTTTTTTTCAACACGGGTGGGCTGTATCGGAGTCTGGATAAATTCCAATATCAGTTTCACTGTTTGTGGAACGGCTTCGAGATTGAGCGTATGTCCGGCACCTGAAATAACAATAAATTTACTTCCGGGAATTGAATCGCCAACCGCTTTTCCCATGTGTACGGGCAGTAAAGCATCTTTTTCACCATGGATTACAATTGTAGGGATCTTAATTTCTTTAAGTTTTTCTCGGTAGTCGCCACGTTTATAAGTGGCATCCATTAATTTATTAAGAGCTCCGGCATCTGTATTGGTTGTTTGCCTTGAGTTTTTAAGGATGTTAATAGGTATCAAAGGATGTTCAAAATAGGCTTCACTTAATACAGTAGGGAGCATCACATCGAGCATAAGTGAATATCCTCCTGTATCCAGTGCTCTTTGCCAGGCTAATGATATTGCCTCAAAATAAGATGTTTTATGAGCAAAAGAGGAAAGCAATATCAGGTTATTTACTTTTTCGGGGTAATTAAGAGCAATGTGCTGTGCAACAAGGCTTCCGTAGGATATACCTGCTATGTCGAGCTTTTTTATCTGTAAAGAATTAAGTAAACCATTCACATCGGCAGCATGTTGATCAAAGTCCCGGTCAGCACTCTTTGTATCAGATTGTCCCTGGAAAATAAAATCACATAAAATAATCTGATAGTCGTTTGTAAAGGCCGGGAGCATTAATAACCATGCTACCGTTGATTGAGATAATCCATTAAGAAAAAGTATATATTTTTTTGATTTTAGATTTCCATGAACTTCATAATGAAGATTCAGATTGTCGGAAGTTTTATAGTACATAGTTGTTTGTTGCTGGTTATTAGTTGTTAGTTGTTAGTTGTTAGTTGCTCGTTGTAGAATGCATCATTATCAATTGTCAATTCTCCATTCTCAATTTTTACTACTTATTGCCTGTTTTAGTAGCATTTCTCTAATCTTAAGCCACCAATAACAAATACCGCTGGAAACCAATAAAACAGATGCAAACCAGAGTGCTAGATATAAAGGGTCTGACACAGTTTTATATATTTCGGTTGCACTATTTCCAATAATTATCCATTGAATTATGTATACAATAGTAATGTTTTTTCCCAACCATTTCAAGTATACAAATAAAATTATGGTTCCAAATCTCTTATCAATTTCGTTAATAAAAAAACTATAAAAGAAAAGAAATGAGATCACCCATAAAAAGAAGATCAATCCATGGTGATAATAGGCCGGTAGGTCGGATGAGATGGTAATAGCGTAATGAATGGTAAGAGCCAAAAACAGTAGAAAGGAAACTCCAAGAATTATTTTTGCCTTTGGTTTATGTAGTAAGCTCAGATCATAATTCTGCTGTATTTTATACAAAAAAATACCCGTTAAAGAGTAGGAGAGCCAAGGAAATAAAGGGAAGTACGACCATGTTGAAGCGCCATAAAACAATGAAAGAATATATTTTAAAAATGGCTGTTCGGTAGTTTGATCTAAAAGGAAATTACCCAGAAATGCGGAAATAATAATAAAAACAATAACTAAAATAATACTTCTGTCAAGTGCTTTTTTCAATAATGCAATACAGATTATACTTAAACCGGCAAGTAGCAATATATCAACGCCAAAAATATATGGCCAAATATCAATATCAAGTAACCCTTTATTTACGGATAGGATCAAATTGAAATTTAATGCAAGATTTAAAAATATACCTAAAAAAATAATTTTTACTCCTCTTACTATTAATTGAATTGTTGTTTTTTTAGATTGAGCAATAAAATACCCGAAGATCACCATAAATAAAGGAGCTACTGGAGGGCCTCCTAAAAAGAGTAGTAGTTGACCTACGTTGCTTTTGAAAATATCGTCTGTAGCAAATAATTCGATGATGTGTACCTGAATCATCAATACTGCCGCTATTCCTTTTAATAAATCAGCAGTTGGGGTTCTGTTTGCCATTTTTAAAGGGGTTACTAATAACGAATCTGTACGAATTTACGAAACGTAGTTTGCTATTTATCACATACAGAGTCGTAACTAATTTTATGAAAATTTAGAGTATGTAATTTAACCAACGATGATTGGTAAATTCGCACAGATTCGTTAATTAGTAACTTTTAATTCCCAAATTCACTCATAAAACGAATGCGCATTAACCGGATCTCTTCTTCAGTATAATCATCCTCACCTAATTCAGTTATGGCCGCTTCGATAGAATCGGTAGCTGATTCCTTGAAATATTCCATAGCTTCCTGCTGCTTATCGTCATCCATATTATCGTTTATATAATAAGCGATATTCACTTTTGTTCCTGAATGTACTATGCTTTCAATTTCGGCAATTAAATCAGATAAACTTAGTCCTTTTGCACTTGCAACATCTTCTAAAGGTAGCTTTCGGTCAATGCTTTGGATGATATGAACTTTTAATCCGGATTTATTAACGATAGATTTTACAACAAGATCGAGAGGACGTTCGATTTCATTATCCTCCACATATTTTGTAATAAGATCAAGAAATGGTTTGCCGAATTTTTGTGCTTTACCTTGTCCAACTCCGGTTATATTAACCAATTCATCCATTTTAATGGGATACTGAATTGCCATTTCTTCCAGAGATAACTCTTGAAAAATAACGTAAGGAGGTAGTTTTAATTTATGGGCAGTTTGTTTCAATAGATCTTTTAATGCGGCAAATAAAGCAGCGTCAGCACCGGAACCTCCTTTGTTACCAGGGCCTCCTTCGTCATCATCTGTTTCAGTTCCCTCATAATCATGATCTTTGGTAACCATCATACTGTATGGTTCATCCATAAAAATTTTACCTTCGGGAGTGGCTTTTAATAAACCGTAATTTTCAACATCTTTAGCTAAAAGGCCTGACACGAGCGCTTGACGGATAACTGCATTCCAGTATTTTTCATTTTTTTCGTCTTCCGCACCTTTACCAAAACATTCCAGTTCGTTGTGTTTGTATGCTTTTGTTGTTGAATTGATAGTACCTAAAAGTATATTGATTATATCTTTGGTTTTAAATTTTTCTTTTACGTCCAATATAGCTTCAATGGCTAATGCCACATCATCCATTCCTTCAAATTTTTGTTTCGGGTTACGACAGTTGTCGCACATTCCACCGCAGCCGGCATCATCAAATTCTTCTCCAAAATAATGTAATAAGAATTTTCTTCTGCAACTTGATGTTTCAGCATAAGAAACCGTTTCATGTAATAGTTGTTTACCTATTTCCTGCTCAGAAACAGGCTTTCCTTTCATGAATTTTTCCAATTTCAAAATATCATCATGGCTATAGAAAGTAACACAGTTGCCTTCACCACCATCTCGTCCGCCACGGCCTGTTTCCTGGTAATAACCTTCCAATGATTTTGGAATGTCGTGGTGAATTACAAAACGAACATCCGGTTTGTCGATCCCCATACCAAATGCAATAGTTGCAACAATTACATCGATATCTTCCATCAAAAACAAGTCTTGCGTTTTTGCACGTTCTTTTGCCTCCAGACCGGCATGATATGGCAATGCTTTAATACCATTTACACGAAGTGTTTCCGCAAGCTCATCTACTTTTTTACGGCTCAGGCAATATACAATACCTGATTTTCCTTGTTGTCCTTTGATGTATTTGATAATTTCTTTTATCGCATTTGTTTTAGGACGTATATCGTAATAAAGGTTGGAGCGGTTAAAAGATGATTTGTAAAGATTGGCACTTGTCATACCAAGGTTCTTTTGGATGTCCTGCTGTACTTTAGGTGTAGCTGTTGCCGTTAATGCAATGATCGGCACTTTCCCTATTTGCTCTATTATCTGGCGCAGTCTGCGGTATTCGGGGCGGAAATCATGTCCCCATTCGGATATACAGTGTGCTTCATCAATGGCAAAAAAGGAGATCTTTATTTCTTTAAAAAATGCAATATTGGCTTCTTTTGTTAAGCTTTCAGGTGCTACATATAAGAGTTTTGTTTTCCCATCAGTAATATCTTTTTTAACTTTTGTTATTTCAACTTTTGATAAGGATGAATTAAGGAAGTGAGCGATGCCTTCTTCATTACCGAAGTTGCGTAAAGCATCTACCTGATTTTTCATCAAAGCTATAAGCGGTGAAACAATAATAGCGGTGCCTCCACTCACTAAAGCGGGTAATTGATAACATAGGGATTTGCCTCCACCGGTGGGCATAATTACAAATGTATCTTTGCCTTCCATAAGGCTTGTAATAATTGCCTCCTGCTGCCCTTTAAAGCTGTCGAATCCGAAAAATTTTTGCAAACATTGTTGAAGGGAGGTATCTACATCGAGCATCATTTTAATGTTTTTGATTTTTAATT
Source organism: Bacteroidota bacterium (assembly GCA_040389865.1). Taxonomy (GTDB): domain Bacteria; phylum Bacteroidota; class Bacteroidia; order 2-12-FULL-35-15; family 2-12-FULL-35-15; genus 2-12-FULL-35-15. The sequence goes on along the minus strand of JAZJZM010000014.1, from coordinate 275,570 downwards.
AATATAGCGTATAATAGATTATCAAGGAAAAAAACTAATTTTATACCGTTTTAATGAAACAGCAAATTTGTTTCTTTTATTATTGTTAATGTAAATATATAGTAAAATTTGTTCTAATGACAAACAGTTCTCCACTTTATTTTAAATATTCTACCAAGTGAATAAATCCATCGATAAAATAATTGAACTGGCCAAATCAACCTTAACTATTGAGGCGGACTCGATTCGTAATCTGTTGAATTATATCAATAATGATTTTGTTGCATGTGTTCAACTAATATATGAATCAAAAGGAAGGGTTGTTGTTACCGGTATCGGAAAAAGTGCAATTATAGCTCAAAAAATAGTAGCTACTTTTAATTCAACCGGTACTCCGGCTATATTTATGCATGCTGCGGATGCTATACATGGTGATTTAGGTACCCTTCAGCATGATGATATTGTAATTTGTATTTCGAAAAGCGGGAACACACCTGAAATTAAGGTATTGGTCCCGCTTTTAAAAATTGGTGGAAATAAACTGATCGCATTGGTTGGTAATATTGAATCCTATTTAGCTAAACAAGCTGATTATATATTAAACTCTACGGTGGAAAAAGAGGCTTGTCCGAATAACCTTGCACCAACATCAAGTACTACAGCACAATTGGCGATGGGGGATGCTTTAGCGGTTTGTTTGCTTGATTACAGAGGTTTTTCCAGTAAAGACTTTGCCAAGTATCATCCCGGAGGAGCATTGGGCAAAAAATTGTATTTAAAAGTTTCAGATATTTCATCACAAAATCAAATGCCGCAAGTAAAATCCGATGATTCAATAAAAGCGGTTATTCTGGAGATCTCGTCCAAACGATTGGGTGCCACAGCAGTAATTGATAATGGCGATTTGGTTGGTGTAATAACCGATGGCGATTTGCGTAGAATGCTTGAAAAGTCGGATTCCATAAATGATCTAAAGGCTTCTGATATTATGAATAAAACACCTAAAAGAATAGAGGCGGATGAATTGGCAATAAATGCAATGTTATTATTGGAACAGAATAATATCACGCAATTAATTGTGACGGATAAAGGGAAGTATCATGGTTTTGTACATTTGCATGATCTGCTTAAGGAAGGGATTATTTAAATAAGTTTAAAGTTTAAAGTTGGAAAGTTTAACACTAACGGCAGAAAATTATGATGGATCGAACTTTTCAACTTTCAACTTTCCAACTTTGAACTAAAAAAATGAAAATAGCGGCCATAGTTCCAGCATATAATGAAGAAGAGGCAATAGCATTTGTTGTAAATGATATTAATACTTTGGCGGAATCTCAACAATTATTGATAGATGTAATTGTGGTAAATGATTGTTCCAAAGATTCCACCGCAGAGGTAATTTCTAAACTTAAATGTATTGCTCTAAACCTGCCTATTAATTTAGGAATAGGTGGTGCGGTGCAAACAGGCTTCCGATATGCCTTACAGAATGGTTATGATTTTGCTATACAAATTGATGGGGACGGACAACATCCTGCGTCTGAAATTCCAAAGATCGTAAATGCTGCTATTAACAATGATTTTGATGTTGTTATTGGTTCGCGGTTTATTTCAAATGAAGGTTTTCAGTCATCTGCTTTTCGAAGGATGGGAATTAATTATTTTAAGTGGCTGAATCGCCTGTTGGTGGGAACAGTTGTTAATGATAGCACTTCAGGTTTTCGTTTGGTTAACAGAAAGGTTCTGGAAATGGTGGCGGATTATTATCCGGATGAATATCCGGAACCGGAAGCCATCATTATGTATTCGCTTAATAATTTTAAAATTGGCGAAGTCCCGGTAACAATGAAAGAGCGGCAAGGTGGGGTTTCATCAATTGGTGCTTTTGCATCGGTTTATTATATGTTTAAAGTTACCTTGGCAATAATTTTTACGTTTACACGAATGACATTCAGGAAATAAATTGTAGTTGTTAGTTCATGGTTGATGGTTGGTAGTTTTTTCGCTCAACTAAAAACTATCAACTAATAACTATCAACTAATAAAAATATACTTATGGCAAAAATCCAGATCGTAGCAATAGCAGTTAGTTTACTGTTTTTATTTTATATTGTTCGTTTGATCATTAAAGGGAAATTACGCGAAGAATATTCAATCGTATGGATCGTGTGCACTATCGTATTGATCCTGTTTTCTTTTTGGAGAAATGGGTTGGAAATTCTGGCGAATACATTAGGTGTGTACGAAGCTCCAAACTTAGTGTTTACAGGGGCTATCTTTGCTATTTTAATTTATCTTTTACATTTAAGTATCGTGGTTTCAAAATTACATTCGCAAAATAAGCAGTTGGCACAAGAGATCGCATTGCTTAAAAATGAGTTTGTTAAAGGAAGTAATAAGTGAAAAAGTAAAAGGTAATATTTAATAAGTAATATGTAATGCAAACGATCCGCATGTATAGCATCCATATCCAAATGTTATTTACTCCCAAAGTTCAACTAAGGAAATAGTACTTATTAAATATTAAATATTACCTCTATTAATATGAAAAGACTTGCAGTTATAAATGGGTTGAGAGGCTATGCTATTTTGGGAGTAATATACTTTCATTTGATAGGTGTTTTTTTTAATCAACCGGGTTGGTATACCGTTTTTATTGGTGGTCTACCGATATTCCCTTTAACCTATTTAGGGCACGGCTGGTTGGGAGTGGATCTGTTTTTTATCCTCTCGGGTTTTGTACTCTATTTGCCCTATGCCAATGGCAGTCGTGAATTAAAAACTGGCGCCAGTGTCTGGACCTTTTATAAACACCGTGCTTCCCGGTTATTGCCTTTATATTATATTTCATTGGTGATTTCTATTTTCTTTATTGTTCATGCAAGCAACATTCATGAGTGGAGTTTTTGGAAAGACATGATATTGATGTTTACAATAACCTTCAATTTTACTAAGGAAAGCTTTATACCATCCTATAATTATGTGTTATGGTCTTTAGGCATAGAAGTGTTGTTCTCTGTAATTTTCCCTTTATTGATTTGGCTGATCGTTAAAAAAGGGATAACAAAATTTTGTTTGGCGGTATTTTATATGAGCCTTATAATAAGAGTTGTCTCTTGTTTTTACCCCAATTATTATCTGGCACCTCACCTGAATATGATCAAGGACAGCTTGTTTGGCAGGTTAGATGATTTTGCAACAGGGATGCTGCTTTGCCATTGGTTTGTAACCGGCTGGAAACAAAAATGGTTTGAACAATACAGCATCATTTTATTTTCCCTTTCGCTTTTTGTGATCACCTTAGGATGCTATTTTTCAGATTATGTTTTTTTACATTATATTTCTTCTTATTTCGAACCCCTGATAAATACGTTCTTTCAGTTGGGTTTTGGATTATTAACGTTATCGCTTTTGCACATGAAAAAAAATCCGATACAATTTTTGTTTGCTAATAAATCGTTGCAGTTGTGTGGGATGATGTGTTATAGTTTATACCTATGGCATGGGAATATGCGCATGGTTTTTATTGCAGATTATACTCCACTGCGAATTATCACTTATTCGATGTTTTTATTTTTGCTTTCCTTTTTAACCTACAGATATATTGAATTCGGAAATAAAAAAATGGAAGATATACTTCCGCAACAATAAAAGGTTCTCAGGTTTTGGATTCAACCAAGCCTCCGTTCAAATGAATGCAGGAGCCTGTTGCAGGTTATTTTTTTGATTTTGCTTTTTCGTCTTTTGCCCAATTCAAATTGCCTTTTGCTAATTTATGTTCAGGATCAATTTGTAAGGCTTTGGTGCAAGCCTCAATGGCTTTATCCCATTGTTTTAACATGTTATAAGCCGCGCCCATATTGCTGTAAGCGCTTGCATATTCAGGTTGAAATTCTAATGCTTTTTTACAAGCTTCAATACTTTTTTCGTATTGGCCTTGTTGATAATAGGCTAAACTTAGATCGATCTGGTTGCCTGCAGATGGTGATTCATTAGCAGCGGTTTCAATTTTTGAAGTCTTATCGCGCTGACTTAAAGCATCGGCCAGGTTATTTTTTGCCAACTGAAAATCAGGTTTGATCTCTATTGCTTTTTGACAGGCAGCAATTCCTTTATCGTATTGTTTCATTATGGTATATGCGGAGCCCATATTGTTATACGCATCGGCATAATCAGGTTTTAGTTTTACTGCTTCTAAACCGGCATTAACGCATTGCTCGTATTTACCTGCCTGGTAATACTTTAAACTTAAATTAAAATATTTTTCTGCCGAAGGAGCTTTCTTTACTTCTTCTTCAGTCATTTCAATTTTCCCTTTTTGGTTTTTGCTGGCTTCCAAATATTGCAATGCTTCAGGGTTGTTAGGTATTATTTGCAAGGTACCCTGAGCAATATCTTTTAGTTTACTCCAATTTCCGGTATCGTTATATGCTTTCATCAATATGCTACGAGCCCCAATACTAGCTGGGGAAAGCTCGATACACTTTTCCAACATAGGTATTGCTTCAGCATAACGTAATTGACCGCACAAAAAATTGCCATAAAAAAACCAGGTGTCAGGAGTATTTCCTCCATATTGAGTTGCACTTTTAAAATAATTTTCTGCACTAATTTTATCCCCCGTAGCGTTTTTCAAAACACCCATGTTTATGTGTAAAGAATAGTAATAGGGCCACATAGCTATGGCTTTGGTAAAACATTTTTCAGCTTCCACGTAATCACCTTTTCCCATCCTGCTAAGTCCGTAATTCATTAATCCGCGGGCATTTTTTGGGCTTTTAATAGTTACATCATACCATAAACTTTCTTCAGTTTTCCATACTTTATTACGTTCGTAAGTTCCAAAGGCATATCCTGTAAGTACTACTATTACAATAAAAACAGCCATTATATCATAACTAAAAGGAAGTTTTTCCAGGCGTTTTTTATATTTCATTAACAATAAACCTAAAGCCCAGCATACGCTTATTACAAGCCCTACATAAGGGAAAAAGATACGATGGTCATTTAAAACTTCTGCAAATGGAATTACACTTGAAGAAGGCACCAACGCTAAGAAAAACCAAAGGATGCCATAACTTATCGGCCGAAGGCGTTCATCTTTGGAGAAAAGGAATGAAATATATATCATTAAAAAAATAAATGCACAACCAATAAAAAAACGGATGTTCCAAATGTTTTGCAACGGTTCCCAATCGCTATCTGCACTTAAACCGAAAGGGAAAAAGAAAGTAGTAAAATAATGAGCAATTACAAATGGTTGAGTAATTAAGTAGTTGATAGTGGATGAACCGCCCGATTCCCATGTTTTAGGGGTTAAGTGGTCAATAAATAAATAAAGTGCAGCACAAAAAATAAATGAAGGGATCGTTTTTTTAATAACACTAATCAGTTGTTTTGACTGTTTTTTATTAAAAATATCATACAAACTCATTTTTTGCTCAAACAAAAGGATGTAAAAGAATAATAAGGGTGCAAACATAACAGTGGTCGGTTTTGCCAGGCCACCAATACCGATGGGGATCAGGTAGAGATGGGTTCTTTTACAATAGGGCGAAAACATATAAAGAACAAAACCAAGCACCACAAAAAATGTGGATTGCAAATCGGAGCGGGCGATAACATAATTGATCGTTTCGGCATTGGCAGGGTGCAAAAGGTACCATGCAACAGCAATTGCCGCAATATAAAAATTCCAGTTGTTTTTATAGGAGGTATTAAAAAACTTGAAAATGAAAAAGAACATTAAAATACCCTGTAACAAAAAAAGAATAAATGATGAAAGGTGGAAATAAAACATGTTATATCCTTTCCCTAACCAATAGTCGAAAGCGAGTGACATGCTAACAAATGGACGGTATGATTGGTTGCTGGGTAGGGAACTGAAAGTTGTAGCGTCTTTGAAAAAGCGCGGAATGTTTTTTATATCCTGAATAAATAAATTGTTTTCTACAGCGTGCGAATCATCAAAATGAAAAGAGTTGTTAAAGTGATTTGAATAAACAAGTGTAACAACAATAATCAGTAATAGGAAGTAAACTAAAGTTTTGCCTTTAGATAAATTTTCAAAAAGTTGTTTAATCATGGTTAAAATTAGCTTTATTCGTAAAAGTAGTAAAATTTTTAATTTAAATTTTGGGAATTAAAAACCAGCGTTTTTATTTGTGGTCAAAATAATAATTTAATAGTTAATTATTTTTATTAAATTTGACTGCAATTGTATCTAAATCTATTTATGATTTAGAACCGGGTATTAATTTAAAAAAATAAAACAGTAGAGAGCATGAATACTAATAATGAAGAGAAAAAAGAGAACGATTTAGTTGACTCAAAACAAAACCTCGATATTAATCAAGAAGGGAAATCCGAAAGCAGTCCATTTGATTCAGATGACAGTTTAGATATTGATCAGGAAGAAAAAAACGAAAACACTCCTGTTGATGAAAAACAAAGCAAAACGATCAGAACTATTGTGATCGTGGTTTTATTATTGTTACCTATTGCTTATATTTTTTACAAAACTGCCGGTAATTCTACTTCAATTCCGGAGCAGGCAACTAATCAGGCTCAGACAATAGATGTTGCTGCCTATGAGAGTGTAGCTAATGCAACTCCTAGTTTTAGTAATCTACTTAATCTTTCCAATGCTTACATAAATACCGGAGTAGCTGGGAAGGCTATTGAGCCGTTAAAGAGAGCAATCGAATTAAATCCTAAAAGTGCTGTAGCATATAGTAATTTGGGTTTTGCGTATACTATAATTCAACAGTATAAGAAGGGTATTGAATTTGGACAAAAGGCAGTGGAATTAGATAGTACTTTTCAGTTGGCAAAAAATAATTTGAATTGGGCTTTAACTGAACAAAACAAGTTGCTTCAAGCCATTGCAGAAGTAGAAAAAACCCCTGAAGATAAAAGAAATACGGATTTTTATATTCTGCACGGATTGCAATATTTAAAATTGCAGGACTATGATAAGAGTATCGAAATCTGGAATAAAATACTTGTAACAGAGCCTAAAAATTCGGCAGCATTAATAAATATTGGTGTGGCTTATATGTCTAAAAGTGAATACGGGAATGCAATTAAGTCTTTTCAAAAAGCTGTAGATGCTAATGCTAGTGATCAACTTGCTAAAAATAATCTTGCCTGGGCGTTGGATGAACAAAACAAAGTTTTGGCTGAACAAAATAAAACGGGAGTTCAGCAAAAAAAATAAACCTTCCCCTATTTTAATCTAAATTGAAGATTTAAGGTTTGAAAACATATTTGTTTAAAAAATTTGAAGGCGAGGTCGGATTCAAATTTCATGATCTATATTAAAATAAATTTTGATGCGGTTTTTTTTAGAGACCCAAAATGAATTACATTCGATATTTACCTCTGGAACGAAATTTTATTTTTTGTCGACAAAAAACATTCACCTACCTCCATCATATAAAATGGGTGAAATAGGGCAACTTTAAATTAGTTGAATTGGGAAAAAGAACCGCATTTTCCCTGCGGGTTCTACTATAGTGATATTTAGTTGTTGAAAAATTAATTTTATGTTTTTATGTATCATCAAATAACCAATTGTAGAATTTGTGGAAATTCTAATTTAATATCAATTCTTAGTTTAGGGGAACAAAGTCTTACAGGGGTATTCCCGAAAACTAAAAATGATAAAATTACCAGTGGGCCCTTAGAGCTTGTGAAATGTATCCCTGATAATGGCGCGAATGTATGTGGACTTGTTCAGCTCAAGCATTCGTATAATAATATTGAAATGTATGGCGACAATTACGGATACCGGTCGGGGCTAAACAATTCGATGGTTAGGCACCTTAATGATATTGTTTTAGGAATATTAAATCTAATTACCTTACAAGAAGATGATTTGATTATAGATATAGGGAGCAATGATGCTACCACCTTAAAAATGTACCCACAGGGGAAATATTTATTCGCAGGAATAGACCCAACCGCTCTGAAATTTAAAAAATATTATACTGATAATATTAAAATAATACCAACTTTTTTTTCTGCCGAAATAGTTGAAGAAAAATTGGGGGATAAAAAAGCAAAAGTAATTACTTCCATTTCAATGTTTTATGATTTAGAAGATCCGCTGAAATTTGTATTGGATATCGATAAGGTACTTGCTGATGATGGCGTTTGGGTTTTTGAGCAAAGTTATATGCCTTTAATGATTGAGCGAAATGCATACGATACTATTTGTCATGAGCATCTTGAATATTATGGATTAAAACAAATAAAATGGCTGCTGGATAAAGCCGGTTTAAAAATCTATAATCTTGAACTTAATGATACCAATGGTGGTAGTTTTAAAGTAACAGCCGTAAAAAACACTTCCACTTACAAGGAATGTACTTCTTTGATTAATGAGCTTCTTGAAAAAGAAAAAAAATATGATTCATTGGAACCCTTCATTAAGTTTAAAAATAATGTAATTAGTCATAAAGCAGCACTGGTATCATTACTAAAAAAATTAAAGTCTGAAAACAAAAAAGTATTTGGTTATGGAGCCTCTACCAAAGGAAATGTAATTCTACAATATTGTGGAATTGAAAAAGAATTAATACCTTGTGTTGCAGAAGTAAATGAAGATAAATTTGGAAGTTTTACGCCAGGAACATTGATACCTATTGTATCAGAAAAAGACGCTAAAGCAGCAAATCCAGATTATTATATTATTCTTCCTTGGCATTTCAGAGACAATATAATTTCGAAAGAGCAAGATTTTTTAAACGCTGGAGGGAAGTTAATTTTCCCATTACCCGAAATCGAAATTGTTAGTAAATGAAAAAAGCTTTAATTGTTGGGCATACTGGTCAGGATGGCACATATCTATATCAATATTTAGATACCTTAAATTATAATATAATTGGGATTTCCAGCAAAACATATCGTACCAATTTCGCTTCTATTTCTTCCACAATAGAAATTACAAATAAGAAAGAAGTAGCAGATCTACTCCTTTATTTTCAGCCCGATGAAATTTATTTTTTTGCAGCAATTCATCAATCATCTACAGATTTTAATAATGATGATTATCACCTTTTTCAGGAAAGTTCACAAATCAATGTTATTGCGCTTATTAATTTTTTGGAAGGTATAAACAACTATTCAAAAAAAAGTAAATTGTTTTATGCTGCATCTTCTCATGTTTTTGGGAATCCGTCTACACTGATACAAAATGAAAGGACGCCATTAAATCCGAATTGTATTTATGGTATTACAAAAACAACAGGAATGCATTTATGTCATTTTTATAATTCTAACCATAATATTTACGCAAGTGTTGGTGTTTTCTATAATCATGAATCTCCATTACGTTCTTCAAAATTTGTTTCTAAGAAGATAGTTGAATCTGCAGTTGCTATTAAATATAAAAAACTAAATAAATTATTTTTGGGCAATTTAAAAGCAAGAATTGACTGGGGCTATGCACCTGATTATGTTAATGCAGCTCATCGGATATTGCAATTAGATACCCCAGATGTTTTTGTAATTAGCAGTGGATATACACACACTGTTGGCGATTTTGTTGAAGGGGTTTTTGATTATTTAAAATTAGATTGGAAGCAATATGTAGAGGAGGATCCCAATTTGATTAAAAAAATAAGTAAAAATAATTTACAAGGGGATTATTCAAAATTACATAGTGCAACTAACTGGAGTCCCCAAGTTAATTTTTCAGGATTAATTGAAATAATGGTAAATTCAGAAATAGAAAAATATAATAATGAGCAATAAAACCCTGATTTTTATTCCTACCTACAATGAATCTGAAAATATAGAAAAAATATTTTTAGAGATTAAATCGTTATCACTACCTGTGGATATCCTTTTTTTGGATGACAATTCTCCCGATGGAACAGGTGACCTTATCGATAAAATAATTAGTACTAATAAGAATGTTTTTTCAATACATCGTAAAGGTAAGCTGGGTATAGGAAGTGCTCATAAAGATGGAATTAGATGGGCATATGATCATTCATACGATGTTCTTATAACGATGGATTGTGATTTCACACATTCTCCTGAATATATTTTAGACTTCATCAAATACTCTTCCAATTATGATATTGTTATCGGATCACGATATCTGGAGAAAGATAGTCTTAAATCATGGAATTTATTTAGAAAATCATTAACTCATTTAGGGCATTTTTTAACTACAACTTTTTTAGAAATGCCTTTCGATTCATCAGGAGCGTTCAGATTATATAATTTAAATCGAATTCCAAAAGGTGTTTTTGAATTGATAAAATCAAATAGTTATTCTTTCTTTTTTGAAAGTTTGTTTATATTAAATATTAACAAATACACTATTTATGAATTTCCAATTCATTTGCCTTCCCGAACTTATGGAAGTTCCAAAATGACTATAAAAGATGCCTTTGGCAGTCTGAAGTATCTGGCTTCAATTTATCGTCAGAAAATATTGAATAAAAATAAATTTATTTATAAAGACTGAGAGTATTATGATGGACGAGCAGAATATAAAACAAGATTGGGATATTTATTGGGCAGATAAAGATAAAAAAGGTAGAAGCAATAAACTATATGATTTTATTGCAGAAATCTACCGTACTTTAATAATAAAAAATATACTTAATCATTTTATAAAAAAATATTTTTCGAAAGGCTGGAATGTACTCCATGCCGGCTGCGGAAGCGGACAGGTGGATATAGGTCTTGCTGATCATATAAATATTACTGCTTTGGACATTTCACCCAATGCATTAAAAATATACAAAGGCATTCATGGGGAGAAATGTAAAACTATTCAGGGGAATATTTTTAAGTTGCCATTCCCAAATGAAAGTTTTGATGGTTTATATAATTTAGGTGTGATGGAGCATTTTACGCATGATGATATTTATTTGATATTATCGGAGTTTAAACGAGTGCTAAAGCCGACAGGGAAAATTATTATCTTTTGGCCACCCAAATTTGGATTAACAGTGTTTGTATTGGATAGTGCACACTTTATTTTAAATAAAATTTTTAAAATGAATGTAAAGTTGCATCCAGAAGAAATATCCCGTATTCATTCTAAAAAACAGGCTAATGAGATTTTTAAAAAGGCTGGGTTTGAAGTGGAGGAGTATTATTTTGGGATTAGGGATATTTTCACTCAGGCTGTAATTGTTGCACGAAAATAAATTAAATTTAAAGAAAATAAATATTTATGAAAAATAATGAAATGATTGAGTTTCCTTGCCCGGTTTGCAATACGAATGATTTTAAGATAAAGTATCCGGATACTATTGGAGAAAAAACAACATCATTCGATTACAATTATACTGCGAATTATAATTTAACATATCGCATTGTTGAGTGTAACCATTGCTCTCATAATTATGCCTCACCTCGTCCATCTGATATGTGGAGTAGTTATAGTGGAGATAATGTCGATCAACTCTATTTGAGTAATCAGAAGCAAAGAATAGCTACAAATAGAGAGGTGATTAAATATATTACAAAATATAAAAAGGGCGGAAAGTTGTTGGATGTTGGATGTGCGACTGGTGATTTTTTAATGGTAGCAAAAGATTATTTCGATGTGGAAGGACTTGAGTTATCGGAATGGTCTAGTAAAATTGCGAAGGCGGATGGATTTAAAATTCATCACAAGTTGTTAAATCAAATGGGAGAAAAAGAAGAGTATGACGTAGTTACTCTTTGGGGGGTTATTGAACATTTCGAATTTCCAAAAACAGAAATTGAAAACATTTCTAAAATATTGAAAAAAGGAGGTCATGTTTCTTTATGGACAGGAGACGTTAGTTCCGTAATGGCCAATTTACTTGGAAAAAAATGGTGGTATTATCAAGGACAGCATATACAGATGTTTACAAAAAAATCGATATGCGAATTGTTTAACTCCTGTGGATATAAAACAGTTTATTATGGTCGCTATCCATATATCGCAACCATGGAATCTCTTAATAATTCCATTTCACGATATCCATTTATTTCTAGGTTAATTAGTCCAATAATAAAAAGCAAGTTGTTTTCCAGGTTCAGATTAAAATTAAAATTGTCCGGAGAAATTTTTGCAATTTTTGAAAAAACGAACTAATCGTTCTATGGTTATCAAAAGGTTTGGTGCTGTCGTAACAAAAGTTAGCGTCAATAAAAGTAAATCGTTTTTAAAATTAATTTTTTGAATCACTAATTTGTTTTTATATAAATATCCGTCTGTTCCTGCTCATTAGAAGCAATTTTTGTTTCGAAGAGATGTTTAATCGCATAATCTAATTCAGGAATATTGTTCAATGGATAATCCACCACAGGGAATGATATTTTCCTATACTTTTCTTTTTGCATAAACGTAATATATTTCGATTCGTCCCCTACCCAATATTTACGGTATATAATAATATCAGGATTGTACTTTGCTTCAAGTTCGCGATCAATAAATCCAATAGTTACTTTGCTTTTAAGATAATAAATATAGGAAAACCCTTCGTAGTTAGTGGCAATTATTAAATTTTCAGGGTTTTTGAAGTTCTGCTGTATATACGGAATTACATAGTCTAAGACGCCTTTATACTGATGTGTTATTTCGTAAATATGACCTTTAATGAATTTGATTTTGTTAATTGTGTTAAACACAAAAAAAATTGGCAAGAACAATAGGTAGACGAATAATGCTTTAGAAACGATGTCTTTTTGTAATAGACGATAATAATAAAATAATATAAAGACGTCTATAATCATTATTATTATCATTATGGGTTGCAAAACTATGTAATGCCTCACAAAGAGGTAAGGGGTACGTGAAATGATTAATATATAAATAATAAAAAATGATATTGCAAAAAAGGAAAATTTCTGTAATGCATCAATCGCAGGGTATTTATTTTTTTTAGTCGATGGTATATACAACCAAAAAATCAACCATATGGCTTTTACAAGAAGAAATATATTTCCAAATTCCAAATTAGTTAAATATTCATAAATCAGCCCAAGATTGGTCTTATAGGAGTCAAATGTGAAACCCAGGTATTGCGAAATAATTGTAGAATTTTTGTAAATTTCAAAAAATATCAGGAATGGATAGATCAGAATAAATGAAATAAAAATGGGAATTGCTGATTTAAGCAAGGAGACGAATTCATTCTTAAATTCTTTGGGATGGTAGATAATGTTATTTAAAAAAGCCCCCCCTCTGCTCAAAGCAAGTGTTGCGGAAAATATTCCAAAAGATATAAAATTAACATGAAAGGAGGAAAATAATAGTATGGTCATTACTATGTAATATTTTATTGCACTTAATTTTTTAAATAAAAAATAGTTAGAGTAGATATAGAAAAAACATGCTGTCATAAAGATAACAAGAGAGAAATAACGAGCTTCCCTCATGTGAAGAATTAATGAGATGGAGAATAATTCAAAAAACACGAATAAGACCAGAAAAATAATGCGATGTTTATGATTGAGAAAAAACATTTTGGCCGTTGAAGCAAAAAGCATGAGGCCTAACAAGCCCATTATGGCAAAAGGGATTCTTAGTAAAGCCGTTTTTAGGTAAATGTCATCGGTAAATTTCGCTAAGTAAACACCAATGGCAGCCCAATAGTAATTACCCCAAGTCATGTATATATAGGCGTCATGTTTTTCTTTATAACCAACTAGTTTCCCATTCTCATCTTTAATGTCGGGAGCGTATGACATAAATATTGCATTTTTGCCATCATGTACTTTTGGGTATCCATACTCCAAAATTCTATCACCAACCATGACAGATTCTGATTCATCATTCCAAATTAAGGGGTAAGAAATATTTTTAAATACAAATAGAAAAAACACTAAAAATAAAGAGGTCAATAATATTTTTAGAAAAATGGTAGTTGAATTATTTCCCTGAGTTTTCATGAAAAAACGTTTCAATTCTGGTTAGATTTTTATTATATAAAAATTAGCAAATAATCGGTTATTCTATATTGTTTGCTTGTTTTTTAATCCAAGAAAATATATAAAAATAAAAGAAGGAAATAATTGAAAAAATAGTCGATGAAGTGAAGTAGAAAGGTAGAATTCTAAATCTAAAGGTGTAATAATTTCTATTAAGAAAAAACCAAGCAGCATTAATAAGAGCCAGGTAAAATTGGAAACGAAAGCATAATTGTACTTTCGGAAGCCGATGCCCCCTTTAATTAATATCCCCAAAAGAAATAACCACCAGGGATTTAGCGCCCATTGCCCAAACTCAGTGAATTGCATTTTGTACCATTGGTAAACCGTTAGATATCGTAAAGGATCCGTGAGTTTAACAAATGTTTGTGGGCCTTGTGCAATCATTATTTGATTGGGTGGGGCTATTACCATTTTATAATATCCGATAAACAATAAAACCGGTATCAAACCAAAAAGTAAATATTTCAACTCGATAAATAATTCGCGATAATTTTTAAAAAATAGTAATGTTAATTGTGATGAAAATAAGCATAAAATAAAAAGTAAACCTTCATTTTTACTCCATGCAGATAATCCCGCAGTAAAGCCAGCGGCAATTAATAAAAGGGGTTTAACGGTTGTTCCGCTTCTTGCAAAAGTCAATAGAACAATTGTGGCAAGAAAAAAATAACCTACAGTGTTATCAGCATATTGAGAAGTTCCCATAGTCATAAAAAAAGGGGTGCAAAGTAATACCATGCCAGCCATCAGCCCTTCTGTTTTAGTTGTAAAGTAAGCCACAGCGGATGCCACAAGCCCAATTGTACAAAAAGTGAAAATAAAAGCAAAAATCATGGGCACCAATACCGTTTCGGTTTTTGCCAGTATCCAGCAACGAGCAATAAAACCTTTTTGTAATAAAGGATAGTCGGTATGAAAATCTTCTGAAATCATTTCATGAAAAGATTTTGCCCAGCCAAAAGGATCACGGCTTATTAATTTCGCTCCTAAATTCCAATCCGCCCAGGCATCCCACAATCCATGCGGTTCTGCAATACTGTCAAAAAAGAAAATTCCGGCATCCATCATCCAGGAGTAAAAATAAATTACTGCCGCAAGAAGTAAAATCGGACTTTGAATTAATTTATTCAGGTTAAGCCATTCAAATTGACCGATCGCTTTTTTTAATTTTTTGACTTTTAGAATTAAAAAAATAAGTAATATAATTTCAATCAAAAAAATAAGCAAAGGAGTAAATCCTAATAAATTGAAAAAAATAAAAATAATGGATGAAATTCCTATGCCTACAGGAATGCCAAGGTTGGCAAGGAAACGGGAACTTACATTTTCTTCCTCTTTAAAAATAAGACGGCAAGATAAAAACCCAAGTAAAAGAGAACTAAATATTGAAGACAAAAGCATCATTTAGCAAGTACAATTAAGCCATTATTAAAATCTTTTACCACATGCCATCCATTCTTTAAATGAAAATTAGTTTGGGGGTCAATGTGAATAGTTCTATACAGGTTATAAATAATGGTATCACAATTAATATTATCCTTAATGAGTATATTAGGAGACAAATAATATTGAGATATGGAGTAGTTTGCCGACCAGAGTGCAAAATCTTCATCAGATTCCCCTAAGTAGCACAAATGAGCAGGGGAATGAAACATTTTTTTTATTTCTTCGAAACGGTTTTCATTTAGACTTACATAGTCCCTTCCATAAACTTCATTTACAAATTGTAAAGGATTTAAAAACTTTTTTTCATGCTTCAAAAACGTTAACCATTGTTGCCATGCCATTATGCATAGAACTAATATGCAAAGTCCTTTTTTTGTATAATTAAGTATTTGTGATATCTGAACCATTAAACTTTATACACGTTAATTTATGAAAATAAGTATTATTGGGAATTTCGAAGGGAATTGCATTCCTCCTTTTTATAACTTACGCACTTTCATTGAATAATATAACAAAATTTCTAGTTGAATTCAACTTGATATGAATTCCCAACTCACATAGTTACGCCTAATTCCAACAAATATACAAACATTTTGTTATGTCTGAATCTATTGTAGCGCGAATATATTTAACAGAAAAGATTTGTATATTTGTGTGATGTTTTTAACCCAATCCCTCTTGTTGAACAGTTCTACTTTTGCATCTAACTTTGATGTTAAAAAAACTGAAAAAAAGTAAAAATGGCTGATCCCAAAATTTCCTTAATTATCCCTCTTTATAATGAAGAACAATCTTTGCCCATTCTTATCGAAAGGCTTAATAAATTAATAACTAGTTCAGATATTACATTCGAAATTGTTTTGGTGGATGATGGCAGTTCTGATGCTACTGCAGATATTTGTAATCAAATTGCACTGTCGGATAAAAATTACCACTGTATATTTTTGGCAAGGAATTATGGACATCAGATTGCATTATCTGCCGGAATATCTCAGGCTTCTGCAACCGAGGCATTAATGATTCTCGATGGAGATCTCCAGGATCCTCCTGAATTGTTTTTTGAATTTTACAGCTATTATATAAAAGGATATGATGTTGTTTATGGCATTCGAAAAAACAGGAAGGAAAATCTCTTAAAAAAAGCGGCTTATTTTATTTTTTACCGCATTTTAAAAAAAATATCTTATATCGACATACCATTAGATAGTGGTGATTTTTCTTTAATAAGTAGAAGAGTTGCCGATGTTCTAAACAAAATGCCGGAGGAAAGCAGATATATAAGAGGTATGAGATCTTGGATAGGATTTAAACAAATTGGTGTCGAGTATGAAAGAGATGAAAGAATTGCAGGCAACTCGAAATATAGTTTATCAATGTTAATGAAACTTGCTTTCAATGGAATATTTAATTTTAGTGAAATACCTATTAAATTCATTACTAAATTAGGAGTGTTTTCTGTGGTAGTTTCATTGATTTATTTTGTTATTACGTTAATAAGAAAGTTTTTTTACATCGATGT
Organism: Bacteroidota bacterium; assembly: GCA_040389865.1. Lineage (GTDB taxonomy): Bacteria > Bacteroidota > Bacteroidia > 2-12-FULL-35-15 > 2-12-FULL-35-15 > 2-12-FULL-35-15. Next base: position 258,691 of record JAZJZM010000014.1, on the reverse strand, counting down.
GCCAGTTGGCTTTACGGGGTTATTATTTGTAATAATTTTATTTGGGGGGGTACAGTTGATTTCTTTAGGAATTATAGGGGAATATATTGTACGGATTTTTTTTCAAGTTAAAAACCGGCCTTTATTCATTATAAAAAGTCGAATAAAAGAGAAGCGCTCCACAGATCAATAAGGGAATCGAATAAGTATGATTCAATAAAAAGTAAGTAGAGAATAAGAATAAAAAACCTTTTAAATATCTATCATTAAAAAATATATGGAAATGCCCCACCAAGTTCCTAAAGCAGAGTTTGATCATTTTGCTGATGATTATGATGATTTACTTAAAAAAAGTATTACCGCATCTGGATTTGAACCAACATATTTTGACGAGCATAAAATAAAAACAATTTATGATGATTATATTTCAAATTCAAAATTTGATAATTCAAAATTGCAAATTTTGAATTTTGGTTGTGGAATTGGAAAAAGCGAAAAATTCATTAATAAATATTTTATTGATAGCGTTATTTGTTCTGTTGATGTTTCTGAAAAGTCTATAAATACAGCTAAAGAGAAAAACAAACAATTTAAAAACATTGAATTTATTAAATTTGATACAGTCGAAGATTTGAAATTAAACACAAAATTTGACATCATTTTTGTTGCAAACGTATTTCACCACATCCCCGAAGATCTTCATCTTCCCACTTTAAAATATTTAAGGTTATTACTTTCTTCAAATGGTTATTTATATGTATTTGAACATAACCCTAAAAACCCATTGACAAGAAAAGTTTTTGAAACTTGTGAATTTGATATAGGGTGTAAAATGATCAGTCCTGCTCTATTTATTAAAATGTGTGCTGACGCTGGTTATAGTACAATAATTAGAAGGTATATTTTGTTTTTTCCAAAAATTTTTGCAGTTTTGAGCAGGTTAGAAAAAAATTTAAAATGGTGTCCCCTCGGTGCTCAATATTATATTAAAGCCAAATAATAGAGTCTCAATTCTTCCGTCTTACTAGTTTAAACTGTCCTGCTTTTTTTGGGAATTTATAACCTGAGTTCGGTTGTTTATTTGGGCGTTCCAACTCTTGAAAGAAAAATTGGCGGGCTTTCCACTTCAATCTTTTTGTGAAGAACGAAAGGGCTTTTCGCTAAAATATACTTTTGGTTTAAATTTTCTGTGTTTATGGACTTTAGTCAAAATTAACAATCGAACTCAGGTTATAACTACTGATTTATAATTTGGTATTTGCGAACCAGATGCAGTTTATCAAATTTGTCACGTTCTATTTTGTAAAGCATAAAAAATAGGATGCCTATGAAAAGCAACATTACTCCCCCTTGCACATAGTACATTTGTTCGCTCATCCATGGTCCGATATTCATCCACAATATCTGATCTGGAAAACCCATGCTGCCGTTTTTATCTATGTTCGCTTTGACGTTGCCTTCATATATATTTAACAAAAGCCATATTTTTGATGCAGCAAAGCTCAATAATCCAACTGCAATATAAAAACTATTTGAAAATGAATATTTGTTAATAGCTTTAACTAAAAAAACTACCAACCAGGGCAGAAGATTTATTAAGTGCCTGCTCTGTGGTGTAATACCAAATAAAAACAAATTGAGGCCGATGGCGATAACTAAACCCCAACCCATTTGCGATATCATTTTACTAACACTACTCCAGAATATCAGTAAAAGACAAATAATTATTCCATAATAGCTGGTATCTGCAACAATAGAAATGAGAGGTCTAATCAATGAATAAACTGTTGGGTCACGGAGGGTCTGTTCTGTCGAATATTTTGGAATTGGATTAGGGTGCAGTAGCTGGATAATTAAATATACTAAAAAAAACATCGAAAAAGATAGTAGTATTCTTTTGTAATTTATTTTTTTTAAAAACAGAGGGATGTTAAATAATGTTTTGTTTAGAAATATTTTTGCGAAAAAGAAATACATTAAAACGATACCCAATATGCTTAGTGGCAATAAATTACGATCGATCTTCATAACAAATTTAACAGTCATATCCCTCTTTTCTATTAATAAGAATAGAATGCTTAGCAGAGAAATATAAAACATAGCGGCTACAGTGGTAAGAGTTTTTTGCCATTTAAGAACTGAGGAAAATGGTAAAATACCTATTGGAAAAGCAATTAACAATAATCCTTGATAATAGGCCATTGGCCAGGTGAAAGCCAACATGAAAGTGCTAATAAGGATTCCTTTAAGATTATTTTGGAGATAACAATATAATAAAATTGTACTTAACATCATTGCAAATGTGTCAGTCATTACAGGCAAATAAAAAGGGTATTTAATGACTCCAAAATTTAATAAAAGTAAAGTGAAGGCTAATAATTGATTTTTTAAAGAGATTTTAAATAAAATGAGTGTTTGTTTTATAAAATAGCATGTTATTATTATGCTTGCTACATTTAAAATTTGAAATGCGGTGCAAATGTTTTGAGACGTTGGACTTACTGATAATAGCTTAAAAAAAACACTTACGAGTAGCGATGGCAAAATCCGATGAACATAATAAATGTCGAAAAAAACACTTTTTGTAAAGTCAGGAATAAAACTTGCAAATACGAACCCATCCGTACTTAATCCTCCGTTAAAAGGGTAACGTTCACCGAATAAAATGTAAAATATCCCATAATAAAGGATTACAACAGGAAAAAACCATTGATTATTAATAAGGGCTTTTAGTTTGATCATAAATTGTATTATAAAAATAAAAAAAACGAAGTTACATAATTTAGAAATTATCTAATAAATTAACTAAGTAATTAAATTAGGTTTTTGAGGTAAAGAATTACCTTTTATTGCAAGAAAATATATAAAAATAAAAGTAGGAAATAATTGAAAAAATAATCTGTGTACAGATGTAGAAAGATGAAATACTAAATCTAATGGTGTAATAATGTATATAAAGAAGAAACCAATTAACATTAATAATAACAATGTAAAATTAGAAATTAAACTATTCCTGTTTTCTTTAAGGCTGATACCCTTATATAAAATCCCCAAAAGGAATAACCACCAAGGATTTATTCTCCATTTTCCAAATGTCCCGAATTGGTCAACATACCATTTAGATACTGTTTCGTATCTGGAAAAATCCGTAAGTTTAACTAATGTTTGTGCTCCTTGAGCTTGAATTATATCATTCGGAGGTGCAATTTCAATTTTGTAATACGCTATTAACAGCAAAATTGGCAACATGCCCCAAAGGATATATTTTAGTTCAACAAACAGCTGACGATAGTTTTTGAAAAAAAACAAAGTTAATTGTGAGCAAAATAAACAGGCGATAAAAAGTAGCCCTTCATTCTTGCTCCATGCTGATAATCCTGCAGTTATGCCTGAAGCGATTAGCAGGTTTGGTTTTATTGTTGCTCCATTTCGTGCAAAAGTTAATAACACAATTGTTGCAAGAAAGAAAAATCCAACTGTGTTGTCGGCATATTGAGAGTCTCCCATTGTCATATAAAAAGGAGTGGCAAGGAGAATTAAGCCGGCAATAAGCCCTTTTGTTTTATTGGTGAAAAGGCTTACAGAAGAGGCTAAAAGGCCAATTGTACAGAAAGTGAATAGAAAAGAAAAAGCGATCGGAACCCAAACACTTTCATTTTTCAAATATAACCAACAACGTGCGATATAGCCTGTTTGCAATAAAGGGTAATCTATATGGAAATCTTGAGAATTCATTTGATGCAACAAATTTGGCCAATCATAAGGAGCCCGGCTTATAACCTTCGCTTTTAAATTCCAATAATTCCATGCATCCCATAAACCATGAGGTTCTTTGATGCTATCAAAATAAAAAATTCCGAAATCCATCAACCACGCATAAAAATAAATGACAGTAAATAAAAGCAAGATTGGACTTTGAGACATTTTTTTGAAGCTGAACCTTTCGAACTGGTCAACTAATATTTTTGAATCTCTGATTTTGAAAATTAAAAAAAATATTAGCACAATTTCTAAAAAAGAAATTAAGAAAAAAGGAAATCCTAGTAAGGTCAAGAAAATAAAAATAACTGAAGAAATACCTAATCCTATTGGCAAAGAAAGGTTGAAAAGAAACCGGAAATTCAGACCTTTTTTTTCTTTAAAAAAAACAAGACAAAAAACGATTCCAAGTACCAGCGATGTAAATATTGAAATAAAAAACATCATTTAGCAAGTAGAATTAAGCCATTATTAAAATCTTTTATCATGTGCCATCCATTATTTAAATGAAAATTTGTAGCAGCATCCATTTGTTTTGAGGTGTAAAGGTTGTAAATAATAGTATCTCGAACAACATTATTTCTTAAAATTAAATTAGGGGATAAATAGTATTGAGTGAGAAAGTAATGCAGGCAACCAATAGGAAAATCTTCATTAGGCTCTCCAACATAAGCCATACGAACCGGCTTGCTAAACATTTTTTTTATCTCGTCATACCGATTTCCGTATTGACTGATAAAATCATTTCCATAATCTTGCTTTGTAACTTTTATCGGATTTTCAAATTTTTCTTCATATTTAATAAATGTAACATACAGTTGTCCTACAATAACGCATAACAAAGCTATCAGTAGAATAGTATTAAAAATGTTGATGACGGATGCCTTTTTTGTCATTTTTTTTTACATTAATTTCGATATATATTCATCCACTGATCACTATAAATCAATTGGTTTTTTTTTGGAACATTATTGGTTACAAGTGTATATTGGGCAGGACGAGTCCAACGCAGATCTTTCCCTTCAAGGTGAATTCTATAATGAATAGGATACCCTTTGCTTGTTAATAATGGTAGGTCTATAAAATAATTTGGATAGCCATAATTTATATTGTTTTTCAAACACCCATCAATCAAAAAATAATTTCTGTGGTAAATTTTCCGGAACGTTAATTTTATTAAAACGTTTAAAGCTCCCATGTTTCTTCACTACAACGATCACCTGAAAAATCATTATTAAAAATAAGATAAGTACAGGAATGATTCTATCGATGCGGATCAATGTTAACGCATTGCCGCTGAAATCACCACCACGGAATAAAAAGTATAAACTTGGCAAACATAAAAATATTCCAACATAAAACATGAATGGAATATATTTTTTATAAAAAACATCTTTTTCTTTTAATATCGGCAATAATGCAAGAATTGGTAATACCGATGTAAATTGATATTCCCACACGGTATTATAACTTAAAAAGAAGGATAATGAAATTGCCATTACCAACAATAACGTACTTTCCAAACGGATCTTTTTGTCTTCAATAAATGCTACCCCTATGGATAAAAATAAACTAACATAGATCGGTATTTTATATATACCTGAAGGTGTGGCTTTCTCAGCGATGGTATCAATAAAGACAGGTAAAGAAAAAACGTCAATGTGCATCAATTTATATTCAGATTGTGCAATTAAATTCAACCAATGAATACTGTTATCTCTCATATATTCGTTTAAAACAAAATGGTTTTTATAAATGTTCATATTTTCTTTTATAAAATCAAAATCAAAGACAATACTGAGCAGTTTATTAAAACCTACCCCCTGCGGGTTTAATTGCGGTAATAGTATAAAAAGCAAAGAAACGATAGAATAGATAACTAAACTTTTAATAGTTGTTTTGCGCGTTTCTTTTGTTAAAAGTAATAGTGGAAGCATCAACAATACAATGGGTTTGCTGAAAAATGAAATAAGTAAACCGACAAGTAGTTTTTTATTGGCCGCTTTAATATCCTTCTCATTCTCAGAATATGTTAATTCATAAATGGAAACTAAAATTAAGGTAAGGGCCAGTACCAAAGGAGCATGCATATTACCTACAAACAGCATCCAATAAGTAGGGAAGGCGCACAACATTAAAAAATAAGAGAGATGTTTTTTAAAATTATTTGTTGTTATTTTTGAGATCAGGTACCCGCAATATGCCATTACTGCTATCGAGAAAAGGGCAAATAACCAGTAACTGGTCCATGGCGAAAAAAATGAGAACCAGGAAGCCACGAAAAGGCTAAATGCGGGATGTGCCAGGTACCAGGTGGAGTGTGGGCCATAAGGAGTCCCGCCCCAGGTGTCAAATATACTGCGTCCTTCAAGAAGATTTAAAAAAGATTTTGGAACCGCGAAATAATCGATCCCCTGAACACTGGGTGCCAGCTCTGCACCATAAAAAAACATGTTTAACCACCCGAAATGCAAGGATAGAAGCATTATTGCAACTATTGCAATAGTTGCAATTGATAAATACCAGCCAGAATTTTGTTTCATATATTTCAAAAGTATTAATTTTTTAGTTAGGGATTGAATTCATCTTCACAAAATGAACTAAATTCTGTTAACTTTACATCCCAATTAATGGCACTACTCGGACTTTTTAATAAATCAAATAATGCATCAGGTGAAATGTCCTTTTGGGGGCATATTGATGCATTGCGTGGACATCTTGTCCGATCAGTATTAGTGGTACTTGTAATAACTGGGGTTTTATTCTGCTTTCCTGAATTTTTGTTTGATACCATTATTTTCGGTCCACTGTCCAGTGATTTCATTACATACCGGAGCTTTTGTCAACTATCACACTTTCTTGATCTTGGCGATCAATTATGTTTTGGCCATTATACTTTTAAACTTCAGAGCCTTGGTTTAGGGGATCAGTTTACTTCACTAATGTGGATTTCCTTTTTAGGAGGTTTAATAATTGGTTCTCCTTATTTATTATGGGAAATATGGCGTTTTATCAAACCTGCTTTGCGGGATAAAGAAAAAAAGGCCTCCACAGGATTCATTATTGCATCTACTTTATTGTTTTTAACAGGGGTATTATTCAGTTATTACATAATTGTGCCCTTATCAATTAATTTTTTAGGTAATTATCAGGTAAGTAAAATGGTTGAAAATAATTTCACCATGGATTCTTACATTTCCACAGTTACAACACTTACACTGGCTTCTGGAATTGTATTTGAGTTGCCTGTGTTGGTTTATTTTTTAACCAAGTTTGGATTAATTACTCCGGAGTTTATGCGGAAATACCGCAAACATGCAGTGGTAGTAATATTAGTGGCAGCTGCAATTATTACCCCTTCTCCGGATGTTACTTCTCAAATGCTGGTAGCTTTCCCTCTGTATTTCTTATACGAGGCAAGTATATTTGTTTCGAGTTACGTAATTAAACAACGGACTAAATTGTAGGCAATTTTTCAACAACAATTAAGCAGTAGGCAATTTAACCAACACCGACTAGTTCTTCTTTGAAGAATTCGTAAATTCGTAATAATTCGTTATTTGTAACCTGTAATTTAATCAACGCAGTTTCGTAAATTTGTAATAATTCGTTTATTCGTAACCCATAATTTAATCAACACCGTTTCGTAGATTTGTAATAATTCGTTATTCGTAACCAACATTAACATTGACTAAAAAATTAAAATATTATTTATTACACCTTGTATTGGTATCGTCAGTAATGATGCTTGCCTTACCGCAATCATGTTTTGCTCAAACCACCAAAGTGACTGGAAAAATAGTTGATGCGATCACACGTGAACCATTACCCTTTGTGAATGTGCTTTTAAAAGGCACCAAAGCCGCAGGAGCCAGTGATATTGAAGGTAATTATACAGTTACCACTTCCGAAAAGTGTGATTCCATTATTATTTCTTTTGTTGGCTATAATCGGGTGATAAGAGCCATCAAATATGGTGCTGCACAGGAAATAAACATAGGACTTACGCAAGGTGTGGATCTGGTTACTATAGAAGTTCGTCCGGGTGAAAATCCTGCGCACCGTATTCTCCGAAAAATTATTGCAAATAAAGATAAAAACGATTGTGAGAAGTTAAATGCCTACCAATATGAAGCTTATAACAAAATAGAATTTGATTTAAATAATATTCCTGATGAGTTTAAAAATAAAAAACTACTTCAGCCATTTTCTTTTATTTTCGATAATATCGATAGTTCCAATGTTAGGGAAAAACCTTATTTACCGGTTTTTATGACAGAGTCATTGTCTGAATTTTATTATCGAAAAAATCCGAAAACACGTAACGAAATCATTAAAGCAAGTAAAGTTGCAGGTCTTGAAAATGCAAGTGTTTCCCAGTTTATGGGTGATATGTATCAGAAAGTTAATATATATGATAATACTATTATCGTGTTCGGTAAAACGTTTATCAGCCCCATTTCAGATAATGCATTGTTATTTTATAAATTTTATTTGATTGATAGTATGGAAATTGACGGCCAAAAATGTTATCAATTACAATTTAAACCAAAACGTAAGCAGGAGTTAACTTTTACAGGTAATTTATGGGCAGCTGACAGTTCTTTTGGGATCAAACAAATAGAAATGAGTATTGCTACTGATGCCAATATTAATTTTATAAATTCTACTGCTGTAGTTCAAACATATACCAATGTGAACAATTCATGGATGCTGCAAAAGGAGCGTTTGATAATTGATTTTAACCCTTTCCCGGTAGATCCGAAAGTGAAAACACTTATGGGTATTTATGGCCGAAAAACGGCATCATACAATAATTTTAAGATCAATAAACCGGAGGCAGATAAATTTTACTCGCTTACTGATAACTTAAAAGTTGCTGATGACGCTTTTAACAAAACAGATGAATTCTGGAATGAAAAACGACATGATTCATTATCTAAAAATGAAAAGGAAATTTATCACATGGTGGATACATTGCAATCATTGCCAATATACCGCACATGGGTTGATATCATACAATTATTTGTAACGGGTTACAAAACCAAAGGCAACTTTGAGTATGGCCCTTATTACAATATATATAGTTTTAATGAGATTGAAGGTCAGCGTTTTCGATTTGGCGGACGTACCAGCGATAAATTTAGCAAATGGTATGAGTTAAGCGGATACGTGGCTTTTGGCACCCGTGATGAAAAATTAAAATACAGTCTTGGAATGCGCTGTTTTCTTGAAAAAAAACCACGAACCATGGTTGGTATGTATTATAAAAATGATAATGAAATTTTGGGGCAGAGTCAAAATGGATTTACTACAGACAATATTCTTGCATCGCTTTTTAGAATAACACCATTACGAAATTTAACAAATGTAAAGCAGGTGAATGCGTATATCGAGCGCGAGTGGTTCAGCGGCTTTAGTTCCAAGTTAAGTTTTTTTAACAGGCAAATGTCACCACTGGCTGATTTTCATTACGAGTATCAAAAAACTCCTTATAAAACCGCATTTAAAGAGAGTATCACAACATCCGAAGTTCGTTTATTAACACGATTTGCTTACGATGAAAAATACCTTAACGGAACTTTTACCCGATCGAGTTTAGGAACACGCTATCCTATTCTTCAGGCTCAGTATACATTGGGCATTAAAAATTTATTTTTCAGCGATTATGATTATCAAAAATTAACAGTGAATCTGGATGACCGTATTCGAATTAATCCGATAGGGTATTTTGATTATGTGTTGGAATATGGAAAAACATGGGGCAAATTACCTTATCCCTTAATGACAATTCACGGTGGTAACGAAACTTACATTTACGATATTTACGCCTACAATAGCATGAATTATTACGAATTTGTGAGTGATGAGTATGCCTCATTAGCATTATCACACCACTTTGATGGTTTCTTTTTAAATAAAATTCCATTAATGCGGAAATTAAAATGGCGAGAGGTAGTTGGTGGAAAAGCTTTAATTGGCAGGGTAAATCAAACGAATAATGATTTGCTTATTTTTCCCGCTTTTTTGACAACGCTTAATAATGGCCCTTATATTGAAACATCTGCTGGTCTCGAAAATATATTTAAGATCTTTAGAGTGGATGCTGTTTGGCGAATGACTTATTTAGATAATCCAAGAGCTATTCCATTTAGTATTAAAGGAACACTTCAGTTCTCATTTTAATTTTACAACTATGATTTTACGAACAGATAATTTAATAAAAAAATACAGAAGCCGCACGGTTGCAAAAAACGTAAGCGTTGAAGTGAAGCAAGGCGAAATTGTTGGACTTTTGGGTCCCAATGGTGCAGGGAAAACAACCTCATTTTATATGATAGTTGGAATGATACAACCCAATTCCGGTAAAATATTTTTAGATGATAAAGATATTACAAACGAACCTATGTATAAACGGGCACAACTCGGAATTGGTTATTTGGCGCAGGAAGCATCAGTTTTTAGAAAATTGAGCGTGGAAGATAATATTCGTGCAATATTAGAAATGACGAAATTAAATAAACAAGAACAGAGTGATAAACTTGAAGAGTTGTTGAATGAATTTCATTTGCAACACATCCGAAAAAATTTGGGCGACAGATTATCCGGTGGTGAACGCAGACGTACAGAAATTGCACGTTGCTTAGCAGCCGATCCTAAATTTATTTTATTAGATGAACCTTTTGCAGGTGTTGACCCTATTGCCGTTGAAGATATTCAGCAAATTGTTGCAAAACTAAAACAACGAAATATCGGTATATTAATTACTGATCACAATGTGCAGGAAACCTTGCAAATAACTGATCGCGCCTATTTACTTTTCGAAGGAAGTATTTTGAAAGCTGGAACCGCTGAAGAATTAGCTGGTGATGAGCAAGTGCGCAGAGTGTACTTGGGCAAAAACTTTGAATTGCGGGAAAAAAAATACGATCAAACGAATGTTATTTAACAAACGAATGTTGAGTCACAGTCAAGGGGTGTATGAAATTTTCCTATATCACCCCTTCGGGGTTTTAAAAAGCCAATCTTTATTTATTCTATAATAATAACAGTCCTTCGGACTTTATATTCAATACTTAGTAATCCCGAAGGGATGTAATAATTATAGCACAATGCAACGGTTCACAATGGCAAAACCCCGAAGGGGTGATATTATACCATTACCTAATATATTTTATTCCAATAATTTAATGGATAAGAAACCTGACAGGTTTTCAAAACCTATTGGGTTTAAAGCCGTTTAAAATATTTATTGGATTAATTTGTAACAAGTGTTGGTATAAATAGATTCTCTGAGTTGGGTTTAATATAACCAATAGACATTTATATATTTAGTTTGTAATGGAATCAATTCTCTTTTTCGACAATCTCGAAAAGAGCCGTGCGCTGTCATTTCGAGCTTGTCGAAAAAAAAATTGTATGTAAGTGTTTTTACTGAAAATTTTCTTTGTAAATAATAGGATGTATTTTAACTTATATAAAGTCTCATTTTTTGAGGTACTTAAACTTCAGCAAAGTAGGTTTTCCCTTTTGTGCTTCATTACTGATAAGCATATCTCCATCAGGTAAAAAAGTAATGCCTTCCGCTTTATTAAATAAAACAGGATCTAATGCGAAAAGGTGAATAATATTTCCTTTTTCATCCATAATTAAAAGCAATTTGTCGCTTGACGATAAAATATAGATCAAATGGCTGAAAGGATGCACCGATATTGCTGAAGGCCTGAAATTAAAATCACTAACCTCTTTCCCTGTTTTTTTTATTGTTCGTATAGGAACCGGAATTTTAACAGCCAGTGCCTTTTCTTGAATTTTATCAACACTCAATTTAAAAATAGGTTCCTTACTAAGTGTTTTGTTTTTTAAGTCAAAACCATAGATCAATCGGATATCTTTATTTTCTACTTCTTTTGCTGCCTTACTTTTAGCAGCAATTAATAATTGGTTATTTTTTTTATCAAAACACAAACCTTCATTATTAGCAGAAGGTAGATTTAGTTTATATTCTTTTTTTTCAACAGATGGTTTGGAATAATCTTTATGTTCGATCAGTACACCATCGCTTCGTAGCAAATACATGGTGTTTCCAACAAGGGCGATCTCCTCAAAATCGCCAATTAATTTAGACGGGTATTCTTTTATAATAGCTTCTTTTGTTAGATCATAAATAAAAATGGTCCCGATTTCATCTTGTACACACGCAATCTCATTTTGACTAAGAGTTGTAATACCGGAAATTTCATTAAGTGCAACCGGCAGAACAAAGCTTTTGGTAGGTTTGGATAGGTTGTATTCGAATGCTTCTGATTCCGGAATACAAATTGAAGAATAACCATAAAACAGTACAAGGAAGCACAAGCAAAATACACCGGAAATCAAAAAAGTTAAAATACGTTTCATTGTTTATAAAATTACAAGTACACGGTTTTGTGATTCAATTGTTGTGCCAATAGAAGAGAGATCAAATAGTTTTTTGCAACTCCTCTATTTGTAATATGTGGCGGTTTGTGTGAGCGATCATAAAATGGATCCAGTCAGTCTTTGTCATCTGACCTAATACAGGATGTTTTATGGTATGCGTTTCCTGTTCTATTACATTAGTATTGATGTGTTGAATGATCTTATCAATAGTAATGTTGATAATTTGAGCAGCATCTTTACTATCTGCAAAACGACCTTTTGGACTCACAAAATCGGGAGCAGGAACTTTAAATGCACGGTTGGTAATTAAAAGCATATTTAGCTTTTGTTCACCGAATAATTCAGTCTTATTATTTTCAGTTTTTTCAACTGGTGCTGGAGTCGAAATAACTTTTAAAACAGCTTCATCAATTAAAAAAATATGCTCCACACATTCCAAAACTGACCAGACTTTTTCAGAAGGTTTAAACACTAGCTCTGCTTGATTTAGCGAGTTGAAGGACTTTAACAGTTCTCCTGCATTACTTTGTATTTTCTCCTTTAAGCCCATCTCTAAATGGTTTTAACCCCTTGAGGGGTGTTTTGTTTTGATACGAATAAAATAAAATCAACAATTTTTTCGGATTGAAATTGAAGAAACACAAAAAGAAATTTTAATTAATTCTCAAAAATTTCAAATTCATAAAACTCCATAATTTGGTTGGCCAATAATTTTTTGCAGGCTTCATCTACCTTAGTTGATGCTGCTTCTTTTGATGCTGCTTCAATTTCCAATGTAATGTGTTTACCAATACGTACATTTTCAATTTCAGGTAAACCTAAATTTTTCATGCTTCCTGTAACTGCTTTCCCTTGAGGATCTAATAATGCTTTCAATGGCATTACATCTATTTCTGCTCTGAATTTCATGTTCTGTTAATTATTTAATTTGTTTACGGAATTGCTACTTATAAAAACGGTGTTTATCACGGATAATATCACATACAAAAATATAATAAAAGGGATTGCAATGAACTGAAAAAGCAATAACATTACTACAGAAGCTATTAAAAAAGAGTAACGTATTTTATTGTCTGCCCATCCAAAATTTTTGAATTTAAGCGCGAATAAAGGTAATTCAGCCACCAATAAATAGGACATAAGGATGGTGAGCACTAATAAGAACCATACATTTTCCAAAATTGGGATTAAACTGAAATTTCCAACAGTGGGTTGGAAAAATTGAATGAGTGGTAAAGAACAAATTAGCAAAGCATTTGCAGGAGTGGGAACACCTATAAATGAGTTCGTTTGCCGGGTATCAATATTGAATTTTGCTAAGCGTATGGCGGAAAAAATTGTAATTAAAAATGCAAAAAGAGGAAGATAGCTTACAACTACCATATTGGAGCCGGATGATCCTGCGTAAATAGCAGCAGCTTTCGACAGGAATATAAACATTACCACCCCTGGCACTAATCCAAATGTTACCATATCAGCCAAGGAATCCAATTGTTTTCCAATTTCGGAATGTACGTGTAAAAGCCTTGCAATAAAGCCATCAAGAAAATCTAATATTCCTGCTATGCCCACTAAATATGCCGTCCAAAGTAAATTGCCATTAAAGGCACATACAACTGCCAGGCAGCCGCAAAATAAATTGCCGCAGGTAATGGCGTTTGGGATATTTTTTTTAATGTTCATTAGTATTGGCGAAATTACAAATCTCCCTTTTAATTGAGAGCGAAAATACTCTTTTAATTTTAGAAACTGTTTTTCTAAATTTTGATTTGTTTATAGCCTGTTTAAATTTTATTCACAAATAATTTAATTGGACGCTCCTACGGAGCTTAAATTAAAAACCCTTTCATTGTTATTTCTACAAACAGTTTATCCCTACGGGATATTTTCAGCTCCGGAGGAGCGTTCTGTTTGTTATTAATACAAACAGTTTTTTCCTTACGGGATATTTTCAGCTCCGGACGAGCATTCTGTTTGTTATTAATACAAACAGTTTTTTCCTTACGGGATATTTTCAGCTCCGGAGGAGCGTTCTGTTTGTAGATAAAGAGATACATCAAAATTATAGCCCCAGAGGGGCGACCTGTAATTAAAAAATATAAAATTTAAACAGGCGCTTAGGTAAATTATAATTCAAAAAAAAAATGCAAATCCACAGGTTTATGGTAAATCTTTAAAAAAATGAACAATAAGAATTAAAAAAAAGCGTTCTCCAAACCTCTGCCCCATTTTCGAACCCTTTTAGCACTGAAAATATAGATATTAAAAAAATTGACTGAACCAAAATTTAGTTTAATTTTATAACCTATTATGACTAAAAAATATTTTTTATCAATAACCATTATCTTAAGCATTTGCCTTTCTGGGTTTGCACAGGCCCGGAAATATAGTAATGATTTTTTGGAGGTTGGTGTAGGAGCAAGAGCTTTGGGTATGTCAAACTCTTATGTAACATCAGCAAATGATGTTACTTCAGGTTATTGGAACCCCGCAGGATTATTAGGTATTGGCAATCAACATCAGGTTGCACTAATGCATAGCGAATACTTTGCAGGTATTGCTAAATACGATTATGGTGCTTATGCAACCCGCCTGGATAGCTCAAGTGTACTCAGTGTAACTATTATTCGTTTTGGGGTGGATGATATTCCAAATACTACCGAGCTGATTGATGCCAATGGTAATGTGGATTACAATCGTATCACTACTTTTTCGGCCACCGATTTTGCTTTTATAGCTTCCTATGCAAAAACATTGAAAATACCGGGATTGCGTTTGGGCGCAAATGCAAAAATAATACGTAGAAGATTAGGTGATTTTGCCAGTTCATGGGGATTTGGATTAGATGCTGGTGCTCAATATGACTACAAAAAATGGAAATTTGGAGCAATGGCACGCGATGTTACCTCTACATTTAATGCCTGGACTGATAATCTTTCGGAAGAAACAAAGGCCGTATTTATATCTACCGGCAATGAGATCCCGGAAAATTCGGTGGAAATTACGTTGCCTAAATTAATATTGGGAGGAGCACGTAAATTCGACTTTTCACCTAAAATGTCATTACTTGCCGAACTAAATCTGGATGCAACCTTTGATGGTAAACGCAGCGTAATGATCAAGAGTAAAGCCATTAGCATCGACCCTCACTTTGGGCTTGAAGCATCTTATATGAATTTGGTGTTTTTAAGAGCCGGAATGGGCAATTACCAGGCATATTACGATGCAGTAGGTCAAAAAATCAAAACCTTTCAGCCCAACATTGGTATAGGTGTTCGCATTAAGTCCGTTACCATTGATTATGCTTTAACTGATATTGGCGACCAATCGGTAAGCTTATATTCCAATGTGTTTTCAATTAAAGTGGATATTAATAAAAAATAAATTATTTAGCATTATATCTCCTGAATGTTTGGTTAGTTCTGTCAAAAGCTAAAACTTTCGTACTTTTGCGACCAAATTAATGATGTGAAAACCTATCAGCTTTTTTTACTCTCCTTATTAAGTGCTTTATTACTGGCTTTTGGCTGGTTTCCTCATGGCTTTGTCCCTTTATTATTTATTGCATTTGTTCCGCTCTTAATGGTGGAGCATACCATATTTAATAATCCGCAGAAATATAAAACACTTACTCTTTTTGCCTGTAGCTATTTAACATTTTTTACCTGGAATGTTTTAACAACCTGGTGGGTGAAGAATGCTTCTTTTGGTGGTGCTGCAATGGCAATTGGATGTAATGCATTATTGATGACCATTACATTCATGTTATTTCATAAAGTTAAAAAACGAGTTGGGGAAAAATGGGGAAGTCTGGTATTCATCTGCTTTTGGATCACTTTTGAATTTTTACATCTCGATTGGGATCTTACCTGGACCTGGCTTACCATTGGTAATGGATTTGCCCCCACGTTAAATTGGATACAATGGTACGAATATACAGGCGTTTTTGGAGGAAGCTTATGGGTGCTTATAACCAATTGCTTTATTTTTATAATAGTTTCGGATCTTGGTTTTCGATTCTCAAAAAAACAGATCATTGGATTAGGAGCTTTATTAGCGCTTCCAATTTTAAGTTCTTACATAATTTTAGCTTTTCATGTTGACTTAAAAGCTGAAGCAAATGTTGTAATTGTTCAACCCAATATTGATCCGTATAACGAGAAATTTGTGTCCGGTTATGAAGTACAGTTACAAAAAATGCTGCAACTGGCTTCACAGCAAACAGATACAACTACCGACTATCTAGTTTTTCCGGAAACAGCTTTAACAGAGGAGCTATGGGAGGGGGAGTTGATCCAAAGCAGTAGTATTAAAACGTTGAAGGAGTTCTTAAAACCGTATCCCAAACTTAAAATTATTATTGGTGCTTCAACCGCCAAGGTATATCAACCCGATGAAGCTTTGTCTTCAACCGCCAGGAAATTCAGAAGCGAAGATGCCTATTATGATTCATACAACACCGCCCTGCAAATAGACAGCAGTGCTCAGATCCAGATCTATCATAAATCGAAATTAGTACCGGGTGTAGAAAAAATGCCTTTCCCATTTATCTTTAAATATCTCGGAAAATTGGCCATCGATCTGGGTGGAACAACCGGAAGTTTGGGTACGCAGGATCAACGTAGTGTGTTCGTTTCCAAAGATGGCAAAGTGAAGGCAGCCCCTGTGGTTTGTTATGAAAGTGTGTATGGCGAATACGTATCTGAATATGTTAAAAACGGAGCTCAGTTTATTGCAATAATTACCAATGATGGTTGGTGGGGCAATACTCCCGGTTATAAGCAGCATTTAAAATATGGAGCATTAAGAGCGATTGAAACACACAGATATATTGTGCGGTCAGCAAATACAGGCATTTCCTGTATTATTACCGACAAAGGAGAAATACAACAAGCAACAAATTGGTGGGTTCCCGCAGTGATAAAAACACAAATTAAATTAAATAATGACATTACATTTTATACTCGCTATGGCGATTATATTGGTCGGGCAGCAATGTACCTATCCTTGCTTCTGATAGTATACTCATGGCTTTTACGATTTAAAATTATAAGAAAGTAGTACTTAATACATAATACTTAATAATACAATGGAAAAATTTGATGTTACAATTATAGGTTCAGGGCCGGGCGGTTATGTAGCGGCAATTCGTTGCGCACAATTAGGGATGAAAACAGCCATTATTGAGCGTTACAATACGCTTGGCGGCACCTGTTTGAACGTGGGCTGTATTCCATCCAAAGCCTTGTTAGATTCATCAGAGCATTATTACAATGCTGCACATTCATTCACCGAGCATGGTATTGAAATAAAGGATCTGAAAGTAAATTTCAAGCAAATGGTCAAACGCAAAGGTGATGTGGTAAAACAAACCTCTGATGGAATTAATTTTTTAATGAAGAAAAATAAGATCACTGTTTTTAACGGTCATGGTTCATTTGTAAATAAAAATGTAATTGAGGTTACAGGTGCTGATGGGAAAAAAACACAAATTGAATCTGCGAAAACAATTATTGCTACTGGTTCAAAACCTTCATCATTGCCGGGAATTGAAATTGATAAAAAGAGAATCATCTCTTCCACCGAAGCCTTGGAATTAAGTGAAATTCCTAAACATATGGTGATCATTGGTGGTGGTGTAATTGGATTGGAGCTTGGTTCGGTATACGCAAGGTTAGGTTCTAAAATTTCTGTACTCGAATTTACAGGAGGGATCATCAGTACCATGGATACTGCATTAGGTAAGGAATTACTGAAAAGTTTAAAAAAATTAGGCTTTGAGTTTTATCTGAATCATAAGGTTACTGGTGTAACAGCTAAGGGTAAAGAAGTAACGATAACTGCTGATAATGCAAAAGGAGAAAAGGTTGAATTAAAAGGTGATTATTGCCTGGTTTCCGTTGGTCGTAAGCCTTATACTGATAATTTAGGTTTAGATAAAGCTGGAGTGAAAATTGATAATCGTGGAAAAATTGAAACGGACGATCATTTACAAACCAACATACAAGGCATTTATGCAATTGGGGATGTGATCAAAGGCCCTATGCTTGCGCATAAAGCAGAAGATGAGGGGACTTTTGTTGCAGAAATTATTGCCGGACAAAAACCACACATTGATTATAATTTAATACCGGGTGTAGTTTATACATGGCCGGAAGTAGCTGCTGTTGGTTTTACCGAAGAGCAATTAAAAGAGCAGGGCAAAAAATACAAAGTTGGTAATTTTCCTTTCAAAGCCAGTGGAAGAGCACGTGCATCAATGGATACAGATGGTTTTGTAAAAGTGTTGGCGGATGAAACAACCGATGAAATATTAGGTGTACACATCATTGGCCCCCGTGCCGCGGATATGATAGCCGAAGCAGTTGTTGCAATGGAATACCGTGCCAGCGCAGAAGATATTTCACGCATGAGCCACGCACATCCCACATATACAGAAGCTTTTAAAGAAGCGTGTTTAGATGCAACAGGGAAGAGAGCATTGCATATTTAATTATTTTATTTTTTCAGAAGTAAGCGTGTGCGGTCAGTCAGAGCCTGTCGAAGACTGTGCGTAAGCTTTGATAAGAACAATTTTTATTATGAAAACAATGTATGTTTACATATTACGATGTGGGGATGATACATATTATACAGGTGTTACAAATAATTTAGAAAAACGATTTCAAGAACATGAACAAGGTATAAATAGAAACTGTTATACCTTCACTCGAAAGCCCATAAAGATTGTTTATCATGAAATGTTTAACAATCCATTAAGTGCAATTGCATTTGAAAAAAAGATTAAAGGTTGGAGCAGGAAAAAGAAAGAAGCTTTGATAAATGGAGATTATGAATCATTACCTAAACTATCTATCAATACTAAAAAGGCTGACGCACAGTCTTCGACAAGCTCTGACTGACAACGCACGCAATGAGTCTTGACTAAACCTTAGTGGTGAAATGAAAAAAATATATGAAAACAGGCGTACTACTTATAAACCTTGGAACACCCGATAGCCCAAAAACTTCGGATGTTAGAAAATATTTATCACAATTTTTGAATGACCCTCGGGTGATTGATATCAATCCTATCGGTCGTTTTTTATTGGTAAATGGTATAATTGTGCCATTTAGGGCACCTAAGTCCGCTAAATTATACCAACACATCTGGACAAAAGAAGGATCGCCCCTTTTAACAAATAGTATAAAAGTAAAAACACTATTACAAAAGGCCTTAGGTGATTCCTTTGTAGTTGAATTAGGGATGCGTTATCAAAGCCCGAGTATGGAATCGGCATTAAACAAACTGCGTGAAGCCCAGGTACAAAAGATTATTGTGATCCCTTTGTATCCACAATATGCATCATCCAGTACAGGTTCATCGGTTGAAGAGGCATTGCGTATAATTGGTAAATGGGAGGTAACACCATCTGTTGAAATTATCTCAAAATTTTATGATAATCCTGATTTTATTGATGCTTGCGTGGAAGTAGCAAAAAAATATAATCTCTCTGATTACGATTATTTTATATTCAGTTACCATGGTTTGCCCGAACGCCACATCATGAAAGGTTCTGCTCACTATGGTGCAAACACTTGTAATTTGGGCAGCTGCTGTGATTCCATTACCAACAACAATCATTATTGTTACCGTGCCAATTGTTTTGAAACAACCCGTCAGTTGGTAAAGCGATTGAATATTCCTGAAGGGAAATATGAGAGTACTTTCCAATCACGCTTGAATGATAAATGGATAAAGCCTTATAGCGATAAGGTGGTAGAACAAAAAGCAAAAGAAGGTAAAAAGAAAATTTTAGTTTTTTCACCTGCATTTGTTTCAGATTGTTTAGAAACTATTTATGAAATCGGAATCGAATACAACGAAATTTTTACAGAGCATGGTGGAGAGAAAATAACGCTGGTAGAAAGCTTAAATGACCATCCCAAATGGATCGAAGCCTTGAAAAATATAGTGCTGAGCAGGAAATAATAAATTGTTTTTTTTGAATAGAATGAAATAAATTCGGCAAAATCCCTTTGCATATGCCCTATTCATTGCCGCAATAGCTAATGTACATTTTCTATAATTTATTTTGTACTAAGTAACAATTAACGGTGCGGCTGGCGTCCACGAAAAGAGCGAACTACAATTTTTTCAAGCCATTGTTTTGGTAGGCTTTTGAGTGAAAGAAAAAAATGGAGTTGGTTTTCGTGGGCTCTTTTTCTTTGTTTCTTTCTTTTGGAGAAGCAAAAGAAAGAAAAATGCTCATAGGAAGGAAGATTGACTTATTTTGCAATAAGATAATTAGTAAGGATATTTCTTGTGGTCAAACTCTGGTGTTACTAATGATATGTGCTATCAGAAGGTAATCTAAATTACAACTCTTTCAAAATTTCATCGCTCATCGGTCTAACAGCAACAGAATAAAACTTCACTAACTCCCCTTTTTCATTAATTAAATATTTACAGAAATTCCAGCTGGGAGCTGTATCATTCCATCCATTTTGATCTTTATGTGTAAGCCATTGGTATAAAGGGTTTTGATTGGGCCCCTTTGCTTCGGACTTTTCAAACAATTGAAATGTTACTCCAAAATTTCGTTGGCAAAAGGTGGCAATTTCCTCATTACTTCCCGGTTCCTGGCCACCAAAATTATTTGCCGGAAAACCAAGTAACACCACTTTATCTTTATATTTTTCATGCAACTCTTCCAATTCATTGAATTGTGGAGTGTAGCCACATTCCGATGCTGTATTTACAACCAATACTTTTTTGCCTTTATAAATAGAGAAGGGAATATCCTTTCCTTCAATTGATTTCATTGTAAAATCATAAAATGATTTTGTTGCCATTGAAGCAGCTGAATTGCTTGGTTTTCCTTTTATAGATTTTTTTGTAAAATGCGATAAGAAAAAGTATTTTATTTTTTTCATTTTTTGAATTTAATTTAAAAAAAAACCACTCGGATTGTTGCCATTTAATTTTTCAGTCTCTCCTCCTCTCCAATTGGAGAGGGGATTAAGGGGTGAGGTTCTAGCCTACAATCCTAAGTTTCGCAAATTTTATTAATAATTGTTTTTGTCCAACACCTTCAAAAAACACGGTAGTTTTATTGTTTGGGAAATCTCCATCCATATTTATTACTTTACCTTTTCCAAAACGATCGTGCTCTACCTCCATACCCACTTGTAAACTCCGTAAACTTTCGGTATCAAAATCAGAAGTATTTTTTGATGCAGTATTAATTTTAACTAAATTTTTTCCAATAACAGGTCGTTGCACAAAGGTCTCTTTAGGCCTGGTGCTATATTGTTTCGGCTTGCTTGAATATTCTTCATTACCAAACAATCGGCTGCTGCTTTCTGTTGGCATGTCTAAATATTTCGCATCCACTTCCTCAATAAATCTGCTTGGTTCACAATAAATTAAATTTCCCCAGCGGTATCGTGTAGTAGAATAGGAGAGAGTTACACGCTTTTCGGCACGTGTAATGGCCACATAAAATAATCTCCGTTCCTCTTCCAGATCAGCTCTTTCAGTTAATGACATTTGTGATGGAAATAAATTCTCTTCCAAACCTACAACATACACATAGGGGAATTCCAGACCTTTTGCAGCATGTATGGTCATTAAAGAAACTTTATTTCTATCTTCTTCAGTTTCTGTTTTTTTATCTGCATCGGTCATTAATGCAATATCCCGCATAAATAGATCCAGTGTAGGATTGGTAGTTATTTCAACTGTTGTATTTTCATTGTCAGACTTTTGTTCATCAAAAGAAAATAATAATCCATTAATTGCAGTGTCAATACCTGCTTCCTTCAGCTCTTGTTCCTCTTCTTGATTCTTGATTCTTAAATCTTGTTCCTCATCCCCACCTTCTTGGTTCTTGCTTCTTAAATCTTGATTCCCATCCCCCGCATCTTGGTTCTCATTCGTAATCTCAGCCCCAATATCATTTATGTCAATTTCACTTTCAGTAAATTCTTTTAATCCGTTCAGTAATTCCTGAATGTTTTCATGCCGGCTAACTCCTTCCGGTGATTTGTCAGCATAAAGATCTCTTAGGATGCCCGAATGGACTGCTATGTATTGCCCCAGGTCATACGCGCTATGTGTTTGAAGCATGGCGGAAAAGCTTTTTATCATCACTGTGAACTCATCCACTTTTGCTTTGGCTCCTGAATTTAAACCAATGTCAAATTCATTGATATTTTCAATCACCCTCCAAAGGCTTATGTTATGGTCGTTTGCGGCAACAATAATTCTATCGATGGTAGTATCGCCAATTCCACGGGCAGGATAATTGATGATCCGTTTTAAGGATTCTTCATCATTACTATTAATGGCAAGGCGGTAATAGGCCAATAGATCTTTGATCTCTTTACGTTGATAAAATGACAGACCACCAAAAATACGGTATGCAATATTTTGTTTGCGCAACGCTTCTTCCATGGCACGTGATTGTGCGTTGGTACGGTAAAGGATAGCGAATTCACGGTTATGCGCCTGCTCATTCATCTTTGTTTCAAAAATGGAATTGGCAACAAAATTACCTTCGGAATTATCCGATTCCGTTTTCATTACCTTAATGAGTTCTCCTTCTATGTTCTCAGTAAAAACATTTTTTTTGAGCTGTTCTTTATTTTTAGAAATAACAGTATTAGCAGCGCCTACAATGATCTTTGTGGAACGATAATTTTGTTCCAGTTTAAATATGTTCAGTTCAGGATAATCTTTTTCGTAATTGAAAATGTTTTGAATATTCGCACCACGGAAGGCGTAAATACTTTGTGCATCATCACCAACCACGCAAATATTGCGGTATGCAGCGGCAAGCTGTTTAATGATTACATACTGCGAAAAGTTAGTATCCTGGTACTCATCCACCATGATGTATTTGAATTTATGCTGGTACTTATGCAATACAGCCGGGAAATCACGCAATAAAATATTGGTATTAAATAACAGATCATCAAAATCCATGGCTCCTGCTTTGAAACAACGTTGAGCATATATCTGATAGATAAGGCCCATTTTGGGCTTTGCAGCCTGACGGTCTTCTTCTAATGCCTGCTTATCATTTTGGTATGCTTGAGCGGATATTAAATTATTTTTTGCTGCAGAAATACGCGACAATACCATACCTGGTTTATATATCTTATCATCCAACCCCTGCTCTTTTAAAATGGCTTTTATTAAGCTTTTGGAGTTATCAGTATCGTATATGGTGAAATTCTGTGGATAACCTAATTTCTCTGCTTCGCTACGTAAAATTCGAGAGAACACCGAGTGAAAAGTACCCATCCAGATGTTTCTCGATTCACTTGTTCCTACCACTTTGGCAATACGTTCTTTCATTTCACGTGCTGCCTTATTGGTAAAGGTGAGCGATAATATATTAAAAGGATCAATACCTTTTTTTATAAGGTGGGTGATACGATAAGTAAGTACACGCGTTTTTCCGGAACCGGCACCGGCAATGATCATTACAGGGCCTTCGGTACATTCAACTGCTTTGCGCTGTACGGGATTTAATTCATCTAAATAATTCTTCGACATGGTAAAAGCTGATGGGATGTTTAGGTTGTTTACAAATTTACTTTTTTTATGCGATGTTTTTGCCTTTGTTGAAATTTAAGAAAAAATATGTTGTAAGGCTTATTTGGCAGGCAAAAGACGAGTTATTGATTTGTTGATATGTTCTTTGATTTTGATGTTTTTATACAGCTATGTTTTGGGTACTTTAGCTTTGTTAAATTGTATCAATAATGATTTACAAATATTTGTAAGGGCTTGCAAGTATTTGTTATTATAAAACTTGAGTATATAAGCTTGTTAGAGGTAATTTTAATGAGGATATTTAGACAGATTATAATATGAATTGGGAAACATATATTGCATTTGGAGATAGCATTACAATTGGCGCAAGAACTTATTTAGGTTATCCTGAATTAGTTGGAAATAAGCTAAGTGATAGATTAAATAAACAATGGAATGTCATTAACCATTCTGTAAGTGGCTTTAAGGCTATTGATCTGGCGAGATATATTGACAAACATTTTTCTTCACTTCGGGAACACAAATCGTCCATTACGTCCATTTTAATTGGAACAAACGATATTAAAGAAAAAACATCTGTTGAAGATTTTAAAATTGCTTTGAATCAGATCATAATTAAAACGAAATTGCTGACTACGAACAAAAATGTAATTCTTTTTTTGATCCCGGAATTTCATAAAGGAATCATGTATCCATATTCAATTGAAATGAATAGAACAATCTCCATTTTCAATATGGCTATAAGTCAATTAGCCCAAAAACATGATTTACGGATGCTGGAACTGAATCATACAGAAAAAGATTTTTTAGACGGAGTACATTTGAACCAGTCCGGAATTGAAAATTTTTCGGATCAAATTTCCAAATATATCCTAAAAGATAAAGGGATGGACATTGTCTAAGATCTTATTTATAACATCCCGCTTCCCATACCCACTTAACAAAGGAGATAAATTAAGGGTGTATTTTCAACTTAAATACTTGGCTGAAGGAAACGAAGTACACTTAATTGCAATAAATGAAAGTAAGGTTTCTGATAAAGATCTCGAAGCTTTATCCCCATTTTGTAAATCCATCCACGTATTCGTTTTGCCTTTACACAAAAGGATAATTCAGTTATTATTAAGCCCATTTAAAAAAATCCCATTACAAGTTGCTTTTTTTTACGATAATGGAATAAAACAGGAAATAGAACGACTTGCGGGTGAAATTAAACCTGACCATATTCATTGCCATTTAATCCGAACAACAGAATATGTAAAAGGTATCAGCAAAATCAACAAATCACTTGACTTTATGGACGCATTCGCAAAAGGAATGGAAAAAAGACAGATGATTGAACCTAATATTTTTAAGCGCATTCTGTTCAGATACGAAAAAAATCAACTTTATAACTATGAGGCGAAGGTCTTTCATTTCATAGATAAGTTCTGCATTATTTCGAATCAGGACAAAAAATCGATTCAAAGTTCAAGAGCTAATGAAATCAATATTGTCCCTAATGGAGTTGACTTTGAATCGTTTTATCCTCAGACGAAAGAAAAAAAATATGATATATTATTTATGGGAAATTTAGGTTATCCACCTAATATTGATGCGATCAAATTTCTGTCAAATGAAATAATTCCTCTTGTCAAAAAATACAAACCAACTATCAAGTTGCTTGTTGCTGGTATTAATGCTCCTAAGTATATTAAGAAACTCAAATCCGAAAATATTGATATAATTGAAAAGTTCGAAAACATTAGTGACTCAATAGCGATTTCAAAAATCATGCTTGCCCCAATGAAAATAAGCATCGGTCTTCAAAACAAAATATTACAGGCAATGGCAATGAAAACACCTTGCATTGTAAGCTCTTTATCCAACAATGCCATAAATGCTCCCAATAACAAGGCTATAATTGAAGCGAATACGGCTGTCGAATTCTCAATAGAAATAATGGAATTATTAAATAATGAAAAAAAAGCGTTTGAAATAGGGCAAGAAGGCTATAGATTTGTGAAGGAACACTATTCCTGGGAAAGACAAAATGATTTATTTACGAAACTAATTCTCAATCAGAATTGAAAGAATCAATTATAAAAATTTTACATTTTATTTTAGGATACGAAAGATATCTTAAGATTTTTAGCATCTTCAAAATTAGAACTCTTTCACTTGACAGAAGGAAATCAGACTTTTTGTTTTTCAATGAACTTCTAGGTGAGAATGCAACAATAGTCGTTATAGGTGCTTGTACCGGAATTACAACTATTCCTTTGGCAAAAGGAAAAGCCAACAGAAAGGTATTTGCATATGAGCCATTAACTTCCAACTTTAAAGTATTGAATAGAGTTGTTAGCTATTTTAACTTAAATAATGCGTTCAGTTACAATTTGGGTTTAGGAAACAAAACGGAGAAGAGAGAAATAATATTACCCATTTTAAAAGGAGTTAAAAAGCAGGGGATGGCTCACATAAAAGACAGCGCAATATTAGAATACAATGAAGGATTATCCGAAATGATTGAGTTGGATGTTTTAGACAACAGAAAAGAGATAAATACAACAAAAATAGATGCGATAAAAATAGTGGCTGAGAACTTTGAATATCAAATATTTGAAGGCGCTAAAAAGATCATAGAAAACAACAAGCCTTTGATCTATTGTGAACTTTGGGATAATGAAAGAAGAAATATGGTTTTGGAGCTAATAACAAAATACAACTACAATGTCTTTTGTCGGAAAGGCAATACATTAATTCCTTACGACAAAAAAAATTACTCAGGAAAGAACTTCTTTTTTAAACCAACAAATGCATAAAATACTTGTCGTTTTCGGAACGCGCCCAGAACTTATTAAGTTGGCTCCTATTATAAATGAGTTTCGTAGGCGCAATCAGAGAGAAAGGTTGTACATAATCAATACGAATCAGCATAAAGATTTTATGCAACAAGACTTAGATTATTTTCAAATCGATATTGACCATCAATTCGAATTAAATAGAAATGACGACAGCTTATCACTTTTAAATGGTTTATTATTACTTGAATTCAATGAGCTGAAATTGAAATTAAAAGACCTGAATATAACCATTGACAGCATCATTGGCCAAGGTGACACTTGTACTTCTTTTTCAGCTGCGCAATATGCCTTTTATGAAAAAATTCCTTTTATTCATATTGAAGCAGGACTAAGAACGGACGATTTTAGTCAGCCTTTTCCTGAAGAATACTTTCGAAAAACGATTTCTACAATTACTACAATGCATTTTGCTCCAACTACTAATGCAGAAAAAAAACTGATCGATGAAGGGATCTCTCCAAATTCAATAGTGATGACCGGCAATACAGTAATCGACAATTTAAGACAATTCAAAAATATTACTGAATTTAAAAATATCAATATAGCAAACAATGAGTTGATTTTAATTACAATTCATAGAAGAGAAAATATTAAAAACAATTTACAGTCAATAACAAATCGCATAATTCATTATGTCAAAAACAATCCTGAAAAATCATTTATATGGATTGACAATCCTGGATATAAGATAGAGTGCAATATCAGTGTCCAATTAACTAATTTGAAAATAATTCAACCCGTTTCATTTTTTGAAATGATTGAATTCTACAAAAGAACCCAATTGATCATTACAGATTCCGGTGGGATCCAAGAAGAGGCAGCTTATTTAGGTATTCCGACTCTTTTGTTCAGAACAAAAACGGAAAGAATAGAAGGTATCAATTCCGGCATTTCAAAATTCATTGAAGACTCGGACAATGATCTGGATTCTGTAATTAAGATGTTAAATAATAACAGACAAACCGAATTCAATATCATCTATGGTGACGGTTATGCTTCAATGAGAATTGTGGACTACTTATTAGAAAAGAAATTAAAAAAATAAAACAACCCCCTATATGATAAAGAGGTTGCAAATGATTTTTCTCTATAATATTGAAAGTTTTCATGTCGAATAAAAAAAACGCAATATTTTCACTAACTTTGTAAATACAAAATTTATCGCGCCATGACTAAAAAGAACCTTCTTGAAACAATCAAAGATCTGCCAGAGAAATTCTCCATTGACGAATTGTTGGACAGGGTTTTACTTATTCAAAAAATTGAAACAGGATTAGCACAATCTATAAATGAGGAAAGTAAGTCTACTGACCAGGCTAAGCTAAAGCTTAAAAAATGGTTGAAATAAGGTGGACCCCACAAGCAATTGAGGATATCAACAGTATTGCTGAATACATTGCTAAAGATTCTTTTAGATATGCAAAAATTCAAACGGAGAGATTTTTTGATACTACTGAAATCTTAATAACAAAACCTGGTATTGGGCGCATCGTTCCGGAAATCAAAAAAACAAACATTCGCGAATTAATATTAGGTAATTATAGAATCATCTATAAAATTATCAGTACAAAGCGAATAGACATTCTAACAATTCATCATAGTGCGAGGCGGATTGTAAAATCGAAACTGAAATAAATATCCCATCTTATTTTATCTGTTTTTTACACAATAATTTCTTCCTGAGAATTTGGAAATTTTAAATTTATTTCTTACCTTTAGGCTAACTGGAATGGTATTTGATTTAAACCATTTTATTATACAATAATGGATTTATAAATTCCATTCAATGAAAATTTCAAATAACCGGTTATAGAATATATTGTATTGTCAAAAAGTGCGGAGTCAGCACTATAATCACCGACAACAGCAAAATGAAAACAAAAGTACTATCAGTAGTTGCTGCAATTATGTTTACCTCCATTAGTCTGCAGGCACAAACAACATCCACATTTGCCGGTTCCGGTGTTAATGGATTCATAGATGGTCCGTCTTTAACGGCTCAGTTTTCAGGGCTTGAGCAAATGGTGTACGATAAAAAAGGGAATTTATTAATTTGTGATGCTGCAAATCATCGAATACGGAAAATAGATGCCGCAGGTAATGTTAGCACCTTTGCAGGAACAGGAGCTGCAGGTTTTGTAAATGGAAACGTGGCTACTGCTCAATTCAACAATCCTTTAGGAATAGCGGTAGACAATTTTAATAATATTTATATATCTGATAATTCAAATTTCGTAATACGGAAAATTGACAATTTGGGTAAGGTAACAACCTACGCAGGAAATGGTGAAAAAGGATTTGTGAATGGAAATGGTGCTTCTGCGCAATTTGATTATCTGAATTATATGTGTTTTGATAACACAATGAATTTATACGTTGCCGATCCCGGTAATAACATGATCAGAAAGATCGACAGTCAGGGCAATGTAAGCACTTTTGTTGGAAGTGGGAAAACCGGGTTTGTTGATGGAATAGGCGCATCTGCTGAGTTGTCATTCCCTATTGCAATTGCATACGACAAATTAAATGATGTTTTTTATGTAAGCGATCAGGGCAATTCAGCAATTAGAAAAGTGCTTCCTGATGGTACAATGAGCACTTATGCCGGTACAGGTGTAATAGGCCATTCAGATGGTCCGGGCACGGCTGCTCAATTTTATTTCCCAAAAGGTTTAACTACGGATAATGTTGGGAATGTTTACCTTGCCGGTAGATTTGATTATACGGTCAGGAAAATAGATACACAAGGAAACGTTTCTACTGTTGCAGGAATTCCGCATACTTCCGGAAATGTAAATGGTGCATCTGCAGTTGCCAGATTAGGGAAACCAATAGATGTTATCATGAGTTTGGATGGAAATCTATTAGTATCTGATTGGATGAACAGGGTGATCAGAAAAATTGAGCTGCCTGTTGTAGCTTCTGTAAACAGTAAACCACAGCAAGAAATTGGCATAGAGGTTTCTCCTAATCCTTTTAGCACTTCTACAACAATTAAAATAAATGGAAATAAAGGAAAAGAGAAAATAAACTTTTTGATGTATGATCTAACCGGAAAAGAAATTGAAGTAAAAAGCGCTGTTTCTGCTCAGCAAATAGTTATTGAAAGAGGCGATCTACCGAATGGAATTTATTTTTATAAGATCTCTCAAAATAATAACATCATTGGTACTGGTAAGCTTATAATTGAATAGAGTAGTAGAGAATTAATTCATCTTTAAAAATAATTCATAAAACGAAGTCTTTAAAAAGGCTTCGTTTTTTTGTTTTATGGCAATCCTCAAAGAGCTGTAATAATCTGGGTTCGATTAATAAAACAATAAAAATCAGGGCTAAAGCCCAATAGAATAAACACATTTCAGCCACGGTCTGAAGACCGTGGTTATAAAAAACGATGCCTAAACGAATCAAAAAGCAATTACCATTTAGGTGGGAATAATAACCACGTCTTTTAAGACGTTGGTTTAACCAAAGAACCCATTATTATAAGGCTTTAGCCTTGAATATTAATCGAACTCAGATTAATAAGAATTTTCATCGTTTCAGCTCGAAATGAAATTGATGCCGATAATTTGCGTTAGGGATTCCTTCGACAAACGCTCAGGATAAATTCCGCGGAAATCCCCGCCCGAACGACTGATGTCTTTCAGTCGGGCAGGCTTTTCTGTTTAGAAAAGATTGAAGCGGAAAGCCCGCCCCTTTCTTGTTTAAGAAAGGGGAACGCCCCAATGAACTCGATTAAGGCGAATATGCAGTGAAATCAGGCATAATTTTTTTATTTTAGATTTAGTATTATAAAACGCAGCTTTTAATAAATACCACTTTAGTTAATTTATTGATAATCAGAATTATGTGTAGTAATTTTGATTTTTCAATTCAGTCAAAATTGGGGTTTTATCATAATATCCCCAAAAAGTTAACAATTGTCTAACAAAACCACAACCTATATTTCTCTTAAACTGGCAAAAAAGGAGTAAATTTGCAACCGGAAAAACGCATATATTAACATATTTTTAAATTCAATTAAAGAGAAGTTTTAATATGGTTGTTAAAATTAGAAAAGTTGTACTTCTCCTCACTCTTCTGCTCGCGTTCGTTTCTTTTTCCAAAGCACAATTAATTATTAATGAAGTTTCGCAAGGCCCAACTGGTTCAAAGGAATACGTAGAACTATTGGTTGTTGGTACAGCAACTTGCAGTTCGATCCCTTGTATGGACCTGAGAGGGTATTATATTGATGATAATAACGGAAACCATGCAACAGGAACAGGAACGGGAATAGCTCAGGGTTGTGTCCGTTTTAAAAGCACTGCTTTTTGGTCATGTATCCCAATCGGGACTCTTATTGTTATTTATAATGATGCCGACATCAATGCGAATATTCCTGCGGATGATATTTCAATGTCGGATGGTAACTGCAAATTAGTTTTTCCGATTAGCAATTGTACCCTTTTAGAGGAAAATACATCGCTACCAAGTACTTCAATCGATACCTATCCAAGCACAGGTTTCACTGCTTGCGGTAGCTGGGGGAGCCTCGCAATGGCAAATGCAGATGATTCTTTTCAAACGATAAACCCTGCAGGAAATGAGGTTTTTTCTGTCAGTTGGGGGAACAATACAACAAACTCAGATATTTATTTTAGTGGCCCATCCAGTGCTATGGTTGCTTACATGACCAATTCGGCTAGTAATGTTCCAACCAATCAGGCGAATTGGACGCGAGTTACTACTTCAGGGAATCAAACTCCGGGTTCCCCCAATAACACTGCCAATGCGGCATGGATAAGTTCTATGAATAATTCTTGTAACGCATTAACTCCATTAGTGCTTAGTTCAAGTTCAATTGATCCAGGCTGTACATGTGATGGAACAGCATCAGTAGTAGCATCGGGATCGAATGGTCCCTATACCTATTCATGGGCACCTTCAGGTGGCACAGCTGCAACTGCTTCCGGACTTTGTGCAGGAACATATACAGTTACAGTATCAAGCTCCAATGGCTGCACACAAACGGCAACGGAAACACTTGTTGCAAGTTCCGGGCTTACTGTTACAGTAAATTCATTAACTATTTGTGCAGGACAAAATGCGATCCTGACTGCAAGTGGTGGTACAACTTATTCGTGGTCAACGGGCGCTACAGCAAGTTCAATAACAAAATCACCAACCACTACCACATCATATACTGTAACAGGTACCAGTGGAGGATGCTCCGGTACTGCCGTTGCTACTGTCACTGTGGGAGGGCCTTTGGCAATTACCGTAAATTCCGAAACAATTTGTACCGGACAATCGGCAACACTTACTGCAAGTGGTGGTACCACCTATCTGTGGTCAAGCGGTTCTACTGCAAGTTCAATAACAAAATCACCAACAACTACCACCTCATATACTGTAACAGGAACCAGTAACGGATGCTCTGGCACTGCAATTGCCACTGTTACCGTTGGAGCAGCATTGGCCATTACTGTAAATTCAGAAACAATTTGTACAGGGCAGTCAGCAACATTAACAGCAAGTGGCGGTACAACATATTCCTGGTCAACAGGAGCTACGGCAAGTTCGATAATAAAATCACCAACAACTACAACATCATATACTGTAACGGGTACCAGTGGTGGGTGTTCCGGTACTGCTGTTGCTACTGTTACCGTAGGTAGCGCTTTAGCGATTTCAGTGAATTCCGAAACAATTTGTACCGGGCAATCAGCAGCACTGAGTGCTTCGGGGGGTACAACGTATTCATGGTCAACGGGCGCTACAGGGTTTTCGATAACAGAATCCCCTGCTACCACAACAACATATACGGTAACAGGTACCAGTGGAGGATGCTCCGGTACTGCTATTGCAACTGTTACTGTTGGAGGAGCATTAGCAATTACAGTAAATTCACAAACAATTTGTACCGGACAATCAGCAACATTAAGTGCTTCGGGTGGTACAACCTATCTATGGTCAACAGGTGCTACATCAAATTCAATAACAGAATCTCCATCTGCCACAACTTCATATACGGTAACGGGAACCAGCGGAGGATGCTCTGGTACCGCTGTTGCTACTATTACTGTAGGAGGGGCCCTGGCGATCACAGTAAATTCCGAAACAATTTGTGCCGGACAATCAGCAGCATTAAGTGCTTCGGGTGGTACAACCTATCAGTGGTCAACAGGTGCAACATCAAATTCAATAACGGAATCTCCTACCGCCACAACTTCATATACGGTGACTGGTATCAGTGGAGGATGTTCCGGTACTGCTATTGCCACTGTTGCAATTGGAAATAACCTAGCCCTTACAGTAAATTCAACCTCTATTTGTGCAGGACAGTCCACAACATTAACTGTTTCCGGAGCAACAACTTATTTATGGTCGACAGGTTCTACAGATAATTCAATAACAGATACGCCATTAACTACAACTTCATATACCGTTACAGGCACTAGTGGTGGGTGTTCCGGCAGTACCATTGCTATTGTTACTGTTGGAAATGCGTTGGTAATTTCGGTAAATTCTGCAACTATTTGTTCGGGTGAAACGGCAACACTTGCCGCTTCCGGAGGTGTAACTTATCTGTGGTCAAACGGATCCATTTCAGATCTGATAACGGATACTCCAACAACAACAACTTCATATACTGTTGCAGGAACCAGCGGTGGTTGCTCAGGTTCAGCAATTGCAACAGTAACTGTAAATGTTTTGCCTGAGGTAGTATTTGATGCAGATATTATTTCAGGTTGTGAGCCGTTTTGTGTAACATTTACAGATGCATCAAATTCAATAGGAGGTACTATTACAAGTTGGAATTGGGATTTTGGTGATGGTGGGATCTCTGGTGATCAGCATCCACAGCACTGTTTC
The DNA here is from genome assembly GCA_040389865.1 of Bacteroidota bacterium. GTDB lineage: Bacteria > Bacteroidota > Bacteroidia > 2-12-FULL-35-15 > 2-12-FULL-35-15 > 2-12-FULL-35-15. The sequence continues at coordinate 225,280 of JAZJZM010000014.1, read as the reverse complement.
GATCTACAAGGGCAGTATTCAGTTACATTAGCAATTGCCTCCTCAAATGGATGTAGTGCAACCTTTACAAATGTTAATTTGATCACACTGGATCCTTTTCCTGTTGCACAGTTTACGGCACCGCTTTCTGTTGGTATTCTTGAAGCTAATATTTCTTTTACTGATAATTCAACCGGAGCAAGTTCCTGGAATTGGGATTTTGGTGATGTTTTGGATACAGTGAATAACACAAGCAGTTTATCTGATCCATCACATGCATACGCTGAAGCAGGCACCTATTGCGTAACATTAGCGATAAGTAATAATGCAGGATGTGTGGATACAAATCAATTGTGTTTTGTTATTGATCCCGAAATTACTTTTTACATACCTAATACCTTCTCTCCAAATGGTGACGGTATCAATGATGAATTCTTTGGCAAAGGCGAAAATATTTTTGAATTTGAAATGTCGATTTACGATCGCTGGGGAGATAGGATATTTACTGCTAAAGATATTAATGAACACTGGAATGGTAAAGCAAACAAAGGGACTAAACGTTCTCAACAGGATGTTTACGTATATGTTGTAACATTTGTAGACAGCAAAAATGAAAATTATCGCTATACTGGGAATGTTACAATTGTGAGGTAAGAAGTATAAATTTATTTTCTTTACAGCCCACCTTTACCACATAGTAACATAGTAATTTTTTAGAAAGAGATAAACGTAGCGAATGGATAGATTTTTTCGCTAAAACCGAAAAACCTATGTAAAGCATTGTTTTCGGAAATAATTTTTTTCTATCTCTCTATGTGGTTAATTTTGGAATAGCTCGTCTTAATTATTTCTTTCGCAATACGTTCAATATTCAAGGCATCAAAAGGGCAAATGATAACAGTTTCCGGCTTGCGTTTGTTCTTCCCATAATCATACGTTTTATCATAATATTTTAAACATATCTCAAAGGCTGTTTTTGTATCTCCTGCATCAATTGCGTCAAGTGCAGTCTTTGTTTCCAGTCCTCCGAGTTTTTTTGTGATTCGCCTGATAGCATCTTTTAGACCTTCCGAATCAAATTTCCCATATTCATCAGTTAAGTAATTTAGCCTCGATTCAAATGGAATATCCAAAAAAAAAGTACGGCTTCCTCTCATTTTTTCATAAAATAATTTTGGAATTGCTCTGCTACCTATCATACCACTTTCATCTTCTAACCAAACTGTCTTCGTTTTATCAGTTTTAGATAGATGGGAAAATAATTCATTCTCGAACATCTCCTGCGAAGGCTGAGGCTTTTCGCCTAATGCGCCAAAGGTAGATCCCTTATGGTGCGCCAATGCTTCCAGATCAACAACTTGTTCGCCAAGCTTAACTAATTCCTTTAAAATTAAAGTTTTCGCTGACCCTGTTTTACCTCCTAAAATTAAAACGTCCCTTTGTTCAGTATAACTTTCAAGGATCGCTCTCCGGAACGATTTGTACCCGCCACGAAGCAAATAAACTTTTAAACCATACAACTCCAGTAGCCATGCTACGCTTGCGCTTCGCATACCACCCCGCCAGCAATGCACAATAAATGTATTTCCTGTACTTATTTTTTTTGCATCATCAGCGAGCACTTGCATTTTCGGTCCGAAAAACGACAAGCCTTTATTAACAGCACTTTCGCGACTGACCTGTTTATAAGCTGTTCCAACTATTGCCCGTTCTTCATCTGAAAATAAGGGCAACGAATGCGCACCGGGAATATGCCCGTATTCAAATTCCCCCGGACTACGAACATCCAGTACCGGATGTTGTTTCGACAATTCTAAAAACTCTTGTATGTTTATTACTGTTGGCAAATGATCAGATGGATTACAAGTTTTTACTTCCTCACAAATAAATTATTTCGATTCTACTTTTACCATTGCTGCAATTTCAATTGCACGCTGCTTTACTGCGTCCACATTGCTTCCCACTTTATCATAGGCCAATGCCACAGCCATCCTGCGATAAGGGCGGGTGACGGGTTTTCCAAAAACACGGATATCACTTAGTTTATTATTCATTGCATTTTCAATTCCGATATACGTTGGATGTGTTCCTTCTTTATCAGATAATATAACGGCACTTGCACCTACGCGCTCTAATGTTATTTCAGGAATTGGTAATCCTAAAACAGCACGGGCATGTAATTCAAATTCAGAAAAGTTTTGTGTGCCTGCAAGTGTTACCATTCCCGTATCGTGCGGACGGGGTGATAATTCAGAAAAATAAACACCATCATCAGCAAGGAAAAATTCCACTCCCCAAAGGCCTTCACCGGTTAATGCTTTGGTAACCTTATCTGCCATTGTTTGTGCTTCTTTCAAATGGACGGGATCTATTTCTGCCGGTTGCCAGCTTTCCTGGTAATCTCCACGCTCTTGTCGGTGACCGATTGGCGGACAAAATAACGTGTTTCCGTTTTTTTGTGTTACCGTTAGCAATGTAATTTCTGAATTAAATTTTACAAATGCTTCGGCAATTATTTCCGTATGATCGCCACGTTTACCTGATTGTGCGTAATCCCAGGCCTTTTGAATATCAGTTTCTGTTTTGATTACTGATTGTCCTTTTCCGGATGAACTCATCAAAGGCTTAACAACGCAGGGCATCCCAACAGTTTTAACAGCAGTGGTTAATTCTTCCAGGCTATTTGCATATTCATATTTAGCGGTTTTTAATCCTAATTCTTTTGCTGCCAGATCACGGATCGCTTTACGGTTCATAGTAAAGTTGGCGGCTCTTGCACTGGGCACCACTTTTACACCTTGTTTTTCATAATCATAAAAGCGCTCTGTACGGATAGCCTCTATTTCAGGAACAATGATATCAGGCTTATGTTTAGCAACAATTCTATCCAGTTCATCCCCGTCCAGCATATTTATTATTTCGCGTTCATCGGCTACTTGCTGCGCGGGTGCATCGTTGTATGAATCAACGGCCACCACATATTGTCCCAAACGTTTTACGGCAATTACAAATTCTTTTCCCAGTTCACCTGAACCGAGCAGCATTATTTTTTTCATGTGTTATTCATTTTAAAACTATCACAAATTAAGGTAAAATTTCTATACTTTTGCTTTAGTCAATACTAAGTTAAGTTAAAAGGGCTAAAGTTTTAAATTCAAAAGAAAATCGGTAATTTTTTTTGAATTTTAACTTTTCACTTTTTTTTCTTTTTACTTTTTTATTAATATCTAATATCTCACATCTAATATCTATATAGTTATGTACGGAAATTTTAAAGATCATCTGCAGGCAGAATTAAACACTATTGAAGAGGCTGGCCTTTTTAAACGTGAACGTGTTATCACTACCGAACAAGGTGCTGTGGTGAAAGTAAACGGGAAAGAAGTGATCATTTTTTGTTCGAACAATTATCTTGGATTATCATCTCACCCAAAAGTAATTGAAGCGGCTCATAAAACATTGGACAGGCATGGTTATGGAATGAGCAGCGTTCGTTTTATTTGTGGAACGCAGGATATCCATAAAGAGTTGGAGCAAAAGATCTCGAAGTTTGTAGGCCAGGAAGATACTATTTTATACGCTGCCTGCTTTGATGCAAATGGCGGGGTGTTTGAACCTTTGCTTGGTGAAGAAGATGCAATTATTTCTGATGAATTAAATCATGCTTCCATTATTGATGGCGTGCGTTTATGTAAAGCGCAACGTTACCGTTACAAAAATTGTAACATGGAAGATCTGGAAGAACAATTGAAGGCCGCACAAAAACAACGTTTCCGTTTAATTGTTACCGATGGTGTTTTTTCAATGGATGGATTTGTCGCTCCTCTGGATAAGATCTGTGACCTGGCCGATAAATACAATGCAATGGTGATGGTGGACGAAAGTCATGCCAGTGGCTTTATTGGTAAAACCGGGAGAGGAACCATTGAGTTGAAAAATGTAATGCACCGCGTGGATATTGTTACCGGTACATTAGGGAAAGCTCTTGGTGGCGCTATGGGCGGATTTACTGCTGCTAAAAAAGAAATAGTTGAATTGTTGCGTCAGCGTTCCCGCCCTTATTTATTCAGCAATTCACTGGCTCCGCATATTGTAGGGGCTTCTATTGCAGTGTTGGATATGCTAAGTGAAACTACAGCCTTGCGCGATAAATTAGAATCGAACGTAAACTATTTTAAACAAGGAATTAAAAAAGTTGGATTAGAAATTAAAGATGGCGATTCAGCAATTGTTCCTGTAATGTTATATGATGCAAAATTAGCGCAGGAATTCGCTTCTAAACTATTGGAAGAAGGGATCTATGTTACCGGTTTCTTTTATCCTGTTGTAGCAAAAGGGCAGGCGCGTATCCGTGTTCAACTTTCTGCCGCACATGAAAAAGAACACATTGATAAAGCACTAATAGCTTTTGAAAAAGTAGGTAGATCATTGGGGGTGATAAAAAAATAATTTTAGGATTTCAGGAGCGATGAGAGCCGGTGGTGGCTTCTTTCAAAGAAAAAAAACGGCAACAGAGATTTTCTGTTGCCGTTTTTTTGTGGAATAACCAATGAAACGTAAATGCCAACTCTTAAAAAAAAATCGACTTTTCGAGCTTAAACAAATGGTAGGTTTTGAACCAGGGAGCAATGATTATCTACCAGTGTTACGATTTCTTTGCTATCAAATGGTTTTAGAAAAGCTCCAATAATGTTTAGCCCATTATATTCCTTTTCTTTTATTTTTTGTTGATCTGTACTGATACATATCACAGAAAGGTTAGTACGGTCTAAAATTTTCTTTATTTGTTCTTGATTGTAAGCCCATTCCTTGTCAGTATCTACAATTATTAGATTTGCTGCGAAACAATCCTCAAATGTTTCAATATCCACTAAGGAGTGTGATTGAAAAACAGAGTACCCGTTTTTTTCTAACTGTAGCTGAAGTTCAAGCCCAATGATGCGCTCAGGCTCAATAATAAAAATCTTACATTTCTTTTTCATGCTTTTGTTTTTAGTTCATCCAGTCGGCATTTTTTTACCGACTCACACATTAATTTTGTAAGTTCAGTTGTAAACGAATCAAGTTCAAGTGCACTTAATTTTACATGTTTCATTATTAGTTTCAATTCTTCCTGCGTTAATACTTTTTCGCTCTCAACTATATGCATTAGTTCTAAATAAGAAGTTATAGGTTTTCTCATTCTGTGGGAAACCATAAATTGCATTTCACTAAGTTCTTTAACATACGTGTTTCGATCGTTATCAATTCGGTCATAAAGTTTTTTATATCGTACAGTACAAATGGTAGTAATGATTATTACAAAAGCTGTAATAGCTTTATTAAAAAGCACCATGTAATTGTTCGAAAGTGAATAAGAAGTAATAAAGGTTATTATTGAAAAAAGTAAAATGATCAAAGCAAAAACGATGATTGTTTTTTTTGACTCTCGACTGATATAAAAAAAGCAGAATAAATACAAAGCACTTAGTTCTCCCCTTAAAGGCGTAAATAGGTCAAGAAGAAAAACAACAAGTAGCACAAGTGTCGCGCGCTTTTTATTGCTTGTTAGCCCAATAATTTCATGAACTTTTATGTGTTTTCCGTTTCCCATTTTTAACAGCTTTATAGTATATTTCTTTAAATTGAGCTCCGGGAGTACTTTAGTGGTAACAGATTATTCATTAATTCAGATAAGATCTCCGGTAATTTTTCGAACTCGCTCGATTTATCAAGGAAATATTTTGCACCAAGTTGCTTGCACTTTTGGCGATATGGAATTGACGATAAGTTGGAGAACATTATTACCGGAATATTCGGATGGTTCTTGCTTAAATATTCTAAAAATTCAAAACCGCTTTCTACTCCCAATTGGATATCAAGAATAACTACTTCCGGTTTTTTTTCAGCAACCTGGAGATATGCGTCACCCAGAGAAAAAGCATGGCCCAGCCATGTAATGTTTTTTGTTTCAAGGAGAAGGGGACCGATGATTTTGTAAACAATTTCTGAATCATCAACAGTAAATACAGAGAGTGTTTGTTCGATAGGGTTCATAGTACTTTAATTAAGTACCCCAAAGGAACGAAGCCAAAGCAAATAGTAAATTAGTGGAAAGCGTTAAAAGGTTGTAGTGGTTTGCCCTACAATTGTACCAAGCCGTTGTCTATTGCATAGCGCATAAGCTCTGCATTGTTAGCCAGGTTGAGTTTTTCGAGTATACGTGTTCGGTAGGTACTGATGGTATTTACGCTCAATGAAATTTCATCGGCAATAGTACCTACGGTTTTTCCTGAAGCGATCAACTGTAGCACCTGTAATTCGCGGTCCGACAGAAGTTCGATCATTGGTTTTTCTGAAGAGCTTTCGAACCTTTCTACCAGTTTTTCTGCAAGCGATGCGCTAATGTATTTTTTGCCTGACAGCACCTTATGAATAGCGGTAATCAGTTCTTCTGTGGCACTATCTTTATTTAGGAAGCCTGATGCTCCTGCTTTTAACACTCTTACTGCATACTGTTCTTCGGGGTGCATACTTATTACCAGTATAGGTGATTTAATGCCGAAATCACGTATTTGTTTTAGTGTTTCAAGGCCATTCCGGCCGGGCATGGAAATGTCAATTAAGATAGCATCCAAAATCCCAATATTTACTTTTTCGAGCGCTTCCTGGCTATTTGATGCTTCAATTATTTCCGAATCAGGAAACTCTTCTCTGATCAGTTGTGCTAATCCTTTTCGAACAATGGCATGGTCATCTGCAATTAAAACTCTCATATTTTTATTGGTATTTTTACAGTAACAATGGTACCGCCATTCCGGTGCTTTTCTATTATAAACGTACCTCCAAGATAAGTAGCCCGTTCATTCATACCTAGTAAACCCAACGAAGACCGGTTGTTTTTCCGATCATCACTAATCCCAATGCCATTATCAATGATCTCCAGTACAAGTTTGCTTTCATGAATAAAAATTTTCACATCTACTTCAGTTGCCTCTGAGTGACGCGTAATGTTGGTAAGTGATTCCTGAAAGATCCTGAATACTGCGGTATTAATATCTTTTGAAAAGTTTTGGTCATTCAGTTTTGATTCAAGGGCAATTTTTATTTCAGTACGCTCTTCGTACTCTTTTGTATACCACTCAATGGCCGCTTCCAAACCAAGATCATCAAGCACACTTGGACGAAGTTCTTTGGCGATCCTGCGCACCGAAACTATGGTAGTATTTACCATATCGATCATATCATTTGTTCTTTCCATTAACAGTGGGATATGGAGTTCTTTTTCATTTTTATTTTTTAATGCTGTTAATGCAAATTTCAACCCGGTAAGTTGTTGCCCAAGATCGTCATGGATTTCGCGTGCGATGTGTGTGCGCTCTTCTTCACGGATGTTTTGTAAGTGTCCCGAAAGATTTCTTAATTGTTCGTTCATTTCCAGGATTTCTGTTTCCGCCTTTTTTTGCTCAGTAATGTCATGCACAACACCAAGCATTTGAATACATTTTTCTTCCTCATTAAGAATAGGGCTCATATATACCATTCCGATTTTAACACCAGTTGGATAGGTCGTGGTTTCTTCCCATGCCACAATCCGCTTATGTTCTACTACTTCGGCATAATTTTTCAGAACAATCTGAAGAGAAGGTTCGGGAATTATTTCATCGATGTATTTATTCAATACCAGCTCATTGGTCAATCCTGTGGAACGGGTGAATGATTTGTTTACAGATATGATTTTATACTTGCCTTCTGGTAATACGTCTAATAAAAACAGGGAGTCCGAAACCGAATCATAGATCGATTGTAATTGTTCCTGACTTGCTTTGATCTTTTCTTCTGCTTGTTTTTTTTCAGTTATATCCTTGAAGTAAATGGATAACCCGCTTGGAGAAGGGTAAATATTATTTTCAAACCATTTATTGTAAGGAGTATAATATTCTTCCATGTGAACATACTTTTGTTCTCTCATTGCTTTTTCATAGGCTTTTTGAAAGGGTTGCCCAATTCCCTCTGGAAATTCTATCCAGATATTTTTACCAAACATTTTTTTCGGATCACGCTGAAAGACTTCCCCGGCTTTCTTATTCATATAGGTATAACACCAATTAGTATCCAGAGAAACAAAAGCGTCACTAACCCTGGCAAGCATGGTGGATAAATTATTTTCACTATCCTGTAGTTGTTGTGTTTTCTCATTAACCAAGTTATTTAGTATGTACGGTTGACGCATAAAATACCAGGTAAACCGGCCTCCTGTAATTGCCAGCAATAACCCCAAAAGAACAAAGACCAATGATAAATTTAATGTTTCATTGCTTCGGTGTTTAACATATAAATTCCATTCGCCATCAGGAACCTGCAAAGTCGCAAAATGCGCTTTTTTAAACTTTTCAGCATTCGGTAAAAAAAATTCTTCTTCCTTGGTATTCGGATTGATTTTTGACAATAGAAATTCATAATCTTTATTTTCATTGTTTTTGATCCCCGCAGCTTGTAATAGTGTAGGAAGTTTAATTATTACTGCCGCAAAACCCCAAAATTCATCATCCTTAAAAATTGGTTGTCTGCCTACAACTCCCATTCCGCCCTGTTTTAATTCAAATGGTCCCGAAAAAAACAATTTATTTTTTTCAATTGCTTTCAACGCTTCTTTGTTTCGGGAAGTATCTTGTAAAATGTTGTAACCAATTACCGACTCATTGCCTTTCAAGGGATAAACCTTTATTATTTTACCACCTTTCACCAGTTGTATCGCATCAATGAATTTACCGGTTTCAAGAAGGTTCTGTGCTATTGCATCAAAGTCCTCGGGATCTCCATATCTTTCAACAATAAAGGCTAGGGTTTTTGTAGCAGAAAGGCTATAATTGAGGGAAGTTTGAAAACGTTCTTTTACTGCGCTTGCAACATTGGATATTTCTCGCTGTTCAGCAGCATGGTTAATAAGATAACGTTGATAGGAGAGATATTGTGTTAATACAAGTAAAGCCACAAACACTATAGATCCGGCTAAAACAGGCTTTTTGGTTGAACTTAAAGTTTTTGCATTGCTCATACTTAACCAATTAGGAATTTCACTTATATGGCCTTCTCCGGATAAAACATTCAACTACTCATTTCCAAAACTTTTTATAGTTTAACCTATAAGGTTTTATCATTCTTAGGCTAAGTTAGTTTTTAATACAATTCTTCCTAATTTTTTTTTGTATTTTTTCTCAATATTCGTCTTTCGTTTTAGAAAAATAACACAGAAGAGAATTCAAGAACTTGTATTTCCTGAGGGTTTATTATTGGATGTTAAAAAAAGGACTTATCTAACCGGAAAAGTAAATTCAATTTTTGCGCTAACCCTTGGTTTATCAGGGAGTTTAGAAGGGGGAAAGAAAAACGGCAACAGAAATTTTCTGTTGCCGTCCTTAGAAGTAGCGGGGACCGGACTCGAACCGATGACCTTTGGGTTATGAGCCCAACGAGCTACCAACTGCTCCACCCCGCAATATATCTTTAATTATATATAACGTCTATTTTAACTTTTTATTACTGATTAATCAGCCCTTAAACACTAAATCATAGAATAAATACAACCCTATGTCGTTTCTTTTGGGAGTGCAAAGATATATTTTGTTTCTTTGTACTCCAAATAAATTTTATTAACATTTTATTAAATGACGCATAAGGCTGGTTTTGTGAATATTATAGGTAGTCCGAATGTGGGTAAGTCTACACTTATGAACGTTTTGGTAGGGGAACGCCTGTCAATTATTACCTCCAAAGCTCAAACTACCCGTCACCGGATCATGGGAATTGTGAATGGGGAGGATTTTCAAATTGTTTATTCCGATACTCCGGGGGTATTAAAGCCCAATTATAAGTTGCAGGCATCCATGATGGACTTTGTATACACTGCAATTACAGATGCCGACATCATGCTCTTTGTTACCGATATTTTTGAAGATATTAAAATTGAAGAGCAAGTTCTTCATAAAATAAAAAACGCAAAGGTACCTGTGCTATTGCTGGTAAACAAGATTGACCTTGCTGTTCAGGATCAGTTAGAAACAAAGGTGCAGTATTGGAAAACCGAAGTTCCGAATGCAGAAGTAATACCTGTTTCGGCACTCGAGAAATTTAATGTAAGCTATATATTTGATCGTATTCTGGCACTTTTACCTGAAGGACCCGGGTTTTATGCTAAAGATCAATTAACGGATAAACCGGAAAAGTTTTTTATTTCCGAGATCATTCGCGAAAAAATATTGATGAACTATAAAAAGGAAATTCCTTATTCGGTGGAGGTGGTTATCGAATCATTTAAAGAAGAAGAAAAAATAGTAAAGATACGTGCCGAAATATTGGTGATACGTGATTCACAAAAAGGTATTATCATCGGACATCAAGGGAAAGCGCTTAAAAAAGTAGGTACTGATGCTCGTAAGGATATGGAAACCTTTTTGCAAAAACAGGTATTCCTCGAACTTTTCGTAAAGGTAAATAAAGACTGGCGTGATAGTGATAATCAACTAAAACGTTTTGGGTATTCCAATTAGTGAATTGGAGAAATGGAGAGTTGGAGAATTAAATATTTCCGAATCATCAAATCTCTAATTCTCCAAATCAATAAATCTCCAATTATAAAAAATGGCAAATATAGTAGCAATAGTAGGACGTCCGAATGTAGGGAAATCGACAATTTTTAATCGTTTAACGGAAAGCAGAAAAGCGATAGTTGATGCGGAATCAGGAGTAACGCGCGACAGGCATTACGGGAAATCGGAATGGAATGGATTAGAGTTTTCTGTGATCGATACCGGAGGGTATGTAAAAGGATCGGATGATATCTTTGAAGGTGAAATTCGCAAGCAGGTGAAGATGGCTATTGAAGAAGCAAATGTGATTTTATTTGTGCTCGATGTGGCAGAAGGAATAACAGATGACGATAAAGTGGTAGCGGATATATTAAGAAAAGGCAAAAAGAAAGTATTTGTTGTTTCTAATAAGGTTGATAATTTTGTAAGACAGGGCATGTCGGGGGAGTTCTACGCCTTAGGTTTAGGTGAACCCTATAACATTTCTGCCATCAGCGGAAGTGGAACTGGCGAACTGTTGGATGAGGTGGTAAAAGTGCTTGATGCAGATTTTAAGGAAGAAGAGTTGAATATTCCGAAATTTGCAATTGTTGGCCGTCCAAACGTTGGTAAATCATCATTTATTAATGCTTTGCTTGGTAAAGAACGTAATATTGTTACCGACATTGCTGGTACCACTAGGGATTCTATCAATACGCGCTATACGGCCTTTGGTCACGATTTCTTATTAATTGATACTGCCGGGATCCGTAAAAAGTCAAAAGTAGAAGAGGATCTGGAATTTTATTCAGTAATGCGTTCCATTCGGGCTATTGAAGATTGTGATGTGATCTTGCTGTTAATTGATGCAACATTAGGTTTGGAAGCTCAGGATATTAACATTTTCCGTTTGGCCGAAACTAACCGTAAAGGAATTGTAATAGTGGTAAATAAATGGGATTTGGTTGAAAAAACAACCAATTCCACCAAAGAGTACGAAGAAAAAATTCGTGAGAAATTAGCACCTTTCCGCGATGTTCCAATAATTTTCACATCCGCAATAACCAAACAACGTGTTTTAAAAGCCGTTGAAATTGCAGAAGAGGTATGTGCAAATCGGGTTCAAACAATAAAAACACGCCATTTAAACGATGTGATGTTACCAATTGTTGAGAACCAGCCACCGGCAGCAATTAAAGGAAAGCATGTGAAAATTAAATTTATTAATCAGTTGCCAACGCATGCGCCTACATTTGCATTCTATTGCAACCTTCCCCAATATGTGACCGAAGCCTATATTCGTTTTCTTGAAAACAGAATGCGTGAGCAATTTAACTTGTCGGGCGTTCCTATTCAGATTTTTATGAGAAAAAAATAGGGATTCATTCTATTTTTGTAGGATTTTGTCTTCATTTTTCTGATGAAAAAATTAAAATAGCATTAAGAACCTTGTTTTGATTTCAGAAAAAATATTTGTTCCGTTTGAATCTAATTGCAAAATGGTGGTGCAAAATGTAGATTTTGTGACATTTTTTATAGATATTTGAACTTATGTCGAAGATGCTTTGGGTTGGTCGTCTTTTGCTTGAAAAAGCAATTTTGTTCAAAGCATATTTTTAATGAAGGTTTATCTTTTTTTGTATTGAAAAAAGCCATTATTGAGAGATAAAAAGCTCAGTTACAATGCCAAAGGTTTTGGAAATATATTTTTATAAAATGCAGAAATAAAAGCACTAATTGTTTGTTTAATTAAACTTATGTATATATTTGCGTAATTAATTATTCAGGATAACAGGCTTCATTAATTAAAAAAGCGTTTTATGGTGTTAGATATATATGGTTTCTACGATAAAATGGAGCAAAATAATATTATGCTCTCTTTTAAAGGGGATATTACATCAGACTTGCTTACCTCTATTCTGCAAATAATGGAAGCGAAGCTTGACAATTGGCAGGAAGAACCTAAAGTTAAAAAGAAGGTTTATAACGTGCTGGTTGAATGTCTTCAAAACCTTTACCATCATATGGACGAGATGTCTCCTAATCAGGATGATAAGATCCGTTCAGCGATTTTTATGATCGGTAAAATTGATGGTCAGTATAATATTATTACCGGCAATTATATTAAAAATGAAAACATTCCAAACTTGAAAAAGCTTTTGGAGGAAATAAACTTACTTAGTAAAGAAGAATTAAAAGAATACTATAAAGCAGTGTTGAATAACGGTGAAATGTCATTGAAAGGCGGAGGAGGCTTAGGTATGATTGACATAGCGCGTAAAACAGGGGGTAAACTTCAGTTTCATTTTACTCCCGTTGACGATAATTACTCATTTTTTAGTTTAAATATTAATATTTCACAATAAAACGTAGATTACATGGAAGCAATATCAATTGAAGGAACACCAAAAACACCAACTGTTAATTTTGATACAGCAAAAGGTTTTTTAGAAATTAAAGGGCGTTCAATTCCTGAAAATTCTATTGAGTTTTATAAGCCAATAGTAGATTTGTTGGAAAGATACGCAGGTAAACCACAAACCGAAACGAATGTAAACATTCAGTTAGAGTATTTTAATACAAGCTCTTCAAAATGTATTTTAGATGTATTTAAAAAACTGGAAGGCATCAATAAAGGTGGTAGTAAAGTAGTTATTAACTGGTATTACGAAGAAGATGATGAAGATATGTTAGAAGCAGGAGAAGATTACCAGGCAATTATTAACGTGCCATTTAAAATGGTTCAGGTAGTTGATTAATTTTATTGAGATCACTCATTAGGCCCGGTTTATAGGGATATAGCAAAGAGCTCCATAGCAATATGGGGCTCTTTTGTTTTTATAGAGTTTTGGGCGTTCCACTTTCTAAAAGAGAAAGTGTCGGGCTTTCCGTTTCAATCTTCTCCGATTAAAAAATCGGAGAAGGATTTTCACTGCAATCCCTAACGCAGGCATAAGTTATTTTCACCCACAGTATACATAACGGTGCGGCTGGCGTCCACGGAAAGAGCGAACTGCAATTTTTTAGGCCCATATTTGAGTTGGCCTTTGTGTGAAAAAAAAATTGAAGTTGGTTTCCGTGGTCTCTTTTTCTTTGTTTCTTTCTTTTGGAGAAGCAAAAGAAAGAAAAATGCTAATCAGGAGTAAAGATTAATAGGGTTGAGGATATTTTAAAATCGAACAGAGTAATAATGTTTTAAAGCACAATCAATAAATAAATTATTTTTTTTATGGAATATTAAAACTCCACGCATCTCTTAGGCAAAAACAAATTAAAAAACCCCACAGCCATGAGAAATATAAAATTTAAAAAAGTAGTGCCACTTGCATGCGTAAGCATCGCAATGCTGGCCTTGGTAGCTTGGATAGCCCCGGCCAACTATTACCAATTAATGACGGAAAATGACCTTATCCGTTCAATAAAAAACAAATTAGCAACATATAGTAAACAAACACCTGAAGATAGAATTTACGTTCAATTCGATAAGCCTTTTTATGAGCCGGGAGATAACATCTGGTTAACTGCTTATGTGCGAGAAGGCGAAACAATGAAAGCATCACAAAAAAGCGATATTGTTCATGTGGAGTTTTTAAATCCCAAAGGAACAGTTGAAAAAAGTATTAACCTGATCGCAAAAAATGGAGTTGCAGCAGGTGATTTTGTTTTGGATGCTGAAGCTTTGGGTGGAATGTACAAAGTTCGCGCCTATACCAACTGGATGAAAAATGAAGGCACTGATAATGTTTTTGAAAAAGACCTTCAGGTGCAGGATATCGTTTTGCCAAATTTAAAAATGAAATTGGATTTCGAGAAAAAAGCATTTGGCGCAGGTGACGAAGTGGTTGCTAAATTAGAATTAAACACGAACGAGAACAAACCGCTTAGTAATTATAATATAAAATTTGTAGCAAATTTGGATGGTAAGCAACTACTTGCAAAAGCAGAGGTTACAGACGAAGAAGGTATCAAATACCTTAAATTTAATCTTCCAAAAGATCTAAAAACCAATGATGGTCTGCTTAACATCATGATCGATTATAATGGAAGCACCGAAAGTATTTCGCGCTCCATACCAATTGTTTTAAATAAAATAAAATTTGCGCTATACCCCGAAGGTGGTGATCTGGTAAATGGTTTGGAAAGTAATGTTGCTTTTCGAGCATTGAATGAATTTGATAAACCTGCCGATGTGGAAGGAATTGTTGTTACCGAAAAAGGAACACAAATAGCTACGTTCAGCAGTTTTCACCAGGGGATGGGCGCATTCAAATTTAATCCTCAACCGAATGAAAAATATAGCGTTAAAATAACAAAGCCCGAAGGGATCACTGAAATATTCAGTTTGCCGGAAGCATTGTCTCGCGGGTATATTATGAATGTCGATAATTCAAAAGCCGGAGATATCTCTGTAAATATTAATACGACTGAAACAGAAGAATTATCATTGGTAGCGCAGGTTAGAGGGAAAGTTTATTATTCCACCGCTGTAGATGCAAAAAAAGGAATAAATAAAATTGTATTTCCAACATCAAATTTTCCAACAGGTGTTTCACAAATAACATTGTTTGATTCCAAAGGGATTCCCCGTTCGGAGCGATTAACATTTGTAAATAAAGACAAACAATTAAGCATCAGTATTAAAACTGATAAAGAAAAATACCTTCCAAGAGAAAAAGTGAAAATGACAGTAAGCGTAAAAGATGAGCGCGGAATACCAATGCCGGCAAACCTTTCCTTGTCGGTGGTGAATGATCAGTTGATCTCATTTGCAGATGATAAATCTGGAAATATTTTATCACAACTTTTATTGCAACAAGATATAAAAGGAAAACTGGAAGAGCCTGCATTTTATTTTAATGATAAAGAGCCTAAAGCCGATCAGGCATTGGATTATTTATTACTTACAGCAGGTTGGAGAAGATTTACCTGGGAAAAAATGATGAATGATAATTTGCCTCAGGTTGCTTATCAGGGCGAAAGAGCAATTGTAGCCGGAACCATTTTAGATGCAACAACAGGGAAGCCGATCACAAGTGCAAAAATAAAAATAAATAACCAGGGCGAATTTCAAACAGATGAGAACGGGAAATTTATTTTTAATAAAATCGACCTGTCAAGCCCGGTAACATTGGCCTATTCAGCAACAGGTTATTCCCCGCAAGCTCAGTATGTTCAAAATTATAATCAGGAGTTGGTGATGTATATGTATGATCAAAATTATTATAATCGCAGTAATTTCCCAAGCACTTCTTCAGTTAGAGACATGGATGAGATGGAAATGGAAGCACCTATGGGAGTGGGAAGAGCCGAAGCTGTAAGGGCAATGCCAAAAGATAAAGACGAAAAAAGACCAATGAAAGTGGCGAGAATGAAAGCCGTTGAAAATAAAAAAGGAAACGCACAAGCGCCTTCACCAGTGCCAGTTTTGGAGGTTGTTGCAAAACAGGATAATGTAAAAAACGCTGAAGGGGCTAAAGTTGCTAAAGAAAAACGCAGCCATAATGGGGATGATATTGCATCCGGAGCGATGGATTTTAGAGCAGATAGATTTAAAATGGAAGAGGCAGATCAGGATTTAGCTAAAAACGTACAGCAAGGAAATGGTATGGTTTATTTTCGTGCAAGGGAATTTGCAAGTCCTGATTATAGCAAACAGGAAAATGTAGAAACCAGAACAGATTTTCGTAATACTATTTATTGGAATCCGAATATCGAAGTGGATAGAACAGGAATAAAAACGGTAGAGTTTTTTACTTCCGATGATATTACTTCATTCCGCACAACCATTGAAGGGATTGCAACTGACGGGACAATTGGAAGAACAGAAAATAATTTTTTCACGCAATTGCCTTTTGCTATGACAACAAAAATTCCGGTAGAAGTTGCAACTGAAGATAATGTATCTATACCATTAACGCTGAAAAACAATACAGACAAACCTCTTGGCGGTGTGTTGAGCATTACTTCACCGGACGGGTTAAAAGCGCTGGTAGAGATTCCTTCTGCCCAGATAATTATGCCGGGTAAAGCAAAAACAATTTATCTGGACTATAAAGTGCTTGATAAGATCGGTTATGGCGAATTTAATATCTCCTTTAAAGCATGCGGTTTGGGTGATGCGTTTGTTCAAAAAATAAAAATTTCTCCTAAAGGATTTCCGGTTAATGCTTCATTCTCGGGACAGGAAATAGAAAAGGAATTTTCTTTTGAAATGAACAAAGTGGTAAATGGTTCATTAAAGGCCAGTTTTACAGCGTTTCCAAATGTAGTGAATGATCTGATGAAAGGTGTTGCCGGAATTTTATCAGAACCTTATGGTTGTTTTGAACAAACATCATGCACTGCTTATCCGAATGCAATGGTATTGGATTATTTAAAATCAACGGATAGCAAAGACACAAAAACGATCAGCTATGCAAGTGACCTGCTCAACAGAGGTTACAAACGTCTTACCACTTTCGAAACAAAAGAAAAAGGGTATGAATGGTTTGGTGCTTCACCTGCTCACGAAGGGTTAACAGCTTATGGCATTATGGAATTTGTAGATATGAAAAAAGCTGGTGCTGATGTGGATCAAAAAATGCTTGATCGTACTTCAGAATGGTTGATGAGTCACAAAGATGGAAAAGGTGGATTCACAAAAGAAAAACATGCTTACCATGATTTCGGACGGATCAGCGATGATATTTTAAATGCCTACACGGTGTACGCTCTTGCTGAAGCGGGATACACGGATATCAAAAAAGAATTTGAAACATCATACAAAAAAGCAATGGAAACAAAAGACCCATATATGCTTGCGATGATGGCAAATGCCGCATATAAATTAAATGATGCTAAAAAAGGTGATGATGCAATGAATATGTTGATCTCTAAACAGGATAAAGACGGAAGTTGGACCGGTACAACCCATTCCATCACCTATTCTCAGGGACAGTCATTAACAATTGAAACAACATCACTGGGGATCTTAGCAATATTAAAAACATCAGGTAAAAATGCAGGCGCTCTTTCTACTGCTGTTCAGTATCTTGTTGGATCACGCAGTGGTTCAGGGGTATTTGGTAGCACACAAGGAACTATACTTGCCTTGAAAGCACTTACCGAATATGCTAAGGCGAGCAAAAAAACCAGTGAGGCCGGAACTGTTGAGATCTATGTTGATGGAAAAAAAGTTGCTGAAAGATCATACAAAGCAGGCGAAAAAGGAGCGATTGTAATTGAAGGTATGGAAGAGTTTATTAAAGGTGAAGGTAAACATGATGTGAAAGTAAAATACCTTGGTGTGAAAACCCCGCTACCTTATTCAATTTCATTAAACTGGAGTACAACGTTACCTGTAAGTGATGGTCTTTGTGCTATTGATCTGAAAACAAAACTTGCTACAAAAAGTGCAAGTGTTGGTGAAACAGTTCGAATGACAGCAACCATCACAAACAAAAAAAATGAAGAGGTGCCAAGTACAATGGCTATCATTGGTATTCCGGCAGGATTTACCGTTCAACCATGGCAATTAAAAGAGTTGCAAGAAAAGAAAGTGTTTGATTACTATGAAATAGTTGGGAATAATATCGCGGTATATTATCGTGGAATGGGTCCAAATGCAATAAAAGAGATCAACCTCGATCTGAAAGCAGAAATGCCGGGAGTATATGATGCACCAGCTTCTTCAGCGTACTTGTATTATACAAATGAATTCAAAACCTGGAGTGGAATGGAAAAAGTAACAATTAAAAAAGGGTAAAAGATCCATCACCATTTGAGAAAACAGGAATAAAAAAAATGAACACTGTTAAATTAAATAAAGCCCTAAAAACCTCCCTTCCCTGTTTAAGGAAGGGTAGGTTGCTGGGGCTTTTATTTTTTTTATTTGCTCAGATCTCGTTTGCTCAACCCGATAAACAAGTATTCGATTTGAACGATCCTCGTAATCCCGATTGCCCTTGCCACAAATATCAAAAAATGGCGGATGAAGAATTTGAAAAATTACAGAAAAAAAACAAATTGAATCAAACAGTTGATTTAGCTGAACTTGGAAATGATAAAAATTTAGTAGTTAGAGAAAAACAATTAGAAGACACTAAAATCGGATCTCCCTGCACTCATTCAAATTATCTTGAAAAGAAAAAACGGAAAATAGTTAAAAGAAAGATACATAAACATGTAAATTTATTTCCATTAAGATCAACTAAAACAAAGAGGTTTAAACCTTGTTATTCTGTTTGTTTTAAATGGTAATTTAATTACGCAAAAATTAAAGTTGGGCAATTAAAAAACAGAGCGTTTTGTCTGCCGAAAACCAAGCTCTCCAATAAAATCTTACATTTTGAATTTTAATGTCCATTTATTAAAAAAAACAGGGACAAAATATGTCGATTTCAGCATTGTTTTTTGGCTTTTTCTTGCTTTTAAACGATTAATTGACGTAATTTTGTTAAACATTTTTTAAACTATTGGATAAAGTATGAAAATTCTAAAAAAAACCGGCAAATGGTTCCTTATCATTTTTGTGGTCTTAAATCTTATCATCATTGTTTCTGGTAAAACATACTTGTACAAGGCTGTTGCAAGCACCTATTTAAAAGGGCGTTCCGGACCCAATATTTCGGAGTATGCCATTTTTGATAATCGTGAAGTAAAAGCGGGTGCATTTCAAAAATGGAATTTATCGGGTTCTTACAATAAAAAAGCGGTATCAGATTCCCATAAAAAAGAATTTGAGGAAATGGAAACAATAGCTTTTGTTGTTATTAAAAACGACTCCATTACACACGAACAATATTGGGATGGTTATGGCGAAGACTCCCATACCAACTCGTTTTCGATGGCGAAAACGTTTACAAGTATTTTAATTGGCTGTGCCATTGATGATGGACTGATCAAAAATGTGGATCAGCCAGTTGGCGATTTTTTACCCGAGTATAAAGAAGGGGAAGGAGCTAAACTAACTATTAAACATTTGTTGACCATGTCTTCCGGAATTAACTTTGACGAAGATTATGTAAATCCGCTTGCCTATCCTGGTGCTGCTTATTATGGAAGCGATTTAAAAAAACTCACTTACAAATATGAATTGACTTCTGATCCCGGTAAAACGTTTGAATACCTAAGCGGTAATACCGAATTGCTTGGGTTTATCCTTGAAAAAGTAACTGGAAAAACAGTAAGTGATTACGCTTCCGAAAAATTATGGAAACCGATTGGTGCTAAAAATGGTGCATTGTGGAGTCTCGACCACGAAGGTGGGATGGAAAAAACATATTGCTGTTTCAACTCAAATGCACGTGATTTTGGGCGTATTGGCGAATTGTTTTTAGATAGCGGAAAGTGGAATGGCAGCCAGGTAATTTCTACTGACTATGTGTTGAATTCGATAAAACCGGCTGACTTAATGGATGATTTTGGCAAAAAGAATGCAAAATATGGTTATTCCTGGTGGTTGATCCCAAACTATAAAGGACATGATATTTTTTATGCACGTGGTATATTAGGACAATATATTTTGTGTATTCCAAAATTAAATATGGTTGTGGTGCGTTTGGGTAATAAACGTGAGAAAAAAATACCGGGTCAGGATCATCCAACAGATGTGTTTTATTATGTAGATGCTGCACTTGAAATGTATGGTAGTTAATTTGATTAGCTTTAAAATTTTGATTTTTTTTTTTTTGAAGAGCTTAAGGTTTAATTGTTGAAAAGGTTTAATACGTTGTTATTTTTATGAAAAAAGATATTGTTCCACCAATTGTTGAAGATATTGCTGTGGCCATCGTTAAAGAGCAAAATGAACTGAATGAAGATGAGTGGAATGTTTATTTGTTAAATTTTAAACGTGATAACATTGAAGGTGTTTTAGTTACCTCTTGTGGGTATGGAATGTATAATAATGAAAATGTAAAAACATCAATTTTACGCCATTTCCTGGATGTTATAAAGCCAAATGATTTTAAAAAAATTGAGCCGATCGTTGAAACTGTATTTGGATTGAATAATGAATTTTGGGTAAGTTTTTTTATCAAAAATGTGATGTATGATAAAAAATATATTTTTTTACCTGAAACAATAAAAGATGAAAATTTAATTCTTATTCCTTTGCTTAATAAAAAAGGGGTGATCATTAAATAAAATTATATCTGAAATCATAAAATGTTCAAACTACCATCACTCCAAAGTTTTTTTACCGAGTCGATAAGTACCATAAAAAGATTCCCCCTCTCCTTATTGGCCTCCATTATTGCAACCGCTATTGCTATTTATTTAATGCATAGCAATTATGAAAAGCTTAATTACATAAACTACCTCTGGAAGGTGATCATGTGTTGTTATTTAGGTTTGAATTTATTTTTAGCAGCTGAATTATATTCCGAAAGTAATGATCACCCTGTTTTAAAGCGCCTGTTATTACAAGTTTCAGGATTGCTCCTTATTATCTGCTATTATTTTTTATTGCCTGATTTTAAAGATTTCGGACTTGAGGATACCGCTCGTTTCGCCTTGTTTGTAATTGGTCTCCACCTTTTGGTTTCGTTTGCTCCCTATATTAATGTGAGGCATACCAACGGTTTTTGGCAATTTAACAAATCCTTGTTTATTCGTTTTTTAACTTCGGGTTTATATACCGGTGTTTTGTATGTTGGTTTGGCATTAGCATTACTCGCTATTGATAAGCTTTTTAA
Organism: Bacteroidota bacterium; assembly: GCA_040389865.1. Taxonomy (GTDB): domain Bacteria; phylum Bacteroidota; class Bacteroidia; order 2-12-FULL-35-15; family 2-12-FULL-35-15; genus 2-12-FULL-35-15. The sequence continues at coordinate 204,078 of JAZJZM010000014.1, read as the reverse complement.
GGTTGAAATAAATTCAAAGTATTATGCCGATCTATGGTGGTTTTTAGCCGGTATTTTTAATACATGGTTTTTTCTGGCAGGCGTGCCCAAACAAACTCAGGCTCTTGAAGGTATCACGGAGTATCCTAAAGGATTAAAAGTATTCACTCAGTTTGTTTTGCTTCCCCTTGTTACTATCTATTTATTTATTTTATATGCCTATGGCGCTAAGATCGCCATAGCAATGGAACTTCCACGTGGATGGGTGTCGTATCTGGTAATAGGGTTTTCTATTGTAGGAATATTATCATTATTACTTATTTGGCCGGTAAAGGAGCGCGAAGGGAATTCATGGATAAAAACAGTTGATCGTTGGTTTTACCTCGCATTGTACCCTTTAATTATTTTGCTTGGATTAGCCGTATTTAAACGCATTTCACAATATGGTATAACCGAGAACCGCTATTTTATATTGGTGATCGCATTGTGGTTATTAATTGTTGCTACTTACTTTTTGCTAAATAAGAATAAAAATATCAAAGTAATTCCCATCTCGCTTTGTATAATTGCTTTTTTAAGTTCGTTCGGACCATGGGGAGCATTCGGTGTTTCAGAACGTAGTCAAATAGGGCGTTTAGAGCAATTGATTTCTGATGAAAAGATATTGATCGATGGCAAAATAAAAAAATCAGATTCACTATTGAAAGGTGAGCGTGCCGAAAAAATATCTTCTCTAATCAGCTATTTGGGTGAAACACATGGATTTAAAGAGATTCAGCCCTGGTTCACCCAAGATCTCGATTCTATCTTTATTAGTAAAGATTCAACCGGTGCTAACTATATCAATAAAAATGAAATTGTATTGGAATTAATGGGCGTTGAAAATTATGTGTCCTACTCACGTGAAGGCGAAAGGGATTTTTATATTTATTCGCAGTACGATCAGACAACTATAAACGTGAAAGGCTTTGATTATTACAATGAGTTTAGTGCCTACAATAATGTCAATTCCAGTAATTATAGAATGCCTATTGTTTTTGATAACGACACTTTATTTCTTGAGCTGCTAAGCAATAAACTGAAAATGGATAGCGATAATAATAAGACCAGGAACATTGATCTTGTTGGTTTTGTTAAGATATTAAGAAAGAACAACCCTGAAAGTTATGGGAATTATACAATTGATAACAAGCAGCTATTATATCCCTTTGAAACCGATTCACTATCTATACAGTTCAATTTTACAGTTATTTCAGGGCACATTGATGAAAACGACAGCATTACTATTAATAATATTGGTGCTAAAGTTTTAATAAAACGTAAATAAATAAGTATGATAGAAAATATAAAATTTTCGACTATTTTATTTCTTGATGTTGAAACAGTTCCTTTAGTATATAAGTATTCTGATTTAGATGAAAATGTGCGTAAGCTTTGGGACACAAAATTTCGCTATCAACAGGCGGAAAGCTATGAAACACAATATCAAAAGGCGGGTATTTATGCCGAATTCGCAAAAGTGATCTGTATTTCGGTTGGTTTTTTTAATGATAAAACATTTCGAATAAAATCGTTTTTCGGCAGTGATGAAAAACAGTTATTGCAGGAGTTTTCAGCCTTGCTTACTGAGCATTTTAACCAGAAGGAACATTTGCTGTGCGCACACAATGGTAAAGAATTTGACTTTCCTTTCCTATGCAGGCGCCTCCTTATTAACGGACTTAAACTTCCGAAGATATTAAATATTGCCGGCAAAAAGCCTTGGGAAATAAACCATTTGGATACCATGGAACTATGGAAATTTGGCGATTATAAAAACTATACATCGCTAAATTTGCTTGCAAACATTTTTAACATTCCTACACCTAAAGATGATATTGATGGAAGTGATGTGGCTCGTGTATATTGGGAAAACAATGACATTCAAAGAATTGCTACTTATTGTCAAAAAGATGTAATTACTGTTGCTCAGCTTCTGTTACGCTTTAAGGGTGAGGGTTTGATCGAAGAAAAAAATATAATTTACACCTAAATTTATTTTATTACTTAAATATTTATGTTTCAACAAAAATTGACCCGAATGCTTTCTTTCAAAATTCAAACGCAGAAAATTGGAATTTTATTTTTGTTCTTAGGTTTCGTTGTATTATCCTGTAATGAACCTAAATCAGCACTTTCGGAATATGGTCCCGTCTTCGAAAAAGTGATGATCAGTGATACTAGTGTTTTTAGGGGATTTAACCTGGGTGACAGTTTAAATTTTGTCCGGTCAAAGGAAACCAATAAGCCGGTTGAGGTAGATAAGGAGTATTTGTATTACGAGTATAAATTAGATTCCGAAGGTTCATTTAATATAGCTTACAATTTTGATGAACAGGGTTTAAATGAGATACATTCTGATATTTTTATAAATAATGCCGATAATGCAGATGAGGTTTTTGATAAATTCAAAACTTATTTTGATGGACATTTTGGAACGAGCCAGGCTCAAATGGGGTTTACCATTTGGTCCGTGAAATCTAAAAAGTACGGCCAGGTGATAATCAATCTTAGTAATGAAAGTACTGATTTTACCGTTGATAAGGCTCCGGGGAAAATTTCTCTTTGGATCTACCCCGATAAAAGTTAATTGGCTCAAAATAATTTTTGAATAATGGAAAATTCGGAACGTCCTAATCAATAATTTGCCACCTGTTTTCCTCTATAACACCGCCTGTTTTTTAACAGATTAATTGTAACTTCACATCTGAATTTAATGAACGATAATACTAAAAACTTAATACTTATTAAAGTGGAATATAGAATTGAAAAAGACACAATGGGAGAGGTAAAGGTACCTGCCGATAAATATTGGGGTGCTCAAACAGAGCGTTCCCGAAATAATTTTAAAATAGGACCCGAGGCATCTATGCCCAGAGAAATAATTCATGCATTTGGTTATTTGAAAAAGGCCGCTGCAATGGCAAATCAGGAGTTAGGAGTTTTAGATGCGGATAAAAAAGACATTATTGGAAAAGTGTGTGATGAAATTATTGCAGGAAAATTGGATAGCGAATTTCCTTTGGTTATTTGGCAAACAGGTTCAGGAACGCAATCAAATATGAATGTGAATGAAGTGGTTTCTAATCGTTCACATGTTTTACTTGGAAATAAATTAGGTGAAGGAAAAACATTTATTCATCCGAATGATGATGTGAATAAATCACAATCTTCAAATGATACGTATCCAACTGCTATGCATATTGCAGCTTATAAACAGGTTGTGGACATTACCCTTCCGGGGATGGAGAAGTTGAGAAATACATTGCAAAAAAAATCGGATGATTTTAAAAACATTGTAAAAATTGGTCGCACTCATTTTATGGATGCTACCCCATTAACGCTTGGGCAAGAGTTTTCCGGTTATACACAGCAGATCACAAACAGTATACGAGCCATTAAAAATGCTCTGGAAGTAGTTCGTGAATTGGCTTTGGGCGGTACAGCTGTTGGAACCGGATTAAATACTCCTAAAGGATACGATGTATTGGTCGCAAAAAAAATTGCAGAACTTACGGGTCTTCCATTTGTTACTGCACCAAATAAATTTGAAGCCTTGGCTGCGCATGATGCAATGGTTGAATTATCGGGTGCTTTAAAACGTTCTGCAGTTGCATTGATGAAAATTGCGAATGATGTGCGTATGTTAAGTTCTGGTCCGCGTTGCGGAATTGGTGAAATTGTTATTCCTGATAACGAACCTGGATCCTCTATTATGCCTGGTAAAGTAAATCCAACTCAACCCGAAGCATTAACAATGGTATGTGCCCAGGTAATGGGTAATGATGTGGCAGTGTCAATAGGCGGTTTAAGCGGACATTTCGAATTGAATGTATTCAAACCTCTGATCGCTGCAAATGTATTACAATCAGCCCGTTTAATAGGTGATGCCTGTGTTTCCTTTAATGATAACTGTGCCGTTGGGATTGAACCTAATTTACCGGTATTGAAACAACATCTTGAAAATTCATTAATGTTGGTTACCGCATTGAATACACATGTTGGTTATGAAAATGCTGCTAAAATTGCAAAGAAGGCTCACAAGGAAAATAAAACCCTACGCGAAGCCGCTGTTGGCTTAGGTCTCCTAACCAACGAACAATTCGATCTTTGGGTAAAACCCGAAGAGATGTGTGGTTCAATGAAATAAATCACTAATCCCTGGCAGGGTTTCAAACCCTGTTAGGGTTATGATTAATTAAAATGTTTTGAAATTCCACTTTTTATAAAAAAAACTCATTCAGAGCGTCATTGCGAGGGAGTTTTTACGACCGAAGCAATCTCACATCCATCATTTTTGAGATTGCGGAGTTTATCCTGAGCCTCACGATGGGACTGAAAATTCTCGCAATGTGGCTCCAAAGAGGCATTAAATCTCTCTTGCCCGACTGATGTTATTCTGTCGGGCAGGTATTTTAATAAATTAAATGTATAAAGTCTATAATTCCATTTGAAAAAAAAATGCTGCATATTATTTTTTTTCTGCCTTGTTACCTTCATGGGTAACACTCGTTTATATTCACAAACAGACACCTCCAAAGCATCAGACGAAATAATTATTAATGGTAAGCGTTACAAAGCTGTTGATGATAAAAAAGCAGTACCCGTAAAAATAAAAACAACAATCGCCCCGCCCGACAGTATTTTTGTGGTCGATAATAAAAAATTTCAGTACTATAATAATTGGTTGACCATTGGTGGTGGAGGGCAACAAAATTTAACGTATAAGCGGGAACTCGGCTTTGCTGGTGGTCTGGATTTTAATTTCCATATCAAAAAAGAATATTTTCAGGCTGGGGTATTGCTCTCCGGAAAACGTTTTGGTTCCTATAATAACTACCAGTTGCATTTAGGTTATGGCAAGCGTTTTGAGGACAAAGATTTTCATTTTGCAGCATTCTTAGGTGCTTCCTATTCCACAGGTAATCAGGTTAGCTCAATTGATTCCACTCATTATGTAAAAAGAACTTTTAATCAGCCCGGCTTGTATATTCAAGGTGAAATTATAAAAAAAATAACCTATGATGTTGGAATGGGAGCTAGTCTTTTTATTGACTGGAATCAAGAGCAGAGTATGGTAGGGTTCAGATTTATCCTATATTTTTCGGGAGCCTATACCGGGAAAAAGTACAAGGATTATGGTGATTATTGATTTTGTAACCTAGGTCCTCTAAAATTAAGGTTCAGTTATAGCAATAGTTGTCCTTAAAAATTAATCTTTTGAAACTTTGTGTTCTTTGTGTCTTAGTGGTAAAAAAAATGGGGATGAATAACACTCAAAGTTAAACGAACTTTTCCCCTTTAGTTATTTTTACATCATTCACAAAAGTCTTTATCTGCTGCTCATCCTCTTTTTTGCAGATCAATAATATACCATCTGATTCTACTACAATGTAGCCATCCAGACCTTGAAGAATAACAAGTTTATCTTTTGGAACATTTACAATACAATTTTTAGAATTGTAGCTTATTACATTTTTACCAACTATCGCATTTTTGTCTTCATCACACTCAATATGATCGTATAACGAACCCCATGTACCCAGATCACTCCAGCCGATCACAGAAGCACGAACATAAACGTTTTCAGCTTTTTCCATGATGGCGTAATCTATTGAAATGTTTTTACAACGTGTATAGGCATTAGCAATAAATTCAATTTCCTGAGGGGTATTGTAAAAAGGATTTCCTTCTTTAAAAAGAGCAGCCATTTCAGGTGAATGTGTTTCAAATGCTTTGATAACACTTTTTACACTCCATACAAAAATGCCTGAATTCCAAAGAAAATCGCCACTTTGTAAAAAGAACTTGGCCATTTCAAGATCCGGTTTTTCAGTAAATGTTTTTACTTTTTTGATCCGGGTATCACTCTCATTCGCTTCTGATTCTACAAATTGAATATATCCATAACCTGTGTCAGGCCTGCTTGGCCGTATACCAAGTGTTACAAGGCAATCTTCTTTTGCCGCTTTTTTAAAGCAGGATTTGATCGCTTTTACAAAAGTATCTTCTTTGGTAATTAAATGATCGGAAGGAGCAATCACCGTCACTGCATCAGGATTCATCTGCGCTATTTTGTAGCAGGCATAAGCAACACATGGCGCAGTGTTTTTACGCATGGGTTCACTTAAAATAGCAGCATCATCAATTCCAGGGATCTGCTCTTTCACGAGGTCAACATAAGAATCGTTGGTAACAATATAAATATTTTCTTTAGGGCAAAGGCGTAAAAAACGACTGTATGTTTGTTGTAATAACGTTTGACCGGTACCTAATATATCCATGAACTGCTTTGGATGTGCAGTCCTGCTCATTGGCCAGAAGCGGCTTCCTATACCACCTGCCATTATCACACAATAATTATTTTTCATATTTTTTTTTGTAAAGCTCAACTGAAAAATTAGCCCAAATTTCACTAATTTAAAAACGGAGTAAAAATTATTTTTATATTAGACTTTATATATTTAACTAGTTAATGTGACCAAGCGCGCTGTCATTTCGAGCTTGTCGAGAAAATTGTGTGCAAGCATTTCGTAGCTCCAATTTTCGTTGTAAAACATTATAATTTATTTTAAACTTATTTAAAGTCTATTTTTTAAAAAAATAATTCGTGAAATTCGTGGCAATTAATTTCCCTTGATTTCTAACTTAATTTTTTAAGCGCCAACCTCAAATTCCCGATCACACCTTCTACATCTTCTAACTTACAGGTTCCTACCGACAGGCGATACCAGTTTGAATCTGGTGATGCTCCAAATGCATAAAAAGGAACCAAAGCAACTTTCCCTTCGTCCAAAATATATTTGGTAACATCCTGAGTAGTTTTTAAAATCTTCCCATCACTTGTTTTTTGTCCATGTAAAGCAAACTGTACCGTTAAATAAATTGCTGCTTCCGGAGCAATTGAATCAACATGAAAACCTTCTTCTTTTAAACTTTGAAATCCTTTATAAAAACCAACTAAACGATCATTGATCTTTGTTTTTATGTCCCCCAAAAATGTATCGTAATTTTCTAAATTGCTAAGATATCCCGCAGTTGCAACTTGCTCTGCTTTTGGTGCCCAGGCCCCAACATGGGTTAAAATCATTTTTATTTTTTCAATGATCTTTTTAGGTCCCATTGCCCAACCTACACGAACACCAGTTGCCGCTAAGGATTTTGAAATACCATCCACAAAAACGGTATAGTTTTTCATCTCAGGGCGAAGGCTTACCGGATCATAATGTTTGGTAACACCATGTGTAAGTGCCCAATAGATCTGGTCATACATCAAATATACAGGCTTGGTTCCTTTAACAGCCCGTAAACTGTTTTCTGCCAAAATTAGATCACAAATTTCTTCCAGATCTTTCTTTTTGAAGGTAGTACCTGTTGGATTTAAAGGAGAACACAATGCTATTAAATTTGCAGAACTGATGTGAGGCTTTAGATCAGCAGCAGTGGGCATAAAATTAGTAGAGGGAGAAGTTTCAAGCAATACCTGTTTTGCGTTATTCAAATAAGTATAGTGATTGTTGTTCCATGACGGTACCGGGAACACCACTGTATCACCAGCATCAACTAAAGCACGGAATATCGCATAAATAATAGGTCGTGCACCACCGGCAATTACGATCTCGTCTGTTTTGAAATCCAAATTACCCCGCTCTTTCAACAACTTTGAAACTGCCTGACGCAATTCCGGCATACCATCAGCTGCCGGATAGTTGGTTTGATCATCTTCGTAAGCAGCAATAATAGCTTGTTTTAATTCAGCAGGAATAGGAAATACTTTGGGGTTAAAATCGCCAATGGTTAGGTTATATATTTTCTCTCCTTTTTTAATTTTTTCATTTACTTCAGCTGCCAGTTTTATAATTTCTGATCCAATAATATTTTCGGCAAGTTTTGATACAATCAAATCATTGTTTTTATCTAATAAAGTAGCGCTCATTTAAAATGTTTTAAATATTTTTTTTACTTCTTGTGCTGAAAAACAAATTTAAGAAAAACCCTGTTAGTTATCCCGATTTGTTGAATGTTTTTTAGTTAAAACTCAGGAAAATCCGACAAATCAGCTAATTATCAGCACTTCAGTAAGTGGGTTAAATAAAAACATCCGGTTGGTGCTAAGTTCTTTGCATTTAAAACGTTTTCGAACCTGCTCCCCTTTTATAAAGTTTCGGCTTTTATTGTATTGAAATGTAGTCCCCATCGGCAGTTCCTCTAATAGAACGGTATCCTGGCGGATGTCGTATCTTTTTAATATTCGTAATAAATTAATGTCGGAACAGCTGGAAGCCGCAGGATTATTCATGTATTTACGCAATGCTGTTATTACATCAACGGGAAAGATATCAGGAATTAAAAATTGCTGCATCAATAATTTATAATGAAGTTTCCACTCTTCTCCATGTGGCTTCACCGAGTTTTTGTTTTTATTATAGTTGGATAAATGAGCAATTTCATGAACAAGTGTAATTAAAAATGCATACTTATTCATATCATAATTGATAGTGATCAAATGATTTTCTCCATTAAAAGGTGGGCGATAATCACCGTATTTTGTTGTTCTGCTTTTTTTAATGCGCAACTTAAAATCAAATTTAAATATCCATTCCGATATAGTAGGTACAGCCTTTTCAGGAATGTATTTATAGAGAATGGATTGGTTGCGGTCGACTTGGTTCATTAAATTTTGTAATATGTTTTTTGTTAACGGTTTGGGGCTTTGCGTTCGGGCGGGAATTTTTGCACAAATGTTCAGCCTTGCACTAATGCCAAATTTATAACAAAAAGTTGAAGTTTGCACGTCAGCCCACCAGACGCAAAACCCTTGTTGGTGGCAGGTGATTTATCCGTTAATCAAGTCTTTAAATTTGTCTGCGTTTTCAATTTGCATTTTATACCTCCACCTATGAATTTCATTTTTTGTCCTGTTAAAATATATCTGGTCGTTTCTTACAAGCATTGATGCAAGATACTTTGAGTTTAATAAAATTGTCCAAGCTTCTTTGTCATTTTCTTGAATGTGGCTGTAAACTGGTAAAGTGTCAAACAACCTTAAAAAAACACTTCCAACTTCGGTTAAATCATTGCCGTTTAAATGGTAGTCAATTGCTTTAAGTTTTGTTGAAATTTTATCTAGGTCATTTAAAAGATGTTCGTTTTTTTCATTAAAGTCATTTTTGTCAATACTTACCAAAAACCGTTCGATAATAACATACGCATTTAAAAACTGCTCCCATTCTTCATATTTCTCAAATTTAATAGGGTAGTCTTCATTGATGTCTGTGTCGGTTGGAAAAGTATTTAAATGATACTTTGCTCTATTTTGATTTCCTTCATCTTTATACTCATACCAAGTTTTGTATTTAAGACGATTATGCCAAACTTGATTTGGGCTGGATGTTTTAGTCCTGTTTATAGCCCACATTAGGAAGTCTACCACTTGTAAACCTGGTTCACTTTTGTTTTTGAGTTGAATATTTAATTTGGGATAAAATGTTTTATAGGATGGAATGTTATATGTCGCCCCTTCATACATTTTGTATAATTGTGTTTGCCATTTTGATAAGGCTTCTACATTTAGAGCTTCTCTTTTTTCGATTATTAAAAATATTTCGTCTGTGGTTAGAAAAAGCTCCAAAGTTGAGTGGCTTAAACAGCGATTAAATTGTTTTTCTGAAAACCCTTTTGTTGTTGTTTCGCTTTGATTTATTTTGTCAACGAAAGTGTAGTCAAAAACTCCTTTTATATTTTTATTGATAGAATTACACAAGTAAGAATGTCCGTTTTTACTGTCTTCTGAAGAGTGAAAAAACTTTCTATTTAAAGTTCTCTGGTCTTTTGTGAAATCAAAATCATCGTCTTTAGCTAATTCAATTAATGCCTCATCTATTACAAATTCATCAATTTTATTTTTAGTTACAAGTATTCCACAACCTAACGCTAATTCATTTGTCTTGTTGTTAATTGTAAAAATTGTCTCGTCTGCATATGCGTATATTGCCATTAGTCATTTTAAGTATTTCCTGTTTCGTGAGGTGTGTCGGTTTACTTGCCACTAACGGTCAAATATGCGATACCGCGCATTCGGCTTTTGAGCCTGTCAGCTAAGGGATTGTATATTTTATGTTAGCAGCTGGTGTTTCTTTGGTTCAAATTTTGTCAGCTATTTATTGTTTCGATTTATCCGCCTTTCAGTCCAAGTTCGTTAATCTCATTATCTACTTTTTTCCAAGTCAAGGTGTCGATTTTGTTTGTGTCGATTTCTTCTGTCCAGTCAAGGAACGGAATAATCCGTAATCGTTCAATTGTTCGTTTATTATAACCAAGTGCGCCAATATCTTGCATTTGAAATTCAATTGTCCTATTTGACAAGTGAAGGTTTTGATAAATAATTGTCTGAGTTTTCCAGTCTCCTCCCCAACTGAAAATTTGTTTTACAAAACACAAAGTTCCAACAGTCAAGATTGTAAGTAGGATAAACTTATTGCTCTTTAGTTTCAGTAAAAGTGCACCTACAATAATTGTCAAGGTTGATATAGAAAAAAACAAAACAGTCAAGTGAATTATTGAATTGTTGATGTCCAGAGGCGTTAAGCCGTCTAGGAAAAGCAAAACAGTTGAGATGATAAAAAGTCCAAATATTGTTATTCGTTTCATTTTGCGTTCCTGCCTTACACTTGCTGCTAACATTCTTATATACGTATCTTATGTATTTATAACCAATTGTAAATACGTACAATTATTTGTCCTTTTTTTGCAAATTGAAACTATAATGAAATTGGTTATTTCAAAGGTAGACAAAAACTAGATTAATGTTCCAGCCATTTTGAAAATAGCAAAGGTAAATTGCTTGTTGGTTTAGAGGCTGCTAAACAACAAAAAGAGGAAATATTAACCCAAAAACTTATAAAAAAATGGGATTACGGTCAGTGAAGATTTTTAAAATTACTTCACATAATACTTCATTGCCTCCGGTAAAAACTTTTTGATATCAGCAATTCTAGTTTCATCGCTTGGATGGGTGCTAAGTAGTTCAATTGGTTGTTGTTTGCTTTGAGCAGCCATCCGTTGCCAGAAACTAACTGCTGCATTTGGATCATAACCTGCCATTGCTGCGAATACCAGTCCAAGTTTGTCTGCTTCACTTTCATGAACACGTGAATATTTTAGTATCCCTAATTGTGATGTTAAACCAAACGATTGTAAAAAAATATTTTGTGTTTCTTTCGGCTTTTGTGATATTGCAACTTGTAAAGCAATTCCGCCCGCCTGAACGATCAATCCCTGGCTCATTCGTTCATTACCATGGCGGGCAATTGCATGTGCAATTTCATGCCCTATTACAATAGCTAAACTTGTTTCATCCTGAGTAACTGGCATTAAGCCTGTATACACCACTACTTTTCCACCCGGCATACACCATGCATTTATGGTTGGATCATTTATTGTATTAAATTCCCATTTATAGCCCTGCATCCTTTTGCTTAAACCTCTTTCAGTCATGAATTTAGTTGTTGCAGCCTGGATCTTTAAACCCACTTTTTTTACTAATTGCGCTCTCGGGTCGGATTCAGGAACTACCGGATGTGTGGATAAAAACTTTTGATATTCAGTTAAACTCATTCCTATTAATTCGCTTTCGGGAACAATGCTCAATTGTTTACGACCGGTTATAGGCACCTTTTGCACGCAAGAGCTTAGGGTAATGATAAATGCGAGTGTTATTATTAATTGTTGTGTTTTCATTTTATTAATATCTATTTGTTAAACGTAACTGATCTTATATGTAAAAAATGAGTGCCAGCTTTCTGCGGTATTTATTTTAGCAGCTGATAAACAACAAAGCTGGAAATGTAAGCCAAAGCACTCATAAAAAGGAATTGAATTACCGGCCATTTCCAGTGTTTTGTTTCCCGATAAACGATGGCAAGTGTACTCATACATTGCATCGCGAAAGCATAGAATATCATAAGTGAAAAACCTACGGCAACCGAAAATTGGGGTTTGCCGGTTACAGTGTTTACTTCTGCCTGCATTTTTTCGCGAAGCGTTTGCGTGTTATCAGAATTTCCAACACTATAAATAGTCGCCATTGTACCTACAAATACTTCCCGGGCAGCAAAGGATGTAACCAATGCTATTCCTATTTTCCAATCAAATCCTAAAGGAGCTATGGCTGGTTCAATTGATTTTCCCAGTATTCCGGCATAAGAGGCTTCGAGTTGTTCGGATGAGATCTTCGCTTGTCGCTCCGCTTCATCATACATTTTAGCCATCTCTGGACTATCGTACTTTTTTTCAATTACTTCAAACCGCTTGCCTGGTGCATGAGATGATAAGAACCAAAGTATCACTGATACTGCCAGGATAATTTTACCGGCATCAAACAAAAATGATTTTACTTTGTCGTAAATAGTGAGCCCTACCGTACGCCATTGAGGACTGCGATACACAGGCAATTCCATAATAAAATAACTTTTTTCGCGTGATCGCAGGATCCATTTCATCACTAAAGCAGCCATCATTGCTGCAATAAAACCGATCAAGTAAAGTGCCATTAAAATAAGTCCCTGATAATTGAATATTCCCAGGCTTTTCCCTTCAGGAACAACCAATGCGATCAACAGCGTATAAACAGGTAAACGTGCCGAACAGCTCATCAATGGAGTTACCATTATAGTGATCATTCGCTCTTTCCAGCTGCTCATGGTACGTGTACTCATAATGGCCGGGATAGCGCATGCTACTCCACTCACCAAGGGTATTACCGAACGTCCATTCAGTCCGAACTTCCGCATCAGCTTGTCCATAATAAAGCTTACACGTGCCATATAGCCTGTATCTTCCAAAATGGCAATAAATGCAAATAACAAAGCAATTTGAGGAACAAACACAATTATACCACTCAATCCGGCTAAAATTCCGTTTACAAGTAAGTTGGTGAATTCGCCCGGGGGCAGTGTTTGTGTAGCAATGTTAGAAAAAGAAACAAATAATGTTTCTATCCACTGCATGGGATAAGCGGCAAGGAAAAAGATGGTTTGAAAAATGAAAAACAATATGACCAGAAAAATAGTATAACCCCAAATACGATGCGTTAAAATACTATCCAGTTTGTGGCTGAAGGATTCCGTTTTTATGGCCGATTTGTGTGTTATACATTCCTCAACAATACGATTGATAACTTTATACCTCTCTACTGTTTCTTGTGATTGCAGCTTGTTGCTATCAACTGCAGAAGCATTTAAAATAGCGGCTATTTTTCCTTTTTTATCCGGATTTTTATCAAAGTAATTTATCTCCGAAAAATTATTAATAATTTGAAAGGCTGCAAAATCACTGTTCACTTTTATGACGGAGGCAATTTTTTCTATTAGCTCCGGTGCCAGCTTTTTAATATCAATTAAATCGTACTGAGGGACGGGTAATGGCTGCAATAATGCCTGTTTTAACGTCTCTATGCCTTCTTTGTTTCGGGCACTTAATCCTACTACTTTTACTCCTAATTTTTCGGAAAGCCTTATAGAATCAATTACATCACCTTCCTTCTCTACCAGGTCCATCATGTTTAATACAAGTATCACCGGCATTTTTAGATCAATGATTTGTGATACTAAAAATAAATTTCGTTTCAGATTACTGGCATCTGCAACTATAATGGTAACATCAGGATGGTTTTCATTATTGGGATCACAAAGAACTTCAAAAGCAACGCGCTCATCAAGGGATTTTGGATAGAGACTATAGGTTCCCGGCAGATCTGTAAATTCAACAGTTATTGTGCCGTTGGTTGCTGGTTGATAGTTGCTGGTTGATAGTTGAGACTTGTTGGATATTTCGGCTCTTGGTTCTTGGCTCTTGGCTCTTGGTTCTTGATTATCTGTTCTATTAATTTTTACAACTCCCGATTTTTTATCAACAGTAACACCAGGGAAGTTTCCTGTTTTTTGATTTAAGCCTGTAAGTGCATTGAATAAAGTAGATTTGCCACTGTTTGGGTTTCCAACCAAGGCAACTTTTAAGAAGGTTTTTTCAGAGAAATTTACAAAAGATTGATTCGCTTCCACCAACCGCTTTATTTAGATATTAGCAGCCAGTAATGATACAAGTATTGTAGAAGCTTCAGCTTTACGCAAACTCAACAAATATCCTGAAACACTAATAGCGATAGGGTCGCCCATTGGTGCAATACGGTCAAGTTTTACTACTTCACCTGGAGTACAGCCCATTTCAAGCAATTTAAGTGCCATGTGCTTGTCAGTAAAAGAGTTAATAATAGCACTCTGACCTATTTCCAACTGTGCCAGATTTTTAGACATTGTTTTCATATTTATACAAAAATACAATTTTCTTCAGCCATTCCGAAATGAAATCAATACCTAAAAAAGGGTATTTTTAATTTGTTCTTCTTCGGTTGGTTTTTTGTGGAATAATAAACAGGAAGCTGCTTAATTTTTAAAAACACATTAAGTGCTAAATTCGTTTTTTTGTGCTTTCCGGAATTTCAATTTTGCTCCATTTAGGGCAATCTGCACATTTTTTTTTCTTACTAAACAAAGAGCATCCTGATAACAATATAATTGTAACCATTAATACCAAATAGGAATGCTTTTTTTTTGATAATTGCATATTAAAATTGTTTCATAAAAACACGCCTGTAAAACTTAGCGCTATAACAACTTAATGGCTTGAGCCTTGGTCTCTCCCATCCCTAAAGGGGAGGAGAGGGGGCTTGTTTTTATTGTTTTACAAGACTTAAAATAGAATCGAAGATCCAGCGTCCGTCAATATTACTAAGTTGACCATCTGTTGCACGCTCTGGATGAGGCATCATTCCAAATACATTTTTATTAGCGTTACAAACTCCCGCAATATTTTCGCTTGCGCCATTTGGATTGGCTGCATCGTTAACAATGCCATTTGCATCACAATAACGGAACAATATTTGTCCGTTTGCATTCAATTGTTTTAGTGTTTCAGCGTCAGCATAAAAATTACCTTCACCGTGTGCAATAGGTATTTTCAGTGCCTTCCCTTTAGGGATCTCTGAAGTTATCAATGTATCGTTATTATCTGTTTTTATAAACACATTTTTGCAAACAAATTTACGTTCAGTATTATGAAGTAAAGCGCCCGGAACCAGTCCTGCTTCACATAATATCTGAAAGCCATTGCAAATCCCCAATACATAACCACCTTTGTTAGCGAATTCAATGATCTTTTCCATGATAGGTGAAAAGCGCGCAATGGCACCAGATCTCAAATAATCACCATATGAAAAACCTCCGGGAAGGATAATAAAATCAGCACCTTTAAGATCGGTATCTTTGTGCCATAATTCTACCACTTCTTGCCCCATGATATCACGTAATACATAAATCATATCCTGATCACAATTCGATCCCGGAAAAATAACTACTCCAAATTTGCTCATAATCAATGATTGATTTTACTGAATTTAATAGTACAAAGGTACGCAATAAAATAGTTGAGCGTATTGCCTGTTGTCGGATTGTTTAAAAAAGAGTGAAAAAATGATGGATAAAAATAGAAGCAAGTAATAAAATAAACAATAATTCCCCCCACCATTTCTTTTTAAGTTTCAAAAAATAGTTGGCGCAAAACACAGATGCGGGAATTGCGAATGCAGAATATTTTTCGATGGATAGTTCAGGAGCTATAAGTAGCGATAGCAAAGCAAAAACAGTAAGCCAAACAAGTAATAAAATACCTTTTTTGTTTCTTTGAGATGCCTCATAAAAGCCGGTAAATAGCTTCATGAATGCAAGTAAAATGATCAGCATACTAACGCCCAACATAAAATAAAAACTGTTGGAAATAACCGGTTTGGGCTGCTCCGGTAAATGAGAAAGGAACACCTTAATAGTCCACCAGTTACCAGGGATTTCTTTCAAAAAATAATAGCTGAACACAAATATATATGGTACTAAAATGCCAAGTAATGAAATGATCCATTCCCGCCAGTTAAAGGGGCGAAAAAGTATAAATCCAATTCCCAGCAAGGGTATAAAAACAATACCTGGGAAATAAAAAAGTGAGGAAAGGGAGATCAAAATTCCAGCATCAAAAGCATTAGAAAAGGCGGTGTCTTTTTGGTAAGAACTCACTAATTTGAATACAGCAAGCATTATAAAAATATTGGCAAATACAAATGGGTGCAATGCCAGCATTGAACTGTCCATGCTCATAAACACAATATAAAACAATGCAGGAAGAAAAGATGGCTTCGTAAGTATTTCGTATTGATTTACAATGAAATTGAGTAAAAAAGCTCCGGTAATAATTAATAAAAAAGCGATGAGTGTACCAATAAAATGGAAATTATTGAGCGGTTTTGCTATCGTTTCGTAAAGTGGCATTTGATCTCCAACAATACTGTTTTGCTCTAAAAAGAAACCAATTATCCACAATACCAACGCAAATAATGGCAAGAGGATAAACGATGAAGGATTATTGTGTTTGAAAAATCGGATTAACATAATTGGTTAAGGATAACGGATTTAGTCTAATAAAAGAGCGAATTTACGAATCTGTATGTTAACATTAGGGACATAGATTCGTAAATTCGTAAAGATTTGTTATCATAAAGTAAATTAGTCAAAAAAAGACTGTTTTATTAATAAAATTTGTATTTTTGACCGCAACCAATAAATTTTTTTAATTATGAATATGACAGATGTTTTTAGTGGGACCGCACGTTTTTTTCAATGGTCTTTTACTCTTGTAGAAAAATTTGGTAATGTACCAAACATCTTTTTTTGGTTGTTAATAGGCTCATTGGTGCTTGTTTGGTTGCGTATGCAAGCTAAATTCAACAAAGAAGCGAAGGCAAAAAACACACTTCAATAGTAATATTCAAACCCAATACGCTTAGTATGTAAACTCTGCTTCTTGGCTGGGAATATAGCAATAGCGCTTGGAAAGCATAAGCCTCGTTCTGATTTATTGATCAGAACGAGGCTTTTATATTACATCTGGTTTGCCCGACCGCAATGATCTATTAATTTGCAATAATATCAAATTTCATATCGATCATTTTAGAAAACTCGTTTCCGGCATCAAGGATATCATCTCCCCGTTTATCATAATACCATTCCACTTTGGTTTTATAGCCTTTAGCACTTAATTTTTTTATGATCAATAGTATGTCCAAAATATACTTTGCTGAAGTGGAATTAAAATAATCCAGTTTAAAAACAAAAACCAAGGTCGAATCATCTTGCATTTCTTGTTTTCGGTAAAAAGCCATTGCTTCCAATTTCATGACCCAATCAATTACTGGCGTATAAAATTTGCCTGCATTTTCCGGTCGCGATTCACCTGAAATTATAAAGTGGTTAGTTGAAGCATCGAAAAGTATAGCGGGAGAATCTTGCGTAGCTTCAATTATAAGAGGATCCATGTTATTGGAATATGATTAATGTTACTGGAAGTAATATGTGGGTATGAAAATTAATTCTTAGAATTTTATTTTTTAATATTCGATTTACTATTAGTATTCAATAAAATCAAACTTCAGATCAACTGTATCTGAGAACTCATTACCGGCATCCAACATATCATCATCACGCTTATCAAAATGCCATTCTATGTTAATATTATACCCCTGATCAACAAACTTTTTTATGATCAATAATACATCCATAATATATTTTGCGGACGTAGAATTAAAGTAATCTAATTTAAAAATAAAAACCAATACAGCATCATCTTTCGCTTGTTTTCGGGCACTAAGTGTTTCTTCATAATTAACGATCCAGTTAATTACCGGAGTATAAAATTTTCCGGCATTTTCGGGACGTGACTCACCTGAAATCATAAAACGGTTGGATACCGTATCAAAAATTATTTTTGGTGAATCTTCTGTAGCCTCAATTATAAGCGAATCCATATATGATTTTATTATTTTTGAATATTTATTTCTGTTTGAAAAAGATAAAAAGATGTTTGATCAGTAATTTGTTTGAAATCGTATTTTATTTGGTTGCCCGATTTAATAGCGATATCTATTATTCCCAAACCTGCGCTGTTCTCATGGGTGCGTTTGGAAAGCATCTGTTCGCGATACATTTTTTTTAATTCCGCAGTACTAAGACCGGCAACTTTATCCAGCTTTTCTTTTAATGCCGGGATATCATTGTTTAGTATATGGTTTCCGGTTATTACAGTAAAATGAGCATCTGATTTACACAAAAGCAGCATGGCAATATTTTGATGTGGATTTCTGCTTGATGCGTATTTGCTGATGTTTTCAATGCTTTCTACTAATACGTTGTATACTTTTTTATCGATACCGGTTGTAGATTGCAGTACGCTTAATTTGTTTTTAATGTTTTTTAATAATGATGTGGTCACAAGATGATCAAAATACCCCGTAAAGGCTACCAGAATATTTTTTTCACTCATGAATTGGTAAACCTCAAAAGCGGTTGAAACTTGTGTCATACTTATTTTTTTTGTAAAGTTAAAAACTTCTTAATGCAAGTATCAAAAATATGCAAATTAATATGAAAATATTCCAATCGGAATGTGAAAAAAGTTCATCTTAAATCATTTTTTATGAAAAATAGCACAAATTTTCAATTTTTCGGCTTTATTCAAAAAAATGTTGTTTTTATTGATCAAAATAAAAATCAAGTAATGCATAAATTGAATCATCTCCTTTATTGGCACCGCTAACTTCATTTCCATCAAAAAACGCATCAATTGCTATCACTATTTCAGCATAGGAGATAATTCCATTGTCATCTTTGTCGTAATTTTTTAAAGGTGCAGGAACTGCATTAGTGCTTTTTTTCTGCTGACCATTCGATGAAGCTCCATTTTCTGTTTCTTTATCAGAACCTGAGCTATTTTCCCTCATTTTTTTAGCTTTTGCGATCTGCTCTGCTGCCAGATCCACTTTTAATACTTTAAATTCTGTTCTACGGTTCATCTGGCGGCCAATCTCTGTATTGTTAGTGGAGATAGGTTGAACTGATCCATAACCTTTGTATTTCAAGCGGCCTTCATCACATCCCTTGCTAACGAGGTAATCTTTTACTGCTTTTGCTCTTAGTTCCGAAAGTTGGCGATTACTTTTTGAAGAGCCGATATTATCAGTATGTCCTGATATTTCGATCTGAAGCGAAACCATATCATTCATCAGCTTAACTGCACGTTCCAATTCCGAAAAAGATTCTTTTCGCAAGGTGGATTCGTTGGAGTCAAAGAAAATATTGTTGAGAACAATTTTCTTTCCTACTTCTACTTTTTGCAAGGTAACATCTCCAAGATTTTTTTCATATCCACCCGAATCCGGAATTACCACACTTACCGATTGAAACAAATAGCCGGATTTGATAAAAGTGATATCATAATTTTTTTTAATGGTTGAAGTTATTTTAAACCTGCCTTCACTGTCACTTTGAGCCTTCTCCACCGGCTGATTGGTAGTGTTATCAATTACTTCGATCTGCGCTTTTATCGGATGCCCATTCTCATCAACTACTCTGCCAATAATAAAGGCATTTTTTGATTTTAGCTTTAAGGCTTTTAAAGGTGGGTCAACAAGATAAATTTTTCCTAATTTAGTTTTTTCACTTGGCAAAAGAGTTAATACAAATTCTCCATTGATCTTATCCAGTTCTTTAACTACAGTACCTGTGGTATCAGCCAAAAATATTTTTTTGAAATCTTTTGTTTCTTCCGGATCAAAGCCAAAGGTTACCTCTTCATCCGCCTCAATATCCTTAAATTCAAAAATACCATTTTCATCCGTTTTAGAGGTTTTTAAAATTTCACCATAAGTGCTCACAAGGTTAACGGTAGAAAAGGCAAGAGGTTTTTTATCCGCAATGAACTTACCTTTATAATCGATCCTGGACAAACTGTCCGGCACAGGAGCAACATTCGCAGCTTCTTTCTTTTTTTTTAAAGCAACTTCTACTGAGTCTTTAAATTCTTCCTGTTCTTGTTCGAATTTGGCAGTTTCCGCTTCTTTTTCATCTTCAATAGCGGATTTAGCAGCTTCGTCTTCTTCTGTAGAAACCACAGTTTCGTCTTTTTTTATCCCATTAAGGATTCCTTTTTTTTGCTTGGGATCCTTTTTTGTAGACAGATCTAAGCTTAGCACTTTAAGCTCGATCCTGTTGTTTTGCTGACGGCCTTCTTCCGTAAAATTACTTCCAAGGGGATCTAATGCTCCATAGCCTTTAGATTTTATACGTGTTTTATCAAAGCCACTGCTAATAAGGATATCTACCACCGATTTAGCTCTTTGTTCAGTGAGTTTTCGTAAAAATGTTACCGAACCGATATTGTCCGTATATCCCGAAATTTCGATCTGGAGCCCAAGGTTTTCATTTAAGAGCGCAATCACGCGTTCCAGGTCTGGACGTGATTCTTCAAGGACCACGGCTTGGTAAAAGTCAAAAGAAAGACTTCCAAGTATTGTCTTTTTTTCTACCTCCATTTTCTGCAATACAATATCAGGAAGTTTTTTCTCGAATCCCGCAGTGTCGGGGATCGAAACCAGTACCGATTGAAATAAATATCCGGGTTTGCTGAAATATACAATAAAATCGTTTTTTTGTGCTACTGAAATACGAAAACTTCCGTTGGTGCTTTCCAATTGTTCAACCAATTGTTTGGTTTCAAAGTCAACAATATCAATATGTACACTGGTCTTGACTTTTTTTTCATCGAATGCGTTACCGGAGATATAAGCACTTTTTTTCAATGGATCCTTTTGCTCTGCACAAAGGGAAAAAGAGAGGATATGAAGAAAAGTAAAAATGAGTACTTTCATGACTAAAAAACTATATTCAATAACTATCGGAGTAAACCAAAAGTTATTTTAAAAATTCATATCCTACTGCCGGAGGATTTGATTTATAGATGCATAAATTCGGAAATTCCATAAATTCGGAAATCTAAATTTTTGAGTGTTTCCTTAAGCATTTAGCTTTTAAAACTGACATTTTAGCATTATGCGCATTTTACAAAATAAGCAATTAAAACCCAAAAAAACAAGTAATTTTGTATTAATTGTTCCGATTTCCCTCTCTCCTTCAGCCACTTTATTGCCCTTCTCAAATAGGAAATCAGGTTGTTTTATTCCAATAGTTTAATGGATAAGAAACCTAACAGTTTTTCAAAACCTATTAGGTTTAAAGACTTTAAAAATTAAATTATTGGATTAAGGGGTAACAAGTGTTAGTAAAATCAGCAGTTTGAAATTGCACACTGACTCGATTAGAAGGCGGCTAAAGCGATAATAAGGGCTTTGAAATTCAAAAAACCATCCGGCAAAATAGGGGGACGCAACTGAAAATCCTTAACCATTTATTGGAATAAAAAAGCAGGGCTATTCTCCAAAGAAATAATCAATTATGGAGGTGATATCTTCTTGAGTCACGTTTGGTGCATCATCAAAAAAAGCATCGATCATTTTAATGATCTCGTCATAGGTAATAGCTCCGTTTTCATCTTTATCGAATTGTATGTATCGCTCCGGAAGTAAACTCGTATTTGTACTTGCTTTTACTTCTGCGCTTTCTTTTTTTGAAGAATTTGGATCAACATTTTCTGTAACAGCTGTAGTTGTTTCTTTTGTTTCTTCACTTGTGTCCTCACTTTTTACTATATCTGTAGGATCTGCTGTTTCCTCTTTTTTATCGGCAACTACTTCCAAAGGCTCATCATTTACCGCTGTAGTTGTTTCTTTTGTTTCCTCACTTTTTACTATATCTGTAGGATCTGCCGTTTCCTCTTTTTTATCTGCAACTACTTCCAAAGGCTCTTCATTTACCGCTGTAGTTGTTTCTTTTATTTCCTCACTTTTAACTATATCCGTAGGATCAGCTGTTTCCTCTTTTTTATCGGCAACTACTTCCACAGGCTCTTCATTCACAGCTGTAGTTGTTTCTTTTGTTTCCTCACTTTTTACTATATCTGTAGGGTCCGCTGCTTCCTCTTTTTTATCGGCAACTACTTCCAAAGGCTCTTCATTTACTGCTGTAGTTGTTTCTTTCGTGTCCTCACTTTTAACTATATCCGTAGGATCCGCTGTTTCCTCTTTTTTGTCGGCAACTACTTCCTGGGGCTCTTCATTTACCGCTGTAGTTGTTTCTTTTGTTTCTTCACTTTGTACTTCTGTCGCATCCGCGTTTTCTTCTTTTTTATCGGCAACCACCAAAGGCTCTTCCTTTTCTTGGATAATTTCCACTTTGTTAGGTTTAATTTTCTCTTCCTTTTTTTCAGTTGCGTAGCTTTCCAGCGCATGGCGGGAGAAATTACCGGAATTATTTGTTTCCTTTTTATCGGCTACAATGGTTTTATTGTTTTCCTGAACTTGTTCTTCTGTTGTTTCAACCGCAGTATCACTGTTTTCCTCTTTTTTGTCAGCAACAATTGCTTCTTCAGTTTCCTGAAGTTTTTCATCTCCGGTTTCAACCGGAGTATCAGTGTTTTCATCTTTTTTAGTAGTAGCTATTTCTGTTGTTTTGTTTGCCTCCACACTTTCGTTAGGGTCATTCCCCCAACTGGCCTTAACTACAGAATCCAGACTCGCCTTATATCTTTGCTCCATAGCCTCAATTTTCTTTGCAAGCTCTTGGTTTTCTTTTAGCAGTGCCTCTTTCGAAGCATCTTGTGTTTTGTCAGCAACAACAGTTTCTTTGTTTTCAGCGATCTTCTCTTCCTCAACAACTACAGGGATATCTTCGGTTTTTTCCTCTTTTTTTACCTCAGCAATAACAGTTTCGTTGTTTTCAGCGATCTTCTCTTCTTCAATAACTACAGGGATGTCTTCGGTTTTTTCCTCTTTTTTTACATCAGTAACTGTTTCTTTAGTTTCCCCAACTTGTTTGTAAGGATCAGCTCCCCAGGTGGCATTAACAACGGAATCCAAGCGCTCCTTGTATTTTTGTTCCTCGTTACTGGCATCAGCAACAACTGTTTCATTGTTTTCCTGGATCTTTTCTTCCTCAATAACCACAGGTGTATCCTCAGTTTTTTCGTCTTTTTTTATGTCAGCAACAACAGTTTCTTTATTTTCCTGGATCTTTTCTTCCTCAATAACTACAGGGGTGTCCTCCGTTGTTTCGTCTTTTTTTACATCAGCAACAATCGGTTCTTTATTTTCCTGAACCTTTTCTTCCTCAACTACTACGGGGGTATCCTCTGTTTTTTCGTCTTTTTTTACATCAGCAACCTCTGTTTCTTTATTTTCCTGAGATTGTTCTTCTCCAAATGCTTCTTTTATAGCATCAAGGTTTTCGTCTTTTTTATTAGCTGTCGCAATCGAATCCTTATTTTCCGGAACATTCTCTTGCTCGTTAATTATCGGGTACGGACTAATAACTTCATCTGAATTAACAATATCTGAACCAGATTGTATTCGTTTTTCTTCCGCTGCCTGCTCAGCTATAATATCCACTTTAATCACTTTAAGCTCTATTCTGCTGTTTAACTGTCGGCCTTCTGCGGTTTCGTTAGTGGCGATGGGATCGGTTGATCCATAACCTTTGTATTTCAATCTGCTCTTTTCGCAGCCTTTACCTATTAGGTAATTCATTACCGCTTTTGCTTTTTGTTCAGACAGTTTTTTATTGTCTTGAAAGCCAACATTATCAGTATGCCCTGATATTTCGAGCTGAAGAGAGCTCATGTCCTTCATCAGTTTAATTATCCGATCCAGGTCTGCAAAGGATTGTTGTTGCGGGATCTCTTGGTTGAAGTCAAAAAATATATTGTTTACGATTATTTTTTTTCCGACCTCCACTTTTTGCATCGTGATATCTTTGATGTCTTTTGATTCGGAACCACTTGATTTTGGTATGGATACATTAACCGATTGGAACAAATAGCCATGTTTGTTGAAAACAATATTGAATTTTGTATCGAATGGTAAAGAGAAGCGGGAAGCTCCTGCGCTGTTCGTTTCAAATCTCCCTATCAATTGTTTGGTAATGATATCGATCAGTTCTATCTGCACTTTACTGATCGGATTCCCATCCTCATCAAGCACCCTGCTGAACAGATTAGCATATTTGGGTTCCAGAAGAATGTTTAAAACCACTTCATTATAACCGTTTTTTTCTGAGGCTTCAATAAACTCTGTGTAGGTACCATTATTGTCATCCGTAAAATTTATTTGATATTCTCCGGTTGCAGGAAGGCAAACAAGGAACTTACCTGTGGCTTTATTCGACTTGATCGTATTAATGATATCACCGGTCAACTTTTCTTTTACTACAATTTTTGATTCGATCCCCAGTCCGTTTTCACCGGTAACAAAGCCTTTTACAAGAGTGACATGTTTTGTTAAAATACTTTCACCGAATGTAATTCGGTAAATGTCCTTATCGGCTAAGGCTTTTGGTTTAGAGGATGAATAATATGCGGTTTTTTCATCGGCAGCCATTGCAAAATAAAGATCATCTCCGGGGGTGTTGATCGAGGAACCAAGATTTATTGGCTTTGCCCAACCATTAGTGGTGGTGTCGAGATGCGAGACAAAAACATCATAACCACCCGTGGAACCATGACCTTTGGAACTAAAAAAAAGTGAACTTCCATTTGGATGAAGGAAAACACTTTCCTCGTCTTCTTTGGTATTAACACTATTCCCTGCATTTACTGCCTCGCCCCAGTCTCCGGCTTCATTTTGTAGACAATACCAAATGTCCTTGCCACCCAATCCATCAGGTCTGCTGCTTACAAAATAAATTGATTTTCCATCCGCTGAAAAGCTGGCGGAAGTCTCATTTCCATCACTGTTAATTGGTGCCGGTACTCTTTTTGGGACCGACCATTCGTTACCTTTCAACGTAGTTTCAAAAACACCTTTATTTATGTTTTTATTATTTCCGCCTCTGTAGATCAACATCTTCTGCCCGTCATTTGATAATGCGATAGCTGAATTATCTACTCCAGCGAGATTGATAACAGATTCAAGCATGATAGGTTCTAACCATGTTTTGCTTTTATCATCATAATAAGTAATGTAAATGGTAGCGTTGGTTTCTTTTTTTTGCCCATCCTTTTTGATCGGTGTGGGGGAGGTGCCTGGTTTATCAGTAGGTCGGAGAGAAGTAAATACCATGGTTGATCCATCAGCAGAAATAAGCGGAGCGAAATCAGAAAAAGTAGAATTTACCGGAGTGCCAATATTTTTTATTTCCACCCTTGGCGAAGCATTTTGCTGAGCGCCAAGAAATTGGGAGAAGATTAAAAGAAAAATTGAAAAAATTACTTTCATTAGGGTAAATAAAGGTGAATTAGCTGAATTTATAACCTGATATTTTCAGGTGTTTTTTTTATTTTTTTATAGGTTCAATACTTTTGCATCATACAAAGTTCTTTATCCTACCTTCGGTTTTATATCCTGCAAAAAATACTTTTCAGCAACCGATTGTTAATTCAGGTTTAGTTTATTAGTTTGAAATTTATTAAATTATAAATAGTAAATTATATTATTCCGAATAAGGCTGCGCGATAACGGTCTTTTTAAATGGGTAATGAAAAAATAGTTGCAAGCTTTTGTGATTCCGACCGAACGGCTATTTGCCTCAAATAAAACTAATTACAATATCAAACCTAAAACGCAGATCCAACTGATTTATGCGAATATTTTTCGTTTTATTTTGTAAAAAAGAATAGGTTTTTGTTAAGAGAACCTCCTGCCCGTAGATTCAAATAACCCATTGAATCATAAATAAAAATTTTGAGAAGGTGTTCTATATTTGTACGATGCAGAAATTATTTAGTTTCCATAATAATGTCCCGGATAATTTCCTGATAACCGGCTTTGTATGGGATATCAATAGAAATGGTATCTGATTTGTAACCCTCGGTAGATATTACCATCTCATATTTTTTGCCCGGAGGAACTGAAACGAGGTATTTTCCAGTAGTTTTGTTTGACTTAAAGGTTCCAACTAATTTATCAGTTCCTTTGTTTTTTAAAACGATGGTTGACCCGATAGGTGTATCTGTTTTATTAATAACACGGCCTTTTAGTAAGGTTGTGTTTTTTTTCATCAGATCTTCCAGAAAATTAATACTGTAAATATCCAGATCTCCAAGGCCATCAGGTTTTGAGGAAGCATAATATCCTGTTTTTCCATTCCCCTGCAGTACAAAATATATTTCATTTTCTGGCGTATTTATAGGTGAGCCAAGGTTTTCCGGTTCAGCCCACGATAAGGTAGTTTCATCATAAACCGACATAAAAATATCAAAACCTCCTATGGAATTATGTCCTTTTGAACTAAAGAAAAGAACTTTTCCATTGGGATGAATAAACACCCCTTCTTCGTCTTCCGGACTGTTAACCAGTTTGCCAAGGTTTATTGCCTCTCCCCATGATCCGGAGTCATCCTGTGTGCTATACCAGATATCTCTACCACCATATCCCCATTTCCGGTCACTTACAAAGTAAATTGTTCTTCCGTCAGGAGATATACTCGCTGAAGTTTCGTTCTCTTCACTATTAATGGGATCCGGTAATCTTACAGGGTCCGACCATTCTTCTCCTGTTAATATCGATTCCAAAATATCTCCGTTGGCATTTTGTTCGTTACCGCCACGGTAAAGCAACATTCTTTGTCCATCATTTGATAATGCAATTGCAGAATTGTCCACATCCGGGCGATTAATTGTTGGTCCAAGTAAAAACGTAACTAACCACCTTCCATTTTTATCATCATAATAAGTAACATAAACATTTTCAGTTCCGGGCTTGCCTTTTAGTATGTCTTTTTCATTTACAGGTCGGGGAGAGGTGAAGATCATGTTATTGCCATCGGCAGAAATAAGGGGGGCGTAATCCGGAAAAGAAGAGTTTATCTGAGGACCTACATTTTTAATTTCCATTTTAACTTCCATTTTCATTGAATCTTTTTGCTGTGCAGAAAGAAATAAAAATAAAGCGCAAAATAAAGTAGTAAAGAGTATTTTCATAGCTATAAACAGTGTAAATTAGATAGACCTTTGAAATAAAACCATTATTTTTTTTGTATTATTTCAAGGTTTTTTGAAATGATCGTAATCACAAAGATATAGAATAATAGAATATGAAGAGGTGTTTCTGATTTTTCTGTTTCCCTGTTGTTTTTCCTGACTAAAAACGGGATCTGGATTGGACCATAAATGGATTGGCCGCAACATAACGGATCGTTAACTCAAATCCGCCTCTGCCGGTGCTTGCTGTCTTTAAGGCTGAAGTGTTTATATCATAGCTCATCCCTATAGCATAATTGGAGTACTCAAGAAGCATTGCTATTGTACCAGCATCTTTCGCGCGGTAGTATCCTCCAAGAGAAATTGCAGAGCTGCTTTTATCCCGGGTGTACTTGCTTTTTTGTTTTAATTTATAACGGATAAGGGAACCTGCTAATATTTCAGCCGGAGCGCCTTGTTTGTAAACCATAATACCTGGAACAAATCCTAAATTAGAAAAAGGTATACTTAAAAGGACATCGGCATGTAAAACAAACTTCATTTTTAATTTTTCGTTATTACCGGCAAAGGAATATTTCGGTTGAGAAAAATGGAATACAGACATTCCTACATTCGCTTTCAGGTCATTGTTTTCTACTACCCGCCTCATTCCTGCCGAATTGTTATAGGTCCAAACCACTCCTGCAGCTACATCCGGATAAGCAAAAGCAGTTGAACCATTTGTTTCGCGAGAACTCAACGTTGGATTATACGCCTGACCATCAAACTGGTTTCCCCATTGTAATGCCGCATAATCAATGCTACGTTGAGCATATCCAACCTGCAAACCTGCGCCTACTTTTGTATACCTGTCGATATACACATGACAGGCACCCGAAAGGTTTGCCTGGGTAGTTCCCATATTTGAATCTCCTGCTTTGTCGCTAAAAAAGTTGATACCGGCTGCGTAAAAAGCCTTCGCTTTCTTTTTCTTTTGAAAACTTACATCATAAGCAGCGGCAACTGTTTTATAAGGTGTTCCAACACTTTTCCATTGTTCTTTATAATTTACCTGAGCTGACATACCATACACAGCCCCTGTAAATGCCGGATTTTGTGTAAATGGCGACATGTAAAATTGAGAAAAATGGATGTCCTGAGCCAATAAAGATCTAACAGGTAATATGTAAAATATAATATTTACAATTACGGTTAAAAATATGACTTTCGGTTTCAAAGTAATGAGTTTCATTATGTACTTATTAAATCTTAAATATTACATTAAAACTTATCTTATTAAACTAATATTTCCTTTTTTATTAACCTCTTCACCTGTAGTGAGGGTAGCTCTCATAACATATACAAATACAGCAGTATTCATATCTTTACCTCTATAGGTACCATCCCAACATTGCATAAGATCAGTAGTTTCAAATACTTTTTCGCCCCAACGGTCGTAAATGGCAAAATATAACGATTTTACACATTTACCATAAACACATTCCATGTCGTTTTCACCGTTATTATCCGGAGAAAAAGCATTTGGGACAAACATTTCTCCACATTCATTCAATAGTTTAATTAATGCAAATGCAGGTGAAGGTGAGGAGAAGTCCCATGATGAAGCATTCATGGCGCTCAAGCCAAATTGGTTTGCTGTTGGAGAAGCTGGAATATCTTCCCATTGGGGCAGATTCTGCCAATGTCCGATCCCGGTGATCTCACCATCAGTGGCTGCATCGTAATAGATAGTAACGGAGGCGTTTGCGCTACCTGCATCCCTCCTTATTTGATGATAATATACCGGATTAACAGTTACAACTGTTGCTCTTTTTATGCTTTTATCATAGGTTTCGGTAGTAGGATCAACATTGGCCATACGCACAGCAAAATCATTCGGGAAATTATTGTCGGGAGTTATTTCTACAGGTCTGTATCTTAATGAGTTCAGGCTGGAACCTACAGGGAATAGATAGGGTTGCATTGTTGCAGTGCTTCTCACCAAAGCTCCGGAACCTAAACTGCTTACAAAACCGGTTGAAAGTTGTATGGATGGCAGGGCAGGGTTAGTTACAAAAACAGTTTTAAACCCGGTTGCTAATTCCCTGTCGTTAAGGTTAAGTGTATCTCTAACGATGGCATCTACTCCATTTAATTGCTTCACCCCGTTATTTTCAAGAACCAGGTTGTGAAATTCTGTTACATCAGTACCCTGAATGTTTTGATTGCCGCCCACTAATAAACAAGTAATTGAACTGGCTCCATTGGTTCCATTGATATCGGTGAAGGCTCCGTTACCGGAAGAATTGGTCCAATCGCCAGTTAAGTAAACAGAACCGCTGTTCCTAAAAGTACCTCCGAGCAATGTAGCTGTATCTTTTAAATTGCTGATTCCTCCGTTAGCAAAAATAGTATCGTTGGCACTATAAATTGTAGCACCGTAATTGACCATTACCTGCGAAAACAAAGAGGCATCCGCCTTGCTCAAAAACAGGGAGATGAAAAGAAAACAAATAATGAGTACTGTTTTTCTCATATTTTATTAAAAACAAATTGCAGTATTTCAGATGAAAAGCTACTGAAACGTTGCAAAGGTGCAAATATAAATCTAATAAAACTCAATCTTAGTTAATTGAACAAAAAAGCCAGTTCTATATAAAGACTTAATTTGGTATAAAGTGCTGTTACGAACAAAAGCGATTTTTTGTTACAAAATTAAATTTTAATTTAACGATAAAGAATCAGTAAGTGCTTTGTTGTTAGGGTTTTATGTTTGAATAAGAAGCTGAGAGGTTGTTTAAATTTAATTTCGAAATTAATCTATTGCAATGAGCCCTGGCAGCGTGTGCCTATGTATTAATAACAGATGAGTTTTAAACAACATCTAAAGCCCTCTCAGGAAAATAATAGAGAAGGAGAAATAAATTATCAAACCTGTTACATCAACAAGTGTTGCCACAAAGGGAGCGGATGCAACAGCCGGATCAAAACCAAATCGCTTTAATATTAAAGGAAATAATGAGCCAACTATATTTCCCCAAAGTACAACGGCAACAAGCGAAAAGCCAACAACAAGAGCAATTTCCAAGGAGTGAGGCCCGTAAATAGTAGTGAAATGGGACCAGATAAATACTCTTAAAAAACCGATAATGCCCAGAATAAGTCCTAAAACCAATCCAACTTTTATCTCTCTTTTTATGATCGTAAACCAGCTACGTACTGTAATTTCACCCAAGGCCATTGCCCTTATCACCAGAGTTGATGCTTGTGAGCCGGTATTACCACCACTTGAAATGATCAATGGAACAAAAAGTGCCAGTATAACCATTTTTGCAATTTCATTTTCGAAAAAGCCCATTGCCGATGCCGTAAGTGTTTCTCCTAAAAAGAGGATCACTAACCAGCCGGTACGTTTTTTAAGAATCTCAACAATCGACAAACTCATATAGGGCTCGTCAAAGGCTTCCACACCAGCCATTTTTTGAACGTCTTCGGTGTCTTCTTCTCTTCGAAAGTCAACAACATCATCAATTGTAATTACACCAACCAGCTGACCAATAGCATTAACAACAGGAACTGCTACCAGGTTGTATTTATCCATGATATTAGCTACGTTCTCGGCAGGGGTATTGGCTTTTACAGATATTATTTTGGGGTCGTAAATATCGGCTACGATCGATCGCACAGGAGAAACAATTAATTTTTTTAAAGGTAAAAGTCCAATCAGTTTTTCATCATCATCCACTACATAAATTGCAAATACCTCCTCGAGATCATGCGCCTGTTCACGTATTTCACGAACACATTCAAGGGCTTTGCTGTGGAGGTGAACCCGTACAAATTCTTTCCGCATTAAACCACCTGCGGTATTGTCGTCATATTTTAAGAGGTCTACGATGTCGCTCGCCTGCTCACTATCTTCGATGTGGGATAATACTTCATCCTGAACATTATCGGGTAATTCGGCAATAACATTAGCAGCATCATCAGAGTCCATATTGTCGATGAACTGTTCTGCGATCTCTTTTGAAGTTAGTGATGCTAAAAATCGTTCGCGGACATCATCTTCCAGCTCTACCAATACATCAGCGGCAGTTTGTTCGTCCAGTAATTTGTAAACGTATTTGGCCTCTTCTATTTCCAGCTGATTGAAAATTCCGGCAATATCGGGTGGATACAGCTCTTTAAGCTGTTCGGTAACAAAAGCACCATTTTGAATACTAATGGCATCTCTTAGATCTGATAAAAAAGCATCTGTTAATTCAAAACGCATATTGTATTACGAATTACGCCCTTCGACTCCGCTCAGGGGGACATGAATTATGAATCTGTATTGGCTATGGATTTGCTAATAAATTTAGCAGGGCGAAGGTAAGTAATTTGTTAATTTGAAAATTTGCTAATTTGAAAATTTCACAATTAATTAGCATATCGAAAAACCTGGCTACTATTTGCCAGAGATTCCACAGAGTTTAGAGCCTGTTTAAATTTTATATAAAAAACAACAAAATTGCTTATAAAAGCCAACGCACCTTTCTCGACAGGCTCGAAATGACCATGTGCGCTGTCATTTCGAGCGATTCGAGAAATAGTGGGAAGGTTAGAAGCTACTCTGAATCAAATTTAAACAGGCTCTTAGGCTCTCCAAATTTAAAATAAAGCAATAATGCCAAGAATTACACCAATTAAAGGCTTTTCTTTTAATTAGTGAAATTCGTGGCCATTTTCAAACAATATTAAAAGAAAAATAATTTTGGAAAATTATTCTTATTTTTAGGCAAATTTTGAAGGTATTTATGAACTTTTTTTTTCATTTCGGCAGGTATTTCATATTAGTAAGACGCGCTTTTGGCAAACCCGAAAAGTTTTCGGTTTATCGCAGTCGTATTTTTGAAGAAATGAACATTTTGGGTATTGGCTCATTGGGCATCGTTGCGATCATATCCGTATTTATTGGAGCAGTTATTACTATTCAGTCGGCCTTCAATTTTGAAAACCCTTTAGTACCCATTTATGCGGTAGGTGTAGCCGTTCGCGATTCAATGATATTGGAATTTTCTCCCGCCATTATTAGCCTGATCCTTGCAGGGAAAATAGGGTCCAGCATTGCATCTGAAATAGGAACAATGCGTATTACGGAGCAAATTGACGCATTGGAAATTATGGGGATCAATTCGGCCAGTTATTTGATTCAGCCTAAAATTATAGCCTGTGTGCTATTCAGCCCTGTACTTGTTATTTTTTCAATGTTTTTGGGCATATTTGGTGGGTATGTGTTTGGAGTAATGACAGGTGTTGTTACCAATTACGAATATATTTATGGTATTACTTATAATTTCAGGCCTTATAATGTGGTTTACGCACTGATCAAATCAGGAGTATTCGCATTTATAATCGCTTCCGTTCCTGCATATCACGGGTATTATACAAGTGGGGGATCACTTGAAGTAGGTAAATCCAGTACCAAAGGAGTTGTTTACAGCAGCGTTTTGATACTTACTTTCGATTTAATTTTAACTCAACTTTTATTGGCGTGATCCAGATAAACAATATATCAAAATCATTTTCGGGCAGGAGCGTTCTAAAAGATGTTTCATTTACCTTCCAAACCGGTAAAACCAATATTATCATTGGTGGAAGTGGTTCCGGTAAAACCGCTTTAATAAGATGTATGGTAGGTTTAAATGAAGTAGACTCGGGAGAAGTTTTATTCGATGGGCGTAATTTTCATGATCTGAATTTTAGTGGAAAAAAAGAAATTCGTAAAGAAATAGGAATGTTATTTCAAGGAGGGGCATTGTTCGATTCAAAAACTGTTGAAGAAAATGTAGTGTTTCCCCTTTCTATGTTTACAGATCTGACGGAAGATGAAAAAAGGGATCGTGCTAATTTTTGTTTGCAACGGGTAAATTTGCCCACCTCCAATCATCTTTTTCCTTCCGAATTGAGTGGAGGTATGAAAAAAAGGGTGGCCATAGCCCGTGCTATTGCTGTTCAGCCAAAGTATTTATTTTGTGATGAACCAAATTCGGGGCTCGACCCTAAAACCTCTATTGTTATTGATAACCTGATCAAAGAGATCACGGAAGAATATGATATAACAACTATTGTAATTACTCATGATATGAATTCGGTAATTGAAATTGGAGATAATATATTGTTTATCCATGAGGGGGCGAAATGGTGGGAGGGGAGCAAGCAGGAAATTTTAAAAACGGATAATAAAGAAATTCAGGATTTTGTGTATGCTACAAAATTTATGAAGGAACTGAGAACGAAGTTTTAGTTTTTAATAGTATAAAAACGGTTCTTTATGATTTATTTGGGCGATACCAATTATAGTTAGATTATAATTAACAAAAAACTGTGTGTTTTTCTTTTTTCTTGAAAAAAAAGAAACAAAAATTCAAGAACAAACGATTGCCCCACACAGGCGACACGGCATCGCGTTTGTTCATTCCTCACGCACCCTTCCATAATTTCATTTTGTTTAAATAACATCTTTTTTTTTTAGATAGCATAATTTGGTTACCCATTATATTCCACTAAGAACCATAAAAAAAGAGCGGCAGGAATTTCCTGCCGCTCTTTTTTTATGAATTATTGTAGCTTATTTAGTAACAACAAATTGTTTTGTGAAGTTACGGCCATTTGCATTTAATTGGTATAAATAAGTACCAGCAGCTAAGTTAGCTGTTTCAACATCAACTTTGTAAGTACCTGCATTTTGAGTATTAAAGTTTTTTTCAAGTATTCTGCGACCAGATTTATCAAAAACCAAAACACTAACATTGTTTGCATTTTTTTCCAATGTGTATTCAATTGTAGCTTTTTCAACAGCAGGGTTAGGGTAAGTAGTTAATTTCATTCCGTTGAAATACTCGTTAACACCTGTAGCATCGTTTAATACTGCAAACAAGGCAATGCTGTTATCTAAACCACCAGTTCCTAAAGCCGGAGCTGCAGCATCACTAAAAGCCTGATCGGAAACAACCCATTTAGATCCAAGTTTGTGGAATGCATAATCTAAATTTGCAGCATCAAGTGTTTGATCACTTAACAAACCAACTGTATCTCCCGCAGTTAAAGTAGTAGCATCCAATGAGAGCGCAAAATCACCAGGAAAGCTAACAGGAGTAGTGAAAGTAACATAATTCGCATTTGCAAAAGTTGTTGTATCGATATTATCATATAGTATGTCAACAGTGGCTTTTGCAGTACCATTAGGTCCGGGAGCATTTAATGTAGTTTGGTTAAAAGTTCCAGAACCATTAGTGTTGTATGCTTTATTATCAGCCATCGCGTATAATTTGATAGATACTTTTGAAGCAGCACCACCAGCTAAATCTCTTTCTTTTCTCGCAAACCATGCAATTGCACCTATCACCTGAACAGGAACGTCATTTACATTCTCATACCCCTGAGCACAAATATTTAGCCCATCTTTATTATTTCCATAAATAAAACCACCACCGGTATAACCAAATACTGTAAGTTGACCACTTACGGATGCAAATTCAGGTAAAAAATCATCGACATTTACAATACCTGTTGTATCCGGACTTGTAACACGATCAGCTGAAACTGCATGAACAAGTGGTTTATTGGTAACTGTACCAATTTTTCCCTGATAAGGACTGTTTTGAGAAAATGCTGCTACAGAAAGTAACATTACATTAGATAAAAGGTAAATTTTTTTCATGATATTTTTTTAAAGTTAAATGATTTCTGAAAATAGACATACAAATTTAAAGAAGCGAACTGGTATAAACAAATTATTAAGAAATAATATTATTAAGATTAAATGTACGGTTTTATTTTGAAAACAGATCTCAGGCTGGAGCGAAAAATAAAAAAAGCCCGCATTTGTAGTGCGGGCCTTTATTTATAGTTAAATTTGATCTACTTAATTACTACCATTTTCATTACTGAAGAGGTGTTTTTATCTACTGATAATGAATAGTAATAAACTCCGGCAGGAAGTTCTTCTGCATTGAATTTCACTGCATGTTTACCGGAAATTTGATTTCCTTCGTTTTGCTCAGCAACTTTTTTACCTGTTATATCATAAATTGATAAAGAAACTGTGGCAGATTTTTCTAATTCATATTTAATAACAGTTGAATTTGAAAACGGATTAGGAGAGTTTTGTCCTATTTTAACTCCATTTACAACAGCATCTTCATTAACACTTAAAGCGCTTTCTGTTACTACAATTTCGTCCAGATACAATACATCCATATCATTAGCAGTGTGACGGAAAGCTAAATAGATCAATTGAGATTCGTAAGCAGGAGGAATCACTGCTGTTCTTAATACCCAGGTTGTATCTGTTGCTTTTGTAGGAGATGGTGAAGCATCCGTTTTTGTGTAAAAAGGTGAGCCTGTGAAGTCAGAAGAAACCACCGGTGAAGAAGGAACTGCAGTAGCATACAATTTATACCCGTCTCTGAAACCATTATTGGTTCTGTCATACCAAGAAACAACTCCACCTGCTGTAAGTGTGATCGGACCAAACATCAACCAATTGTCAGCAACACCAGCCGGATTGAACCATGAAGTTGCGTGCCAAAAAGTAGTGGTATCAGCCATTGAATCTTCCCAAGGATGGAAAAAATTATCGGAAGTTGGATTTCCATTTCCATTTACACTGGAATCAGTTGAAATATATACGCCCCAATCAGGGTCAGTACCTGCGTTGTTTACCGGTAGCCCGTCAACGTCCTCGATCTGGATATTAAAATCAGCATTATCAGTAGGATTTACAAAAACATCATCTAATGGGATATATACTAATGTATCGCCAATTGCCATTGGTTGCACATTCGGATTAATTGAGTGTGACTGAACACTTCTTGGTCCGGTTCTATTTGACAGTAATTTATTTTGTGCGTTTGCGGAAAAGGTAATTGCAGTAGCAGCAATTACAAAGTAAATTTTTTTCATTTTAGTTTTATTTTTTATTATTTAACAATTGTGATAATATACAAATTTAGTTAAGAAAAATGGTTTAAACAAATTACGGCAAAAATTAAAATGCTACGCAAAAGATAAACAGTTTTTAAAATTACGCCAGCTCTGCATCAGCATAAGCCTCAATAGGAGGACAGGCACAAATAAGATTTCTGTCGCCATGCGCATTATCAATGCGGGCTACGCTTGGCCAGAATTTGCTGTCTTTTGTCCAATTTAGCGGATAAACAGCTTTTTCGCGAGAATAGTTGTGTTTCCAATCGTCAGTAATAACGGATTTTGCGGTGTGAGGAGCGTTTTTAAGAACATTGTCATCTTTATCAGCAATACCTGAACTTATTTCATCAATCTCTTTACGGATATGGATCATCACTGAACAAAAACGATCCAACTCTTCTTTTGATTCACTTTCTGTAGGCTCGATCATTAAGGTATCGTGCACAGGGAATGAAACTGTGGGGGCGTGGTATCCGTAGTCCATCAAACGTTTTGCGATGTCTCCTACTTCCACTCCTGCTTCACGTTTAAATGCTACACAATCCAAGATCATTTCATGCGCACAACGGCCATTTTTGCCACTGTATAATGTCGGATAATGGTCTTTTAAAGATTCTTTAATATAATTGGCATTTAAAATCGCCATGCGGGTTGCTTCTGTAACTCCATCTCCGCCAAGCATTTTTATGTATCCGTAAGAGATCAATAAAATCAAGGCGCTTCCAAAAGGTGCGGCAGATACGGCATGAATTCCTTTTTCTCCACCTGTTTTTATTACTGAGTGAGAGGGTAAGAATGGCACTAATTGTTTTGCAACACCAATTGGTCCCATCCCCGGGCCACCA
The DNA here is from genome assembly GCA_040389865.1 of Bacteroidota bacterium. Taxonomy (GTDB): domain Bacteria; phylum Bacteroidota; class Bacteroidia; order 2-12-FULL-35-15; family 2-12-FULL-35-15; genus 2-12-FULL-35-15. Next base: position 167,305 of record JAZJZM010000014.1, on the reverse strand, counting down.
CCACCGTGGGGGATCGCAAATGTTTTATGTAAGTTGAGGTGGCAAACATCAGCGCCAATATTTCCGGGACTGGTTAAACCAACCTGTGCATTCATATTGGCACCATCCATATAAACCTGACCACCATTTTCATGGATGATGTCGGTGATTTCGATAATGCTTTCCTCGTAAACACCATGTGTACTTGGATAGGTAACCATTAAACATGCTAAATTGTTTTTATGCAGAACTGCTTTTTCCCGCATATCGTTCACATCGATATTTCCTTTTTCGTCACATTTTACCAATACGATCTTTAGGCCACACATAGCAGCACTTGCCGGATTTGTACCGTGTGCAGAAGTTGGAATTAAGGCAATATTTCTGTGCGAATCACCACGCGACTGGTGGTATGCCTGAATAACCAATAAGCCAGCATATTCGCCCTGGGCACCACTGTTTGGCTGAAAACTCATTTTTGCGAAACCGGTTATTTCACTTAAAGATCTATCCAATTCAGCAATTACTTCCAGATAGCCTGCTGCTTGTTCAACAGGTACAAAGGGATGTATGTGAGCAAATTCAGGCCATGTAATAGGCATTAATTCGGCAGCAGCGTTTAATTTCATTGTACAGGAGCCCAATGAAATCATTGAATGAGTTAAGGACAGATCTTTATTTTCCAATCGTTTGATGTAACGCATCATTTCTGATTCGGAATGATAAGTGTTAAAAACTGGATGGCTAAGAATTAAGGATTTACGATTTTGGATTGCGGATTTTTGATTGAAGATAATTTCTTCGGTTGTTTTGGAAGTTGCTTTCCCTGCTGCTTTTGCGAATACTTCAATGATCGCATTTAAATCGTGTGCATCTGTTGTTTGATCAACGGAAATGGTAATTGCGTTATCTGTATATCGGAAATTAATTTCGGCAGCTTCTGATAGTTGTTTGATTTTAACGGCATCTGCGCCATTAATTTTTATTGTATCAAAATAAATTCCTTTTTCAATTGAATATCCCAGCTTTTCTAATTCAGCAGCTAATGCCAATGCTGAAAAATGTACCTGTTGAGCGATCCCTTTAAGGCCTTCCGGACCGTGGTATACAGCATACATGCTTGCCATAATGGCTAACAATGCTTGTGCTGTACAAATATTGGAAGTGGCTTTATCTCTGCGGATATGTTGTTCACGTGTTTGTAATGCCATACGTAATGCAGGATTGCCTTGTACATCAACAGAAACCCCAATGATACGACCGGGAATGATACGCTTATATTCTTCGCGGCAAGCAAAAAAAGCAGCGTGAGGGCCACCATAGCCCATTGGTACACCGAAGCGTTGTGTGTTTCCAACAACAATATCGGCACCCCATTCGCCCGGAGGAGTTAATAAAACCAAGCTCAACACATCAGCAGCAACTGCGATGGATGTTCCATTTGTTTTTGCTTTTTTTACAAAATCGGCATAGTTGTGAACTGCACCATCCACTGTTGGATATTGAAGCAATGCACCATAAATGCTGCTATCCAACGTTGTAGTTTTAAAATCTCCTATCACTAATTCAATTCCCATCGGAGTTGAACGTGTTTTTAATAGATCTATGGTTTGAGGATAACATTCATTTGAAACAAAAAATTTATTTGCTCCATTTTTTACTGCTTCGCGTGAACGGCTGCTGAAGAGCATTGCCATCGCTTCAGCTGCTGCTGTGGATTCATCCAGCAAGGAGGCGTTTGCAATTTCCATTCCGGTTAAATCCATGATCATGGTTTGGAAATTTAACAATGCCTCTAAACGGCCTTGTGCAATTTCTGCCTGATAAGGTGTGTAAGCAGTGTACCAGCCCGGATTTTCTAAAACATTACGTTGTATAACAGGCGGAACAATTGTATTAAAATAACCTAAACCGATATATGTTTTAAAAACTTTATTTTTTGAAGCTATAACACGTAAGTGTTTGTGATAATTGTATTCTGATAGGCCTGTTGGCAGGTTCAAAGGCTTTTTTAAACGGATAGCAGCAGGTATTGTTTGGTCAATTAATTCTTCAACTGAATTGGCACCAATTTTTTTAAGCATTGCTTTTACATCATTTTCTCTTGGACCGTTATGACGGTTTACAAACTTATCGGTAGTAATCATTGTTATTTTGTTTTTTTTAGGGAATGCAAATATAATCAGAAAAAAGGTAGGAGAGAAATGAAACAATTTTACAATAGGCAATATTCAATTTTACAATTATCCAATAGGCAATTTTAATGTACTGTTGAATTGACAATTCCAAAATTGCTGAATTGCTGTTTAGCTGAACTTTTTAAACGGATTAATGTATGGAAAAAGGGCTACCATTTTTATGGTTGTTCTGGTAAATTGATATGCTGCCCATCGTTTTAATTTTGCAGTCCAGTGATTGTTTTGGTGTGCTGGAAATACCTGCTTACAACCGGTTTCAATAACAGATCTTAAATGAAGTTGAAATGAATCTGAAAATTGTTCATCCAAAACGTCAATATTAAGCTCAATACTGCCATAAGCACTAAGGTGATTTAAGTTAAAAGAGCCAATGGTTGCCCATTTACCATCAACCACGGCAACTTTACCATGTAAAACAGATTTTTCCCATTCGTAAATTTTTATTCCATTGCGAAAAAGCAGATCATACAACCACCTTGTAGCGGATTGAAATACAGGGACATCAGAAACACCAGCCATAATAAGATGAACTTCTACCCCACGCTTTGCTGCTCTGGTCAATGCTTTTCTAAGCCTGGTACCCGGTAAAAAGTAACTGCCTGTTATATAAATAGATTTTTTTGCATTTTGTATTGCTTGTAAATAGCTGACACTGATCTGATTTTTTCTTCTTAATCGATCGTTTTCTCTAATTCGAACAAAAACGGGTTCGTGTAATGGAGTTTGCTTAGGAATTTTTTTTACCTTTTTTTGTTTTCTGATAAATCTTCTTCCGTATACCTGCGTAGATATATTAGTAATTTCCTGGCAAATACTTCCTTTTATAAGGATGGCATAATCAAGCCAGGCAACCTCTGCTGCTGAACCATGATATTTGTCGGCTATGTTGATGCCGCCAACAAGAGCAATGTTTTCGTCAGCAACCACCACTTTGTGGTGTAATCGCCTGCCAAAATAAATATTCTGAGAAGAAAAAAACGGAGCAAAAAAACGCAGATGGATGCGTGACAGACGGAGATCCTTCGCAAATTTTCGAGAAAGTGATTTAGAGCCATAACCATCCAGTATCAGGTATGTTTGCACTCCGCGCAATGAAGCCTCTGTTAATGCTTTGGCAATGCGTTTCCCTGTTTCATCTTCATCAAAAATATAGGTTTGAAGGTGAAGAGTGTGTTTTGCAGAATGAATTAAGTTTTCAAGCGTTTCGAAATAATCATTGCCGCTGTGAACCAGCCTTATTTCGGCAGCTTTATGATACTCTTCGGATTTAAAAGAATTTCTTTTAAAAATTCTAATATTCATGATTTATTTTTTTGAATGACAAACTCGCACTCACATCCTTAATTTTAATTAAGGAAATTGGAGTCCAAAATGGTTTTCAATTACAAAAGTACAGTTGGAATGAAGGTTTTAAGCAGAATAGTTGAAATAATTTATTTGAGAGGATCCTTAAAAAATAAAAAAGACTGAAGAGTTCATATTCTTCAGTCTATCTTTTATGTTGTGATCCCAATTGGATTCGAACCAATGACCGCAAGTTTAGAAAACTTGTGCTCTATCCAGCTGAGCTATGGAATCAAAAAAAGCTAATCAACCAATCTGAAAATTTGTTTTAAGAGAACAAATTTTCGAATTACCTAATTAGCTAGTTTATAAGTCGGGGCGGCCAGATTTGAACTGACGACCTCCTGGTCCCAAACCAGGCGCGATACCGGACTACGCTACGCCCCGAATACTCTGCTTAAAAAAACTTTCTAAAGCGGGTGCAAATGTACTACTATTTTTAACTTTGTCAACTTATTTTAAAAATACTTTTTTATTTGTGGGTTACAACTGTAATATGGTCATTTAAAAAATTGGATAAAAGAGTATTTTTTGGACAATTTTAGGGCCGATTCATTAGACTTTATATAAGTTAAAATGCTTTGATTTTTTCTTTTTTATCTAAATGCTTTGTAAAATACGTCATTGCGAGACTTTTCAGTCGAAGCAATCTCGTTTATAGATTTGAGATTGCTTCGGTCGCGAAAAACTCCCTCGTAATGACGCTCCAAATGGACATTTAATTTTTTTATTAAACTAACTTATATAAAGTCTATTTTTTATTAAAATCATTTTTTCTGATGAAAATAGAAATAGGCCCTTAATTTTTGATTAAAAGTTTTTATATTGCACTGAATTAAAGCCATGCAAAAAGAAAAATTAATCATTGGGCGGAGAGAGGAAATTGCTTTTCCTGAACTTGGATTGTTTGGAGTTACCGCAAAAATAGATACCGGGGCCTATACTACAGCCTTACATTGTCATGATATAAAAGAAAAAAACGGGGTTTTGCATTTTAAACTACTCGATCCATCACATCCGGAATACAACGAACAAGATCAAAAATTTACAGAATATTCTCAAAAAGAGATCAAAAATTCTTTTGGTGAAATAGAGAAACGTTATGTCATTAAAACCGTTATCCAGATGGGGGAGAAGCGAATAAAAGCTGTAATTTCGTTAAGTGACAGAGGCAGTATGCGTTACCCTGTTCTGATTGGGCGAAAATTATTGAAAAATCGTTTTATTGTTGATGTTGCTTTGTTAAATAACCTTGTCTTTAACCCTTCTCCAAGGGATAATTTGAAATCCTAAAAATATAGTATTGTACTCAAATCCATTCATATGAAAATAGCAATTTTATCACGCAATTTAAAACTGTATTCTACCAGACGTTTGGTTGAAGCCGCTGAGCAACGAGGGCATGAGGTAATTGTGCTTGATCACTTGAAATGCGTTTTGGTAATTGAAAAAGGGCATCCTCAAATTTTTTATGGGGGGAAACAGGTTGTTGGGATTGACGCTATTATTCCACGTATTGGCACCTCTGTTACATTTTATGGGGCAGCTGTAGTTCGGCAATTTGAGCAAATGAAAGTATTCTCTTCGGTGGAATCACAAGCCTTGGTGCGTTCCCGAGATAAGCTCAGGAGTTTGCAGTTATTGGCAAAGGCGGGACTTGGTATGCCTAAAACGGCATTTGCCTCAATTCCTAAAAATATTGAAAATGTACTTGAACAAGTAGGTGGGGCTCCTGTTGTGATAAAACTGTTGGAAGGAACTCAAGGTATTGGGGTGATCCTGGCGGAAACTCATAAATCGGCCAAGTCAGTTATTGAATCGTTCCTTGCTTTAAAGGCAAATATTTTGGTTCAGGAGTTTATCAAAGAGGCAGGAGGAGCGGATATCAGAGCATTTATTGTAGATGGGAAAATTGTAGGTGCTATGAAACGACAAGGGGCACCAGGCGAATTCAGAAGTAATTTACATCGTGGGGGAAGTGCAAATGTTATTGAACTTACAAAAGATGAGCGTGAAACAGCTATAAAGGCTGCAAAAAAATTAGGATTATCCATTGCAGGAGTTGATATGTTGCAATCATCCCGTGGCCCATTAGTTATGGAAGTAAATTCTTCTCCGGGATTGGAGGGGATTGAAGGTGCTACCGGTGTTGATATTGCAGGGAAAATCATTGAATACATTGAGCGAAATGAATTTAATCATGAGCCATAGGGTTACTAATAACGCCCTTCGACAGGCTCAGGGTGACATACGAATTTACGGATCTGTGTTTGCTATTTAACACATACAGATTCGTAAATTCGCAAACATTAGTTATCCGTAACCAATAAAAAACATGCCTTACTCCAATAAAAACATACACATTAATGGTGTGGATATTAAGCCGGGGAATAATGCTCAGGTTAGTTTGAATTGGTACCAACTGCCGACCAAAACGGTAATTGAAATTCCTGTTTATGTTTTTCGTTCAAAAAATCCAGGGCCAACATTATTGATACTTGCAGGGATGCATGGTGATGAAATTAATGGAATAGAAATAGTCCGGAGGCTGATCACTCGCGATGATGTTAAAACCCCATTGTGCGGAAGCATCATTGCTATTCCTATTATAAATATCATTGCGTTTTTATCCGGTTCACGCGATCTGCCTGATGGAAGGGATCTGAACCGTTGTTTTCCGGGAAAAAAAAGTGGTTCACTAGGGAGCCGCATCGCATTTGACCTTATGAATGAGATAATTCCACAAATTGATTTTGGGATCGACTTTCATACAGGTGGTGCAAAGATCAATAACTACCCTCAATTACGATGTGTTTTTACTAATAAAATAAATTTGGACTTAGGTAAAGAATTTTCACCTACACTTATTTTAAATTCGCCTTTCCGGGATAATACTTTGCGTAAAGAGGCTGCAAAAAAAGGAAAATCGATTCTTGTTTTTGAAGGAGGAGAGTCTTCGCGTTTCGATTATTTATCTATCAATGAAGGAATGAATGGTTGTTTACGACTAATGAAACATTTGAAAATGATCAGCATTGATCTACCCAAAAATCCCACAGTTTTATTGGAAAGATCCACATGGGTGCGTGCTCGGACATCAGGTTTATTTCATACTTCTAAAATTAATGGAGCTCATATTTTAAAAGGAGAGCTCATTGGAATGATCTGCGATCCTTATGGTGAACATCAGGAAAAATTAGTTGCCAGTCATGATGGATATATTGTTGGGATCAACAATCAACCGGTAGTTAATCAAGGTGATGCGTTGATGCATATTGGGATTGAGGAATAAATAGGGATGGTTTAATTAATGTTTGTCCCTCAATCGTTTAACACACACTAATGCTGTCTGTTTTTTAATTCATTCAGGTAACTCGCATCTACTGCATAACCCAAACTTTGTGCTTTTAAGGCATCGTTCAGAGCGTCCTTAACGTTTCCTGAAGCCTTATTGATCACAGAACGATTAAAATAGGCTGCACTGTATTCAGGATTCAATTCTATTGCAGTAGTATTATCAGCAAGTGCTTCAGAATTTTTTCCGGTTTTAAACAATACAAACCCCCGATAAAAATAGTAGTTTGGGTTAGTTGCATTCAACTGTATCAATTCATTTAAATCGGTCATTGCTTTTTCGTAATTTCCATTATCAACATATACATAGGCCCGATTTTCTTTTGCTGCAATTAAACCCGGATTTAAAGTTAAGGCGGTGCTGTAATCTTCTGCTGCTTTGCCAAATTGTTTCATTCTGCTATAAGTAATTGCACGGTTAAAGAACGTTTGTGCATCCGTATCGTCTAATTCAATGGCTTTCGAATAATCGCTCAGTGCCAGATCAAACTGATTTTTTAGTCCATATATATTTGCCCGGTTAATATATACTTTGGCATTATCAGAACTCATTTTAATTGAAATATTAAAATCTTCCAGAGCTCTGTCAAATTCATTTTCAGTAACATTTTTTTTGCCCAGATCATAGGCTACTTTGTTTACCAGGTAGCTGCCCCGGTTTCGATATGCTTCACTGCTGGGGTATTTACTAATTGCATCGGTCCATAATTGATCGCTATTTTTCCACACTTTGCTTCGTTCGCGTGTAAGCCATATAGATAAAGCGGTACATACTATTAATAAAAGCATGAATGATTTTTTATAAAGATTATATTTTTTTTCTTTTTGATCTTGTAACCATTCATAACTCATGGCAATTGGAAATAATAAACCTATGTAGGGAACATACGTATATCTATCAGCCATGATCACCTGCCCTACAGATATGAATTGTAGAACCAATGCGATGGTAAAGCAAAAAAACAAAAAACCAAAAGCCAGAATTTTAGTTTTTCTAAGAGTAAGAAAAACCAATATGAACAAACTCAAAACAATGACCGGTGCAATATAAAATATGACCGGAAGGCGATCACCAATAAGGTTAGGATATGGATAAAAACAGGAAAGGTTGACAGGGATAAATAAATTATAAATATAATTGATCATCCCGTACGATGCGAAGGCAATGCGTTGTATCCATGTGAAGATCTCAAATTTAGCAATTGCTCCTGATTGTATCTGCGAAGCCAATACACCAAATAGTAGAGAAAGCGCAAAGAAGGGGATCTTTTCTAATATCGTGTATTTGTCAAATTTACGGCCTTTATAATAATCTATTAATAGCAAAACCAATGGTAATACTACAGCCATTGCTTTTGATAATATGGATAATAAAAACAGCACTACTATAAAAGCGTAGAGCAACATTTTTGTCTTCCCCGTATAATTGATATATTTATAATAACATATCAATGCTGCCATAAAAAAGAAGGTATACAACACATCTTTTCGCTCCGAGATCCAGGCAACAGATTCCACGTGCATGGGGTGAATGCCAAAGAATAAAGCAACAATCGAGGCAACTACTATTTTATTACCACTCAATAAAAACATGAACCAAAACACCAATGCTGTATTTAACAGATGGAATAGGAGGTTGGTAACATGATATGTTTTAGGATCGTATCCTGATAATTTATAATCTATGGCCAAAGAAAGAATGGTGATGGGGTGGTAATTGTTTGAAACAGCGTTTTCGGTATTAAACATTTTTTTTATGTTGTCGCCCGAAAGGCTTTTAATTAATGTGTTTTCGCCAATATATACATTATCGTCCCAGTTGGTAAACCCGTTTTTTAGCGATGGAGAAAAGGCGATATAGGTAAGTAAAAGAATACCTGCCAACCAAAACAAAATGATTTTATTTGTTACTTGTTTAGTATCAGGAACAGCACTTTTTGAGACCTTTTTTTCTTGTTTTGATTTACCCTGGTTTATATTACTCATAGCATAGCGAAATAAATTACAGTTTAACACAACCTACTATTTAATGTGCATCACGGACCAATAAAGGTAGGTTTTACCACTTTGTCCACGTATCCAGTTTTTTTCTTTTTTTGAAATATCGCTCGAATAATTCATAACTAAATAATCTGTTTCACTAAGTTTTTCTATACCTGCAAAAGAACAGTCGCCAGTACTTGGTAAATCAAGAATATAAGAAAGTGTAAGATTGTTTTTATCCAATTTAAATAATGATGTTTTCTTTTTTGTAAGTGAATAACGTAAAAGATTGTACATTCTATGTGGCTTCTTTCCTTCTTTAGAGCGGTCGCAGGCGCCATCCATATTTCTGCGGGATATTAAATAAATATCATTTTTGTGTTCAAAAAATAAAGGAGAGTCGTACTTATATTTTGTTTTTTTATATTCCCATTTGTAAATACTATCTTTATTGGCTTTACAAATAAGTCCTCCATACCCCTCCAACCGTACAACAGAATAGAGAGTTCCAGTGCTATCGAAAATAAATTCTCCTTCTTCTGCTGCATCCACACTTACTTGTGGTTCCTTTGATATTGGTGTAAAATGCTTCGCATCCTTACTTTTAAAAAGTCTTAATTCGTTCTGATGCGCTTTGTTATACAAGTTTTTCCCATTGTAAGCCGATAGAAGAAGTTCATCATCTTTTATTCGCAAACGCCATGGAACAAACCCATCAAGCCCTATACTGGAAGGTGCTGTCCACTGTTTATTTCCTATAGTAGATATTACTAAAAGGTGCTTGGGCTGAAATTTATACCATGTTGTTCCTCCTTGAAAAAAATAGCAGAAAAGCGAATCATGCCATACGGCAAAGCGGGGTTCACGCAGGTCGGACTGCATATTAATTTCAGCTTCAAAATCCCATTTTTTAAAATCTGACGAACTAATGACATACATTTTGACTTTTTTTGAAGGGAAATGCGAAGGAGCGGTTCTGAACATAACATAAAAACGATCTTTGAATTTTACGAGATCAAGATTGTTATTGCTTTTTTGTAAAGAGACCTCGGGCGGCATTTTAGAAGGATCACTGAAGTTTTTCCATTCATCAAAAGTAATGGTTTGCGCTACTAAAATATTGGAAAATAGAAGGTAGAAGGGAAAATAAAAAAATATTTTTTTTGAAAAAGTTGAATAACTTAGAATACGAGAAAAAAAAATCATTTTGATTATTATTTAGAATATTACAAATGTATTTTAAATAGAATTAAAAAATGATCAATCGCAATGTTATAAATTACCACGATTCGCTACTTTAGCCTAAATTAAAGTGCTTTGTTGCCATTTCTTCAATTGCTGTACCAATAGCTAATGACGCAGTAGCAGCCGGTGATGGAGCATTCAACACATGAATGGCGTTACCGTTTATTTCAATTTTAAAATCATCTATCATATTGCCTTCAGGCGCAAGTGCCATAGCGCGAACGCCAGCACGACCTGGTTTCAGGTCATCCATCTCTAAAGAAGGGATCAATTTACGTAAGCGTTTTAAGAAAAATGTTTTTGAAAATGCTCCATGGTATTCATCCATTGCAAATTTCATATTTTTTGCAAAAAATTTCCAGGTGCCGCCAAATGAAAGTGCTTCAGCGGTGTCTTTTAAAGAGAAATCTGTTTTTGTGTATCCTTCGCGTTTAAAAACAAATACAGCATTAGGTCCACATTCTGTACCCCCATGTATCATACGGGTAAAGTGGACACCTAAAAATGGATATTTTGAATTAGGGACCGGATAAATCAAGTTGCGCACTTTCCCTTTGCCTTTATCGCTCAAATCATAATAATCACCTCGAAAACCAACAATGGCTGTATCAATTTTTGCGCCTTCTTTTTTTGCAATTCTGTCACTTTGTAATCCGGCACAGGTAATGATGTAAGCTCCCCTGAATGTGCCTTTTGGAGTAATTACATTTGTATGATCGGCATGTTTTTCAAATGCCGTTACTTGGTGTTCGGTAAGTACTTTACTTCCTTTAAATTTTGAATGAATTAACTCTACATATTTGCGTGAAACATCGGCATAGTCGATAATACCGGTGCATGGTACCCACAATCCTTCAATCCCCACACAAAAAGGTTCAATTTCTTTTATTCCTTTCGAATCAATTTTTTCAATTCCTTCCACCCCGTTTGCGATACCAATATTGAAAACACGGTTCATGTGTTCTAATTCCGACTTATCCGTTGCCACTACTACTTTTCCACAAATGTCGTGCGCTATTTTGTGCTCTTTTGCAAAGGCCACAAGTTCCCGTCTGCCATCAACGCAGTTTTTTGCTTTGTAAGACCCCGGTTTATAATATAATCCTGAATGTATTACACCTGAATTGTGTCCTGTTTGGTGAAACGCAACCTCTTTTTCTTTTTCAAGAACCAGTATTTTCTTATTTGGGTACTTTAAATTGATCTTATATGCTGATGCTAACCCTACAATTCCTCCTCCAACTATAATGATATCAAATTGATTGTCTTCCATACTGTTAAAATTTTCGGCAAAAATACTAAATTACTTTGGAGTTGAAAGAGGTTACGAATTACGAATCTATACAAATTTACGAAACTGTGCATTGAAAATGCAGTAAAAAACTCCTATTTCCAAGTAGGGAAAGGTATTCCAATAGCTATCGAAACGTAATCATCTAAACAAAACATAGTTTCGCAAATTCGTATAGATTCGTAATTATTAACCAATAAAAACATTAAATTTGTAATCAATTAATTTTTAAAGAAAATGAGAACAATCGAATTTCGTGAAGCATTACGTGAAGCAATGAGCGAAGAGATGCGCAGAGATGAAAAAATATTTTTGATGGGCGAGGAGGTTGCCGAATATAATGGCGCTTATAAAGTAAGTAAAGGTATGCTTGCTGAATTTGGTGAAAAACGCGTTATAGACACTCCTATTGCAGAGCTTGGTTTTACAGGTATTGCAGTGGGCGCTGCTATGAATGGTTTGCGTCCTATCGTAGAATTTATGACATTTAATTTTTCTTTGGTAGCGATAGATCAGATCATCAATTCTGCTGCTAAAATGATGAGCATGAGTGGTGGACAATTTCCTATTCCTATTGTATTCCGTGGCGCAACAGGTTCGGCAGGGATGCTAAGTTCTCAACATTCACAATCCTTTGATAGCTGGTATGCAAACTGTCCGGGATTAAAAGTTATAGTTCCTTCCAATCCATATGATGCAAAAGGCCTTTTAAAATCAGCTATTCGCGATAACGATCCTGTAGTTTTTATGGAAAGTGAGCAAATGTACGGTGAAAAAGGTGAAGTGCCGGAAGGTGAATACCTTATACCTATTGGTGTTGCGGATATAAAACGTGAGGGGAAGGATGTTACCATTGTTTCTTTTGGTAAAATTATTAAACAGGCCTTAAGTGCGGCTGTTGAATTAGAGAAAGAAGGCATTAGTGTAGAGGTAATAGATCTGCGCACTATACGCCCGATTGATTACGCAACAATTATAAATTCGGTAAAAAAAACAAATCGTTTGGTTATTGTTGAAGAGGCATGGCCATTAGGAGCTATCGCAACGGAAGTTGCTTTTAAAGTACAAAAAGAAGCGTTTGATTATTTAGATGCCCCTGTATTGCGTGTTACTGCTGCCGATGTTCCACTACCTTACGCTCCAACATTAATTGAAGCCTCGTTACCCAATGTTTCCCGTGTAATAAAAGCCGTGAAAGAGGTAATGTATGTTGCTAAATAATTATTGGTTGTACGTTATATAACTGATTGATAAAATAGTTTATTCTATTGCCTTTCCTTAGCGCTTAACTATGTTGGTATAGTACATAATTTTTTTTGCTCTTTGGTGGAATTAGTAGTTAATGGTGCAAAAGAAAAATCATGAGACCATATATTGTAATAGGAATTTATATTTTAGTCCCACTTTTGATAAGTTGGTTATATAAAATAAGCAATATTAAAGATCAAATAATATTGACTCATTTCGTTACAGCTATTTTAATTCTTATTTATCCATATTTTATAATGGAATATGACAATTGGATAAACCCTCCAGACCCAGAAAAATTTTCATGCGGTATGCCAATGGTCGGACTATATATTGGCAATACAATATTTATGATTCCCATAACTCAAGGACTTTTATACTTGTTCAATTGGGGGTTTAAAAATTATTCTTTTCAAAGAAAACCCAAACAAAACATTCCAGAATCCGACTTATCATAGACTGTTTTTATTGCTCTTCAGCACTGCTAAAAAATGTAATTTGGTTTAACAAATTACTAAAATTAATAAACAAAAATGACAGCTATCACAGAAATAAAATTGACACAATTCAGTCATGGAGCCGGTTGCGGTTGTAAAATTGCTCCCGGAGTATTGGATGAAATTTTAAAATCGAATTTTATTGCGCCTCAAAATGATAAATTGATCGTTGGGAATAGCAGTAAAGATGATGCTGCAGTGTATGATATTGGCAATGGACAAGGGCTAATAAGCACCACTGATTTTTTTATGCCGATAGTAGACAATGCCTTGGATTTTGGGAAAATCGCTTCCGCTAATTCAATTAGCGATGTATACGCCATGGGCGGAAAACCCTTGATGGCCGTGGCTATACTTGGTTGGCCTATTAATAAACTTCCTGTTGAATTAGCTCAACAAGTGATTGAGGGTGCGCGTATTATTTGCGCAGAAGCAGGAATTCCACTTGCCGGAGGACACAGTATTGACAGTCCTGAGCCCATTTTTGGACTTGCAGTCAGTGGTTTGGTTGATCTGAAAAATTTGAAACAAAACAATACCGCTAAAGAGGGTGATTTAATTTATATCACAAAAAAAATTGGTGTCGGGATATTTACCACTGCCGAAAAAAAGAGTGTTTTGAAAGAGGAACACAAAGGAATTGCAACTAAACAAATGATGCAATTGAATAAATTAGGTGAAAAAGCTGCACATCTAAAAGGTGTTACTGCAATGACTGATGTTACAGGCTTTGGATTATTGGGGCACCTGATCGAAATGTGTGAAGGAGCTGACTTATCTGCTGAAATTGATTATTCGCTTGTGCCCTTGCTGGATGGTTTGAGTTTTTATACGTCACAAATGTGTGTCCCTGATAACAGCTTCCGTAATTGGAGTAGCTATGATCCGAAAGTATCCGGAATAACAGGTGATTCTTTACTTACCCTATGCGATCCACAAACTAATGGTGGTTTGTTAATTACGGTTGAACCGAATTCAAAAAAGGAATTTGAGGAGCTCCTGATCAGTGAAGGTTATGCGGATTTTGTTAAACCCATTGGAGTTATGAAAGCGAAGACTGAAAAAGTAGTGGCGGTTTTGTAAAATATGTAATATTTAGTATGTAATAAGGAATATTTAATATGTAATAGGGGCAGAAAACGTATAGACTCTTACAAAAAAACAATTCTCAATGTTCAAGATGATTGCAAAAAATGCAGGATTCAATTGCTAATTAGCCACTATAAATAGTTGTATATTCGTAATTAATTCATAAAATAAATTCATAGAATCATGAATAAACGCATCGCCATTTTTCCAGGATCATTCGACCCTATTACAAAAGGACATGAAAACATTTTACTTCGTGCATTACCTTTATTTGATGAAGTAATTATTTCTATCGGAAAGAACAGCAGTAAACAAAGTTATTTCACGATAGAGCAAAGAGAGAAATGGATCAAACAAGTGTTTGCAAATGAGCCTAAAGTCCGGGTGGAAACGTATACGGGGTTGACAATTGATTTTTGTAAAAAAATGAATGCGGATTATATTTTGCGTGGTTTGAGAACTTCAGCCGATTTTGAATTTGAAAAAGCGATAGCACAAAACAATAAAGTGATGGCTCCCGAAATTGAAACAATCTTTATTTTGCCTGTTTCAGAACTTTCTGCAATAAATTCTACAATTGTGCGTGATATAATACGAAATGGTGGGAATGCGGCTCCGTTTGTTCCTGAAGGTATTGATCTGAAAATTTAATTGTCTTTGAAAATTGTTCATTTATATTTGAGATATTTTTTTTAATTTTCATTTGTATGGTACTCTATTTGTAATACCAACCTGAAACTATTGAATTTGCTTATAATAGTTAAAAATCAATGTTTTAATAAGTACTTCCTATTGCGATTTTTATGAATAAATTAGCTTTATTTATTTTGTCTTTTCTTGTTCATTTTTTGTGTCAGGCACAAAATGTGATCATAAAAGGACTTGCTGTAACCTACGAAAATAAAGAGGTAGGAGTATGGGTGCGCAATGATTACATTTCCAATACTGAAAAACAACTTACTTTTTCCACGGTCGATTCTGCGGGCAATTTTTTATTGGAATTTAATAGTAATGAAATTCAATATGTGACCATAAAGATTGAGAAAAACATTGCATCCATGTACATTGAACCCAATGTGACCTATGAGGTTATCGTAATGCAACCGGATTCAACAACCTATCACAATCCTAATTTGGAACATGATGTAAAGCTCTCCATCAGGCTGAAAAGTAAGGTGGAGATCAATGCGCTTACTATCGATTATGATAAAAAATTTGATGATTTTTTATCCGTTGAATATCGTTCATTTGTAAGCCGTAGTCCCCAGGCAAAAATTGATTCGTTTAAATTGGCAATGCATAAATATTACGAACCGGTTAAAAATAATTATTTTGATGCCTACCTTACCTATACAATTGCTGCACTTGAAGAAAAAATTCAGAAAAGCGAAAAGAAATTATTTGCGAGTTATTTAGATGGAAAACCGATTTTATATTCGCATCCTGAATACCTCAACTTTTTCAATGCTTTTTATAAACAAAAACTTCAGAGGATAGCATTGTCAGAACAAGGGGCCTCAATTAATTTCCAGATCAATGATCGTGGCAGCTTAAGCGGGGTTTTGGCCATTTTAAAAACAGATGTTTTTTTACAGAATGATTCTATTTGTGAGTTAGTATTAATAAAAGGCCTATACGAAAGTTATTATGATGGCACATTCAGTAGAGGAAGCATTGTAGCCATACTGGAACAAATAATCATTGAAAGTAAAATTGCGGAGCATCAGCGGATCGCAAAAAACATATTAAATTCATTTTCAAAATTACATGCCGGTGCCAATGCTCCTTATTTTGAATTGCCGGATAAAGCGGGCCGTACACACAGTCTGGATGAATTGCGTTCAAAAAAATATGTTTACATTTTATTTTTTGATGCGAATTGTACTTCCTGCCTGCAGCAGATGAAAGTGATCCCTTCATTAAAAAAGAAATATGGTACACGGATCGAATTCGTTAGCATTTCCATAGATAAAAATAATGCCGATTTTAAAAAATTCTGTTTGCAAAATCCCAAATTTGATTGGCTATTGCTTTATGATAATAGCGGTGTGGAGTTGAAAGATAAATATGAAATAAGATCATTGCCGGCTTATTTTTTAATTGATCCGGAAGGTAAATTTGTGCAGGCACCTGCAGAAGGGCCCGATGGAGATATTGACCGTTTGTTTTACGATATTACCAAGCCTAAAGGGAAAACACATAACGTAGGCGATAAAACGAATAATTAGCTAGACTACTTTAGCCCCACAATAGCAACTGCACCCAGTACTTCTTTTACTGATTCAAATGTATTTTTAAAAACTTTTTTCATTTTTTTTGTTGCTATCCATTGAACGTCTGAAATGCCTTCTTCAATTTGTGGGACCAAAATAGCAGAAGAGTCATCACAACTCATTTCAAACCAGTAGGTGCGTTTTAAAATCGCTTTTTCTTCTATACTGTAAGTGTGGTAAGTAGGAGGTAATTCTCTAATGATAGACAATCCGCTGATACCGCATTCTTCCTCCACTTCACGAATGGCAGCAGTTTTAATGCCTTCTCCTTTTTCGATTTTCCCTTTAGGTAAATCCCATTTACCATTTCTGAAAATAAATAAATACTCACCTTTTTCATTTTTTACCAATCCTCCCGCAGCTTCGATGATACGGAACATTCCGGAAAAATAGTTGAATAAATGCTGAAGGTTTTCATTGAAAAAATAAATTTCGTGTGATTTTTTTTTGTTAGCCAGTTTGTTAAATTTCAATATCATTTCATCTGCCGAATGAATATCTGCCAAAATAGCACCCTCTTTAGGCTTGAAAATAGCCTGATCATTAATTAAATAAATCAATTTGTTAAAATAAAATATTTTTATCATTTTCGTTTTTTTAATTAGGCGTTACTGATTAAATAGTTAATATCTTTGTCACATGAAATCTAATGAAGAATCCGCTTTAAAAATTGCTGAATTTCTACTGCAAATTAAAGCAATTAAATTACAACCTAATAAACCTTTTACGTGGGCCTCAGGATGGCATTCGCCAATTTATTGCGATAATCGTGTAACACTCTCTTATCCTAAGATACGTACTTTTATTCGACAAGAATTTGTAACTGCAATTGTTGAAAAATTTGGAAAGCCGGATGTTATTGCGGGTGTTGCTACAGGGGGGATTGCTCAGGGCGCATTGGTTGCGCAAGAGATGGGGTTACCGTTTGTTTACATTCGTTCCGAAGCCAAGAAACATGGTTTAACCAATATGATAGAAGGGGTGATTGAAAAAGGGCAGTCGGTAGTAGTAATTGAAGACCTTATTTCAACAGGTGGTAGCAGCTTAAGTGCAGTAGAAGCATTACGTGAAAAGGGCTGCGAAGTAAAAGGGATGGCTGCTATTTTTACATATAGCTTTAAAACGGCAATTGATAATTTCAAAAAATCGAAATGTAAATTAGTTACATTAAGTGATTATGATACGTTAATTAAACAAGCTTTAAAATCAAATTATATAACAGAGAAAAATTTGAAGTCATTAAAAGAATGGCGAGAAAATCCCGCAGAATGGGGGAAATAATCAATTTAGCAATTTTACAATATAGCAGTAGGCTAAAAACAAAAAGCAACAAGCAATAAACAATTTAACAAGAGGTTCGCAAATTCGTATAAATTCGTAATTCATAGATACCATGTCTTTAACTAAAATTGAAAGTGAAGTAGTTGATATTAATAATTCTTCTGAAAATATTTTCAACTATTTAAGTGATTTCAGAAATTTCGAGAAGTTAATGCCCTCTCAGGTAACTAACTGGACAGCAACGAGTGACGAATGTTCATTTACAATTAATGGAATGGCTACCATTGGAATGAAAATAGTAGATAAAACTCCTTTCACAAAAATTACTATTAATTCAAACGGTAAAGTTCCTTTTGCTTTTCAATTGTTCATATTCATCACCCAAAAAGATGAAAATAATTCTATCGGACAATTAATATTTGAATCTGATCTGAATCCAATGTTGAAAATGATGGTTGTGAAACCATTGGGTAATTTCTTTAATATGCTCGCACATAGAATGAAAGACATTAAGTAATCCATTCAAACCGGCATAATTTTAATTATATATGTGCAAGATATTCTTACTAATATCTTTATAATTCATGGTCTGTTATTATTTCTAACGATTTGTTAAATGAGTCGTACCACCTACTTTGTTGATGTTATATTACCTTTAGCGGTTCCAAATTTATACACTTATAGGGTGCCGTATGATTGGAATGATGTTATTGAGGTGGGCCAAAGAGTGGTGGTGCAATTCGGAAGAGGTAAATTATATTCTGCTTTGGTTCGTAATATCCACGAAATTCCTCCCAAACAATACGAAGCCAAATACATCGATTCCATTTTGGATGAGCATCCTATTGTTAATTTAAAACAATTCGCGTTGTGGGATTGGATGAGCCAATATTATATGTGTCACATTGGTGATGTTATGGTAGCGGCATTGCCCGGAGGATTGAGGTTGGCAAGTGAAACTAAAATTGTACTTAATCCGGAATATACTGCTCAGAAGCTGGCAGTGGAGAGTGATCAGATCGAATCACTTTCTGATAAAGAACATTTGATCATTGAAGCGCTTGAAGTGCGGACGGTTTTAAGCATTAATGAAGTCTCTGAAATTTTGGAGCAAAAAACCGTTTATCCTATCTTAAAAGTATTGATAGAAAAAGGTGTGGTGTTGATCCATGAGGAGTTAAAAGAAAAATTCAAACCTAAGATCGAAAGCTTTGTTAGAATAACAGAACATGCTAATGACGAAGAGAATTTAAAAACAATTTTTCCGTTATTAGAAAAAAAAGCACCCAAACAATTAGATGTATTGATAGCCTACATAAAGCTATCTGAGCGTTATTCACAAGTAACTGCAAATAACTTACCAATTTCCTCCTCTCACAAGGAAGTGAAAAAATCTGAAATAATAAAAATGATTTCCGGTGCTGAAGCCGCATTAAAGTCATTGGTTCAAAAAAATATTTTAGAAATTTATGAGCGTGAAGTTGGGCGCTTTACAAGTTATGATAGTGCAAATAAAATATCACAACTTAATGAGGTTCAGCAACAAGTTTATGAATCGATTCAAGAACAGTTTGGATGGAAGAAAGTTGAACGTTCAAAGTTGAAAGTTGAAAGTTCAATTGTTGCGAACGAACTATTATCAACTATCAACCAACAATCTTCAACGACTGAAAAAGATGTAGTGCTGCTTCATGGAGTTACATCATCCGGCAAAACCGAAATTTATGTAAAGCTTATTGAACAGGCTATTGCTAAAGGGGAACAAGTGTTGTATTTACTTCCGGAAATTGCATTGACCACACAGATCATTAATCGTTTGCGAAAATATTTTGGTGACTCTGTTGGTGTTTACCACAGTAAATTTAATGGGAATGAGCGGGTAGAGGTATGGAATAATGTTTTGAGTGCAGGGGTAGAAAGTTCAAAATTGGAAAGTTCAAAGTTAAAAAGTTCAAGTTCGGAACCTGTTACAACTTTCAACTCTAAACTTTCTAACTTTAAACTAATAGTAGGAGCAAGGTCTTCTTTGTTTCTGCCCTTTAGCAATTTAGGTTTGGTAATTGTGGATGAGGAACATGATACTTCTTACAAACAATATGATCCTGCACCACGTTACAATGCACGTGATGGCGCAATTTATTTAGCACATATCCATAAAGCAAAAACATTATTGGGCTCGGCAACACCAAGTATAGAAAGTTATTACAATGCACAGGAAGGCAAGTATGGTTTTGTTGAAATCACCCAGCGTTTTGGTGGTGTGCAAATGCCCGAAATTTTAATTGCTGATGTAAAAGAAGCGACCAGAAAAAAATTAATGAAATCGCATTTTTCGCCTTTATTGTTAGATACTGTTACGTTGGCTTTACAAAATAAAGAACAAATAATTTTGTTTCAAAACCGAAGAGGCTTTGCTCCGCAATTAGAGTGCAATATATGTGCATGGATACCACAATGTACAAATTGCGATGTGAGTTTAACGTATCATAAGGCAAGTAATCAATTGCGTTGTCATTATTGCGGTTATTCAATTAAACCTCCCAATAAATGTGGCGCTTGCGGTGATACCAATTTGAGAATGAAAGGTTTTGGTACTGAAAAAATTGAAGAGGAACTTTCTATTTTTTATCCGAAAGCCAAAATTGCAAGAATGGATCTGGATACCACACGCAGTAAGTTTGCGCATCAACATATTATCCAGGATTTTGAAGATGGCAACATTGATATTTTGGTAGGTACACAAATGGTTACAAAAGGTTTGGATTTTGATAATGTGAGTATGGTTGGAATTTTAAATGCCGACAGTATGCTAAATTTTCCTGATTTCAGGTCGTTTGAAAGGAGCTTTCAATTAATGGCGCAGGTATCAGGCAGGGCAGGAAGAAAAAATAAAAGAGGTAAGGTAATTATTCAAACTCAAAATCCCGATCATAGTATTATACAAGATGTGATAAGTACCAATTTTCTTTCCATGTATACGAATCAATTATTGGATAGAAAAAATTTCAACTACCCACCATTTTTTCGCCTGATTGAAATTACTCTAATTCACAGAGATGTGAATATGGTAAATGCTTCTGCAAAATTTTTAGCCGATGAATTAAAACACCATTTAAAAAAACGTGTTCTTGGTCCTGAATTCCCTGTTGTTTCGCGTATTCGTAATTTATACCACAAAAATATTTTGTTGAAAATAGAGCGTGATGCTTCTGTAGTGCAGGTAAAAAAAATTGTTTCCAACTTATTGGTACAATTTAAATCGAGTAGTGATTATAAGTCGGTAAGGGTACAAATAGATGTAGATCCGATGTGATGTTGATCATCATAAAAAAGCGGGTGTTATTTTGAATAGCACCCGCTTTTTAAATAAATTCAATTTTTACAAGCCATTCAATAATGCAGTAAGATTAGCATCTGTAGTAGCTGTCATAGTAACCTCCACTGCTGTAGAAGAAGTCATGGTCAGGTTTTGATTAAAACTAAATAACGTTCCGCTTCCATCAACAGCAATAGCAATAATTTTAACTGGGGATCCATCAGGTATTGAACCGGACATGGAACCAAATACTTGCATTACAGTTTTAGTTGTTGGAAAATATACAAAAATAGCCACATTGGTAAGGTTGTCTGTGGTAGAGGCAAATGACAGATGATGATTATTACTACTGCCTCTTGTTATGCCGCAATTTACCCAGCCTAATTTTACAATAGAATTTAAATAACCATCAGTAGCAGTTGTGAAAACTGGATTGAAGCTGGTTGTAACACCTAAGGATGATGGGTTATCAGTCCAATTCACATAATTTGAAGTTGGAAACCCATAAAAAGTACGCATGTAGTTTTTGGGTGCAGTATTCGGCATTTTTATTGCCCAGGAACAGCCTGGTACAAGCACTAATTCTGTTCCATCCTTAAATGCTCTTACCCTGATCTCACCATCTGTTTCCAAAATAGTATCTGAAGCAACGGTTGGCATTTGATAATAAATCATGTCTTTTGGAGTATATAATTCCACTAATTTTACGGTGTATGGGAAAGCAACCGTATCTCCGTTAGGAAACATCAAACACTGTCTTCCGCCCCAAATAGTGGTAAACTGGTTTCCAACAATAGGACCACCGGAATCCGCTGTGATAATAAACTCCTGCTCGGCTTGTTTTTTTGAATCCAGATAACTATTAGGTGAACTGTATTCGTTCAGCGATCTATCTTCTTCTATCCTGTCTTTTTTACAAGCTGTAAAAATTATTCCTACAGTAGCAGCTACCATAAGATATTTTAATAAATTTTTAGTTTTCATGATAGTGATTTTTGGTTTAATGTTTCCTTTTATAAGTAAATACGCAAAAAAATAGAAAAGGTTGGTTCTGATTCAATTGTTTTTAAATTTTCTTAATTATTGGTAACAAATTAATTCGTTCTATATGCATCACATCTTTTATCTCTTGAACCTCCACCACCACCTTTGCAGCCAAAGATATATAGTACTCCCAAACGTAAATGTGTTTCCATAAATTTAAGATTGTATCTGTATTCTAAAAAAGGCCTTAAACAGGTATTTGTGGAAACACCAATACCTCCTTCTAAATTCCAATTGTTTGGCTGAGCACCTTCTAACGGGGATGCTGCATAGTTTATCCAAACGTTATAGGCGCCATGCGCAATTGCATAAAAATTAATCTTTTCTTTTCGAATAAACTTAAATTCTAAACCCAATCCTGCGTAATACTCGTTTATTTTATTAAAAGCAAAGTAATAAGAGAATTGAGGAACAATGCTCAGTCTGCGGTTTGGAAAAAAATTCACTCTGGCTCCCGCACCAATACTCTCCGTTTGGAAATTGTAAATTACATCGGCCCCAATACCTATGTTTTGAGATTTGCCGGATAAAGTCATTAATAAAATGAATGGAAGAATTAAAAAAGAATTTATTTTTTGATTTCTTACAACGTTATTCATTCAACAATAAATTTAGAAATTCTAAAAATTTAATTTATAGAATTCATGATTTACTGTAAATATACAAAAAAATATTAAAAAGTTTTTTAAGAAATGGGAGAATAAAGTAGAAAAAATAAGAGCCTATTGAAATTTCAATATTTTGTTATTGAATGCTTTGCTCATTGGAGAGTTCTAGTGAACACAGCTCCAGTTGTGTTATTCCGAACTTTTGTTACCTGTTCTTCGCAGTAGAAGGAATCTTGTAATTATAAAAAATATTGCCAAAACCAAACAAGATCCCTCTTGGCGAAAAAGCCAATCGGGATGACATCGCCCATAAATGTGGTTCTAATTCACGATTAAAATATTTTTAGAAATTAAAAGTAATGATTAAAATTCGTGATACTATTCGCGAAGGTAAATTTGAAATTTGTCATTTGGAACTATATTTCTGTTTATATGGTTCGAGTGTTGCATTCAATTTGACTTCCACAACTTCGGCAATGTTTTTAACATAAAGGCTTGGGATTTTAATTTGATGATCGGCAACGTGAATATTAAATTTTGTGGAGATACCAATTTCCGATCCCTTAACTGTAATTGTTCCTTCAATGGTTCTTTCTTTTTCAATGCCATGTATATTGAGTTTTCCGGTAGCCGTAGCTTTATATTCAGCATCTTTTTTCCAATCAATGGCTTCATTGATCTTGCCAAGGAAAAATGCATACGGGAATTTTTCACTTTCTACATAATTTTCGTTGAAATGCTCCTGCATTAAAGGTTTTTCGAATACAAAAGCAGTCATGGCTATTTTAATTTGAATTTCACCTGTGGTGGTATTAAGTATAGGTTTCGCTGCTTTATTTATTGCAGCAATATTTTCGAGTGGAGCCTCTGAGAAGAAAGTAATCTCACAATTTTTGGCGATGAATATTTGTGCAAGCATGTTTGATCCTGATACAATTGCCAGTAGGGATAAAAATATGTTTTTCATTTTTATATATTTTTTCAGATTATTATTTGATAAAATAAATTACACTAATTTATTTATGAGAAATTTATTAATGCTCAGCCTGCCCGAATGAGTTTGTGTATCATTCGGGCAGGATTTCAAATGAGCATAATTTGAAATACTTTTTTCGTCTAAAGGGGAAATATTAAAGTGCTGGCTGAAGGCACATTTCAGCGCATTTCCGGCAAACTTCGGCACAGGCTTTACAATGTTCCATTTGCGAATGTTTTTCACATTCTGTTGCGCAGGCTTCACATATTTCGGCACATAGTTTTAAATACTTATCCGAGTTTTCGGATTTTTTTTCTAAACGAACTGCCGTCAACCGACACATTTCTGCACATTCCTCATCAAGTTTTATACATCTTTCCAATTGTGCTTTGTCTTTTTCGATCTGACATGCATCATAACATCGTGTGCATTGAGCTGCGCAGAAGTAAAGTTCCTCGATCATTGTTTTATTTTCCATTTTTTATTTTTTTGTTTTTATTTTTTTTGTTTATAATTATTGAAATTTTACACCCCAAAGGGGAATGTTTCAGGCATTTGATGTCCATCTGGTTTCATGTGAAGCGGGTGCAAGGCAGATGTTTCATCAATATAAACAAACGCATCATAACGATGTGGCATCAGGCTTGGGACATAATTTCCAAGATATTCATACTGCGGATGATATACTACACCAATGGCTCGGTGCCCAAATTCCTTTTTCCCGATGTGTTTTTTCATCTCTTCATTCATAAAAACAATCCTGTTTTTTGAATCAAGCTGATGTAACAAAAATTCCCAACTGTCGGGGACAGCATCAGGTTGATTCATTATTCGCATAACATCACCCCATTCGCGACCAGCGATCACTGTACCTTTGTACGAACCAAAACCAACAGAGAACACACCATCATCTTTGTGTTGCTCATTTAATAATTGTCCTACATTTACAGTTCCTTCGCGAACCATATCCGTGGCA
Source organism: Bacteroidota bacterium (assembly GCA_040389865.1). GTDB lineage: Bacteria > Bacteroidota > Bacteroidia > 2-12-FULL-35-15 > 2-12-FULL-35-15 > 2-12-FULL-35-15. The sequence continues at coordinate 142,603 of JAZJZM010000014.1, read as the reverse complement.
CGTGCGTCACCAATATGCGTATTGTGTTCCCAAATTATTGCTTTTGATTCGGGACCATGAAATTTAATTAAACGGTTTAATGTGTCCACCATATGGTGATCACGGATGTTCCATGATTCCGGACCGGGTTTTACCATTGCTCGATAATAGCGTTCGGCATTAACAATAACATGTGCATTTTGTTCCGCACTCATTACAGCTTCGTGATCAGTGTTATAGCTGATCATATTTTTTCGAACTTGCGTTAGTAAACCAATTACCGCTTCCTCACATATTGATGGAACCATAAGTGTGGCGCGGGCATACGCTTGTCCTTCTCCTGCACTATATGGTTCAAAGCATTTTAAAGCATTTTTAGCTGTCTGCTTTGTTAAGGGATCTTCTTTGTCGAGATATTTTATAATGGTGTCGAATGATTCCCATAAACTATACACATCTAATCCATAAAATCCGGTTTTACGATTTTTTGGAAGAGAAGTATTATGAGTTTTGAGCCATTCCGTCAATGCTACAATTTCCCAATTTGCCCACATCCATGTTGGCCAGCGATTGAAAGTATGCAATACATCTAAAGCTGATTTTCCTGAATCAGCATAATTTTTAATGTAACGATTTACACGATAACAATCCGGCCAATCGCCTTCTACTGCGATAAATGAAAAACCTTTTTTCTCGATTAATTTTTTGCTGATCGCTGTTCGCCAGGTATAATATTCATGTGTTCCATGCGAGGCTTCACCGAGTAAAACATATTTTGAATCACCAATTATTTCAATAAGTGCGTCCAGATCGGTGCTACTATTTAATTCAATTGAATTATCAAAAATTAATTTGTTCAGGTCGATAGTTTCGCCTGATCTATCTTTTAAATATGAAATGTTCATTTTTTTTGCGATCTGTTATTTGTTAGCAGCAAATTTTTTAACTCCAACTTTATACAAATGTTTTTTAAACCAGCCGGTAGCCAGTGCTGCTACTTCGTCCAATTTTCCTGATTCTTCAAACAAATGTGTAGCGCCTTCAATAATTTCAATTTTCTTTTCACAATTGAGCAATGAATAAGCACGTTTATTCAATTCAATTACGTTTACATCTAAACTGCCGATAATTAATAAAGTAGGTGCTTTTACATTTGCTAAGGAAGATTTTGCAAGATCCGGACGGCCTCCTCTTGAAACAACTGCCTCAATTATATCGGTAAGGATTTCCGCTGCTTTCAGCGCAGATGCTGCACCAGTGCTTGCACCAAAATATCCAACTGGTAAGTTTTTCAATTCATTGAATTGATGTACTTGTTTAGTTACAGAAACGAGACGTTCAGTAAGTAAATTAATGTTGAAACGATTTTCAAAAACTTCGTCTTCTTTTTTTGTAAGTAGGTCAATGAGTAGGGTAGCAATTTTTTCTTTGTTCAATATTCCTGCAACGTGTCTGTTTCTGATGCTGAAACGGCTGCTTCCACTTCCATGGGAAAATATTACGAAGGATCCAGAACCTGAAGGAATATTAAGCGTGCCTTGTAGTTTAACAGATTCGTTAATTGTAATATTAATTTCCGTTGTTTTCATTTTTTTTATTTTTTCTGTTTATCGATTTTTTTCTTGAATCAAATCATCTTCTTGAAATAAATAATAATAACAATAACTAAAAGTTTTGACCACCCGGTTCGAGGATTTTATCCTTTTTTGGGGTGCTTATCAATTCGAGTTGGATCAGATTTACCCGGTTGCTCAATTCGGGTTGGGTCATTTTTTTCCGGTTCATTACCTCCAGGTCGTGGTTTAGTTGGGTCCGGGTTTTTATCAGGCTTTACGGGAATATCCTTTTCAGGTTTTACAGGTGGCTCATCTTTGCCCGGACTGTTTTGGAAAATGGTTTTGTTCTTTTTCATTTTATTAGTGTTTGTATTTGTTCCTTTTTTTGAACTTCTGAGAACCGGTTGGATGCTTCATCCCAGTTTACTATATTCCACCATGCGTCAATATATTCAGGTCTTCGGTTTTGATATTTAAGATAATAGGCATGTTCCCAAATGTCAAGGCCAAGTAAAGGGATTCCTTTTTTTTCTGCAATGTCCATTAATGGATTATCCTGGTTTGGTGTTGAACAGATTTCCAATTTGCCTGATTCATTTTTTATTAACCAGGCCCATCCCGAACCAAACCTTCCTGATGCGGATTCTGTGAATTTTTTTTTAAATTCATCGAAAGAATCAAAGGCCGAATGGATTTCCTTTCCCAGCTTTCCATTAGGAGCACCACCACCATTAGCACTTAAAAGAGTCCAGAACATGCTGTGGTTAAAATGCCCTCCTGCGTTATTACGCACAACGAGTGGATATTTGGAAATATTTTTTAAAATATCTTCAATACACATTTTATCCGCATCTGTATTTTTAATAGCCTTATTCAAATTGGTAACGTATGCATTATGATGTTTACCATGATGGATCTCCATTGTCATTACATCAATAAAAGGTTCTAATGACTCTTTCAGGTAGGGAAGAGCCGGTAATGTGAAGGCCATAATTATTTTTTTTTGAAATGTTATAAACTCGTATGTTTCGTTTTTTTGTACATACCAATTATTTCTCCTTTAGCAAGAGTATGATCCTTCATGGCTTTTTCAAGTTTTTTTTTATCTGCTCCTATTTTGATATCAAGGATAACATCCAGTGCATATACCTTGAAAAAATAACGGTGATCTCTGCCTTCAGGTGGGCAAGGCCCCTGATATCTTGTTTTCCCAAAACTGTTTTTTCCTTCAGTGCCCGGAACTGTGTTTTCAATTATCATTTCCATCGGATGAATATTCCAGATTATCCAGTGATCAAATACACCATCCACGCCATCAGGGTCGTCAACAATAAGGGCTAAACTTTTTGTTCCTGACGGAATGTTTTCAATAGTAATAGAAGGATTGATATTTTCTCCTTCGCACGTATATCTGGCAGGTATATAACCTTTATTAGAAAACACTGTGCTTCCAATAGTTAATTCTTCTGTTTTTGTGAGTGTTGTCATATTTTTTTGTTTTGTAAATTTTGAATTTGCAGATGAGTTTTTTTTTATTTTTCGGTCCCAATTTTTTTTACCAGTGCTTCATCATTCTGATTTTGTGGAGCTTGTTTTTTGTGAGTTTTTTAAAATTGCTATTTCCCTACTCCTAATTTCATTTGCTCCATTTCAAAGTCTAAAGATTTATCCGGATCCGGGGCTGTTTTATCACTGATAAAATTTATCTTTTGAGTATATGCGGGTTTTTCTCCTTTTATAAACGCCATTGCATTTTTACTATGATCCATGCGTGCTTCGTCAACTGTTTTGCTGTTGTTAACAATATCGTAGGTCAGATTAAGTGCTAACAGATTCATCGCTTCATTATCACATCGTGCTGAAATTGTTCCATTGGTTCGGTTTGCTGTAACGCTTCCGTCATATAATGCAAGCTCATCGTAGTTATTAAAAGGAACGTTATAATTTATCCATTGCTCTATAACATCTTTATGGGGTTTTGGGAAATTGTGCATCATTTCCTTTTTGTAAACAATTGTTTTTAACCAAATTCCATTATTTATCCAAATCAACATATCTGACGTTGCTCCGTTTGGTTTGCCATATTTTTCCTCCATTTCTTTAGCCGCTTTTTTGGAAATTTCTGGCCAGGTTTTCAGGTCTGGCATGTTTACAGTTTGCTCCTGTTCATTTAATGATTCATTTGCCTGGATATGATTGAAGCCATAAAAAATCCCTGCACCAACGGCCAACATTATGGAAACAATAATTATTTTCTTTTTCATTTTTATTTAGTTTGATATTCTTATTGAATACAAATCAGCTAATCAAATCAATATGAATTTGTAGAAGTAATTAATATGCCATCCTAAAATGCAATGTGATCTGATTTGCTTTTGTATGGGATGAGGAAATTCATGGACATTAAGGGGAAATATTTCGCTAAAAAAGCCTTACTATAATGGATTTTTTTTTTGCTTTATTTGATATGAGTTCTAAAAAACGCCAAAAAACATTTCAAAAACCACCTCTAATATTTCGATCGTAATTAAAATTTCGCAAAAAGAATGGAAACAAAATTAAAAAATCAGGAACTTTATTAATTGTTGAGGATAATGAATGAGATCAGAAAATTTTAAAGTAAGCCATTACAAAAAAATGGTTAGAACGTAACAGATTTTAATTTAGTGAGTACTATTTATTTTCAATAACAGTGGTTAATGTTGTAAAGTTTAAATTGAAGAGTAATTATTGTTAAATGAAAAATTGTAAAATTAATTTTATTGAACACATACTATTTAAATGCTTTGTTTTGTTTCTTTTTTTTTATTGTAATTTAATATATAGCCAAAAGAGCGAACGTGTTTCAGTTTCTATGCACGATCTTAATGCACTATATATTGGGATTGAGAATATTTTAACAATTGCTATTGCTGGAGTTCCTTCCGAAAATGTAACTGTTAAAATCAACACTGGTTCTATAGAAGGTAAGGATGGGAAATATATTGCCAAAGTTTATAAAAGAGGTGCTGCAACTATCGAAGTGTTTAACAAAGGAGAATTAACGCAAACTGTTGTATTAAAATGCCTGTTTATTCCTAGTCCTGTCCCTTATTTAGGAAACCTCACTGGAGATACAAATTCAAAAAGAGAAGACCTGATCAGTGCCGGATGCATTACCGCTGAAATCCCCAATTTTCTTTTAAATCTTAAATTTAATGTCACTTCTTTTTCTATGATAGTAAGTTTAATAGAAAAAGGGCAATCCATTGCCAATGTAAAAATGGTGAATTCAAATAATGGTTGTTTGACTGAAGAAATGAAATCATACATTTTAAATCCAACTATTGAAAGCGCCATCCATTTTGACGATATTAATGTTCAATGTCCTGACGGTGCTATTAGAAGGATAAACAGCAGAATTACTATTCGACTTACAGACGAAATATTAAATAAGCTTGACCTTGAGCAACAAAAAGTGGTTATGCAAAATGTTGAAATTTTGAATAAAGAACAAAGGATTTCAGCTCAAAAGAAGGAAATGATAGAGCAATCCTCGGTGCTTGACAAACAAAATGAATTGATCCTTAAAAGGAAGAATGAAATTGTTTCCCAGGGAAGTGAAATACTGCATCAAAAAAATATCTTAAAAGCACAGGTTATTAAAATAAAAAATCAAACTGCTTTTTTGAGTCTTTCCATTATGGTGATTTTAGTGATTGTTTTCCTGATGATATTTTCAATTCGAAGTAATCACATGGTTAAAGATGCGAATTTGAAATTAGCCGAACAGAATATTATTATTGGCAGAAAAAACCATGAAATTACTGATAGTATTAATTATGCGGAGCGAATTCAAAGGTCGATTCTTCCACCTTTAGTTGAAGTGAAAACCGCCTTAGCAAGTTCATTTATATTATTTAAGCCCAAGGATATTGTAAGCGGGGATTTTTATTGGTTTTTTGAATCAAATGATAAAATATTAATTGCGGTAGCGGATTGTACGGGGCATGGTGTTCCTGGTGCATTCATGAGTGCAATTGGTTCTGAAAAGTTGAATGAAGCAGTCATGCATAGCGATGATGTTTCAACTATTTTAAGATCAGTAAATATTGGGATGAAAAAAGTGTTGCATCAATCTGGAAATGAAAATTCAACAAGCGATGGGATGGATATCGCTATTTGTGCTTTCAATAAAGAAATGACAAAGGTCGAATTTGCTGGTGCTAATCGCCCTCTGTGGTTGATAAGGAGCGGCAACAAGATGGTAGAGGAGATTAAAGCCACTAAGGCCTCAGTTGGCGGGTATACCATTGATGAACAAGAGTTTTTAAAACATGAAATTGATTTACAAAAAAGCGATTCAGTTTATTTATTTTCTGACGGTTTCGCAGATCAGTTTGGTATTAAAAACAATAAAAAATTGAAAACTAAAAATTTTAAAGAGGAAATTCTTGTGAATCAATTTAGATCAATGGAAGATCAAAAAATGCATCTTAATTCTTTTATCGAAAGTTGGAAAGGAAATATGGAGCAAACGGATGATATTTTAGTTGTTGGGATACGCGTTTAAATTGGGGAAATGGCATTAAAATTATCCACGCACTTTGCGTGTAAAGCCGGAATGGAAATAAAGGAATCAAACTCAGTGGAATTGTATTATTTAAAAAATACAAGGATGAATTAAATATAGCTTTAAAAAGTCCCATTACATAAAAATAAAGTAAGGTGCCTTTTTATGCATCAGTCTACTTTATACCATTTATTGATCAATCCAGACTGAAAGTATAATAGATAATTGCAGGAACCCCAGGGTACAAACCTTCCAGCCTTATGTCTGATTTTTTATTTTCAAAGGCTTGTGCCAACGTTTTTGAACTGTTTATTGGTTTACCATTTATTTTTGTAATGATAAATCCCTTTTTGATAGTAGTATTATTGTAAATTTCACCTTTTGAAATTTCAGCTACCTTTAAACCATAAGTAAGTTTCAATTTCTTTTTTTCTTTTTCCGATAATTCAACTACTTTGATGCCCAGTTTTTTTAATAACTCTGTTTTGTTTGTAACCATTTTTGGAAAGACGCCTTCAATACCTTTCAACGTTAAAGGGACTTGTTTCTCCTTACCATTTCGAACAATTGTCAGAATTATTTTTTCATTCGGTCGATGGCGATCTATTATTTCCTTTAATTGTGCGGATGTTATTATTTTGTGATTGTCAACTGCAGTAATTATGTCCTTTAATTTTAATTCAGCTTCCATGGCAGCGCCACCGCTATGTATACTATCAATATAAACCCCGGTGGTAATATCCGTATTGAGCTCTCTGGACGTAGCAGCACTCATATTTTTTAAAACAAGTCCTAAATATCCCCGTTGCACTTTACCATTTACAAGCAAATCATCAATGATCTTTTTTACTGTATTAACCGGAGTTGCGAATGAATATCCTGCGTATGCACCTGTTGGCGTAGCAATAATTGAATTGATCCCAATAAGTTTTCCTTTGATATCAACCAGTGCTCCGCCACTATTTCCTCGGTTGACGGCCGCATCAGTTTGAATATAGGATTCAGCCTCTCCTTCTTCTCCCTCTTTTTTTATATTTATACCGCGTGCTTTTGCGCTTATAATGCCGGCTGTTACCGTTGATGTTAAGTTAAAAGGATTCCCAACAGCAAGAACCCAATCACCCACCTCTATTTCATCCGAATTTCCAAACTCAATGAAGGGTAAATTGGTTTCCTTGATTTTTAATAAGGCCAGATCTGTTTCTGGATCAATTCCAACAACTTTTGCTTTATATGATCTTTGATCGTGCAGTGTTACAACTATATCCTCTGCATCTTCAACCACATGGTCGTTCGTAACAATATACCCATCACTACTAATGATCACTCCGGAAGCATCCGCTTGTGGCTTAGTTAAAGGTTCCTCAGAAAAAAATCTGTACCAAAAATCTTCACTAAACTGATCCTGGGGATCAAATCGGGAATCATTGGAATATGTTGTTCTGATGTGAACTACGCCAGGTGTAGCCTTTTTGGCTGCAATTCTAAAATTAGGGTCAGGATTAAGGTTCGTAAGGCTCAGATCTGTTACGTTATCGGATAGATCATTTTTTTGTTTTTCCTCAAATGTGTTGCCTGCAATAGTTATAGGAGTATCAAATTTGCTATTGTTCTGTCCATTGCAACCTATTATTCCAAAACATATAATGCATATGAATAATTCAGTCCTTTTCATCTTTTTATGTATTAAATTAATTGAAAACAGTTCAATAAAAAGGAATGATTTTTTTCTGGCGCAGGTGCTATTATTTTGCTACCCTTTTTTTGATAGTATTGTCAGTTGAAATCGGCTTTTTATAAGAAACAAATTTCTGTATTGTGCCAAGTCAAAGATAAATTCAATTCAACTTTTTTTCGATGATTAGAATCAACCGCATGGAAAATTGTGATCATATTGATTCGTATCAAGTAAAAAAATATTGAGTTTAGGACCGAATAAATTACCTTTGTGTTTAAACCACCAATAGATGATTCTGATAATTGCATACCAGATTGCGGAGAATACCAACATTAAAAAATTTAAGTCGGAATACACCGGTGAATTGATCAACTCCAATTCATTTGAATTGTTTTACAAGTATAAACAAGGATATGTTTTTGTATTAAATTATGGAGTTGTTGTATTTGCTAATGTTGATGAAGTGCAACGTAGCATCTTTATTTCTCTCCTCACAAAATATTGTGTTAATCATCTTGAAAATCGTTTACAGGAAGATTTCATTATTGAAAAAAAGGAAATATCTCAGCCGGATTTTTCATACAATTCGTTATCAGTTAAAGAAATTAATGATGATGTGATACGTATTGCAATGTTGCAAGTGGCGCAATCATTGGCTCTTGATTTTTATCAGGAAGTAGCGCAACAATTATTTGAGAATTCTGTTAACCTTACCAACCAACTGGAGATGCATGGGAGGCTGAAAATTTCAAAACGAAAATTATTAAAATTCATTGGTAAAACACTTAATACCAAAAATCGAATAATCGATAATCTTTATATATATGATACACCTTCGGTAGTTTGGGAAGATGAATTTCTTGGGAAAGTGAATGCCGGACTTACAAAAACCTTTGATATTTCTATTCGCTTTAAAGAACTGGAATACATGCTTAAGCGGGTAGAAAATAATCTATCCGTATTTGTGGAACTTACAAACGCTGAAGAAAGCAAGCGTTTGGAGTGGGTGGTTATTATTCTGATCTTTATTGAAATTCTGCATCTTTTCATCAATGATATTTTTGTGTAAATTCCTGAAAAATGTAATTCTTTTACCGCAAACGCTCCTTCCCCTTTATAAAATATAACGTTTTTTAGTTTTTAGATTGTTGAGTATTCACAATTAATCTTATTTTTACAAAAACAAAAATTCTATCAAATGAAAAAATCAATCGCTGCAAAGCTATTTGCAACAGTTTCTTTATTGCTTTTTATTAGTTTTTCAAATACAAAAGCGCAATCATCAAAAGTTTATAAATACGAAAGTGCGCCTTCCGATCCCTTGAACGCACGGATATATCGGCTTGATAACGGTTTAACTGTTTATATGACAGTATATAAAAATGCTCCTCGTATTCAAACCTACATTGCTACACGTGCCGGTAGTAAAAATGACCCAAAGGATGCGACAGGTTTAGCTCATTATTTGGAGCACATGCTTTTTAAAGGAACCGATAAATATGGTAGTAAAGATTACGCAAAAGAGAAGGTTGAATTAGATAAAATTGAAGCACTTTACGAAGTGTACAGAAAAACGAAAGAGGATGAAAAGCGAACAGCTATTTATCATCAAATTGATAGTATTTCGGGTTACGCCTCAAAATTTGCTATTGCGAACGAATACGATAAAATGTTATCCAATCTTGGCGCAAAAGGAACAAATGCTTATACCTGGTTAGAACAAACGGTTTATGTAAATGACATCCCTTCCAATCAGCTGGATAAATGGACAACCATTGAATCCGAACGTTTTCGTAACCCGGTATTGCGATTATTCCATACCGAGTTAGAAGCTGTGTATGAAGAGAAAAACAGGGGACTTGATAATGATGGTAGCAAATCTTGGGAAGCTTTATTTGCCGGGCTTTTTCCGAATAACACCTACGGCTCACAAACAACTATCGGTACGATCGAACATTTAAAAAATCCTTCTTTAACCGAGATAAAAAAATATTTTAATACCTATTATGTACCTAATAATATGGCCATTTGTATTTCCGGAGATTTTGATCCGGATCAAACAATTAAAATGATCGATAAAAAATTTGGCTCCTGGAAAAGAAAGCCTCTACCTCTTTATGTGCCATTTGTTGAAAAGCCAATCGCATCGCCTGTTATAAAGGAAGTAATTGGACCTGACGCAGAAAATGTAATGATCGGTTATCGTTTTCCCGGCATAGGAACCAAAGATGCTGATATGATCATGATGATAAATAAAATTTTATCAAATGGTCAAGCAGGTTTAATTGATTTGAATTTAAATCAGCAACAAAAAGTTCTGGAGGCAAATGCGTTCGATTTAGAGTGCAAAGATTATTCGGCACATATTATTAGTGGTAACCCAAAAGAGGGACAGTCATTAGAGCAAGTGAAAGATCTGTTGCTTGAACAGATTGAAAAAGTGAAGGAAGGCGATTTTCCTGAATGGCTGTTAAGTGCAGTTATTACGGATATGAAATTACAGGAAACAAAAATGTATGAACGTAATAGTTCACGTGCTGATGCTTTTGTAACTGCATTTATTACAGATACAAAGTGGCAAAATTATGTAAGTACAATTGATCGCCTGTCAAAAATTACGAAACAGGAAGTGGTAGAGTTTGCTAAAGCAAACTATAAAAATAATTATGTTCTTGTGTACAAGCGCACAGGAGAAGATAAAAATGTGCAAAAGGTAATTAAGCCCATTATTACGCCAGTTGAGGTAAACAGGGATGTTCAAAGTCCGTTTTTAAAAAATGTTATTGCTTCTCCAATAAAAGATATTGAGCCGGTTTTTATTGATTATGCTACTGACATAAAAAATATTACTTTAAAAAACGGAATCCCTGTATTATATACATCCAATTCTGAAAATAAAACATTTGATATGTATTATGTTTTGGATATGGGAACCAACCACAATAAAAAATTAGATGTAGCCATTAATTATTTAAAATATCTTGGAACAAAAGAATTAACTGCAGCAGCTTTAAAGCAGGAGTTTTATAAACTTGGCTGTTCATTTGATGTTTATGTTGGAGAAGATGAAGTGTACGTTAGTCTTAACGGCTTAACTGAGAATATAGAGAAGGCTGTAAAATTGTTTGAAGATCTTTTAGCGAATGCACAACCGAATGAATCCGCATTAACAAATGTGGTATCCGATATTCTTAAAAAACGCGAAGATGCAAAATTAAATAAAGGCGAAATTTTATTTGGAGGGCTCTTCGCCTACGGTAAATATGGAAAAAAATCACCCTACACTAATATTTTATCAGCCGAAGAATTGAAAAATTTAAATTCTCAGGAATTGATATCCATCATTAATGAAATTACTTCTTTTCAGCATCGGGTATTATATTATGGGGATAATTCAGCAACCGCACTTGTTTCAATATTAGATAATCTGCATAAGGTACCTGAAACCCTTAAACCAATTCCTGCTCCTGTAAAATTTGAGGAGGTAGCAGAAAATACTAATGTTTATGTAATAGATTACGATATGAAGCAGGCTGAGGTAATTTTACTTTCGAAGGATGGGATGTACAATAAAGACAATGCATCTATGGTTCGTATGTTTAACGAATATTTTGGTGCAGGAATGTCATCTGTAGTATTTCAGGAAATGCGTGAATCAAAGGCATTAGCATACTCTGTTTATTGCAGCTACAGTGTTCCTAAAAAGAAGGAAGAGTATAATTATGTGTTTTCATATATAGGGACTCAGGCCGACAAATTGCCGGAAGCAATGGCTGGAATGAAAGAATTAATTAATAACATGCCCGAGTCTGAAAATAACTTTAAATCTTCCAAAGAAGCTATTTTACAGATCATACGTTCCGAACGTATTACCAAAGCCGGTGTTTTATTTAATTATGAAAATGCCCGAAAACTTGGCTTAGATTATGATGTCAGAAAAGATATTTTCAAAACAGTTCCCAATTTAACATTAGCTGAAGTAAGAACTTTTGAACAAAACCATTTAAAGAATAAACAATATACAGTTCTTGTAATTGGAAAAAAAGAAAGTCTTGATACCAAAACCCTTGAAAAGTACGGTAAAATAACTTTTCTTTCCTTACAGGATGTTTTCGGGTATTAATTAATGATTCGGGATTCAAAGAAAAAGAGCCAAAACTATTAGTTTTGGCTCTTTTTCTTTGAATCAAAACCTTATATTTGCAATCTGTTTATAATACAACCATACGAACTTTGAACCCTAAACTATAAAATAATGAACAAAATTAAAGTAGCCAACCCAGTTGTGGAATTAGATGGTGATGAAATGACACGCATCATCTGGAAATTTATTAAAGCCAAATTAATTCTTCCATACCTTGATTTGGATATTAAATACTACGATCTTGGAATTGAACATCGTGATGCAACCAACGATCAGGTAACAATAGATTCGGCTGAAGCGATCAAAAAATATAGTGTTGGTATTAAATGTGCTACCATTACTCCTGACGAAGAACGTGTAAAAGAATTCAAATTAAAGCAAATGTGGAAGTCGCCTAATGGCACTATCCGTAATATTTTGGATGGCACTGTTTTTCGTGAGCCAATTGTTTGTAAAAATGTTCCACGTTTGGTTCCAAACTGGACTGCACCAATTTGTATTGGCCGTCATGCATTCGGTGATCAATACCGTGCTACCGATTTTGTTACAAAAGGCAAAGGTAAATTAACCATTAGCTTTACTCCTGAAGATGGAAGCGCTCCACAATCTTTTGAAGTGTATAACTTTAAAGGTGACGGTATCGCAATGGCAATGTACAACACCGATGAATCCATTAAAGGATTTGCTCACTCTTGTTTTAACACTGCATTGCAAAAGAAATGGCCTTTATACCTTTCAACTAAAAATACGATCTTGAAAAAATATGATGGTCGTTTTAAAGATATTTTTGAAGAGATATACCAGGCAGATTATAAAACTAAATTTGAAGCTGCGGGCATTGTATACGAACATCGTTTAATAGATGATATGGTTGCTTCAGCCTTAAAATGGAATGGGAATTTTGTTTGGGCTTGTAAAAATTATGATGGTGATGTTCAATCCGATACGGTTGCACAAGGTTTCGGTTCATTAGGATTAATGACTTCTGTACTTGTTACTCCTGATGGAAAAACAATGGAAGCTGAAGCTGCACATGGTACTGTAACTCGCCATTACCGTGATCACCAGGCTGGTAAACCTACCTCAACAAATCCAATTGCATCTATTTTTGCATGGACTCGTGGTTTGGAATTTCGTGGTAAATTAGATAACAATCAGGAATTAATAAACTTCTGTCATGCACTTGAACAAGTATGTGTAGAAACAGTTGAGTCCGGAAAAATGACAAAAGACCTGGCGGTTTGTATCTATGGTAACAAAGTAACTTTAGGTGAGCACTATTTAAATACCGAAGATTTCTTATCTGCTTTGGATGCTAATTTGCAGGCAAAACTTGCAAAAAAAGTTACAGCTTAAGTTTTTAATAAATTGTTTATATAAGATTGACTCTTTTCAAAAAGGGTCAATCTTTTTTTATGCTTTAATCTCTGAGCCTGTTTAGATCCCGGCTTTCAATTCAAATAAGTTTTATCTATAGCTTTTCATATAAGGCGCTTCCTCCTCCTCTTTCAACTTCTGCAAAAAAAAAATCATTGATCAGACTATTCTTAAAACAAACGAAAAGATCACCCATTTCGGTGATTCTTTCGTTTTAAATTCAGTGTATCTCATTATAATTTTGCCCTCATAACAAATAAAAATAAAAAAGATGGGAATGATTTCAGAATTTAAAACCTTTGCCATGAAAGGCAATGTTGTTGATTTAGCTATAGGTGTAATTATTGGAGCGGCATTTGGGAAAATTGTTAATTCGTTTATAGAAGATGTGCTTACTCCACTTTTATTAAAACCGGCTTTAGATGCAGCCCATTTGAATAATTTAAGTGAATTAACACTTTTCGGGTCTGTTAAATATGGTTTATTCTTATCTGCGGTAATTAATTTTATAATTGTAGCATTTGTGCTATTCATGGTCATTAAAGCGATGAACGCAGCAAAAAAGAAGGATATAGCAGCTTCCGCATCAGTTACGCAAGAACAATTACTTACTGAAATTCGCGACCTTTTGAAAAAATAAAATTTCCGCAAAATAAATTTTTCTTCCATTTAATTTTAAATGTTTTGTAATTGTTTGTTTCTTTCAATTAAAAGAAATACAATCGAAAAAACGTATTGTTTTTGCACATAAAAAAATATATGAAAACATTCACATTAGTACCTGCTATGCTTATTGCAATTTCATCCATTGCACAAACTCCGGATACAACCAAAAACTGGAAAAAAGGTGGTCTTATCAGTCTTAATTTTTCGCAAGCCAGTTTTACTAATTGGGCAGCGGGTGGTGAAAATGCAGTTTCAGGAGTTGCTTTATTCAATGCATTCTCCAATTATAAAAAGGATAAAAACATCTGGGATAATTCAATTGACCTGTCTTACGGTCTGCTCCAGTCGGGGACTAACGCAATTAGGAAGAATGAAGATAAAATAGATCTTTCTTCAAAATATGGGCGTTATGCATTTTACGACCATTGGTATTATTCTGCATTATTAAATTTTAAAAGCCAGTTTGCTGACGGCTATAATTTCCCGAACGATTCTGTTGTTATTTCGCGTTTCATGGCTCCTGGATATCTTTTAGGAGCAATCGGTTTTGATTATAAAGCAAACGCTTATTTTTCCTTATTTATCTCACCTGTTACATCTAAAACCACATTTGTTAATGATCAACGGCTGGCAGATGCCGGTGCATTTGGTGTTGATAAGGCGGAATACGATATTAATGGTGTGAAAATTAAAGATGGTAAATTGGTACGTACTGAAGTGGGAGCTTATTTGAGAATGACCTATAAAAAGGATATTGTAAAAAATGTAAATTTTGGGACCAAATTAGAGCTGTTTAGCAATTATTTTGAGAACCCTGAAAACATTGATGTTAACTGGGAAGTTTTAATAGGAATGAAAATAAATAAATATCTTTCTTCAAGCATTAGTACCCAAATGATTTATGATCATGACATCCCAGTTCCGGTTGAGCGTAAGGTTAATGGCATTAGTGAGGCCGGAGCCGGACCTCGATTACAATTTAAAGAAGTGCTTTCCATTGGCTTTGCGTATAAGTTTTGATCGTTTTTATTAATTGCATTCGACTTTATAATCGTTATGGTAAGTAGCAGCAGTAATTCTCGACAAGCTCGAAATGACCGCGCGTGTGGTCATTTCGAGCTTGTCGGGAAAATTGCGTGTAGGTATTTTAACGCTAAATTTTCGTTGTAAACAGTACAATGTATTTTAAATATGTAAAGTCTGTTTTATAAAAATAAGCTGCTAAATGGACCGTTTTGTTATATTTTATTTTGACAATAGTATCACCATCCTCCGAACAGAATAAAAAAAACAAATAAGAAAAATTACCATGATAATAACAATGGCGTTATATTTGCGTTATACAAGCTCAAATGAAAAAGCTCATTATCATATTAATTTTTTTCTTGGTTACTAGTTCCATTTTTTCGCAAGAGAATAATACTGAAAATCGTGGAACTATAAAGATCCAGAAAACCGGACAGCTCTCAAAAATTCAATTTGACAATGTTAATTATCGTCTGATTGGAGTTGATCACTATGGAAATGCAATAGATTC
The DNA here is from genome assembly GCA_040389865.1 of Bacteroidota bacterium. GTDB lineage: Bacteria > Bacteroidota > Bacteroidia > 2-12-FULL-35-15 > 2-12-FULL-35-15 > 2-12-FULL-35-15. The sequence goes on along the minus strand of JAZJZM010000014.1, from coordinate 127,114 downwards.
GGCTGTTGTGGAATTTGAAATGTCTGTATCCATTAACGGGATATTTTATTCTGAAAAAACTGTAGGTCCCATACTAAGTTATAATATGCGGCAATTGCTTGGAAGAAGCGACCGTACAACCAAAATATTTTTCGAAAAGATAAAAGCGAAGGACCGCAACGGAACAGTACTTGATATGCCAAAATTTCAATATTCGTTTGGCTATTCGGATGAAAACAATGATTAAAAATCCATATTCTTTTTAAGAATATTTTTAATGTAAACCCTGCCCCAAGGTCTTAGGTAAACTGGTGTTAACTGTGCGCGGGTCATATTGAGCCTGTCGAAATATGTGCGATGGCTTCTTAACAAAATAACATTTCTTGATGGTGAAAGCTTTAATCAAAAAACTCCTTATTAAAATTCACCAGGTATAATTTTTTTGTAGCTCGCGAAACCGCGGTATACAACCAACGTAAATATTCCGTGTTGATCATCTCATCTGTTAAATACCCTTGTTCCACAAACACACAAGGCCATTGACCACCCTGTGCTTTGTGGCAGGTAACTGCATATGCAAATTTGACTTGCAATGCATTAAAAAAACTATCTTCTTTTATTTTTTTTAAACGTAAACGCCTGTCTGCAATATCAGCGTAATCAAGCAATACAGATTCATATAATTTTTTATTATCCGGTTGTGATAATGCAGGTGATTCGCTCATAATAGTATCCAATAATAAACGAGTTTCCAACTCAGGTTCATCAGGGTAATCGATCAGTCGCATACGCACATCAGCAAATCTAAAACCATGCATTTCCTGGATATTTCCAACGCGCATTAACTGGATAATGTCACCATTGGCAATGAATCCGGCTTTTGATTCTTCCGGCAACCAAAAATAATTATTCTTCACCACCATCATATAATCGCCTGACGATAACTCATCTTCCTGCCAGCGTATTCGTGCACGTATTTGTTGATTAAAAATATTTGCCCGTTTATTCGATCGGCAGATCACCATGGAATCTTCCGCGCCATATTCGCTGTATGCACTGTTTAGTGCATCTTCCAGGTCAGTCCCCTCAATTCTAATAATATCTTTAAATTCATCCAGGCTAAAATGCGGCTTGCTGTTCTCTTTATTTTTTATTTGATTACGAATGGCAGTCGCGTTTGTAAGTATCCCAGAGTTTTCCATTTGACGAACAACTTCAGTCAATTCGAAAGAATCAATGGAAAAAGAAAAGGATGCTTTCAAATATTCAATATCCAAAGCCGGGCTCACATCCAATCCTATTGGCGGCAACTGCGCTGTATCACCAATAAAAATTAATTTGCAATTGGTACCGCTGAAAACATATTGAATTAGATCATCCAGCAAGCTACCTCCTCCAAACATACCACCATCGCTCAAGCCACCGGTATTGGAGATCATAGAAGCCTCATCAACAATAAAAACGGTATTTCCGTGCAAATTTTGTTGTCGCTGAAAGGCCATACCTCCATCTGCTGTGGGCTTTCTGAAATATATTTTTTTATGAATTGTATTGGCCTGCTGTTTCGTATAGTTGGAGAGTACCTTGGCTGCCCTGCCTGTAGGAGCAAGCAGTATTGTTTTGCCATTTACAGAAGGTAAACTTTGCACCAGCGACCGAACTATAGTTGTTTTCCCCGTCCCTGCATAACCTTTGATTACAAATACCTGGCTGGAGTTTTTTTCTAAAATAAATTCTGATAGTTTATTTAATAGATCACGCTGCCCATGTGTGGTTTCAAATGGAAAATGTTTTAATAAAATAGTACTAAATTCTGCCTGATTCATTGTTTGTAAAGATACTTTTAAATTGCGGATTGCAGATTTTTGATGTCGGATAAAATCCGCAATTTTGGCAATCCGGAATCCGAGATACTTTGTATCTTTGCGCGATATCATGACAAGCGAATTAAAAAATAAAATAACCCAGGCCAATTCATTTATTGACGAAGCCTTTGATGAAAAAAAAACATCCAATTACCATTTGATAATTCAAATTGGAATTGATAGCGTTTGGCTTGCAATACATGAACTATCGAAAAATAAATACATTGCTTTTGAAAATTACACTTTTCATAATGTATATGCATTTGATGCGATCTCAGATCTGCTGGATGTGCTGATCAAAGAAAGCAGGCTATTACCTCAAAAATATAACTCAGTAACCTGTGTAGTTGTAAATAACCTATCTACAATAATTCCCAATCCTCTTTTCGAGAACCAACAAAAAGAATTGTACTTGAAATTTAATGCAACCTTGCATGGAGATGAGCAGGTGCTGGTTGATGATATAAAAAATCTGGATGCTAAAAATGTTTTTGCATTGCCATTCAGTTTGAAAAATAAGTTAGAAGCCCTTTATAAAAATATTAATTATCATCATTTTTCAAGTGTATTAATTGATGGCTTGCTTATCCAAAACAAAAATCAGACGAGTAAAAAATTGTTTGTACATATTCAACCATCACATTTTGAAGCAATAGTTATTGAAGGGAAGAATTTGCTTTTTTACAATACCTTCAACCATCAAACAGCCGAAGATTTTATTTATTACCTGCTTTTTGTTTGCGAGCAATTGCTATTAAATCCCGAAAATATAGAAGTAGTTTTATTAGGTGAAGTAGAGAAAAGTTCGGATATCTATTCCATTACTCAAAAATATATTCGTAATTTGAAATTTGCTGAACGTAGCGATGATGCTGACTTTAGCTACCAGTTACAAACACTACCCAAACATTTTTATTTCACTCTTTTTAATAATTATTTACTGTAAGTTTAATTTTTAATTTACAGGTTTAAAGTCGACATACTATGTTTTACATGTTTCATTTAATTATAATACACGTAATATAAAACATGAAACTTTTTCAAACTTCGAACTTTCAAACTTTTAACTTTCAAACTTTAAACTAACATGAGAATCATCAGTGGAACACACAAAGGCCGAAGGATCAATCCTCCCAAAAGTATAACTGCCCGGCCAACAACGGATTTTGCAAAGGAAGGCCTTTTTAATATACTCAATAATTTTATTGATTTTGAAGGACTGAAGGTATTGGATCTCTTTTGTGGAACAGGTAATATTACATTCGAATTCGCTTCCCGCGGAGCTAGCGATATTACAAGTGTTGATGATAATTTCCAATGTTGCGATTTTGTAAAAAAAACAATTTCCGATTTTAAAATGCCCCAGGTAAAAGTAATTAAATCGGATGCTTTTGGCTTTCTAAAAAAAACTGCAAATACATATCAGCTTATTTTTGCTGACCCTCCCTACGAAATGGAATTGGAAAAATTTGATTCTATTCCGGAATTAGTATTCAGTAAAGATCTTTTGCTACCAGATGGATTTTTGATTGTGGAGCATGGTGCCAAAACAGATTTTTCAAAACACCAACACTTTGTAGAACATCGGAAATATGGTAATGTAAATTTTTCTTTTTTTAAGAAAAATTCTTAGAGTCGTTTAAATATTTGTTTAAATTCAAATCCAATTTTTTGTTAGGCTTGTTTAATGAAAAACTCTTATACGGAGCGTCATTGCGAGGGCTTTTTCCCGAAGCAATCTCAAATTACTTGTGTGAGATTGCTTCGGGAAAAAGTCCTTGCAATGACGGACTAAATTTTATGCCCACTCTATTGACAGTCACTAATTAACAAAACTTAAAATCACTCCTGCTTGAAATTTCTTCAGATATTAACATTTGCATGTTCATTTAATTTATTGGCACGCAAATCAAACCCTTTTTCTTTATTTAATTTTGTGTTTTTAATTTTATAATTCCGATTTTTTTTAGATTAGAAAATTTTAAAACATTCGCAAACCGTTTATCCGGATAAGATGTCAATTAGTCGGTTATATATAACCAAGGGTAGATTGCCGCGGTTTTATGTAATTATTTAGCGTTAAATTTAGTATTTCGGAGATATTTTTTGCTGAAAAAATTACAATTTCTAATATTAACAGGCATTTACAGCATATTTTTTTTTAACAATTCCATACGTTCTTTTTTTTGTGCTGAATTTTCAATTGCAAAAAGGTTAGAAATTTGGTTTGTAAGATCTTGTTTCAGAATCAGCATTAGCAAGGGGTTTTTTTATTGAATTACAACAAGGATAGGGCAAAAGGTTCTTTGGAATGTGGTTTAGATTACGCTTTAAATGAAAAATTATTATAATTTCAATACTATGAAAAACAATTACATTTCCCATCCCAAGTGCACTCGGGAGCTAAAAATGTTTACAATTACTATAAAAGTTATGCTAATAGCAGTGTTGTTATTAGCATCTTCTGTTATTAATAAAGGGTTTGCACAAGTAACAATTACAGCACCATCTCTAAGTGTTACTGCAACTTGCAAATTCCCAACACCTTATTCCACATTAGGGAATATTGTTATCACAGAAACTTCTAATAATGATATTGCAACAACAGGTGGCGTAAATAGAACTTTTATTTTGGCTGCACCCGCTAATTTTCAGTTTTTCCCTTCATCGGTTGGTATGAGTATTACAGGCCTTAGTACTGATATTACAGTTCTTTCTATTTCCACTGTTAATGCATCTAAAATCACAATTCAAATTAGAGTTGCTGCTACAACTGTATTGGATGTAATTACGATCAGTGGTATTCAGGTTCAAGGAACAAACAGTCCAACCGCAGCCGCAACTATAAAAAGAGATACTCCAGGAGGTACAGCTTTGATAAATGGTGATGTTGCTGGTACTCCACACGCAAATTTAACATCAGTAGCAAGAGATCCTGTTATTTTGAACACTCTTGGGTTAAGGAGTATCTGTGAAGGTGGTTTTACAAGCTACAATGTTATTACAGTTAGTCCTCCTATATCTTATCAATGGCAAGAAGATCAGGGTGGAGGTTTTCTTGATTTGGCTGATGGTGGTACTTACTTGGGGGTTAGTTCAGCTACGTTAAATATTTTAGGCCCCCCTAGTGCTATGAATGGTTTCCAATACCGTGTGAAGGTTACTGGTACACCGGATGTCTGCTTTTCAAATTCAGCATTTTTAATTGTTAATCCGCCACCGGGTATTACAAGTGATCCTGCTGATGTAGCAGTTTGTCAAGGGCTCAATGCAAGTTTTTCAGTTACAGCAGTTGGTGCTGGCTTAACATACACCTGGTTAAGAAGTACAAATAATGGGGTTAGTTTTTTTCCTTTCTCTAATAACACCGCTCCTTACTCAACAGTAGGCAACTCTTTAATTATTACAGGTGTGCCTTTTTCATTTAATGGCTACCAATACCACTGTATTGTTGGGGATGGGAATACTTGTGGGCCTGATGTGCAATCAACAAATCCCGGAGAATTAACAGTTTATCCAAAACCTATAGTACTAACGGTAAGAGACACAACTTGTTTCCCCGGAACCTTTAACCTTACATTGGCTGGTGTAACAGCCGGTTCCACTCCAGCTCCTCCCGGTTTAACCTTCACATATTGGAATGAGGCAACAGCCACAACACCTGTTCTTACTCCTACAGCCGTTGGTAACGGCACCTATTATATTGTTGGTGAAACAGGCTTAGGTTGCAAAGATACCACCCCTTTAATTATGACCGTTCACCCAAAACCTGATGTCTTTACCAGTGCTCCTGCTCAGGTTTGTGCCCCTTCAAAAGTGGATCTTACTTTGTCAGGAGTGGCCGCTACAGTGCCGGGTACAACCCTAGGTCTTAATTATACATACTTTACAGATCCAGGCGCAACAATTCATATTCCGGATTCAACAAAAGTGGCAATCGATAACCCCTATTATATTGTTGGTACCGTTCCATTAACAGGTTGCTCAGATACAACTGCGGTAGTAGTTACCATAAATCCTAAACCAGTTGTAAGTACAGTTAACCAGGCAGTTTGCGCGCCTTCAACGGTGGATCTTACCGCGGCAGGTGTTCGCTCAAGTGACATACTTGCTACTACATTCAAATACTATACACTTGTAGGATTAAATTTAGTACTATATCCAACTCCAACAACAGCAACAGCAGGTACCTATTATATTATTGGTGAAGTGCCCCTAACATTATGTACCGACACAGCCGCGGTTGTTGTAACAGTACATCCGAAACCGAATTTAGTTACTCATGACCCTCTCGCAATTTGCGCACCCGGAAAAGTGGATATTACATTACCTGCAGACACCGCAGGTTCAACAGCAAATTTAGCGTTGACATATTTTACGGATGCAATGGTTCCATACCTAACTCCAACAGCAGCTGATAGTGGTAAGTATTTTATTGTTGGCGAAGTGCTTGCAACAGGATGCACTGATACTACAGCCATATTCGTAACCGTAAATCCAAAACCTACTGTAAATACCACCAACCCTGCAGCAGTTTGTTTTCCTTTAACTATCAATCTTACATTGCCTGCCGTTACAGCAACGTCTACTCCGGGTTTAACGTATACTTACTTTACTAATGCAGCGGCAACTATACATACTACGGATTCAACTGCAATTACAACAAGTGGTACCTATTATATTGTTGGTAAAGTGCCAACAACAGGTTGCTCAGATACAACTGCCGTAGTTGTTGCCATAAATGCAAAACCAACTGTTGTTACTAATAACCCATTACAAATTTGTACACCTTCAACACTGGATCTTACCTTACCAGCGGTTACAGCTGGCTCAATTTTTTCAGGACCAATATCGTATACCTATTTTACTGATGCCGGAGCCACCACTCACATGGCGGATTCATCAGCAGTAGGAGTAACCGGTATTTATTATATAGTTGGAGTTGTAGGTGGAGGATGCTCTGATACCACAGCAGTAACGGTTACAGTAAATCCAAAACCAACAGTAAATACTGCTGCCCCTGCAGACGTATGCGCCCCATCAACAGCTAACCTTACATTGCCTGGAGTGGCTGCAACAGTGCCGGGTACAACAGCCGGATTGACTTTCTTTTACTATACTGATCCAAGTGCATCAGTATTATATTTTACTCCTTCAACATCATCTGCCAACACCTATGGTATTGTTGGGGTAAATCTTACTACGGGATGCTCCGATACAGCAGCGGTAACAGTAACAGTAAATCTAAAACCGGTTGTAAATACTGCAAATCCTACCGCAGTTTGTTTTCCTGCAACAATTGATCTCACTTTGTCGGCCGTAGCAGCAACAGTTCCTGGTACAACAGCAGGTTTAAATTTTACGTATTATACAGATGCAGCAGCAACTTCAGTATATGCAACCCCTACAACAGCCGATAGTGGTACGTATTATATTGTTGGTGTTTTACCTTTAACAGGATGCTCTGATACCACAGCGGTACTGGTTACTGTAAACCCAAAACCTGTGGTTATTACAAGTAACCCCGGAGTATGTTTTCCTTCAACCGCTGATCTTACATTACCTGCAGTAGCAACCACAGTGCCTGGTACAACATCCGGCTTAACATATACTTACTTTATGGAGGCAGGAGCAATTACTCCTATTGCGGATGAAACGGCTGTAGGTGCAGGCACTTATTTTATAGTTGGTACAACCTTAGGGAGTTGCTCTGATACAGCAGCAGTAACAGTTTTTATAAATGCAAAACCGGATGTAATTACAACTGATCCGGCAGCAGAATGTTTCCCTACAGGAGTTGATCTTACTTTACCGGCAGTTACAGCACTATCTACACCGGGTTTATTTTATGGCCAATTTTTTGATGCGGGAGCAACCTCAATTCACCCAACTCCCGATTCTGTTACAGTTACAGGGGTCTATTATATTGTTGGTGTGGATCTGGCCACAACATGTTCCGATACTGCCGCAATAAATGTTATAATAAATCCCAAACCGGTTGTGGCTATTACTACTCCATCTCCGGTATGTTCACCCGATACCGTAAATCTAACATTACCTGCAGTAACATTTGGTTCTGATCCCGGCTTAACGTTAAGCTATTACACCGATGCCGCGGCAACCAATATAATGTTGGATTCAACCCATGTTCTAGCAAGTGGTACTTATTATATTGTAGGTGTATACGCGCCAACAGGTTGTTCTGATACCAGCGCTGTGGTTGCATCTGTGGATGCCGTTGCAGTTGGAGGTAGTGTTGGAGCCGATGCCTTTGTTTGTAGTGGTGCGAATGGAGATACATTAACATTAACAGGTGCTTCCAACACGATACTAAAATGGCAGTATTCAATAACCGGAGGAACAAGTTGGATAGATATTGCCAACACAACAACGGAACTGATCTATTCCAATTTAACAACTACAACCTGGTACAGGGCTATCACCACTGAGTTTTGTGCTGATGCGATATCCATTGAAGCAAGAATTACAGTAGATACCACTCCATTGCCAATTGGAGGAACTGTTTCGGCAAACGATACCGTTTGTAGTGGTGTTAATTCCGATACGTTATTATTGTCGGGCCATACAGGGCATATTGTAAGATGGGAGTATTCAATAGATAATGGAACCACTTGGGTATATATCAATGATACAACAGCGAGTCTTATATATACTAATTTAACCACCACCACAATTTACCATGCTGTGTTACAAAACAGTATTTGCAACTTCGCAATTTCATCAAATGATACCATCACTGTTAACCCTGTATCAGTTGCGGGTTCTATCACTGGTGGAGTTTCAGGATGCGCCTATGCAAATGGTGCAACACTTACGCTGTCGGGATATACCGGAGTAGTTGTTAACTGGCAATATTCTATTGATGAAGGTACAACATGGATAGATTCAGCAAACGTAACGGATACAATAGCTTATTCCAACTTAACGGATACCGTATTTTACAGGGCAATTGTAAATAGTGGAGTTTGTTTAAATGATACTTCAAATGCCGCTGAGATCAATATTTATCCAAAACCATTAGCCCTGTTTACGGCTGATACTGCTTGTTTTGGTGTGGCAACTACATTTGTTAATTTGTCAACTATCGAATCAGGAACTATACAATTAAACCAATGGGATTTTGGGAATAGCAGTTCTTCTACGCTATTAAATCCTACTCATATTTTTGCGCAGCCCGGTGTAGGGGCAGTTAGTTTGATCACAAGTTCTAACCTAGGGTGTTTGGATACTGCAACGGTTACTACTTTAGTCGATGTACTGCCGGATCCTCAGATCATTTCAAGTGGAGCCTTATCGTTCTGCTGTGGAGGTAGTGTTTCCATGTCAGGTTTGGCCGGGTTGAATTATTCATGGAGTACATCAGCAACCACTCAGGCTATAGTGGTGAGTAATTGTCAATCATCAGGCACTTATGCGCTTACTGTTACAGATCCTGCCACTTTATGTGAAGATTCTTCATCCGTTGCAGTTGTTATCTTTCCAAGGCTGGTTGCAAATGCCGGTACTGATAATACCATCAGCTTAGGTGATTCGTATACACTTAATGGACAAGGTGGTTCAATTTATTCCTGGTTGCCTGCTACAGGGTTAAGTAACCCTAATATCTTTAATCCTATCGCTACTCCGGTAGTAACAACAACTTATGAATTAACAGTAGCTGATATCAATGGCTGTATGGATCTGGATTCAATAACCATCACAGTTATTATAGATTTCAATTTGACCGTATCCAACCTGATGACGGCAAATGGCGATGGATACAATGATATTTGGATAGTTAAGAATATTGAAAACTATCCCGGTACCGAGGCAATTGTTGTGAATAGAGAAGGGCAGCAGGTATTTTATTCATCCTCTTATGATAACACTTGGTTGGGCTTAAATAAAAATGGTAATCCATTACCTGATGGAACCTACTATTACTTCCTGAAGCTTAAAAATTCGGATAAATTATATAAAGGGCCGCTTACTATTTTAAACGAAAAATAAAAAAATAGCATTGTCCTGTCCACCGCAACTCTATATACGGAGAGGTAATGGGTAAATGAAACATATAAAATTAAGAGAATGAAAAAAATAAAAAATACAGTTAACAGTAAGCAACTCTCCTTGCACCTCCTCTCTCGTGGAGAGGGGATTAAGGGGAGAGGCCTATGGCTTTTGGCTTTGGCTTGTGTGTTGCTTCTTATCCCTTTCGGGAGGGGATTTGCTCAACAATTGCCTTTTAGCAGCCAGTACTATTCAAATCCATTTGTACTAAATCCGGCTTTTACCGGTATCAATGAAAATATCAGTGTTTTTCTGACGCATCGTTCTCAATGGACTGGATTAGCGGGAGCTCCACAAACCAGTTATTTTACAATAGATGGTCCTATTCGTGCAAAAAATTCCAGTTTAGGATTAAAAGTATATTCTGACGTTACCGATATCATTAGCCGTGTTGGTGCTTTTGGCAATTACTCGTATAAATTTAAGATCAGTGATTCTAATAATTTATACTTTGGAGTAGCATGTGGTATTTTTGATAATAAAATAGATTTTTCAAAAGCGCAGATCAGAGATACAGACGATCCATTTTTATCTCAACAGTCGCAACACAAAACAGTTTTTAGTGCAGACTTAGGTATCGTTTACGTTCTGAAAAGATTAACGGTAGGCTTTGCAGTTCCACAAATTCTGGGGAATAGACTAAAATACCCGATCATTAGTGGTGATAATGGTTATTATAACTTAAACAGGCATTATCAGGGAACTGCCAAATACGTGTTTGATGTATCTAAGGAGAAGGCGATAATTGCTTACCCTTTGATCATGGTTAGAAGTGTAAAGGGGGCGCCACTTCAATATGATGTGAATGGAGTGATCGATTGGAAAAAAATTGGATGGCTGGGTGCCACCTACCATAGTAATTATGCAATGGCAATTAGTGCGGGACTGCGTTATCGTGGTTTTAGTGTAGGTTACGCGTTTGATCTTGGCATTAGCAAAATAAGGTCTTATACAGGTTCAACATCCGAATTTTTACTTAGTTATATTTTTCAAAACAAAAAAGAGGAAGAACGTTTTGTTAAAGTGGAAGACCCAAGATATAACATAGGCGCATTAAGCGGAAATGGTAAGGATTACAATGACTCTATGCAACTGGTCAATAATCAGATGAAAGTGAATTATGATGCAAGCCAGGAAGAAAACAAGAGATTAAAGGAAGAACTCGAAAAAACAAAAACTACCGCGATAATTCCACCAACAACAGGTAAAGAAGCGGATGAATTTAATCTGGCTTTGGCAGCTAAATTGAAAGCCATTGCAGATGCAAATCAAGCGGAGATAGATAGATTGAAAGCGGAACTTGAAAGGTCAAAAGCCGGAACAAATAGTGCAAATAATGCAAATATCACGATCAGATTGGTTGATGAAAAAAATAATCCGGTGAGTGGTGCGGAGGTAAAAGTAACAGATCTTGCCAGCAATAAGGTGATTGCAACTCCAAAAGTTGAAAATGATGGTTATATCCGTATGTCAGTTCCTTCCGGTAAACCGATCGATATCCTTATTACTAAATCGGGATATTTGTATAAATCGTTCAATTTAACGCCTGATTCCGGATCCGAAAAAAAATTAGACAATATTACACTTGAAAAAGTGGAGGTAGGAAAAAAATTGATAATGAACAATATCGCATTCGAAGTGAACCAGACTAAATTAGGAAAAGAATCCTTTCAGGAATTGGATAATGCTTTGAAATTAATGAAGGATATCCCTTCTCTTGAAATAGAGATTTCGGGACATACCGATAATCAGGGACCTGCTGAAAACAATGAAAAATTATCCAGAGCAAGAGCAAAAGCGGTACGTGATTATATGATCGCTAAAGGTGGAGATAAAGATCGTATCACCTATAAAGGTTATGGATCCCGTCAGCCAATTGCCAACAATGCAACCAAAGAAGGACGTAAACTAAACAGAAGAACCGAATTTCAGGTTACAAAGGTAGCTCCTGAATACTCGATATTATCCGGGAATGCGAAAGAGTCGCTTGCAAAGATTTTGGAAACTCCAAGACCAAAATCGAGTGATACTACTTCCCAGGCATTGGAAGTTGGTAAAAAAATAATTGCTAATAATATTTCTTTTGATGTTAGCGAAACTACGTTGCAAAAAGAATCTTTTGTAGCCTTGGATGTTTTTGTAAAACTTATGAAGGACATTCCTTCACTCGAAATTGAAGTATCCGGACATACCGACAATCTTGGATCGTCTAAAGTCAATCAACAGCTATCGGTGCAAAGAGCGAAAGCGGTGCTTGATTATATCGCTGGCAAGGGTATTGATAAAAATCGAATGACATACAAAGGTTATGGATCTGCTGATCCTGTAGAAAGCAATAATACCATAGAAGGCAGAAAGAAAAACAGAAGAATTGAATTTGAAATAGTAAAGGTGGCTCCTGGGTACTCTTTAGGATCAAATGTAGATTCGGCTAATGAAGTTGATTTAAAACTAAAACAAAAACCAGCTAAGAAAAAAAGACAATACAAAAGAAAAGGAACGTTTCAAAAAAACCCTATAAAAATAGGTGGTAAAAAGTAAATGGATCCATTTTATAAAAAAGGGGATTAGTAATTAAATCAAAAAAGAGGACATCAAGTCCTCTTTTTTGATTTTGATCGGATAGTGAGGATGGCTTTGCATCTTAATAAATATATTACGCATTGCCCGGAGGGGCAAAATCTTTGTAGAATATTAAAAATAAAAAAAATAAGCCCCAGTGGGGCGAAATAGTATGCTGCGGAGTTTATCCCAATGTAAAAGATTGACTTAATAGATGTGTGAGGCTGTGGGTAATATCAGTTAATGACGGGATAGTGTGGGTGGCTTTGCATCTTAATAAATATATTACGCATTGCCCCAGAGGGGCAAAATCTTTGTAGAATATTAAAAATAAAAAAAATAAGCCCCAGCGGGGCGAAATAGTACGCTGCGGAGTTCATCCCAATGAAAGAGAGAGAGCTTAATAGATGTGTGAGGCTGTTTTCTATAAAGATCTCGCCCTTGGGGGGAGGGCTAATATTGGGTAATATCGGTTAATAAAATTTACCTAATATTGATTAAATTTAATATTTTTGCATAACCACTATAATGCTGTTAAAAACATCACATTTTCAATATAAACAGATACTTATTGTATGAAAATCCCTTTTTTTACCATTCTTTCTCTGTTTATAATTGCTGAGGTGGCAACAGCCCAGTCCTCAGGTTATTCCAACGTTTCTAACGGAGAGTCATCAAAAGCAAATAAAACGGAAACATCGCTGACTGATTCCGCAAAATTAAGCGACAGTTTAAAGCAAATTGCGTTAACTGCAGAGATAGATGCTTTACGCAAACAATTAAAAGCACAATCGGATGCAAATCAGGCTCAGATCGATCAATTAAAAGCCAAATCAGAAAGTAATCAAGCCCAGATCGATCAGTTAAAAGTGGACAATGCAAGAACAAAAATTGCAGGGACAGTGAACCGGCCAACAGATAATACCTTGGTGATAGGTCAATTAAAAGCCCGATCCGATTCAAATCAGGTAGAGATAGATCACTTAAAGGCTGAACTTACAAAAGCAAAGGAAACCGAAGCGGCCGTTGCTCAGCTTAAGATCAAATCAGAAAGTAACCAAGCCCAGATCGATCAGTTAAAAGTGGACAATGCAAGAACAAAAATTGCAGGGACGGTGAACCGGCCAACGGATAATACCTTGGTGATAGGTCAATTAAAAGCACAAGCCGATACCAATCAAGCTCAGATAGGTCAATTAAAAAGGGAACTTACAAAAGAGAAGGATACCGAAACGGCAATAGAAAATAGCAGAAGGGCCAAAGACAGTATATTACATCATTTTTTGATCTCGGAAACGGATGCTTTACTTACACAAGTAAAAACAAAATCAGATACAAATCAAGTTCAGTTTGAGCGTTTAAAAGCGGAACTTGAAAATACAAAAACAGCAAAAGGAACTCCTAAATCAAATAAAGACAATGATGCGGTAATTGCCCAATTAAAAGCAAAATCGGATTCCAGCCAGGCTCAGATAGATCAGTTAAAAACGGAACTTGTAAAGCTGAAAAATATAGAAGTAAAAACTCCAAGCAATACAGAGCAGGATGCACTAATGGCTGCATTAAAAACGCAATCGGATAATAATCAAGCCCAGATTGATATGCTGGTTGAAACAATTACAAAAATTAAGGATGAGAAGCCTAAATCTACTGATTCAAAAATAACGGAAGCCCCTGGTAAAATCACACCCACAAAGGATTATGGAGAATTGATCGAGAAGTTAAAAACGCAATCCGAAAGTAATCAAGCGCAGATCGATCAATTAAAAGTGGATAATGCAAAAACAAAAATTTCAGGAACACTAACATCACCCGATACGGACAACACTTTGGTAATAGCCCAATTAAAACTAAAATCGGATTCCAGCCAGGCTCAGATAGATCGGTTAAAAACGGAACTTGTAAAGCTCAAAAATATAGAACTTAAAGCTCCACCCACTGCGGAAAATGGAGAATTAATAGCGCAGTTAAAAACGCAATCGGATAATAATCAATCCCAGATTGAGATGTTGGTTGAAACAATTACAAAGGCCAAGGAAGAGAAACCTAAGGCAATAGATTCAAAAAAAACAGATACTCTGGTTAGAATTCCTCCCGCAAAGGATTATGACCAGGTGATCGCGCAGTTAAAAACGCAATCGGAAAATAATCAAGCTCAAATTGAGATGTTAGTTGAAACAATTACAAAGGCCAAGGAAGAGAAACCTAAGGCAATAGATTCAAAAAAAGCAGATACTCTGGTTAGAATTCCTCCCGCAAAGGATTATGACCAGGTGATCGCACAGTTAAAAACGCAATCGGAAAATAATCAAGCTCAAATTGACATGTTAGTTGAAACAATTACAAAGGTTAGGGAAGAGAAACCTAAATCAGCTGTTTCAAGCAAAGCTGTTGCCGACAATAAAGAGGTTTCAGGAGTTCAGTTAGCAGAAAAATCGAATACAAATGTTGAAATTGAAAAAGTAGATCCGGAAGTTGAAAAAACAAAAAAAATCGAGGCGAGTCCTTTGGTTCCAGTCGTTTCCGAATCGGTAGTACCATCCTCTAAAAATAATGGTTTTGTTGATGAAAAGGGCGAGCTTGCAAGTAATGGTTTTTATATTGTTATAGGTACTTTTGGTAGTAAAGAAAATGCAGAGAGGTTCAAAGCCACTAATATTCTTAAAGGACACAGGAATACAAAAATTATTCAAAATAAAAACACAAAGATGTATAACATTTTTGCTTTGAAAACAAATAATAAAAAGGATGCTGATCTGGAACGAGCCAAATACAAAGGAGAGTATTCAAATGTGTGGATTCTGAATTTGGAATGAATTAAGAACAAGATCCCTCCTGAAAAACTTCTACTGCGAAGAACAGGTCGGGATGACAATAAAATTAAATAGGCTTTAATTGTATTTTGTATTAAATGGATTTTAGAATAACAATAAAACATATTTGGAATAAACTACGTTTGTATCTTAGTTTTATGCTTTTTGTTTTTTATTTAGTTATTGGCATCTTATTTTTATTAACGGATACATGGATCAACTTTTTGCCTGAAGGAAGAGAAATAATCGGAACAGTGCTTATTTCGTACAGCGTTTTAAGGCTTTTGATAGCGTTTCGCAGGTATAAAAAAAAGCACAGACACATAAAAACATTATCCCCAAAAAAGAAAAAAGAATTAACCGAGGAATCACAAAATGTTAAAACAGAAACTAAATAAAACTATCTTGCCCGGATCAGGGTATTACTATATACTTGCAATCGCCATCCTTATTTCAAGTTGTTCTCCCGGAAAGCCTGAACCAACCGATACGCCAACTTCTGGTGAAGTAAACATTGTTGTGGATGAGTCTTTTCAGCAATTGTTTGATACTCAAATATATACTTTCGAATCCTTGTATCAAAATGCCAAAATTCATGCAATGTACTTGCCTGAAAACGAAGCCATTAAGCGCCTAATAAACGATTCATGTAAAGTGGTGGTAATGTGTCGCGATTTAACAAATAATGAACGTAAAGCATTTGAGCAGGCAAACATTTTCCCAATATCTACTAAAATAGCGGAAGATGCCATCGCTTTTGTTGTTAATAATGAGAATACAGACACCACAATGACCGTTGAAAAAATGAAATCCATTTTGCTGGGCAACGATTCATTATGGCAGCAGATCAATGATAAATCGCAGCTTGGGAAAATTAATGTGGTGTTTGATAATAATGGCTCAGCAAACACTAGCTATATAAAGGATACACTACTTCTCGGAAAACCATTTTCAAAAAATGCTTTTGCAGTGAAGTCAAATCCTGAAGTAATAGATTATGTGAGCACGCATAAAAATGCAATTGGTGTTTTAAGCGTTAACTGGATCAGCGACAGCGATGACACGCTAACGGCCGGTTTTTTAAAAAAAATAAAAGTTCTTTCCCTCGCGAAAAATAGTACTTCAGTGGCTGTAAAGCCTTATCAAGCCTACATAAAAACGAAGGACTATCCTTTTACACGAAGTGTTTATATGATCAACAGACAAACGCGTGCAGGACTTGGTATGGGATTTGTATCCTTCGTGGCTGGAGAAAAAGGGCAGATAATGATTTTAAAGGCAGGATTAATACCAGCCATTGCTCCGGTAAGGCTTATAGAAATTAATACAAAATAAAATTATCAGGTTGCCAATAATAAATAAAAGAGAATTTACAAAACTGAAATTGTTGTTTTTATCAGACAGATTCGTAAATTCGTAACGATTCGTTATCCGTAACCAATCCAATATAAAATTTAAATTAGAAAACATATTTTATGAAAATCGCTAAATACTTTTTTATTTCTTCACTTATTGCAGTTACTTCTTTGTCGGCACAAACATTACCCGATGCTATAAAACAAACTACAAATGAACAGTTTGAAAGAGCTGATGCTTCATTTAAAAACCTGCTTTCAACGCAGGCAAGTAATGGTGAAATTTATTTTTATTATGGTGAGAACTTTTTTAAAAATGGAAACATGGAGATGGCAAAAGCAACCTTTCAAAAAGGCGCTGATGTAAATGCTACTCAACCTCTTCCGTATGTTGGCTTAGGAAAAGTGGATTGGCACCAGGGGAAATCCGCGGAGGCAAAAGCGAATTTTTATAAAGCTACAACGCTGGCTGCCGGTAAAAATGCAACTACTTTAATTAAGATTGCTGAAGCATACATTAGTGAAGAAACAAAAGATTTTGCAGAAGCGAATAAATTACTTGATCTGGCACAAAAACTGGAACCTTTGAATCCGGAGGTACTTCTTTTAAAAGGAGATGCTGTATTGGAGCAAAGCAACGATGGCTCTAAAGCGATCGAATTTTATGAGAAAGCTGCAAAGCTGGATCCCAAATCGGTAACTGCTATTCTAAGGATAGGAAAACTTTGGAACCGTTCAAAAAATTATACTGCCGCTTTAGAATCTTACAAAAAAGCAAGTTTGATCGATTCTTCTTTTGCACCTGCTTACCGCGAAATGGCGGAGATTTATTTTAGAGCTGGGCAGTATAATAATGCTGTAGCAAAATACAAACGCTTTTTAGAAATAAATAATGATTGTGGCGCACGTGCGCGTTATGCAGGCTTTTTGTTGGAAGCAAAACATTTTGTCGAATCAATTGAAGCAGCTAAAGAAGCTTTAAAATGCGATTCTAACAATGTTTACTTATACCGTTACCTTTCCTATTCGTATTATGATGCAATACCAGCGGATTATAAATTAGGTTTGGCAAGTAGCAATTCATTCTTTGCAAAAGTAAATGCAGACACAAAAATCATCCCTCAGGATTATGAATACCAGGCAAAACTATTATCCAAAAATGGGCAGGATTCATTGGCGCTGCTTAGCTTCACAAAAGCAATGGAATTACAGCCAGATAAAATAGAATTGAATGGTGATATTGCAGCAATCTACATGAAAATGAAAAAGTATCCGGAAGCGATCACTTTTTTTGATAAAAAAATTGCTGCAAATAAAGCAACTATAAATGATTATTTCGGTTTGGCACGCGCTTATTATTTTTCTAAAGATTTCCTAAAAGCCGATTCTGCAACCTCTCAAATGATCCGACTTCAGCCTGATTTAGCATTAGGATATTTGTGGAAAGCGAAAGTAAATGTTCAGCAAGATATTAAAAATGAAAAGTGGTTGGCTAAACCTTTTTATGAACAATACCTTACCAAGGCAAAACCCGAAGAGAATAAGAAAGATCTAATTGAAGCCAATACATATATGGGGGTATATCTCCTAAATATGAAAGATTTTTGTGCAGCAAAAATTCAATTTAAAAAGGTGCTGGACTTAGATCCTGCAAATCTAAATGCGAAAAAGTTTTTGGATAGTCCTGAATCAAAAAAATGCCCTTAACAAATATCCCAATGTCGCTTATCTAATAGACCCGTCAGCTTTTTAAAACCGAAATTAAAGCTGTAAATCAATCTCAGGATTTAACCCCAAACCTGTAAACTTATTTTAGGGCGAGACAAAAAAATAAATAATCGTTGGGCGTAGCGTCCCGCTACGTCCAATTTAACAAGGCTTCCAGCCTGACACCAAGTTCAGCAGCGTGCTAAGTTATATAAAGTAAATCGTTAAGTGTAGCGTCTCGCTATGCTTTTTTTAACCCCGCAGGCGCGAGTTTTTTTAACTTGTGCCGTTTATAAGTTGGCATCTTGTCATTTTAAAAACATCCGGAAATACAAAAAGCGTCCCACAGTATGTATGGGACGCTTTTTTTATAAATCCCCCCCCCCCGCAGGCGCGAGTTTTTTTAACTCGTGCCGTTTATTAGTTGGCATCTTGCCATTTTAAAAACATCCGGTAATGAAAAAAGCGCCCCACAGTATGTATGGGACGCTTTTTTTGTAAATTTTAACCTCAATAAAGCTTACCAGATCTCAGCTCTTTCAGCTTTCGGACGGAACATTTTATCTCCTTCTTTTACTCCAAAGGCATCATAGAATTCTTGCATATTACTTGGTGCACCATTTGCACGGAAGTTGCCCGGTGAATGTGGATTAGTTTGTAACATGTTTTTTAAATACTCAGGACGCATATTAATTCTCCAACCTTGTGCCCAGGACATAAAGAAACGTTGCTCAGCAGTATATCCATCAATTTTTTCAGGAACAGGTTTGCCTTCCAACGATTTTTTTAGTGCATAATATGAAATTGTTAAACCACCCAGATCAGCAATGTTTTCGCCCAAAGTAAGCTCTCCTTTTACATGCAGGTCGTCAACAGCAACATAATCATCGAACTGTTTTACAAGCATATCGGTTTTTACTTTAAATCGTGCCAGGTCTTCCTTGGTCCACCAGTTTTTTAAATTACCATCCGCATCATATTGCGCACCTTGATCATCAAAACCATGTGTTAATTCATGACCAATAATTGCGCCCATACACCCATAATTTACAGCATCATCAGCCTCAGGATTAAAAAATACCGGTTGCATAATTCCTGCAGGGAAAACAATTTCGTTCATGGATGGGTTATAATATGCATTGATAGTTGGTGCAGACATCCCCCACTCAGCACGGTCGATAGGCTTACCTAACTTGTTTATCATTTCTTTAAATGAATAGGTATTGGCACGCATAAAGTTTTGTACATAAGAATCACGTTTGATATCCAATGAAGAATAGTCTTTCCATTTATCAGGATAACCAAATTTTTTCATCACTTTATCCAACTTGGTTTGTGCTTGTTTTTTTGTTTCTTCACCCATCCAATCGCGGCTATTGATACGCACTCTATAAGCAGCAATTAAGTTTTCAACCATTTCAGCTACACGTTTTTTGCTGTCTTCCGAAAAATGTTTTTCAACAAATAATTGTCCCAACGCATCACCCAACGAACCATCCGTAGCTTCTAAAGCACGTTTCCAACGAAGTTTTAAAGCAGGTGTGCCCATTAAAATGGTTCCGTTAAATTTAAATTGTTCGTTCACAAAATCATCACTTAATTTATTAGCAGTTTGATCGATCAGGGTCCAACGTAAGTATGTTTTCCAATCACTGATGGAAACCTTATCAATAGAACGGTAAATTTCCTGGAAAAACGCAGGTTGACAAACAATTACATCCGTAAGCTTTGGCACACCCACTCCACTAAAATAGGCCTCCCAGTTTACACTTGGTGTTAATTTAGAAAGTTCTTCAAATGTTTTTTTATTGTATTGTGCTTCCGGGTCACGTAATTCAATGTTTGTCATTGACGCTTTTGCCAGGTTGGATTCAATACTGAAAATTGTTTTAGCATTTTTCTCTGCTAATTCTGGTTTATCACCTAAAAGCTTGAACATATTAGTAACATGTTCCAGATATGCTTTTTGGATGCCTAATGTACGTTCATCGGTGTTGGTGTAATAATCTCTGTCAGGTAAACTGATACCTCCTTGATACAATTGAGGTATATACAAAGTGTTTACTTTAGGGTCCTGACCAACATATCCGATAAACAAAGCAGAAACTCCAACAGTATGAAGATGAGCAACTGTTTTGATCAAATCATCTTTAGTAGAAATTTTTTCGATCGCATCAAATTCTTCCTTTAAAGGACTAGCTCCATCTGCGTTTAATTTTACAGAATCCATAGCCAGTGAATAAAAATCACCGATCTTTTGAGTATTACTTCCTTGTACTGCAGCTTTATCTGCAACAGCACCTTCTAAAATAACTTTAAGCTTAGCTGTGTTTTTTTCATTCAACTCATTAAAGCTGCCCCAGCGGCTTTCTGATGCGGGAATAGGATTGTTTTTAAGCCAGTTACCATCCACAAATTGATAAAAATCATCTGTTGGTTTTACCGTTTTATCCATGTTCTCCATGTTGAATCCGGCATTTAATACAGCGCCTTCTTCTTTTTTTACACTGCCCTGGCAGGATACTAGTGCAATAGCTGTTGCAATGCACGAAAATTTTAAAATTTGTTTGTTCATGTCTTTTTTAATTGGAAAGCGAATTTACTTAAAATCAGCAACATGGCAAAATGGTTTTGAGAAAAAACGAGCACTCAAGCACTCCAAATGGAGGAGACGCCTCTCTCTAAGCCACCAGTTTCGACCCATGCCTTAGTTCTTCTTTATTTTAAGAGGGTAGGAGAGGCAATGGTTAGGAAGGGCTTATTTATTGTTATTTTTGTGATCATACAAATTTTACGAATTAACGCATGCAAAAAATTTCGATTGTTATTATAACGTTTAACGAAGAAAAAAACATTGCACGTTGTCTGGAATCAATACAAGGTGTTGGTGATGATATTGTGGTTGTTGATTCGTTCTCAACGGATAGAACAGAAGAGATTTGTAAAGCCAATGGTGTACGATTTATTCAGCATAAATTTGATGGACATATCGAACAAAAAAATTGGGCCATAGCACAAGCAAAATACCCTCATATATTGTCTCTCGATGCTGATGAGGCATTGGACGAACCATTAAAAAAAGCGATCATAGAAATAAAAGAAAATTGGCAATGTGATGGTTATTATATGAACCGTTTAACCAATTATTGTGGTAAATGGATATATCATTGTGGCTGGTATCCTGATAAGAAGTTGCGGTTATGGGATTCAAGAAAAGGTAAATGGGGGGGCACTAATCCTCATGATAAATATGAATTGGATCGGGGAGATAAAAGCACTTCCAATTTAAAGGGAAATATTTTACATTACAGCTATTATTCAATTGAAGAACATATCAAACAAACAGAAAAATTTTCTTCTATTTCCGCGAATGCACTATTTGCGGAGGGCAAAAGAACAAATTTAATAAGATCATACCTTAGTCCTGTTGTGAAATTTATTCAAAGTTATTTTTTTCAACTCGGCATACTCGATGGATATTATGGTTTTATGATCTGTAAAATATCTGCGCGTTCCACGTATTTAAAATATTTTAAATTGAAACAATTGTATGTAAAAACAATAAGCAATTAAACAGTAGGCAATTTATCAGTAGGCAATTAGGCATTACAATTTTAGCAATTAGCAGTACGCATTGGCAATAGAGACAATTTTAATTTTACAATTAAATGAAATAATAAGTTGCCTAAGTTGCCTATTGAACAATTGTAAAATTGCCAAATTAAAATAGTTTAATTGCTAAATTATTTTTGTAATTCGTAGATTCAATGAAACATGTTTTAGTAGAGATGGAAAAACTGAAAAACCCTAATAGTGGATTGGGGCAATTCTGTTTGAATATTGGTGAACAGTTTCGACTTATCGATCCTAAAGATCTTAAACTCGATTTTTATTTACCTGCATTTCAAAAAAACATTTTTGGGGAAGAATTCAATTATGTAAAGCAGTCTGCTTTTCATAAACTATTACCTATCAACAGTAGTACATACGATATATGGCATTGTTTACAGCAAGACTCTCATTATTTGCCAAACCATAAAAACACAAAGCTTATTTTAACCATTCATGATCTGAATTTTCTGGAAAAATATAAGGGGGCAAAACAAAAACGTAAGCTGAACAGTCTTCAAAAAAGAGTAAATAAAGCAAGTGCAATTACTGTAATATCAAAATTTACAGAGATTATTGTTCGAGAAAATTTACAATTAAATGATACACCGGTACATGTGATACACAATGGTAATTCTCTCAAAATTATTGAAGATGCACCGATTCCTGATTTTATTACGAAGAATGACGTAAGCGATTTTGTTTTTTCGATCGGTATTATTTCACCGAAAAAAAATTTCCATACGCTACTTCCATTATTAGAAAACAACAAACAATTACATTTGGTAATTGCGGGAGACAATAGTTCGGATTATACAAAAGAAATCCGAAAAATTGCTAAAAAAACGGGTGTAGATAAACAACTACATTTCCCGGGAACAATTGACGATTCAACAAAATATTGGTTGTATAAAAACTGCAAGGCTTTTGTTTTTCCAGCTTTAGCGGAAGGTTTCGGACTTCCGGTAGTGGAAGCGATGAGTTTGGGTAAGCCTGTGTTTTTATCAAATTTAACCTCATTACCTGAAATAGGAGGCACTGAAGCCTACTACTGGAATAATTTTAGTCCTGAACACATGATCGAAGTTTTTAAAAAAGGATTAATTAATTTTATAAGTGATCCTGAAAAAGCGCAACGATCCATCAATTGGACAAAACAATTTTCATGGGAAAATGCAGCAAAAGCATATATAGGTCTTTATGAGCAACTATAAGAAAGCCATTTCCGTTTCTTCCATATCTGTGGTGATCCCCAATTACAATGGGAAATATTTACTCGAAGCTAATTTGCCTTCAGTGTTTGCCGCATTAAAATTTGCACAAATAAATTACGAAGTGATCGTTATAGACGATGCTTCAACTGATGATTCAATAGTATTTATTCAACAACAGTATCCTGATATTAAATTGCTTGTTAATGAATCGAATAAAGGGTTTTCGCCTACTATTAATAAAGGAATTTTTGCTGCAAAGCATGAATTGATATTGGCTTTAAATTCGGATGTGAAACTCTCCGAAAATTATTTCATTGCTCAATTAAAATATTTTGAAGCCCCAGATACGTTTGGTGTAATGGGAAAAATTGTTGGTCTGGATGGTTCAGGAATTCAGGATGGTGCAAAATACCCCAAAACAGGTGTAAAAGGAATTAAAACAACAATCAACTATATTCCAGTAACTGAAACGAATGAAATGTGGTTGCCAAGTTTTTTTCTTTCAGGTGCAAATGCATTAATGAACCGTGAAAAATTATGGCAATTGGGAGGTTTTGATGAGCTATATGCACCGTATTATTACGAAGATGCCGATTTAGGGATTCGTGCCTGGAGGGTAGGCTGGAAGTGTTATTTTGAACCAAAATCGGTTTGTATGCACGCGCTCTCTTCCACTATTGGTAAATTGAAATCGGAAAAAGTTAAAATAATTATAGAGCGTAACCGTATTATTTTAAATCACCTGCATTTAATGAACGGACAGCTTCTTTTTTTTAAATGCTGGTTATGGGTCCGATGTTTCAGCAAACTAATAAAAGGAAATTCTACTATTTATAAAGCAATACAATTGTTTCGGAAAGAGCTGCCATCGTTGGAGAAATCCCGGCAAAATATTTTAAAATTGCAAACAAAAAACAATAAAAATTATACGGTATATGACACAGAGCGTTTTATCCTAAAAAAAATAGGATCGATAAAGTATCGTGTTTTTTAACTGTTTATTAGTTTTCCTCTTCACCCTCAATGTTTTTCAAATTTTTCCTCTTCACTTCATCCGGATTGTAAAAGGGCTTCTCTGACTTTACAATCGTTGTTAATATTTTTTTATACCGTGCATTGTCATTTAAAACACTTATAGCCTCTTTTAAATCAATATCATCTTTTAAAGATGCCTCCATACGGCCATTTTGAAAATAATAACGCGATGCGATCTCTTCCTCCAAAAATTGTTTTATTTCAGGTTTATATTTTACAAGATCTTCCCCTTTATTGTGCATTATTTTAATTTTTAAAGCATCAATGTCCGCTTTTATGGCATCGAAAGCCTTATCGTCTTTAGCATCTTCTTTTAATTCATCCAACGATTTTTCTGTCTTCGTGATATAGTCGTAATCTTTTCCCGTGAGAAAAGTCACAAATTCATCATATTCAGTATCCGACAATTTAAAATCTTTTGCAGGAATAATTGTAGCATGGGCAACACGATATTTTGTTGCGTAATTAAATATCAAATTTTTTGTTACTAAACTGGTGAGAATGCTGCTGTATTTTTGTGTTTCAGTAGCAATATCCGGAGCAATTCCTCCACCATCATATACAATACGACCATTCCTGGTTTTGAATGCAGATATTAATGAATCAGGAACTTTAGAAACACTTCCATCATCATTATGATGCGAGTAATCCAAAGCCTGAATACAGCGGCCACTTGGAGTATAATATTTTGCAACGGTAACTTTCAACTGGGCATTATAGCTCAATGGGCGTGTTTGTTGCACCAATCCTTTTCCATAAGAGCGTTGGCCAATTACCACAGCTCTGTCTAAATCCTGCAATGCACCCGAAACAATTTCAGAGGCTGATGCCGAGCCCCTGTCAATCAATATTGTTATCGGGGTTTCTGTATCAACAGGTACATTATTAGCTTTATGCATTTTATCCCAATCTTTTACTTTACCACGTGTGCTAACAATATCAGTTCCTTTTTCTTCAAACAGGTTCACAATTTCAACAGCTTCTTTTAACAAACCTCCCGGATTTCCTCGTAAATCAAACACCAATGATTTTAGTTCAGGATTTTTTTTCAATTCCATCAATGCCTCTTTTACTTCATTCGCGGCATTTTCTGTAAAGCCGGTAAGTTTTATATAACCCATGCTGGCATTTAACATACCTGAGTACGAAACACTTTTTATCTTAATTTCTTCACGATTTATTATTTTTTCAATGGGTTTTTTCTCCCCTTCACGCTCAATCAGCATTTTAATAACACTGCTCGGCTGACCTTTTAGAAATTTACTAATGTCTTCTGTTTTCTTTCCTTTACCATCTGTATCGTTAATTTTTAAAATTCTATCGCCCGCTCTTAGATCAGATTTTTGTGCAGGAAATCCTTCGTATGGTTCAGAGATAACCACATATTCCCCGTCCTGACGAATAAGTGCCCCAATACCACCATATTGTCCGGTGGTCATGTAACGATAATCTTCGATCTCTGATTCGGGAATGTAATTAGTGTATGGATCTAAGGATTCCAACATATCATCTATTCCTTTTTTTATCAGATCACCGGGATTTGTTTCATCAACATAGTAAATGTTAAGTTCGCGAAACAAAGTGGCAAAAATATCGAGATTTTTAGAAACCTCGAAATAGCTGTCAACAAAGCTATACGAGATTATTGCATAGCCTCCGATAAGAGCAGTGATAAAGAATATTTTAAATTTTTTGATGAAAGCCTTCATGTGTTTCAAATTACGGATCAATACAAATTTACGAATGATTTAGTGATTTTGGAATTCCAATTTATAATTCTCCAACTCTCCAACTCTCCAACTCTCCAACTTTCCAACTTTCCAACTCTCCAACTTATGGTACAGGATCATGCCCATGTCCGCCCCAGGGATGGCAAGATAGAATACGTTTTATGGTTAAATAACTCCCTTTAAAAAAACCATGTTTTTGTAAAGCCTCAATACCATATGCAGAGCAAGATGGCTCATATCTGCAAGAAACGCCCAACATAGGCGAAATAGTATATTGATATATTTTTATCACGCCTATGAATAAATAGCTGAAAGGAGATGCAATTCGTTTCAATCCTGAATTAAGTGTTAATGGTTTTACTTAAACGTTGTAAAATTGAAATTATTTTTTCTTCCATTTCTTTATATTCAATCATTGTTTTTGAGGTGAAAATAAACATTAAATGAATTTTTTTAGTTGACAGATTATCATACAACAGGTTTTTGTTTTTCCTGTACGCCTCCCTGGTCAATCGTTTTAATCTGTTTCGGTCAACCGCTCTTTTAAACAATCGTTTAGGTATACTTATAACAATTTTTGCAGGACTGGCTCCTTCTGATTTTTCCAGCCAAATAACTTTGAAAGGAGTATTGTTAAATGATTTACCTTTTCCAAATAAGTTCTCTATGTCTAATTTGCTTGATAAACGTTCGGCTTTGGTAAAGGTGTGCATTGCTGTTTTTAAAATTATTCCTTTACAACTTTTTTTATGAAAACCCCTTGAGGAGTTTTAATTTTTAATATATAATACCCTTTTGTAATATCATTAAAATCAATAGATCCATCGGTACTTTTAATTTCTCTTACTAATTTTCCGGCAACATCAATTATGTCAACTGTCATGTTTTCTGATCCGGTTAAACTAGTTGTAATGAATAATTTATCAGATACAGGATTCGGATAAACAATAACTTGGTTTGAATTGTTATAAATATCTGCAATGCCCACCGGCCCCTCTGTTACAGCTAAAGAAGAAAGGGAAATTACATCCCCTGAAGAAGAACCGTTATTGTTTGATGAGTTAAATGCACCATAAAAAGTAAGCGCTCCACTTCCCTGAGCAGGAGCGGTCCAGTTAAATGACCATGTTGCAGTGCCCGAAGGGAAAGAAGTACCGGTAGATTTATGAGTAATATATTTTCCCGTTCCTACCAATTTAGTAGTGGAGGTATTGGTTACAATTAATGATCCTTGTAAATTTCCGGTTGTGTTTTGAGGAGATATTTGAAAACCAAATTTTGTTTTGCCCGATGTGGTTATAGTTCCGGTAATAGTATATGTTTGACCGGGAGAATATCCTTCTATTGGAATATCGGATGTAATTAAGCCTGCTTGTGTTGTAGCTCCGCCAGCGTGACATCCCGAAGCAGCACAACTTACACCGTCTCCGGGAGAGCCTGTGCGTCCGGCAGGAGAACCACTTGTGCTTCCAATTGCCGGAGAAGAATATTCCGAAATAAAAATGGAACCCATTACCATTGCAAAAATGGAAATAGAAATTTTGGCCTTGTAATTCATCAGAATTTTTTAATAAAAGAAAGCATACATTTTATACAATTACCCACATCTTAGAAGAATAAAATTAAGAATATTTTCCAATACAATAGGTATAATAGAAACAATTCAATTCTAATAGCATTTAGAGCGAAGTAAAATGTGTTTTTAAAGTATCAAGCGGGTAAAAAAATGCAATTTTTTTTGCAAAATAAATTTGTTTAAACATTCAAATAATTATCCGTAATTTTAGTTTCTGTTTTGCCGGTTAATGGGGGGCATTAGTTTATGCATGGTCTGATTTATCATTCCAAGGCATTTTGAATGAATTTTATATGAAACAACTCTTTTACTTAAGCCTATTTTTTATTTCCTTCAAAACGTTGGGACAGTTAACTCCTGATCAGAAACAGGCTGTTGATTCCCTCAAAAATCTCATCAATAAAGCACAACACGATACCCTTAAAATAAATGCTTATACAGCCTGGGACAATATTATCTATGTATCTGATCCAAAACTTGACCTGGAACTAAATCTTAAGATTGTTGAGTTGGCGAATGAGAACCTGAAAAAAGAATCTTTATCCGATCCAGAAAAAAAAGCTTTCAAAAAAGCATTGTCTCTCGGTTATAATAGCCTTGGAATAATTTTTTATAATAAAGGTGACTATGATAAAGCCATAAACTATTATTCCCGCAGTTTAAAAATAAGAGAAGAAATTGCTGATAAAAAAGGCATCGCGGCCACTTTGAATAATTTCGGTATTGTTTATCAGGATCAGGGCGATAATGCTAAAGCGATAGAATTTTATACACGTAGTTTGAAAACAAATGAAGAAATTGGTGATAAAAAAGGTGAGGCGAATACGCTAAGCAACATCGGAAGAATCTATCGTGAACAAGGTGATTTGGAAAAATCCCTAGATTATCAAATTCGTAGTTTGAAGCTGAGGCAGACCATAGGTGATAAAAGGGGTATTGCTATTGCCTATAGTAATATAGGTTCCATATATTCTGATCAAGGAGAAAAAATAAAAGCGATGGAATCCTTTAATAATTCCCTAAAATTTAGTGAACAAATAGGTGATAAAAATAAGACAGCTTTAGCTTTAGCCAATATCGGATTCGTTTTTAAAAATCAACAAAACGATTTAAAAGCCTTAGAAAACCTTACTCAAAGTTTGAAGATGTTTGAAGAAATGGAAGATAAAAAATGGGAAGCTTCTTTACAAAATTTCATCGGTGATATTTATAAAAATAAGGGTGATATTGATAAAGCTATTGGGTGTTACAAAAAAGCATTGACTATAGCCCAAACTGCTGGTCTTGTTTCAACAACAAAAGAGGCTAGTCAATCCCTTTCACACAGTTATAAGATTAAAGGCGATTACAAAGAAGCGCTTCAAATGCACGAACTTTATATAAAAATGCGTGACAGCATTTTGAGCGAAAATAGTCAAAAGGCTATTATGAAACAGGAGATAAAATACTCTTATGACAAACAAAAGGCCCTTGATGCAAAAGAGAATGAAAGTCAAAAGGCCGTATCTGCCGAAAGAGAGCAAAAACAGAAGGTGGCTATTTATGGCATAACCGGAAGTCTGGTTTTGGTTTTGGTATTTGCTCTTTTTGTTTTTAATCGTTTGCGGTTTACCAGAAAACAAAATAAAATAATTGAAGAACAAAAAAATCTTGTAGAAGGGAAACAAAAAGAAGTTTTGTCTTCAATAACCTATGCAAAAAGGTTGCAAGAAGCGATTCTGCCACCAGACCATTATGTAAAAACCTACTTACCGGCAAGTTTCATTTTTTATAAGCCAAAAGATATTGTAGCCGGAGATTTTTATTGGATGGAGCGTAGAGAAGAAATTCTGTTTATTGCTGCGGCAGATTGCACCGGACATGGAGTTCCCGGAGCAATGGTAAGTGTTATTTGCAGCAATGCTTTAAATAGGGCGGTATTGGAGTTAGGGATAACAGAGCCCGGAAAAATATTAGATAAAACCAGGGAGCTTGTATTAGAAACTTTTTCGAGGAGCGATAAAGAAGTAAAAGATGGAATGGATATTTCACTGGCTACGATCAATACAACTACAAAAGAAATAAAGTGGAGTGGTGCTAATAATCCATTATGGTATATTTCCAATGGCAAGCTGATAGAAGTAAAAGCAAACAAACAAGCAATAGGGAAAACAGATAATCCACTTCCATTTACAACACATTCTTTTATGCTTAATAAAGGCGATTCATTTTATCTTTCTACCGATGGATATGCTGACCAGTTTGGAGGAGAAAGCGGAAAAAAACTTAAGAAAAAAGCCTTAAAAGAAATGCTTTTACAAAATTCCTGGCTTTCTCCAGCTCAACAAAAAGAAAAACTCGAATCCTCATTCAATAATTGGATGGGATCGCTTGAACAAATTGACGATGTATGTATGATCGGTGTGAAAATCTAACATTGAAAATTAAACAATAAACGTTATTTATTTAGTTTGTAATGAAATCAACGCTCATTCTCTATGAGTTATAAATGCCCACTGCGCTGTCATTTCGAGCTTGTCGAGAAAATGTGTGTAAGCGTTTTTGTTGAAGATTTTCTTTGTAAATAGTGGAATGCATCTTAAATATGTAAACTCTAATAGTAAATCACTAAATCAAATAACACTTATTTATTTGTTTAATAACTAATGATTACATAAATTTGCTCAACAACGATGTTATTTTAAATAACATCTTAAATTTTAGAATAAGAAAAAACTCCGGCCTTATCAATATTTCAAATTAGCTTTTTTAACTTAAAAAAAATAAAAAAACATGAAAACAAACAAAACAATTTTTAAGAGTATTGTTGCGGTTGCTTTTGCTGCCTTCTTAATAGTAGGCTGTAAAAAGGAGGAAGAGCCAGTAGCTCCAATAGTAACTCCTGCTGAAAATGCAAGCCAAACTACAAGAGCATCCGACCAGTCAAATACAGAGAATGAATCTAATCAGGCGATGGATGAAGCCAATTCAGCCTTAGGAGCTGTGTCAACAACAAGAAGTGTACAATCTTGTGGTATGACCATCGATTCAACTTACAAAAGTATTGGTAAAATCACATTGAATTATGATGGTACAGCTTGTTCCGGTAAAATTCGTACCGGCTCTATCACTGTGCAGCTTCCATATTCCAATGGTATTATAACCACCTGGTCAACTGCCGGTGCTATTGCAAAACTTACGTTTAATAACTACAAAGTTACGTACGTATCGAATAATAAATCTCTTACTTTTAATGGCACTCATAGCGTTACAAATGTGAATGGAGGGGGATGGATCCAACTATATTTCGGGACTCCAATTGTTCATGAAGTACGGGCAAATATACAGTTAACATTTGACGATGGTACTACTCGTTTGTGGAATGCCAAAGTGAAAAGAACACTAAACTACAATAATGTAACTGAAGTGCTTAAAGCTTCCACAATTGGAGATACAGCTATAAGTGGGCATAATAATGTTGCATTTTGGGGAGTAAACAGAATAGGAGAAAGTTTTATTATTGATATGCCAACATCTTTTTCCTATGACATAAATAATCCAATAACAAATTGTATTTATAAGCCCTTAACCGGAGTTATTGTACATTACGGTGTTGCTCACCAACTTACTCTTACGTATGGTGTTGATGCAAGCGGTTATACTGCAACCTCTTGTCCTTTTGGATACAAATTCTCCTGGACAGATGGTAATGGCGCAAACCAACAACTTATTCTACCATATTAAGATAATATATTAATTCTGCCTTTTAAAGCAAGCCCCCATTCCCAAAAAAATGGGGGTTTTGTTTGCTCAATTTTTCGAAAATGCTAATCAGTAGCAGCCCTTAATTAGTTGTAACTTGTTATAAATCAAAAAAATATATTTGTGCAGTAATTGTTTTTTCTATAATTTCGCTTATACTTAAAACCTTTTTTTCGACTTAAAGCACCATAAAAAACTCAAAAAATCATGAACACAAAAAAATCGATCTTTAAACTTGTTTTAGCTATTGCATTTATTGGATTAACAATAGCAGGATGTAAAAAGGAGGAGGCTCAAATCCCAACGCCAACACCTGTTACTCAGCCAACTCCGGATGGTAGCACTTCTCAACAGACTCAAAAAGCTAAGGATCAGAACAGTTTCGATAGTGAAAGTAACCGTGCAATGGATGATGCGATCAACGCTATGCAGGATTGTTCTCAAACCAGAGATGTGCAAGCTGTTTGTAATATGACCGTTGATACTTCTATGGCATCTGTAGGTAAGATCACCTTAACGTATACCGGTAACGATTGCCTGAACCTGACATCACGTACAGGTTCTATCGTTATTCAACTTCCCTATAATGGAATAGTAACTACCTGGACAACAGTTGGTGCCAGAGCGATCATTACCTTCAACAATTATAAGGTTACCCGCCTTTCTGATAATAAATCTCTCACCTTTAATGGTTTCCACAGTATTAAAAATGTTAATGGAGGTGGAATTGTACAACTTTTAATGGGTAATACAATTGTTCATCAGGTAAGAGCAAATATGGTAATAACTTTTGACGATGGAACCACCCGCACATGGATGGTTGCAAAAACAAGAACATTTACCCATGCACTTGGTTTGATCACAAATACCATTGCCGGAGATACTACTTTTGGTTCTTATAGCCATGCAGCTGTTTGGGGGACTAACAGATTAGGTCAACCTTTTACTGTTGACATACCTACTTCTATTTCCTATTACATGGCAGGTTCTGTTTGTTTGTACAGACCAATGCCAGGCGTTGTTGTGAGTTACACAACAGCATTCACGCTTACTACAACCTATGGTGTGGATCTTTTTGGTAATGTTATGACCTCAGGATGTCCTTTTGGTTATAAGTTCAACTGGGTTGATATTAATAATGTGCCTCAACAGGTTGTTTTACCGTATTAACCTTTTCTGTTTTTACTGTTTTTAGTACCAAAAACCCCATCTCAAAAGGTGGGGTTTTTGTTTGGTTTTTTTTCAAAAAAGAATGATGTGACTAAGTTCGACCTTCACAAATCCAGCCCTTACCATACACAAGCGCTGTAAAGTAGCGCCCCATTTAAAAACATACATATTCGTAATTCGTTTTTTATTCGTAATTCGTAGGAAGTTTCCTATATTCGCAATTCATAAAATTTTAGAAAGATGTCAAAATTAAGAAAGCAGGAAGCATTAGATTATCATTCACAAGGCAAACCGGGGAAGATTGAAGTTGTACCAACAAAACCACATAGTTCACAGCGCGATTTATCATTAGCATATTCACCGGGCGTTGCAGAGCCTTGTTTAGAAATTGAAAAAAATCCGGAAGATGCATATAAATACACAGCCAAAGGTAATTTAGTAGCTGTAATATCAAACGGTACTGCCGTTCTCGGACTTGGTAATATTGGTGCTCTGGCATCAAAACCGGTTATGGAAGGTAAAGGATTACTTTTTAAAATTTTTGCCGATATTGATGTATTCGACATTGAAGTAGATGCAACCGATATTGATCTATTTGTAAACACTGTTAAAGCAATAGCACCAACATTCGGAGGTATAAATTTAGAAGATATTAAATCACCGGAATGCTTTGAGATCGAACGCAGATTAAAAGAAGAATTAAACATTCCATTGATGCATGATGATCAGCATGGTACAGCCATTATTTCATCTGCGGCACTATTAAATGCTTGTGAAGTTGCAAAGAAAAAAATTGAAAAAGTAAAAATAGTAGTGAATGGTGCAGGAGCTTCTGCCATTTCATGTGCTAAGCTTTATATTGCAGTTGGTGCTAAAAAGGAAAACATTGTAATGCTCGACAGCAAAGGAGTGTTGAGTACTGATCGTACTGATTTAGATATACAAAAACAGTTTTTTGCTTCCTCCACCACAAAAGCAAAAACGCTTGCAGAGGCAATCAAAGGTGCCGATGTATTTATTGGTCTTTCCAAAGGCAATGTTGTGGATCAACAAATGATTCAATCCATGGCAAATAACCCAATTGTATTTGCTTTGGCCAACCCTGATCCTGAGATACCTTATGCGGATGCAATAGCAGCCCGACCTGATATCATTATGGCAACCGGCAGAAGCGATCATCCTAACCAGGTGAACAATGTGCTTGGTTTTCCTTTCATTTTCCGTGGCGCCCTGGATGTGCGTGCTACTCAAATTAATGAAGAAATGAAGCTTGCAGCAGTGTATGCCATTGCGCAACTGGCAAAGGAACCGGTGCCTGACGCTGTAAACTTAGCCTATGATTCGAAGAATATAACTTTTGGTCCTCAATACATTATCCCTAAACCAATTGATTC
The DNA here is from genome assembly GCA_040389865.1 of Bacteroidota bacterium. GTDB lineage: Bacteria > Bacteroidota > Bacteroidia > 2-12-FULL-35-15 > 2-12-FULL-35-15 > 2-12-FULL-35-15. The sequence continues at coordinate 93,294 of JAZJZM010000014.1, read as the reverse complement.
ACGATTAATATACACGGTTGCACCAGCTGTTGCCAAAGCGGCTATTGAATCAGGTGTGGCACAGCATAAAATAACGGATTGGGATGCTTACAAACAAGTATTGATCAATCGTTTGGGGCTTGATAGTAAACTTATCAGAAGCCTTACCAACAAAGCAAAACAAAACCCTAAACGTGTGGTATTTGCGGAGGCCGATCATTATAAAATTTTAAAAGCAGCTCAACAAGTTGCAGATGAGGGTATTGCAAAACCAATATTGTTGGGCGATGTTGAAAAGATCAAAAAGTTAATAGAAGAGCACAATTTGGGTTTAGCCGACATTACCATTATTGACCCAAGAAGTGCTTCGGAAGAGGACAGAAGGATCGCGTTTGGAGATATCTTCTTTAACAAGCGTAAACGCAGAGGTTTTACTCAGTACGAAGCACGTAAAATAATGCGTGAGCGAAATCATTTTGGTGCCATGATGGTGGAAACAGGTGCTGCTGATGCATTGATCTCAGGACTTACCCGCAAGTACGGAGACCCTATCAGCACCGCATTGCAAATTATTGGAGTGCAGGAAGGTACAAGTCGTGTGGCAGGGATGTATATTCTGAACACCAAACGGGGACCATTCTTTTTTGCAGATACCACCATGAATGTAAATCCTTCCGTTCAGGATCTGGTAGATATTACGGTACTTACAGCCAACAGTGTAAAACAATTTAACATTACGCCACGCATTGCATTATTATCCTATTCTAATTTCGGATCAACGGATGGTGAAGTGCCAAACAAAATGCGTGATGCAACGGAGATCCTTCATAAGAATTACCCCGGATTAATTGTGGATGGTGAAATGCAGGCGAATTTTGCTGTTAACAACGAATTATTAAAAGAACAGTTTCCATTCTCCGATCTGGTTGATAAAAAAGTAAACACACTCATTTTTCCGAATTTAGCTTCAGGAAATATTGCCTACAAACTAATGCAGGAATTAGGTGGTGCCGAAGCAATTGGACCAATTTTAATTGGAATGAAAAAACCGGTTCACATTTTACAATTAGGAAGTTCTGTAAGAGAAATTGTGAATATGATCACCATTGCGGTTGTGGATGCTCAGTCGAGGAAGTAATATGTTAGAGTTAAGATTTAAGAACCAAGATCTAAGAACCAAGATCTAAGAATCAAGAGTTAAGACAAATGAATTTAGTACACGAACAACATCTTGCGTCTTGATTCTTAAATCCTGACTCTAAATATATTAATTAAATGAAAAAATGATTTATCACGTAGAAGGAAAATTAGTTGAGAAAACACCCACTTATGCTGTAATAGATGCATCGGGAGTAGGGTATATCATGCAAATTTCATTAAATACCTTTACAAAGATCGGTGACAGCGAAAATTGCAAATTATTTACCGAACAAGTTTATATACGCGATGATATGCCGCGTTTTTTTGGCTTTGCTGACATAGCCGAACGTAATCTGTTCCGCCAGTTAGTTTCGGTATCTGGTGTTGGAGGTACCAGTGCACTGCTAATGCTTTCTTCGTTGAGTGCAGCCGAAATACAAAATGCCATTGCTACCGGAAATGTAACACTCCTTAAAAGTGTAAAAGGTATTGGAGAAAAAACGGCACAGCGTATCATCGTTGATTTAAAAGATAAAATAGGCAAAGGAAGCTTATCACCAGAATTTTTTGTGTCCTCAAACAATATTTTAAAAGAAGAGGCGTTATCTGCGCTTGTTATGCTGGGCTTCAACAAAGGAGCTGCAGATAAAGCATTAGACAAAATTATCAGAACGGAAGGAACCGGACAAACGGTAGAACAACTTATAAAAGCAGCGCTTAAAAGTTTATAAATTAACAAACCAACAGGTTGTAAATCAATCTGATAAGAAAAATAAGATATATGCCATATTCAATTACTTGCCTTTTAAAGATTCAAAAAAAATATAGAAATTGTCAGAACTTCTAAATTATTGCCCATGGCATGAAAATTACTAAAAAGTAGTATTTATAAGTTTTGACAAAAACCGTAACTAAATATATAGGTATAGGAGGGCTTTCTATTGGATTGCTGTCGCTCATTGTAGGCACTGATGCAAAGGTTAGTTCCTTTAATCACGCGGCTATTATTGACGCGAAGCAACCTCTCTTTGTTGTTGATACTCCTCAAACCCCTGTTGTTCTTCCTTATAGTTTTCAGGATCAATCAACCGGAGACCCCTTGAATTATCCCAATTCAGGTGGATTGATGCTAAACAATCCTTCCAACGTTACAACAGATGTTGAATATGACCCCACTACGGGAAATTATAATATTGGCCAAAAAATAGGTGGTGCTAATTATCGCCCTCCTACATACATGGAGAGCGAGGAATATCAGGATTACATGTTTAAAAAACAGGTAAAAAACTATTGGAATGCCCGTTCAGATGCCGAAACTCAAAACAATCAGAGTAAACCTACTATCCCTAAATTAAATGTAGGGGGAGAAATTTTTGATCGGATATTTGGTGGTAATACGGTTGATATCCGCCCCAACGGTTCGGCCGAATTAATATTTGCCTATAACGGAACCAAAACAGAAAACCCTGCTATCCCGGAAAGGAACCGGAAAGTAAATACATTCGATTTTAATGAACGGATCCAGTTGAATGTAATAGGTAAAATTGGAACTAAGTTAACGTTAACCACGGCCTATAACACCGAAGCAATGTTTGATTTTGAAAATCAAATGAAATTAGCATACACCGGTGAGGAAGATGATATCATTAAAAAAATTGAAGCAGGGAATGTAAGCATGCCTTTGAACGGATCTTTGATTACCGGCAGCCAAACACTGTTTGGTGTTAAAACTCAGCTTCAGTTTGGCCGCTTAACTGTTACAGGTTTACTTTCACAGCAAAAAGGTAAGAAATCAGAGGTGGAAGTTACCGGTGGCGCCCAGATCAGTAAGTTTGAAGTAGCAGGCGATGCTTATGAATCCAATAAACACTTTTTTTTAGCGCATTATTTTCGTGATCATTTTAATACCGCTTTGTCAGGTTTACCTTTTGTTAATTCGGAAGTAAATATTAATCGTATTGAAGTTTGGATCTCCAATACTAATAATTCAACCAATGATATCCGAAGCATTGTTTCTTTTTCTGAATTAGCCGAAGATGCTGCTCATATTCCTGCTAATCAAACCTACCTGAGTGATATCGATCCGGGAATTTTGCCTTTTAACGGACAAAATAATTTGTATGGCAACCTTTCGGGGGACTCGGTTGTAAGAACCATCAATACTACTGTTTCTAAACTTAATACGCTTTCGGGGAACACCCTTAAACAAACAATAAACTACGAATTAACTGCTTCTGCAAGGAAATTACAGCCATCGGAATACACCTTAAATTCAAGATTGGGTTTTGTATCTTTAAATCAACAATTAAACCCCGATCAGGCACTTTCTGTGGCCTACCAATATACCATTAATGGGCAGGTTTACCAGGTGGGTGAGTTTTCGGATGGTGGGATAAGCGCCCCAAAAGCATTGTATACAAAGATGCTGAAAAGTACTGCAACCAATACCAAACATCCGATGTGGAATTTGATGATGAAAAACGTATATTCCATTGGTGCGTATCAGATCAATCCGCAGGATTTTAAATTAAATGTACTTTACAATAACTTGCAAACCGGCACCGATATTAATTATTTGCCGGTTCCCGCTTCTGAAACAGCTATCAAAGGAAGAACCCTTCTCCAGGTATTAAGTTTGGATCGCCTCAATCAGCAGACCGACCAGATAGCGGATGGTGTTTTCGATTTTATTGATGGAGTAACGATCAATGCCAGTAATGGACGTGTGATCTTCCCAGTTGTAGAGCCATTTGGAGATTATTTACGTTCCAAATTTGTTCCTCCCGGTACAGTGGCAAACAGTTATGTGTTCGATCAGTTATACGATTCCACAAGAATAGTTGCCCAGCAATTCCCTCAATTGAACCGTTTCAAATTAAAAGGGCAGTATCAATCCTCCTCCAGCTCCGATATTTCATTGGGTGCGCCAAATGTTCCGCAAGGTTCTGTAACCGTTACTGCCGGTGGTGTTAAGCTTACCGAAAACGTTGATTATACGGTTGATTATACCTTAGGAAGGGTTAAAATTATTAATGATGGTATTTTAAACTCAGGAACCCCTATTAAAATAGCTTTGGAGAGTAATGCACTATTTGCCATTCAGCAAAAAACATTGATGGCTGCCCACCTTGATTATAGAATTAATAAAGATTTTAATATAGGTGGGACGGTAATGAATTTAACGGAACGCCCATTGACACAAAAGGTAAACATTGGGGATGAGGCCATCAAAAATACCATAGTGGGGTTAGATGGTAATTATAGAACGGAAGCCCCTTTCCTTACACGTTGGGTAGATAAAATTCCTTTTATTGAAACCAAAGAAATGAGTACAATTACTGCTGCCGCTGAATATGCATACCTTATTCCGGGCCACAGTAAAGCAATTGGTAAAAAGGGGAATTCATACATTGATGATTTTGAAGGAAGCCAGTCAACCATAGATCTGCGCTCACAAAGCTCATGGACACTGGCAAGTACCCCTCAGGGACAAACGGCTTTGTTCCCGGAAGGAAATCTGGCGGATAGCTTACCTAACGGATACAACCGCGCCAAGCTGGCCTGGTATGTTATTGATCCTTTGTTTCTCCGTCAAACCACAAGTTTGACGCCAGGTGGTATTACAGATGCCGACATGTCGAACAACTTTGCCCGTGAAGTTCCTGAAACGGAGGTTTTTCCAAACAAACCGGTTCCGAATGGTATACCACCCAATATTGCAACCTTAGATATGGCCTATTACCCTAATGAGCGCGGACCATATAACTATGATGTGGCTCCTCTCCCTGGTATATCAGCAGGTTTAGATGCAAATGGAAATTTGAACGATCCGGAAACAAGGTGGGGAGGCATAATGCGCTCGATCCAAACCAATGATTTTGAAACTGCAAATGTGGAATACATCCAGTTTTGGGTTATGGATCCTTTTAATGTTGATAATCCCGCACCCAGTACAACTGGTGAATTGTATTTTAACATTGGTAATGTGTCGGAAGATATTTTACGTGATAACTACAAAAGTGCTGAAAATGGATTGCCAACAACCGTTAACCCTGCCGCTACTGTTACTACGCCTTGGGGGCTTGTGCCAGCTGTACAGCCACTTTTAAATACATTTAATAATGATCCCGTTGAGCGCCCTTTTCAGGATGTTGGTTTAGATGGGGTAGGTGCTTCAACAAGTATTACAGAACAAAGTTTTTTCGGTAATTATTTAAGCTCCCTATCAGGTGTTGTTACACCTGCTGCTGCTGCTTTAATCGGTGCGGATCCTTCCAATGATGATTTTCATTATTTCAGGGGAAGTGATTATGATGCGGCAAATGTAAAAACAGTGGAGCGGTATAAAAAATTCAATGGTATGGAAAACAATTCCCGTACCACAGAGCAATCGCCTGAAAGCTATCCTACATCAGCTTCTTTAACACCCAACGTTGAGGACATCAACCGCGATAATAACTTAAGTACAGTGGAAAGTTATTTCCAATATCATATCAGCTTAAAACCAGGCGATTTTGCTTCAGGGGTTGGTACTAATTTTATTACAAATGTGTTCTCTACTTCGGGGCAAAACATTAAGGACGGAACTGCAAAACCCATTACCTGGTACCAATTCAGGATCCCAATTAAAACACCTGAAAAAAGGGTTGGGTCAATTGAAAATTTCCAGTCCATACGTTTTATTCGTATGTTCTATAAAAATGTGGATAAACCAATTATTTTGCGTTTCGCACGGTTAGAGTTGGTGCGTGGCGAATGGCGGAAATATGGGTTTGATCTATTGCAGCCCGGTATTTATGTTCCCAATGATGAGGCAATTACTCAGTTTGATGTTTCGGCTGTGAGTATTGAAGTGGATGGTAGTAAACAACCGGTAAACTATGTTTTACCACCAAATATCACTCGTGAAATAAATGCGGCATCAGCTAATTTAATTGCTTTAAATGAACAGGCGATGTCACTTACAGTGTGCAACCTAAAGGATGGAGAGGCTCGGGCTGCTTTTAAAAATACGGAATTGGATGTACGTTCATACAAAAAATTATTAATGTATATTCATGCGGAAGCATCAGCCAATACAGCTGAAATTTTGAATCACAACGATCTGCATACTTTTATCCGTTTAGGTACCGATTATACCGATAACTATTACGAATATGATATCCCAATGCTTGTAACCGCTGCCGGTAGTTACAATGGAACCAACTCAGATGATCAATACAAAGTATGGCCGGAAGCGAATGAAATGGTTTTAGAATTTGGAAAGCTTTCTTCCGCTAAGCAACAACGAAATCTTGCAGTTGGGAATACTTCAATTTCGGAATACACCGTTATGGATGGGAACAGAAAAATTACGGTGAAAGGAAACCCGAATTTAAGTGCCATTAAAACTATAATGATAGGAATAAGAAACCCTAAAAAAGAGGGTATTGATGGTGGTGATGATGGCTTATCGAAATGCGCTCAGGTATGGGTGAATGAATTGCGATTAAGTGATTTTGATGAATCCGGTGGAGGTGCTGCAACGGCACGTGTTACAGCTAAATTAGCCGATTTTGGCACGCTTTCTTTGTCAGGTAATTATTATGCTCCGGGTTTTGGAAGTTTAGAAAATAAAGTAAGCGAGCGTAAAAGAGCCACATTAAAACAATACGATATTACTTCGAGTTTTGAGCTTGGGAAATTTTTACCGGACGACTTTAAAATTCATGTTCCTATGTATGTGGGTTATTCCGAGAGCTATATTACGCCTCAGTACAATCCACTGGATCCTGATATTCTTTTGGCCCCGGTATTAAAAGATCCTACTATTCCAGCCGCTATTCGTGATTCAGTAAAACTTGCAACACAGGACTATACACAGCGTAAAAGCATCAATTTTACAAATGTAAAAAAGGAGAAAGGGAAAGGCGCGAAAAAGAGCCATATTTATGATATTGAAAACTGGGCGGCATCCTATTCTTTTAATCAATTGTACAAACGTAATGTGAATCTGGAATATGATTCTACACGAAATTATAAGGCCGGTTTAATTTACAGTTTTGCGCCATCTCCAAAAAATATAAGACCCTTTGCAAAAACCAAAATTGTACAGGCAAAATCGTTGCTGTTGATCAAAGACATCAATTTTTATCTTTTCCCAAATAAATTAGGATTTTCAACAGATGTGGAAAGAGGTTATAATACCGCAAAAACCCGTAATACAACAGAAGGGGAAATGCTGATCATCCCTACATTCAATAAACGGTTTACAATGAATCGTAGTTACGATCTAAAATATGACATCACCAAAGCTCTTAAACTGGATTTTGTAGCAACCAATGAAGCACGTATTTTGGAACCTCAAGGTGCCATTGATACTCAGGAAAAGAAAGATACACTTAGGGATAATTTTCTTGGTTTAGGAAAAACAACGCAATACAATCAGCAGCTAAACGTAAATTACGCTATCCCTATAAATAAACTGCCCTTACTTGATTTTACAACAGCATCGGTACGTTATACCGGGACATATAATTGGACGCGTGCCCCTTTTAATTTTGATTCCTTAGGTAATACCATTCAAAATTCCCGTGTTATACAATTTACAGGGGCTTTGAATATGGTTACGCTCTATAATAAAATCCCTTACTTCAAAAAGATCAACCAGGGTGCTAATAAAAAAACGAATAAGAAAGTTGTGGTTCCTCCAATAAAAACTAAAATTAATCCAACACCAAAAGATTCGACTAAAAAAGAACGCGAGCCTTCAATAGCATTGGAATATGTTGCGAGAATAATTATGAGTTTAAAAAATGTGAATATCACCTATTCTATGAATAACGGAACCATTTTACCGGGGTATTCCCATTTTACCAATATGATGGGTATGGATCCAAACTTTGCAGGTCCAACACCCGGTTTTATCTTTGGCGATCAAAGAGATATTCGGGATGATGCAGTAAAAAATGACTGGTTGGTTAAAACACCATCCATCAATACACCTTATACAAGAACAAGCAGCGATAATTTAAATATCCGAGCCAACATTGAGCCCATACCTAATTTAAAAATTGAGGTAACAGCAGTTAAAACAACTTCTTTAAATGAGAGCGAATTTTTTAGATGGAGAGTTAATGATACGCTGGAGGATGGTTCAATTGGGGATCGTTTCAAGCACCAGTCAGCAATGCAAACAGGTAATTTTAGTATGTCTTTTTTAGCGTTTGGTACTTCATTTAAAGATGGAGATTCTACCTTTTCAAGATTTTTAAACGGACGGTCAGAAATATCAACCCGTTTAGGTGCCGAAAATGATTCCTCGTTTTCAACTATTAACGGTTATGCCGAAGGGTATAACGAAACGTCACAAGATGTATTGATCCCTGCATTTGTTGCTGCATATTCCGGTAAAAATCCGATCACGGTGGGTTTGAATGCGTTCCCTACATTGCCAAAACCCAATTGGCGTATTACTTATGATGGATTGTCGAAGATAGAATCAATTAAAAAATATTTCAAATCAATTACCTTAAGCCATGCGTATCGTTCAACCTATAATGTTAGCAGTTATACTTCCAATTTATTGTTCACCGACCCCGATAATGATGGCTATACAGGCAGGAAAGAGGCCGTTTCAAGTATTCCGACCAATCGAAATTTCTTAGCGAAAGATCTTATTAATACAATTACGGTTTCTGAACAGTGGAGCCCGCTTATTAAGGTGGATGTAACGCTTAACAATAGTGTATTGGTAAATTTTGAATATAAAAAAGACAGGAACTTATCACTTGGTTTAACAAGTAAAACCATTACCGAAGTGGGTGGGCGCGAAATAGTTATTGGTACCGGTTATCGCCTCAAAGACCTGAGTTTAGGTAAAAGATTACAAATTAAAGGTAAACCGATCAAAAGTGATTTGAATATGAAGGTCGATCTTTCGTTCCGTAAAAACGAAACAATTATCAGGCGTATTGTGGAAGAGGTAAGTCAATCAACAGGCGGAACCAATATTATATCCATTAAGGTTTCTGCTGATTATGTAATTAATGAACGAATTAATATTCGTTTGTTTTATGATCGTATCATCAACAAGCCTGTGGTGTCAAACTCTTTCCCAACTACCAATACCAATGCAGGTATTAGTTTGAGGTTAACACTTTCAAATTAAAAGGTTACAAATAGCGAATCATTACGAATTTACGAAATAGTTTAGGGTGTTTCGTAAATTCGTTTTTTTATTCGTTTATTCGTAACCATTGTTATCAAATTAACTATAAATTTGTGCCGCATTAAAAATTAAAATTATTATAAAATGAATTTTCCTGAAAATTTAAAGTACACCAAAGATCACGAATGGGTTCGTGTAGAAGGTAATGATGCCTATATCGGAATAACTGATTTCGCGCAAAGCGAATTAGGTGATATTGTTTATGTAGAAATTGAAACAGAAGGTGAAGAACTTTCTCATGAAGAAATATTTGGAACAGTAGAAGCAGTTAAAACTGTATCTGATCTATTTATGCCACTTTCAGGAAAAGTGTTGGAAGTAAATCCTGCCTTGCTTTCTAATCCGGAAGGAGTGAATAAAGATCCTTACGGAAAAGGATGGATGATCAAAATAGCAATAAAAGATCCATCTGAATTGAGCGCTTTATTAAGCGTAGAAGACTATAAAACGTTAATAGGACATTAAAAACCTCTCCTCTTCATCTCCTCTCTACAAGAGAGGAGGTTATTGGTGAGTAGCAATTACACAGCCTCTCTCCTGAGGAGAGAGATTAAGAGAGAGGTATAGTATATGTTTTTAAAACACAATAAATGGGCACTGCTTTGGGCCTTGATCATTCTTATTTTATGCGGAATTCCCGGAAGGGACATTCCGCATATTTCGTTTTTAGAGATCCTTAGTTTCGATAAATTTGTTCATGCCGGTATTTTCTTTGTGCTGATCTTATTGACCATTAGAGGGTTTTTAGTGCAAAGCAATTTTATAAAACTACAACGGTCTGCAAAATTGATCGCTTTCATAGTATGTGTTATTTATGGTGGTTTACTTGAAATAATGCAAACCACCTTGTTTGAAGAACGCAGTGCTGATGTGTTTGATTTTGTTGCAAATAGTTTAGGATGTATCGTTGGTATACTAATGTACAATTGGGTGGAGAAACTGTTTTTGGTGAAATTAATTAAGTAGATTTTGAAAAATTCAGATTAAGCGATAATCAAATTAAATGGCAACACTCTGGAAAATAAAACAATTCAATGAACTCTCTGTTGATGAGTTATATCAGATATTTAGCCTGAGGATAGCGGTATTTGTAGTTGAACAAAACTGTCCTTATCAGGATGCCGATGGGAAAGATTCAAAAGCATTTCATTTGATGGGTATCGATGAAAATAATGATTTGATCGCATATGCAAGAATCCTTCCAGCAGGAATTGCTTTTAACGAAGTTTCAATCGGGCGTGTAATTACATCACAGAAGGCAAGAGGGACAGGTGCCGGTAGGGAACTAATGGGAAATGCTATACAATTTATAGATGAACAATATGGTGATATTCCTATACGTATTGGAGCTCAGCGTTACTTAACAAAATTTTATTCAAGCCTTGGTTTTGAAATTGCAAGTGAAGAATACGTAGAAGATACAATTCTGCACATCGAAATGCTACTTAATTCCCGATTGTAATTGCCATATTCATTTTTGATTTTTGATGGGGAATTGGAGATTCATTCCATTCCTTTCGCATCCAGGGAGCTGGGTTACATTTTTTATACTCTTTGTGACTGGAAAGCATAGGGATGCCATGATAAACAGGATCTCCTCCAAAAAAACAATCCGGTTTTTGAGTGTAATTTACAGCAGCGATCACATTTGCATCGTTAGTATAAATTCTCCAGGGGGAATTTGTACCGTCACCAAAATCAAGCCTTCCGTTTTTTTTTGAGATATCCCCGTTATACCGGATTTTAACACCATCCTGGATATTGATCTCCATTGCATGTGATCCACCATTCACACCAATAATGATATGACCATCATCTTTCAGTAATTCATCCCAGGCAAATAAATTAAATTTTTGGTGATGACTTAACCTTACAAACAAAGGAACATTTCCCTTAACATAAACAAAATATTTTTCCCAGTCGTGTTCGTGATCGTTCTTGTAATCATTATCTGCGTAGTAAAGCCAGTATTCATACACATCATAGTCGGCACATTTTGACAAATGAAAATAAACTACAGGACGCTGGTCGTTAGGCCCTCTTTTGATAAGACCTGTGCGGCCTGTTCCATAGATACTATCGCCAATTGCATATTTCACACTATTTTCACAGGCATCTTCAGCATCAGCGCTGCCATCCTCATTTCCGTCCTGAATAGTATTAAAGGTAAACGCATTGGGGAACACTTGTTCTTGTTTGGTTGAAAAGTAATCGTGGTATCTATTATCAAATTGTAAGGTTGCAATAAACTTATATGGATCAATAGTTTGGGAGAAAGCGCAAACATTGAAAAAGAAAAAAATCAAGACTGAATAGAAGATTTTCATAAAATGTTTTTTTAACTAATAGCCTGTTTAAATTTGATTCAAAGCAGCTTCTACCCTTCCCACGATTTCTCGACTTCGCTCGAAATGGCAGCGCGCATGGTCATTTCGAGCCTGTCGAGAAAGGTGGTGGCTTTTATAAGCAATATTGTTAATTTTTATATAAAATTTAAATAGGCTCTAATGGTTCAAAATTAGTCTAAATACTTTAGATGTGGTGATCAATTAAGCATGGCCATAAAAATTATTTTTTACTAAAAGAATTTTTTGGATATCTTTGTTCATATACCTGAAAAAATCAACAATGAGTACAAAAAACAGTTTGCCGGATTTTAGAAGCACACCAATAATAGACCAGGTGGGAGTGGAAGAACGTGTTGCACGATTTACAACAAGGAGCATTAAAAAATCGTCTAAGATGCAAGGTCTTAAAATGATCTTGAATATGATTGACCTTACTACTCTTGAAGGAAAAGATACAGAAGGCAAAGTTAAACAAATGTGTTTTAAAGCCGCGCATTTGCATGATATTATCCCTGGTTTACCAACTGTTGCAGCTGTATGCGTTTATCCAACAATGGTTAAAACTGCAAAAGATGCATTGAAAGGGACTGGAGTGAAAGTCGCTTCTGTTTCTACTGCCTTTCCAAGTGGACAATCTACACGCGAAGTAAAAATTGCAGACACTAAATTTGCAGTGGAGAATGGTGCAGATGAAATTGATATGGTTATTTCACGTGGAGAGTTTTTAAAAGGAAATTATGAATACGTTTTCGAAGAGATCGCTGCTATTAAAGAAGCTTGTGGCCACGCACGATTAAAAGTGATCTTTGAAACAGGCGAACTTTCCACATTGGATAATGTGCGTAAAGCAAGTGATATTGCCATGTATGCCGGAGCAGATTTTATTAAAACATCAACCGGGAAAATTTCTCCGGCAGCTACCATGCCTGTTACATTGGTGATGTTAGAAGCCATCCGCGATTATTATTATAAAACCGGAAGAATGGTAGGAATGAAGCCAGCAGGCGGTATCTCCACATCTAAAGCTGCATTGCATTATTTAGTGATGGTAAAAGAAACATTGGGTGGAGCCTGGTTAAGTAATGAATGGTTCCGATTTGGAGCAAGTAGTTTAGCAAATGATGTATTGATGCAGATCGCAAAAGAAACGTCAGGAGTGTATCAAAGTTTAGATTATTTTTCGAAAGATTAAAAGCCCCTGACAGGGTTTCAAACCCTGTTAGGGTTAATACGAGTAATTAATTTAGTGTATTGAAAATACCCCTAACAGGGTTTGAAACCCTGTCAAGGTATAAGAGGTGAAATAAAAAAATGGCAGCTAATCAGGAACCATTAAAATCCGACAAATTTTACCACATCTATAATCATGGAATTGGCAGCGATGCCATTTTTTTTAATGATGACAACTATATTTATTTTCTGAAAAAATTTACAGAATTTGTTTCACCTGTCGCAAACACTTATGCCTATTGTTTGATGCCGAATCACTTTCATTTTCTTATTCAGATTAAATCGGAAAAAGAAGTTTTTGAGTTTTTAAAAGAGAATGAAAAATTACCGGATGAAAATATCACTTTAACTGCGTTTAAAGCTCTTTCAGGAGGTATTACTGATGTCGATTTTTTTTGCCTTCATATTAGTAAACAGTTTTCTAATTTTTTTAATGGTTATTCACAAGCTTTAAATAAACAACAAGGCAGAAGAGGAAGCTTATTTCTTCGTTCGTTCAAGAGAAAAGAAATTGCTTCATCAGAATATTTGAAATCCTTAATTTTATATATTCATTCAAACCCTGTTCATCATGGGTTTGTTGAAAAAATTACAGATTGGAAATACTCCTCCTATCATTCTTTAATTTCTGATAAGGTAACCCAATTGAAGAGGGAAGAAGTGATAGGATTGTTTGAGGATATTGATAATTTTAAATTTAGTCATCAGCAGATAAATCAAAATTTATTGGAAAAAGTAGAATCGGAAATTTTAAGTTAATTCAAGCCTAACAGGGTTTGAAACCCTGTCAGGGTAAAAGAAACAAAAAAATAAAAAAAAAGAGCAAAAAATAAGAAAACAAAATTGGATTGGATTTCAAAACTTCCCCTGTCAGGGTAAAAGAAAACAAAAAAATAAAAAATGAGCAAAAAACAAGAAAATAAAATTGGATTGGATTTCAAAACAGACTGGGCCTATGCTCCTGCTCCTGAAGATACCAAACATGTTACTCTTCAAAAACAATATGATCTTTTTATTGATGGGAAATTTGTAAAGCCCAACAGTAAAAAATATTTCGATACCATAAATCCTGCTACTGAACAAAAGATCGCAGAAGTAGCAGAAGCGGATGAAAAAGATGTGGATAAAGCAGTGAAGTCTGCTCGTAAAGCATTTGAGAAATGGAGCAAAATTTCGGCAAAAGAACGTGGTAAATATATTTACCGTATTGCAAGATTGATGCAGGAAAGAGCACGTGAATTTGCTGTGATCGAAACAATGAACGGTGGTAAGTGTATTCGTGAAAGCCGCGATATAGATGTGCCTTTAGCGGCAAATCACTTTTTTTATAATGCAGGATGGGCAGATAAATTAGAATATGCTTTTCCAAATAGAAATCCACAACCATTAGGTGTTGCCGGACAAATCATTCCCTGGAATTTCCCATTGCTTATGGCTGCCTGGAAAATTGCTCCTGCCTTGGCTGCCGGTAATACTGTTGTATTAAAACCTGCAGAAACAACTTCACTTACAGCATTAAAATTGGCTGAATTATTTCGTGATAGTGGTTTGCCTGATGGTGTTGTAAATATTATTACTGGTGCTGGTAAAACTGGTGCCGCAATGGTTAATCATCCCGATATCAATAAAATTGCATTTACAGGCTCTACTGATGTTGGTAAAATGATTCAGAAATCAATTGCAGGAACTGATAAAAAACTAACACTTGAATTAGGGGGAAAAGCAGCTAATATTATTTTTGAAGATGCCCCTATCGACCAGGCTGTAGAAGGTGTTATTAATGGAATTTTCTTTAATCAGGGTCATGTTTGTTGTGCAGGTTCCCGTTTGTTTATTCAGGAAAGTGTTGCGGATATTGTTATCCGTAAACTAAAAGACAGAATGGAGTCTTTAATTGTTGGTGATCCAATGGATAAAAACACGGATATAGGAGCCATCAATTCAAAGGAACAATTATTAAAAATTCAAGAATACATTAAAATAGGTAAAAATGAGGGTGCTGATTTTTACCAGTCTTCATGCGCTATTCCAAGTAAAGGGTATTTCTGCCGCCCTACTTTATTTTTAAATGCTTCTCAATCACACCGTATTGTGCAAGAAGAAATTTTTGGTCCGGTTTTAACGATCCAAACTTTCCGCACCATCGAAGAAGTAATTGAAAAAGCGAATAATATTGCTTATGGACTTTCTGCAGGTATCTGGACTGATAAAGGTTCTAAAATATTTAATATTTCAAGTAAAATGCGTGCTGGTGTGGTTTGGGCAAATACCTATAATAAATTCGATCCTGCTTCACCTTTTGGTGGATATAAAGAAAGCGGTTTTGGCCGTGAAGGAGGCTTGCATGGCTTAATGCCGTATTTGAAATTTTAATTAAATATAAACTACTAATAGAGGTTAAAACCCTTCGGGGTAAATAAATAATCTAAACAAAAAAATGGCAACAAGATTGGAAATTCAAAAAACATACAAAATATATATTGGAGGTCAATTCCCGAGAACAGAATCAGGAAGATTTTATCCTTTAAAAAATAAAAAAGGAGATATCATGGCAAATATTTGTCAATCATCCCGTAAAGATTTTCGTAATGCTGTAGTAGCTGCGCGTGGGGCATTTGGCGGGTGGAGTGCGCGTGCCGGATTTAACCGTAGTCAGATCTTATATCGTATTGCTGAAATGCTGGAAGGCCGTAAAGAACAATTTATTTCGGAACTTATACTTCAAGGTTTAACAGAAAAAGCTGCTAATGATGAGGTGTCGCTTTCTGTTGATCGCTTGGTGTATTATGCCGGATGGTGTGATAAATATCAAGCAGTATTCAGTTCTGTGAACCCGGTAGCGTCATCACATTTTAATTTTTCGGTTCCTGAACCAACAGGAGTGGTGGCAATTATTGCACCGGAAGAAAGCTCTTTGCTTGGATTGGTAACTGCAATTGCTCCCGTTATCGCTGGAGGAAATTCTTGTATTGTTCTTGCATCTGAAAGCAAACCTTTATGTGCGGTAACTTTTGCGGAAGTGTTGAATTCTTCCGACTTACCGGGTGGTGTAGTAAACATTCTTACAGGGAGCAGCGAAGAATTACATTCTCATTTTTCTTCACACATGGATGTAAATGCATTGACCTATTATCGTAAAAATAAAAATGAAATAAAAACGATCAAAGAAAACGCTTCATTGAATGTGAAACGGATTTTTATTTACGATAAACTTATTCTTGCTTCTGATAAAGCGCAAAGCCCATATTTAATTTTTGATAACCAGGAAATAAAAACAACCTGGCATCCTATTGAAAATATTGGTTCTGCGAAAGCCGGATACTAGCGACATAGTAAATCATAAATTGATCGAGGTCATGCTGAACTTGTTTCAGCATCCATGAGATTCCGAAACAAGTTCGGAATGCCAATCAATAGAACAAAGCAAACTTAACTAATCACAAGGGAATCATTTGATGATTGTTTTTTTTGCAAGCAGCAAATTTGATTTATTTGTTGGGGTTTGATAGCCAATTCTGAAAAGAAGAGGTTTTGTTTTTGTGGTATCCGCATAATTTTTTTTCAGATCTTCCTGATAAAAATTTTTGAATAAACGGATTGGCTCTTTGTAGGCACCATAAAATGTTAGCTCTGACCAAGTTTGTTCAAGTCCATTGGGACCCTTATCAGCAAAGTATTTCAAAGGAATACCTGAATCATCCTGAAGAAGAATACTGCTGTGATTTAAAATTGATTTCCGGATCATTGAAAAATCATTTTGGTGCATCAAATAGGAAGCAGATTTAATAAAAGTAATTACCTCCCCAAAGCTGTTCATGAAACTTTCAAAATGCGGTTTTTTTATCAAGGAATTATCTGATAGATCAATTGAAAAATAATAAAGTGTTTTTTGTACATTTTCATTTTTACCGTCATTCTTCAGGTTAATAGAGTCTGCGGCTTGTTCATTATCTTTTTCGAATGTAATTCTAATCCCATTCATTTGGCTGAACTGATGATTAGCAATTTTTTCAAGACTGCTTTCAACAACTTTTCCGCTATCGTTTATTTGCACCGGCTCCACCGTGATGATTTTATTTCCGGTGCGGGTTAAAAAGATCATTAGTATTGGTAATGTCCCTTTTAGTTCCTGGATCCGAAAATCTACTTTCATATCTTTGGTTTTGAAGAAAGAAGCCGTAAGGATATCATCTTGTGCGGTTCGAAGAGCAAGGAAATAATTTTCCCAGAAGTCGACAGGTATTTTTCTAATATCAGGAACTTTGCCTACGGGCTCCAAGCCAATCATTATATATTGTTCAGCGGCAGGGAAAAGTGTAGTTGCATATAAAAAATCGGCACCGCTGAAAGGATAAAAAATGGTTGGTGCTTGCGACTGATTTGAATTGTTTTTTTGAGAAACCAAAGATGGATTATTAAATACCAATTCCTGCTCTGCCCAGGATTTAGTTTTTTGTAACGGACCTTTTTCTAAACGTGCCCAGGTATTATTATACCATGCAGCATATTGTTTCCAATCCTGATTTTTTTCGAACTTTGAAAAGTCGCTTCCTTCTTCACTTTTCAAGCCTGCGATGAAACGCGCATTGTCATTGTAAATCCTAACAAATTCTTTTTTTTGAAGAGAGCTTTTTTGAGGGATCGCTTTTTTTAATGAAAGAGTTTTTGATGTGTCTTTTTTTATTTCTTTTTCTGCTTCCTTTTTTTGAGGTGCTTGATTACAGCCTATCAATAGGGTAGATAGAAGAAACATCCGGACAAACCGGCTGAACTTATTTTTAAAACTATCAACTAACAGATGGATGATCATTAAGGTTGGATTGTGAATTATTTATTATTTGCAATAAATAGTAGGATGGTATTGTTTTATTGTTTCAGTTCGTTAGTTCAAAACTATGCACATTCAGTGCAAGAATTCAGTTTCTACAAAATTTGACTTGTTGCCGTCATTGCGAGGAACGAAGCAATCTCAACCAAAGCATAATATGAGATTGCTTCGTTCCTCGCAATGACGTTCTCGATTTAATATCGCTAAAAATAATTTCATTATTTTTTTTTTGAACCTCTGCAATTTAGTGCAGAGTGGTTCAGTTTTCAAAATGAATTTATGAACTGTCTCTTCAAAACAGTTTACTTTTCGTAAAAATGCATTTCTTTAATGTATTGCCAAACAGCTTCCGGCATAAAATAACGCATATCTTTTTTTTCTTTTATTGCTTGCCGTATAGCGGTAGATGATATTTCCATTACTGGAGCGTTTACCAATTTTATTTGAGGATGATCTTTTAGGTTCCCACCCTCACTCCCAGGCCTTGGGTAAATATACAGTTGGTGGTGTTTTAATATCTCTTCATAATTTTTCCATTTATGAAAACTTTCCAGGTTATCGGCTCCCATTATCAGTACAAATTCGTGTTGAGGATGTTTTTCTTTCAGGTAGGTTAAAGTAACAATAGTATAAGACGGCTGCGGGAGGTTAAACTCAATATTGCTTGATTTTAATTTTGTGTTATCTCCAATGGCAAGATCCACTAGTTGTAAACGCTGCTTTTCATCAAGAAGTGTACTTTTCTTTTTTAATGGATTATGGGGCGAAACAACAAACCAAATGCGCTCCAAATCGGTATACTCAAGCATATAATTAGCAAGCACCAAATGGCCTGCATGGATAGGATTGAACGAACCGAAAAACAAACCTACTTTCATACTACTACGAATTACTGGTTACGAATATCGAATTTTTACGAATTTACGAATCTATGTTTGTTATAGATAATGAAATCATTCCCAATATACAGATTGCTCCTTATGGTTACTAATAACAAATTTACGAAACTATCTTTGCTGTTTTTTTACACACCGTTTCGTAAATTTGTATAGATTCGTTTATCCGTAACCAATGTTTATCTGTAACTATTTGATCCACATAAAAAGATTGGGATTGTTTTCATATTGTTCCATATCCTTCGCATTTAAAATCACTAAAAAATCAATTAAAGGAAGCAGCCCAAAGCAGCCACCAAACGTAGCAACGTATACGATCGGGATCCAGGGTTTAGTGCCCAACATAACGCGGTGAGCCCCTACAAAACCAAAAGGGAAAGGAAAGGCAAAAAATGCACATACCCGTTTCTTCTGTTTCAGATCATCTGAAGGCAAAACGGATGCAAGCGCAACTTCTTTTTGGTTTAATTGAAGTGCTAAAGTATCTGTTGCGATTGAATTTAGGATAGAATCACCAGGTTGAATTTCCAATACGCATATTACCACACTATCTTCTTCATAAGATAGGCAAGATGGGTTAGCTGAAACTGTTGAAAAAGCAGCAAACATCAGTACTAAAAGGAGTATGGAACTTATGGTTTTGTACATTTATTAAAAAATAAAAAGAGGATGAGTTACCTCAGCCTCTTTTATTTTAATCTTCAATTATCATTAAATAACTTATTTTGCTTCTTTTAACAATTTGGCCATTTCGTTTTTATATAATTTCGTTACTTCAGCCCAGTTAATTACATTCCAAAAAGCTGCAATGTAATCAGGACGTCTGTTCTGATAATTTAAATAATACGCATGTTCCCAAACATCAATTCCTAATACAGGAGTGCCTTTTACTTCAGCAACATCCATCAATGGATTATCCTGATTTGGCGTTGAACTGATAACTAACTTTCCGTCTTTTACAATTAACCATGCCCAACCTGACCCGAAACGAGTAGTACCGGCAGCAGCAAATAGTTTTTTAAATTCCTCGAAAGAGCCAAAAGCTGTATCAATAGCAGTAGCTAAGTCACCGGAAGGTGTACCACCTGCGTTTGGAGCCATAAGGGACCAGAATAATGAATGATTATAATGCCCGCCACCATTATTACGAACAGCAACCGGGTATTTAGAAATGTTTTTACAAATCTCTTCGATGCTTAATTTTTCAGCATCAGTGCCTGCAATTGCATTGTTTAAATTTGTTACATATGCCTGGTGATGCTTACTGTGATGTATTTCCATTGTGCGTGCATCGATATGTGGTTCTAATGCATCATATGCATATGTTAATTTTGGTAATTCAAAAGCCATGTTTTTGAGAGTTTTTAGGTTAAACTTTTTGTTTTAATTGCTCCTCAAAGGTACAACATTTTGGTTTCTTGACTGAAAAAACGACTTGATAAAGATCACCAGGTTGCAAATAAAAAAAGTTCAACATTTAATCATGGGGTATTTTGTTGGTTAATTCGGGGTAAAAAATGCGGCTATTTCAATTAAATCAACAATTATGGCGGTATTCATGAGGCGGTATTTTCACCTGTTGTTATGTAAATTGTCCTTTTTTATCCATTTAAAGCATCATTGAAAAATATAATTTGTCAACTAATTCAAAATCAGTGATGGATGTAATTGATTTTATTATTATCTTTGCACCAGATACTATTATAAATTTAAACAAAACAAACAAAAATGAAAAAATTATTTACTTTATTATTTGTTGCCGTTGCAATGAGTATTGTTGCTTGCGGACCAAGCGCTGAAGAAAAAGCTAAAATGGAAGCTGAAGCAAAAGCAAAAATGGATTCTTTATTTAACGCTGCAAGTCAATCTATGACTACTGCTTTAGATTCAGTTGCTCCAGTTGCTCCTGCAGAACCAGTTGCTCCAGCTGTAGAAGAAAAACACTAATTCTATTTTACGGTACAAAAAAAAGCATTCTTCAACAAGAATGCTTTTTTTTTGTGCTGTTTTTTTCTATTTCATCAATTCAATTGCCTTTTTAAGAACATTATCCCTACTTTGGATCACAGGGTAATATCCTTCACTACTCCATATATTACGGGCGATCAAGGCTTTTAACTGTATTTTTATTATTTCTGCTGAGGCTTGAATTTGTTTAGCATTTGCAACAATTTTGTTCTTTTGGGTATACGCCACAAATTCATCAAAAACAGCAGGTAATATAACAAATGAGGTGTTAAAATTTTGAAAGGTTTTATATTCATTCAGTTTTTTTCGTTCCCTGTCGGCATAACCAAAAGCAAAATCATTTACAAGGCCACTGTACAGCACTTCGGTTAAAAACCGTGAACGGCCAGCCGTATCAAGTGGAACAAATACATCAGGGGTAACACCACCACAGCCATATACAATTTTACCTCCCGGAGTTACAAATTTTAATGAATCTGCGATCTTCATACTGTCTGCATTTTCAAGCTCTCCGCTTTGTAAACGATTGTATTCTTCATTATAGTATGCTTCTGCGCCTTCGGTGTATGGTTTTTGGATGCAACGCCCTGTTGGCGTATAATAACGCGCAATAGTTAAGCGAATTGCCGATCCATCACTGAATTCACTTTGCTCCTGAACAAGGCCTTTTCCAAAGGAGCGCCTGCCAACAATAGTTCCCCTGTCGTTATCCTGAACAGCGCCTGCAAGGATCTCACTTGCTGATGCAGAGCCATCATCAATTAATATGGTTAATTTCCCATTTTCAAAATTTCCTTTGTCGGTTGCCTGGTAACCTTTTCGCGGACGAGCTTTACCTTGTGTATAAACGATCTCTTTGCCTTCACTTAAAAATTCATCAGCAATATCAACTGCCGTATTTAAATATCCGCCACCGTTTCCGCGCAAATCAATGATCAATTGTTGCATCCCGTGCTTTTTTAATTTATCAAATGCTTTAAGATATTCATCATACGTAGTGGCTGCAAAACGGCTGATCTTAATATATCCTGTTTTAGGACTTACCATATAGGCTACATCAATACTGAATATAGGAATGGTACCACGTGTGATCGTAAAATCAAGCAATTGAGGCTTTCCACCACGTTTAATTGCCACTTTTACTTTCGTTTTACTTTTTCCTTTCAGTTTATCCAGAACATCCTTATTGGTGATTTTTATCCCCGCAATTTTTTTGCCATCTACTTTTACTATTTTGTCACCGGCTTGTATACCCACTTTTTCAGAAGGCCCTCCCGGAATAGCAGCAATTACGCATATAGTATCTTCCACAATGTTAAATTCAATACCAATTCCCTCAAAATTCCCTTTGAGTGGTTCGTTATTGGCTTGTAATTCATTGGCAGAAATATAACTGGAATGCGGATCAAGATTTTGAAGCATTGATACAATTGTTTTTTCAACTAATTGCTCATTATTCACAGTATCCACATATTCCTCTTGAATGTAGTGTAATATTTCTTCTATTTTATTATATTTGTTATTAGGATCAACCGAAATAGTTCCAAGATTATTATTAAGGTGAAAGGTAGTTCCAATATAAATTCCAAGAATTAAAACAAGTGCAAATATTATAGGAAGGTAAACATAAATTTTTGGGCGATTCATTATTTTTAATTAGGCAATTATACAATTAATCAATGGGCAATTTGCTTATACAAATATAAGTATTTGAATACAATTTTACAATCACGTGTTGGTGAAGTAGCATTTAATTAAGCCATTTTTTGTTAAAATTATGTATTAAAATTTCAGCCTTGTCTACAGTTAAATTGCCTATTGCAAATTTGCTTAGCGTAAAAATTGCCTATTGTTTTTTAATATACCTCACCACTTCTACACCGAATTTTTGGAGGAAATCAACCCCTTCATCACTTTGTAAGCCTTTAAAATCGGCATAGGAATTCAGGTAATATACTTTTTTTATACCTATGGTAAATATAACTCTGGCACAAGATATACATGGTGAAAGAGTTACATACAGGGTAGAGCCTTCAATAGAGATATTACTTTTTGCGGCATATAAAATAGCGTTTTGTTCGGCATGCAAAGCTAAAGAACAGCTGCCTTTACTATCCCTTGGGCATCCAACATCCGGCCATACTTCATCACAATTGTGGGTGCCTGCAGGTGGCCCATTGTATCCTAAAGAAATAATACGTGTATCTTTTGTAAGAACAGCACCAACTTTAGCTTTTACGCAATGCGAGCGCTTAGCAAGGTTTTCTGCCAATTCCATATAAATTTCATCAAAACTAGGTTTCGCCATTTAATCAATAATTTAAGTGATAATATACAAATTTACGAAGAATCCTTGATAGTATTGAGATGAGAGAACCAACCACGAACATTCATGAAGAAAACGTCATTCCGAACTTGTTCGGAATCTCTTTAGATGCTGAAACAAGTTCAGTATAACAGTGCTTTAACTTAAACTCACTTAGTTAAACTTAATCCGTCTATTGCAGATTGATTGTAAGGCGATAACAGCATGGCGTTTTTAAATAAAATTTTTGCTTCCTTATTTTTTCCAAGTTGATAGTTTGACCAGGCATACATTAATAACGCATCGTATCCAAAAGGGTAAAGATCTACTACTTTTTCAAAATAATTATAAGCAGATTTAAAATCTTTTCTATCGTAAAAAATTAATCCCATCTTGTAATTTGCTGTTGAATTTTGTGGGTCTATTTCCAGGATTTTTTTGTATTGCGCTATTACCTGATCCATATTGCCTAAGGCAGTTGCAGGATATATATATCCAAATTTTGCTTCAAGTGAATTTGACTTTAATGCAATTGCTTTTTTATAATAATTTTGGGATTCTATGTAAAGTCCCGCTTCATAATTCAACCAGCCTGCTCTCAAATTGGTCCCATATGATTTTTCGTCATACCCTTTTTTTATTGCTTCAACCGCTTTTGTGTATTCACCGTTATACTCAAAGGTGTAACTGTTGTTAAAAGCCTCTTGTAGTGATCCTTCTTGTGAATAAATAGTACTTACGGAAGAAAATGCGATCAATGTTATAAATATTATTTTTTTTAGATTTTCCATTTTACTCCTCCTATTATTGTTTGGGTTTTATAATTAATTCTTAATGATTCTGTCTTAAATAGATCATTCGTGCGATAATAGGTGTTTTCCCGGTTAAAGTAATCATACCGTACGGAGAATTCAAAATGTTTTAATAAAGGGGATGTAATAGAAATTCCACATTTGTACAAAATTTTATCTCCGGTATTGAAAACGACAAAAGCATTGTTTTCGCTATAGTTTTGAAGGTTTCCGTATGTTACTCCAATTTCTGTCCAAAGTTTTGGCATTACTTTAAATCCTATTTTTTGTATGGAAATAATACGATTTGTATAGTTTTCATTCAAATAAACAAGAGAGGACGTTCCATAAATGTTTGTATTTTTAAAGGGATAATAGGTAAGGGCCAGTCCGGCTTGTATTTGTGTAAGCCCATTTAATTGAGCAAATCCTGCGGATAAATTATAGGTATAAATTCCAATGTTTTTTATTAGAGAAAGCGAAGTGGCATAATTTATAAATGAGGTGTCTTTTTTAGTAAAAACATATTTATTTGTGAATAGGTTTTTGCTGGCAGTTAATTTACCAAAATTCACATTAATAAAATGAACAGCCGGAGAAAGAGCAAAATGTTTGAATTGCTGCATGCAGCTTAAATAATAATCGTGCTGTGTAAGGCTATAATTGTCAAGAGTATCTTTCAGGTAAATGCCAATCCTTCTTGTCAGATCTATTTTGATATTGCTATAACCATGATAAACAGACAATTTATTGCCCAACTGATGGTTTAATCCGAAATGCCAATACTGCATATTATTGGTGATAGTAGCTTCGCCATAAATATTTGCCGGCCCATTAATATCTGTGTTTTTATAAATAGAATATAAGTTTCCCGAAGCAACTCCGCCCTCGCAATAAACACTTTCAATGATTTTGTTTTTAGGTGGATTTATACGTTTTTTTAACTCTACAGGGAATAGTGAAGTTAATGCCCGCGCTTCACTTTCTCTACCGGAAAAAATATAGCTGTAATATAGATATTCGAGTGCAAGTTTATCACCCGAATTAAATTTAACCGCTTTTTCAAAATGCCTGACCGCTTTTTTATACTTTTTTTGTTGGTAATAGGCGATACCTGTCCTGTTGCGTAAATAAAAATAATCGTATCCGTTTGCAATTGCTTTTTCTCCATATTTTGCCAGACCAGTCCAGTTTTCGTCAAAATATAGCTCGGTGCTATTTTGATCAACCATGGCTGAATTGGCCATGGTTTGAGCCTGCCCTTTGGCAAAAAAGAAAAATAAATAAATAAATAAAAATAGTTTATACATTCAGCTGAAGAGGAGACGATTTTAAATCGTCTCCCGGAATT
Organism: Bacteroidota bacterium; assembly: GCA_040389865.1. Lineage (GTDB taxonomy): Bacteria > Bacteroidota > Bacteroidia > 2-12-FULL-35-15 > 2-12-FULL-35-15 > 2-12-FULL-35-15. The sequence goes on along the minus strand of JAZJZM010000014.1, from coordinate 68,249 downwards.
TCAAAATTGATATTTTTTTGGCTTATTTGATCAAACTTAATCCTTCTAAAGCGGATTTGTTATTAGGACTGTATAATAATGATTTGTTGAATAAAGTTATTGCCTGATTTTTATTTCCAAGGAAGTAATTTGTCCAGGCACTCATCAGCATATTATTATATCCAAATGGATAAAGATTTAAAGATGTATCAAAGTGTTTCTTTGCATTTACATAATCTTTACGATAATAATAGATCATGCCCAAATTATAATTTGCCGTTGCATTTTTCGAATCTAATTTTAAAATTGAGAGATAGGTTTTTTCAATTTCATTCCAGTTTTCTAATTTAGTCAGTGGATTAATGATGGCCCATAATGGTTCGGTGGCCGCGGGCATCAAGGCTATCGCTTTTTGATAAAAGGTTATTGATTCTTTATGTTTACCTGCAAGGTAATTTAACCATCCCATCCTAATATTAATTTCATACGATGTTGGGCTATAAACAGCATTTAGTGTTGATATTGCCACTTCGTATTTTTGAATTGCTTCATAGTCGTAAGATTGGCTAAAAGCATTCATTAACGCCTTGTCCTGAGCATGTAAATTTAATGATGTTAAAATTACAAGAACGCTGATCGATTTTTTTAATAGTTTCATTTTAGTTTGGTTGTTAGTTGATGGTTGTTAGTTGCTAGTTGATGGTTGTTAGTTGTTAGGTGATTGTCCATTATCAATTATCCAATATCCATTATCCATTATCGATTGAGTATATAGGATTCGGTTTTATTTTTACCATGAATGGTGAAACGATGAATTTTATTGTCCTTTAATTCAAACTCAAAATTAATTTTTTTAAATGTATAGTTTATAAGTTTAGTTTCAACTTCAGCATTAATAATTAATTTTTGCGGGGCATAAATATTATCAGTATACGTAAATGTGGAGCTGAAATTGGCTTTCGTGAACAGGTAAAAAGGAGCAACAAAATCCTGAAAAAACTGTAGCCATTTACTATTGAAATGAATTAAAGGAACATTGTCTTTTATTTTAATGTTTTCATAATATCCAAGCAGCTGCCTGTAAGCCGCCAGATAGAAATTAAACAACAATGATTTTCGATCCCCTTCAAAATCGGTAAAATATAACATTACACCATCATTGATAAAGTAAGCGTATGATTTGCTTTCCTGGCAATAAATATACGTTCTGTTCCAGGCATCTGTAAAAACTTCCCAGATGATAGTAGAAGCGGTGTTTTCCTTTTGAAAGGTAATTTTATGTCCCGGTAAAAATGAAAAGCTTAAGATCAATATTTCATTTACCTGCACATTACTTATGAAGGAGCCTTCTTTAGGGATCTCCGAAATTTTTAGCGTTTTCTTTTTTCCTTCCCGTTCAATAAAATATGAAATAGGGTAGGCTAATGTTTTTGCCCCAATAGAGGGAATTGTTTGCAATTGAAAATGGATATGCGGTTCAGGCGAACGTCCCGAATTTCCGCAGGTTGCAATAAATGAGCCCTTATAAATATATTGTCCGATAAAAACATTAAATGAATCTTTTTTAATGTGACTTATTTGTGAAAACAATCCATTAAGATGATTCAGAATAACAGTATTTCCCCAGTTATGCGCTGTATCCACTTCCCCAACATCATTTTCTTCAACAGTATTAATGATGTCATACACATAACCATCATAAGGAGAAAAGATCTCTTTATTATAGCAATAAAAATTTTCGGTGGAAAAACCTTCTCTGTAGTTGGATGGCTCATGATAGGTTTTGGATTTGGAATCAACGATCACAAAATCCAAGGCTTTACTCCAATCGCCTAAATGCGTTATTTTTCCATCATAGCCCTGGCTTACATTCCATTCTCCGGAAAATGGAAGTATGATCTTAAGAAGATGTTCGTTTTTGAAACGCTGAATGGAATTCAGGTATTTATAAATGGTTTTTTCTGCTGAAAAATACTGAATGGTAACAACATGTAAATACTTTTGAAACCATCGTTGATTCAATGTAAAGAGGAAAGCGGTGCAGATAACACTAAATGAAAAGGTAAAGGCTTTGAGTTGAAAAACTGCCAACATTTTACCAAATGATAATAATACCAACATTAGTATAGGTGTGAGAATAAGAACGGTTATATAACTATAGGTGTTGGGAATTAGAAAAAAGCAACCAATCGCAATTGCGAGAAACATGAAGTTGGATCCAAGTAAATTATAATTTAAGTCATTTACATCCGCACCAAATATTGAATAGAAAAAAAAAGCAGAAGAAAAACCTATGAGGCTCAGGGAAAAAGCAATACGTGAAAAGTAAAGTAATCCGGCTGCAATTAACATACCGCCTAAAACACTACTTTGAAAAAAAGTACCTGCAAGCGTTTTAAAGTAAATAAGAATAAACGGGAAAACGTTGATGTTGTCGAAAGAATGAACGAACTGATAAAATGAAGAGGATTGATTAAGTATCAGTTCATTTGCAATATAAATGTGATCTTCATCTAAATAAACATTTGTAAGATTGGAGGCTGCTAAAGAAATGATCCAATACGTAAGAATGAATGGAAAGGATAAAAATGGCAAATTGTATAGGGAAAACAATCCTTTCAGCCATACAGTAATTAGAAGCAGGATCAAAACCGCTGTTATAAATAATGCTATAAAGGGTAGGTTAAATGAAAACTCATACCCCAAAGCAAGGCCAAGAAATAAGGCATTGAAACCAAAAAGTCCGTTCAGTATTTCATCCCTGTTAAATCCTATAAAATAGGCAGATAGGTTTATTAGAACGATTGCTGCCAAGCCCGACAATCCTACATAAGGCGAAAAAAAAGTCACTATTAAAATAATAGCCGCAAGAACATTATTTAAAGAAAAAAACATCAAACTATAGCTATTCAAAATAGATTGAAACCAATAATTTGTCTTTAGTTTTTCGAGTGTTGTTGCCAAAATATTTTGTAAAAATTTTATGTGATAATTTTTTAAACTGACCTTGTTTTAATATAAAATCAAATTTCGCTTTTTTTTAACAGGTTATAAATTTAGAGTTTTATTTGAATTTATATTAAATACCTTTCTGTATCTTTATCAACATAACGCTAATGTCTTCGTAAGTCTAAATAATCGTTTAATCGCTTTAATTGTTATATTTAATGTAAATTTGAGTGTAAAGTAATTGATTAAATTTCCTGTAAAAAACGGGTAAAAGCAGCCTGCGAATAACGACAAAATATTTCAAATTATAGAGCCCAGCTCTATTTCAGGACATAGAATTATTAAAAACAAAATATTCAAAAGCAATGGGATCCACCGTCAATTTAAAAGAAAAAATAAAAGAAGCCAATTTATTGAAATTGAAAGAACAATCCGAATTCAAAGATTTTGTGACCTGGTTTGAAATTCCGGCCTATAATCATTACAGATCGGTTGCTTTTTTTAATTATATCTATGGGATCGAAATTACAACAGTAGAACTTAATGGATTTGCTATGGGCTTTTTTCCTGCCGAAAACGGCATAGGAGGGGCAATAGTGACCGGACAAGGTTGTGTACCGAGCGAAATTGGTCCATTGATTTATTTAAATGGAGGATTTGATCTAAATAACGTATTATCGAAAGTAAATGAAGCTGGCGGCAGGGTAGTGATGGAAAAGAGCTACCTAAGCGATACAGCTGGTTATTTTGCCCTGTTTATTGATTCAGAAGGAAACAGGTTGGCTCTTCACTCGAAACATTAAAGAATAGATGTTGGATGTTAGATGTTGGAGGCTATGGTTGTAAAAGTGTCTTTACCCGAATTAAATATCCAACATCCAACATCCAACATCCAATATCTAACATCTAACATCTAACATCTAACATCTAACATCCAACATCTAATATCCAACATCTAATATCCAACATCTAATATCCAACATCTAATACCCCAACATCACAATACAAAAAAGATGAATTCAAAACATTACAATATAAATCAGTTAAGAATTGATTTGTGGAATGAGCTTAAAGAAAAAAGTAATCTGATAACCCGTATTCAATCAAATGAAACATTATTAGATGAACGTTTAAGTGAATTGAACGAAATTCTCCAAAACTTATTAAGCATCGAGCAATATTTTTCTTTTCCGGGGTCTACCCTTGTCAGGAGAATTATTAAATCTGTTAAAAAGGGCGAATTAAAAGCCGTTAGCAATCAGGTTGCTGAAATAGTTCAACTTTTGGTAAGCGATAATTATAGAACTCACCCGGAGATGTTGGGTGAAAATTATAATGCCGGCATTCCTCTCGACAGTAAAAAAGATAAACATTCAAGCAGCTCTAAAAAAAATTATTTTGAAGTACTCTATGTAGAAGACATGTCTGCTAATGAAGAGATGGTTCTTAAAAATAAAATAAAGGAACTGATTAATCCGAATAGTTCCTTAACGTATGATCTGGTGGTGCAGCATTCTTTTCAGGATGCCTTAATATGTCTTTTTTTTAATTACAACATACAAGCCGCATGTATTAGATATGCGCCTTTGCATTCCTCAACAAATATTACCAAACTTATAAAACCATTTATTCAAAATGTTTTAAAAATCGATCTGTCGGATGTAACGGATGCTGAAATCGGGCCTCTTTTAGGGAAATATATCCATCAGTTCCGACCTGAATTAGATATTTATTATATCACCGATACTTCATTAACTCATTTAAAAGATTCTACACAAAAGGCATTCAGAAGAATATTTTATCGGATGGAAGATGTTCAGGAGCTTCACTTAACAATTATTAGTGGAATCAATGAACGCTTCGAAACGCCTTTCTATACTGCATTAACAGAATACTCCAAAAAACCGACAAGCGTGTTTCACGCATTGCCGATATCCAGAGGGAACTCCGTATTTAAATCGCGATGGATAGCTGATTTTGGTGAGTTTTATGGGAGAAATGTTTTTTTAGCAGAAACATCGGCAACCAATGGAGGTCTTGATTCGCTTTTACAACCCAAAGGTCCATTAAAAAAGGCTCAGGAAAAAGCAGCGAAAGCTTATGGAGCAGAGCATACATTTTTTGTTACCAACGGAACATCTACTGCAAATAAAATTGTTCAACAAGCATTAATAAAACCGGGTGATGTAGTACTCGTAGATAGAGATTGTCATAAGTCGCATCACTATGGACTTGTTTTAGCAGGCGCATTTCCCGCGTATTTGGATTCTTATCCTATTGAAGAATATTCGATGTATGGCGCAGTGCCATTGAGAGTTATTAAAGAAAAACTGATCGCGTTAAAAACAGCGGGCAGATTAGATAAAGTGAAAATGTTATTACTTACCAATTGTACTTTCGATGGATTGGTATATAATGTTGAAAAGGTAATGGAAACAGTGCTTGCCATTAAACCCGATATGGTTTTTTTATGGGATGAAGCCTGGTTTGCATTTGCAAGTTTTACATACACCTACAAGCAACGAACAGGAATGTATGTGGCACAAAAATTATTTCATAAATACCGGAGCGAAGAGTATAAAACAAAATACAAAGAACATATTGCCGGGTTAAAACCCAATGAAATCCCTTCTATGCCTGATCCGGAAAAGGTTAAGATCAGGGTGTATGCAACACAAAGTACACATAAAACACTTTCTTGTTTCCGCCAGGGATCGATGATACAGATCTGGGATGAAGAGTATAGCCGCAGGGTTGCAGATAATTTTCAGGAATCTTACATGACACATACCACCACTTCACCCAATTATCAGATCTTAGCATCAATGGATGCTGGGCGCAGACAGGTTGAATTGGAAGGATATGAATTGGTTGAAAAAAGTATTGAGATGGCAATGATCGTGCGTTCTACGATACAAAACCACCCTAAATTAAATAAGTACTTTCATATACTTACCGTAAAAGACACTATACCTGAGGAGTACCGTGAATGCGGACCAAACGAATATTACACTGTTGAAGATGGATGGGCCCGGATGGAAGAATCCTGGGAGAAAGATGAGTTTGTATTGGATCCGACAAAAATTACCCTTTCAGTTGGAAAGGCAGGAATAACAGGGGATGCGTTTAAGAATACTTACTTAATGGATCGTTTCAATATCCAGGTAAATAAAACATCACGCAACACTGTTTTGTTAATGACCAATATTGGTACAACACGGGGCAGTGTTACATTTTTGATAAATGCGTTGTTACAAATTGCTGATGAATTGGATGAAAGTAACCGATCATTAAATAAAAGGGAATCTGAAATTTCACAAAAACAGATTTTGTCATTGATAAATGATGTGCCGCCATTACCTGATTTCAGCTATTTCCATCGTTCATTTCAGGCTTCGCCAGGAGTACCGGGTGGTAATATCAGAGAAGCATTTTTTTTAGCGTATGAAGAGGAATTGTGTGATTATGTTCCCTTGAGTCAATGTTTAAATGAGTTAGCAAATAAAAGAGAGCTGGTTTCTACTTCCTTTGTAATCCCATATCCACCAGGCTTTCCAATATTAGTGCCGGGGCAGGTGGTTAGTGAAGAAATTATCCGATTCATGATCGCTTTGGATGTAAAGGAAATTCATGGTTACCGTGTTGAACTTGGTTTGAAAGTATTTACTGAAGAGGCGCTAAATCGTAAAAACACAATTTCTGCAATGGGAGCGATGATGCAGTTAAATGAGAGTAAAGCTAAAGCTAAGAAATAGTAGTTAGATGTTAGATATAGGATTTTAGATATTAGAGCCACACATTTAAACCCATCTAAAATCCAGCATCTAACGTCCAACATCTAACGTCCAACATCTAAAATCCAAGATCTAAATACAAAATGATGAAAGAGCAAAAAACTTTAAAAGGATTATCTGAAATAAAACAGTTTTTCAAATCTAATGAAACACCTATTTACTTTATAAGTGCTACCAGCTTTAATTTATTAGGGATTGATGAATGGATAAATAATTTTAAATACATCAGTCATATCGATTCTTTTGACGGCTTACATCCTAATTTGTTTTCTCCGAAAGTAGAGATGCTTCACGAAGAATTCCAAAGCATTGAGGATATAAATAACTATTTACTTCAACATGCAGAAGTAAAAGATTTTATAAAATCAAGAAGTGTGGATGGAAAAGCCGGGAAGGCTTTGTTTTTGATGTTCAATGAAAAAACAGAAGAGGCTGCAAAAGTATTGGGGCTTGATGTATGTTTTCCTTCCGCTAAGCTTAGAACTTTTCTCGACAATAAAGTAAATACAAACCGGATAGCTGAAAAGGCAGGTGTAGCTTGTGTTCCCTATGTACTTTCTTCACTAGAAAATTATGCTCAATTACGTAAAATTTCTGAAAAGCTTGGTGAAAATTTAGTGGTTCAAACCCCATTTGGTGATTCGGGACATACAACTTTTTTTATTTCCAATGAAGAAGAATTCGATCTTCACAAAGAAGAAATCATTAAGGAGAAAGAAGTTAAAATAATGAAGCGTATCAATTGTTATGGAACTGCTATTGAAGGATGTGTTACAAAACACGGAACCCTGGTTGCTCCTTTAATGACCGAATTGGTAGGTTTTAAAGAATTAACCCCATACAAAGGCGGTTGGTGCGGAAATGAGGTTTATGCAAATGCCTTTACTCCCGACATACGAGAAAAAGCAACAAAATATACTCAGCTTTTTGGTGATCAGCTTCGTAAGGAAGGATATAAAGGATATTTTGAACTTGATTTTTTAATCGATCAGGATAATGGTGAAATTTATCTTGGTGAGCTGAATCCAAGGATTTCAGGGGCAAGCTCCATAACTAATCATGCACTGTTTGCAATGAAAGATGTGCCTCTTTTTCTGTTTCACTTATTGGAATGGATGGATGTTCCTTACGAAATAGATGTAAAGGAATTAACTGACCGCTGGGCACAACCTGAAAATAATGACAGTTGGAGTCAACTGATAATTAAGCATACAAAAAAAACATTAGCAATTGTTACCGAAGCTCCATCATCCGGAATTTGGGAAATGAAAAAAAATGGAAAAATAAAATTCAAAAAGATGGATGCTCACCGTCAATCCGTGGTAGATGATAATGAAGCATTTTTTTTTCAGATCACACAAAAAGATGGCTATTTATACGAAGGTGCAGATCTGGGGATTCTTGTAATGAGAGGCCGTTTGATGTCCGATGATTTTAAGCTATCCGACCGTGGCAAAAGATGGATCAGAGCTTTACGTGCTCAATACAAATCAGATATTATTGATGCAGGATTATTAACTGAAGAAGATTTGATGGAGGCCGGGGATTTTAAGATGTTGTAGGGGGGGAGATTATTTGATCCGTTAAAAATTTTACAATTGTTAGAAAAAGAAAAACCCAACAAAAATGAATAAAATCAATATTCATTTTTGTTGGGTTTTGTACTTTGTGAATTAAACTTAGAACATATGCAACCCACCATTGATAGCAATATTGGCACCTGTAATATAACGTCCTTCCTCAGATGTTAAATAAGCCACAGCACCTGCAATCTCTTCCGGTGAACCTAAGCGCCCTTGTGGTACCTGAGCGATGATCTTATCACGTATTTCTTCTTTTATAGCCATTACCATAGCAGTGCCAACATATCCCGGAGAAACCGTATTTACAGTAATACCTTTTTTAGCAACTTCCAAAGCAAGTGATTTGGAGAAACCATACATAGCTGCTTTAGTTGCAGCATAATTTGTTTGTCCGAATTGTCCTTTTTGTCCGTTCACAGAAGAGATACTTACAATACGTCCCCATCCTTTTGCTATCATACCTTCAATTACAAGGCGAGTGCAAATAAATACACTGTTAAGGTTGGTATCAATAACTTCATACCATTGCTCAGGGCTCATTTTATGAAGCGCTGAATCTCTTGTTATACCGGCATTATTTATCAAAACATCCACTTGTCCAACTTCATCATTGATCTGCTTCATCATCTTTTCGGCAGATTTCCAATTTGAAATATCTCCTTGAACAATTTTCAAATCAAAACCCATTTTAAGTTGGTCATCACGCCATTTTTTTGCTTCTTCTCTCCATTTCATCGCCTTGGTAAAATCTTTGTAATTGGCAACTACTGTATATCCATCTTTATATAATCTTTCGCATATTGCAGTACCCATACCACCTGTACCGCCTGTAACCAATGCAACTTTGTTATTTTTTTCTCTCATAAAATATATTGAAAAAGTCTAAAGATTAAATTCTAAATTTTAAATCGATGACAAATATACGAATTGCGTATATGAATCATAAAAAAATATTCCCTATTAGATCTTTAATGTTCAGGAGGGCTTTTTTTTTAATTACATATATGAGTGAAACAGTCTAATGTCAATGGTTTTATGCTGTTTGTGTATAGGCCTGATTTTAATTTTTTATTAAAATTAATGCTCTGTTTTTTCAATAGTGAACCCTTATTTTCCAAATTGTTACATACAGAAAACCAACATATCCCAAAGGTGATGTTGTTAGTCTCGGTAAAAAAAATGGATTTTTTTTTAATATTTGATCTCGGAAATTTCGTTAATAGTGCAACCTGAATAGATCCGCTCTGCTGAGAAACAGGCCTCAGCATAAGATCTTGCTTCGATTATTACTTCGAGTGTATCTCCGAAATAGTATATGACAACTTTCCAGCTTTTCATGATTAAAATTGTTGGCGGAACAAACGCATAGCGCTATGTTCTAAAATGAATAAATAAAATGTGGGGTTTTAAGAAAGGGAAATGGTGGGCGGACCACGTTCACCACAGGCGTAATGAAGGTGTGAGAAATGAAATGACTGGGGAGCATAAACTAAGTCAATTTCAAAAAAAATAATTTTTAAATGGGGTTGATCTGTAAGACAAAAAAAGATTGGTGATAGGCCTTTTTTTGCTCTCTTTCTTTTTTTTGAAAATGGATTTTCGTCCGACTCTTTCGAAGTAATTATACTTAATGAAAGCGCGGGAGTCTTCTGAATATGTTTTTTTTCAGATCTATTTAATTCAGAGCTGTACTTTGCCTTGAACATTTGCACAGATTCTGCATGCATGGATCTAAACCCAAAACATGATAATAGAATAAATATGTAAGCAAATTTTTTCACATAGTAAAGTTAGCGAAAATTATCTAATTTGTTATGATTAAAGTCCTAAAGCAAGACGGCAATGAGACCAAAATGGGCTGCAGCCACATTACACGAAGGTATTGACAGTTTGGCCGAGCCACTCTTTTTATTTCTTCAAGAAAGGGAAACGTCAAAATAAAAATTCTTTTTTCAATTTTATTTTATTGATTGAACTCAAGCTCAAAAGATGTTTTAAGAATTTATAGCACAGTTTAATAATAAAAAAAGTTTCAGATTTTTATGTTTGTTACCAAACATAAAAACCTGAAACTTCAATTTTAACGATCAAAACTAATATTGAAATCTAATGGTTATTCCAATTAATGCTTACCATTTTCTGGATGGTGCGGAGCACATTTTTCTTTTACATATCTGCCCGGAGCAGCTTCTATAACTTTGAATTTAGCATTACCCAACGTTTTAGCAGCTACAATTTGTTTTCCTGATTTTTTTGCAAGACGTTCTGTCCATGCAGTCCACCAGCTACCTTCGTGAAATTTAGCAGAGTCTTTCCATGCAGCAAATCCATTTTCCAGTTTACCATCTAAATAATAACCATATTTCTTTTTTGATGGAGGATTAGCAACACCCATTACGTGACCAGATCCGCCAAGTATAAATTCAACCGGTCCACTAACAAGCTCTGTTGTTGTAAATGTTGTTTGTGGTGGTGCGATATGGTCTTCCTGAAGGCCAATTACGTAAACAGGAATGTCTATCTTGCCAATATCAATAGGGGTATTACAAATACGCAACGCATTTTTTCTGCTTAATTTATTTTCCAAAACCATGTATCTCAAATAATACAAATACATTTTTGCAGGTAAATTCGTATTATCATTTGTCCAATAAAGAACATCAAAAGGAGTAGGTGTTTTGCCTTTCAAATAATTATTTATTACAAAGCTCCATACCAGGTCATTTGCTCTGATCAGATTGAAAGCTTTTTCCATATCATGACCATGCATAACGCCTTGCTCTAGTAATTCGCCACGTTCTAGTTTTTTTAATAAGGCATTGTCAATAACATCACCCATTGGGCCAACATCCGAAAAGTCGATCATTGTGGCAAGGAATGTTGCAGTGTTAACAGGGTTTTCCTCTGTTTTTTCACGAGCAGCAAGTACAGCAAGTGAAGTGCTAAGCAACGTTCCACCTAAACAATATCCAATAGTATTTACTTTTTTAGATTTCGTAATTGTTTTTGCAACTTCAAAAGCCTTTAAAGCAGCCATCTCCACATAATCATCAAAAGTGATGTGACGTAAGTCCGCACTTGGATTTTTCCAGGAAATGATAAAGGTTGTAAATCCTTGATCCACCACAAATTTTGCAAAAGAATTTTCAGGACGCAAATCAAGAATATAATATTTGTTGATCCAAGGTGGTATTATTACTACAGGTGTTTCAAACACATTTTTAGTAGAAGGGGTGTATTGAATAAGTTGCATCAATTCATTTTCAAAAACGACTGCACCAGGCGTGGTTGCTATATTCTTACCAGCTTCAAATGCTGACATGTCCGTTTGAGTGATACCACCTTTTTCGATATCGGTCAATAAGTTTTTAAATCCGTCAATTAAACTCTGACCATTGGTTTCCTGTGCTAATTTAATTGCTTCAGGGTTTGTTGCAATAAAATTGGATGGCGAAAGCATATCAATATACTGTTGAGAATAAAAGTTCAATTTCTTTTTAACTTTTTCATCTATTTCAGAAGTAGCAATGATCTGTTTCATTAATTGAGAAACCAATAAGTAATTTTGCTTAACAAAATCAAAGTAATACGGTGCTTCATCCCATTCAGGTGCTTTAAAACGTTTATCACCTTCGGCAGGTTGAATAACCGGACTATATTCTTCCGGTTTAGATTGGCGATCAGTAATTCGTTTCCATAATTCCTGCTGACTGTTAAAGAATCCCTTGTATAGTTCCTGAACTTTCTCCATTTCTTTGGGCTCGTTCATTAATTTGGTACCTAACTCACCAAATGTATGAGCTATATCCCTGTTATCATGGTTACCGCCTGATTTATTTTCAAAATAATTTTGAATAATTTTCTGACTTGCTTTTGTGATACTCTCTGTTAATTCTTCCATTTTTGTTTTTTCGGTTTTTTCTGTATTTTTAGTATTTTCCGTTGTTTTAGCTTTTTCTGTTTTTTTAGTGTTTTCAGTTTTCATTTCAGACTTCGGACTTTTCGGCTTGCTCTTCATTTTTGTAGTGTTTTTTATTTCAGTTTTCTTCATCTACCATTTTAATATCATTGCACCCCAAGCCATTCCAGACCCAACAGCGGCAAATAATAAGGTATCGCCACGGGTTAACTTTCCGGCTTTATTGGTCTCATCCAATAAAATTGGAATAGATGCTGCAGAAGTATTTCCGTATTGATCCATATTGGTCAATACTTTATCAAAATCAAAATTTATAAGTTCGGCAGTTTTCTTAAGGATCTTAAGACTTGGCTGATGAGGGATCATGTATTTGATATCATCCATTTTTAATCCAGAATCGGCTAATACTTCTGTAATAACCTGTGGTAATACGCGCACAGCGGTGTTGTATATTCCTTTTCCATCCATTTGCCAATATTGCAAACGGTCTTTTGCTGTGTTTTCATCAATCGGGTGTTGTGATCCACCGGCAGGGATGTGCCAGATCATCTTTCCACGTCCGTCAGCACCTACTTTGGAAATAACAAAACCTGATTCATCATCTACACGGGAAAGAACAACAGCTCCTGCACCATCACCAAAAAACACAGCATCTCTGCGCGTCCAATCGGTTATTGTTGAAAAAGTATCAGCTCCTATTACAAGGATATGTTTGTAATTTCCATTGCTTAAACAATCCGTTGCCAGACTTATCGCATATAAAAAACCGGTACAAACCGCTACCACATCAAAGGCTCCGGCATTAAAAGCGCCTATTTTTTCCTGAACAAAACAAGCTGTGGAGGGCGCCTTCATATCAGGCGTGGTAGTGGCAAAAATGATGAGGTCAATGTCTTCCGGGCTAAGTTTAGCATCAGCAATGGCTTTGAGAGCTGCTTTTGCACCAAGGTCAGATGTGGTTTCTCCTTTTGCAACAATATGTCGTTGTTTGATACCCAGGTTTTCATAAATCCATGGAGCTTTAGTATCTACAATGGTTTCAAGATATTCATTTGTATAAACTCCGGAAGGCGCATAAGAGCCGGTGCCTGAAATTTTTACATTACGAATGATCTTTTTTTTTGCTGCGCTCATTTGATAATTGATAAAAGAAGCCCCACTCAACTACTCCAAAGTAGGGGTTGGTAATACACAAAACCTGGATTATATACCGGTGTAAACACAAACCCCTCCCTTCGGGGAGGATGGGAGGGGCTTTTTATTTTTATTTCTTCTTTTTACCTTTTAAGGTGCCGGTAAAAGTGTATTCTCTTTTCAGTTTACCTTTTTTATTTGTCCATACAGCAGTACCTTCAATTTCTTCTCCGGTAATAGTGCCTGTCCATTTTAAAAGTTCTTCACCCGGGTTTTTACTTTCAGTTTCAAAAGTAATTATTTTGTTAGCTGCATCAGAAGTATCAAGTTCGGCAGTATAAGCCGAAGGAAGGAATTTTTCATCGAGTTTCATTACTTTTGATGTAAACTTATCTGATTTAAAAGTTAGTTCATCCGGTTCAGGGTCACCCGCTTTTTTTCCTTGTTCAGCCAGTTCAATTGTATAAATTTTTCCGGCCAAAAGCTTATCAGGTGCTGGTTTTTTTTGAGCGTAAGCGCTGTTCGATACTGCTAATAAACACACTGTAGCAGTGCTTAATAACCATAAAATACTGTTCTTGCTTTTTGATTTGTAAGTGTTAGTCATATTTTTGGATTTTTGAGTTTAACTACTATAAATGACCTTAAAATATAAGAAATGTGTTCAAATTTTAAAAAAGTTTCAAATTTCAAGTTTGTTTAACACAGAACCTGAAACCTGAAACTCTCATTTTTCGGTTTAAATTAAACGGTCTCTTTTTTATCTTTACTTTCTTGTTTCCACCATTCAGAAGCCCAGTTTGTAAATTTATTCAAACCTTTGCTTTGTAAATTAAATAGTGATTCAATTTGAGCATTGATACTTGCTCCGAATTTTTCGTTGAAATTCACAGCAAGGTTTGTATGTTTATTATAGAAATCAAGGATTTCTTTTGTATTTCTAATCGTTAACTGGTGTGATGCTTCAAAATTTTCGTGAATTAATTCCAACACTTTTTCCGGTTGAGCGCTATTAGATTCTTTAAGAGCGTCAACTAATTTTGTGTTAAAATCAACATTCATTTCCATTTGTCTTGTGTATGAATTGATGATACTATCAAGAGCATCTTCTGCTAATTCAACTGATTTCCCAAAAGTACTTTTCAGCGTGTCAGTAACAGAATCCTGGATTTCTTGCTGATTCAATTTTTCTTTGATCGAATCAACTATTTTTTTATTAGAATCCAACGCATCGCCAATGTGTTTTGTGTTTGAAACAATGATCTCTCTTATTGTTTCTTTCGATTTTTCGGCAGTTCCTTTAATGCTGCTTTTAATCTTTTCAGCTTTTTCATTTAATGTGATGTTCATCTGACCTGTGTTTATGGTTATTTACCCTAATTGAGCAATTTAAAACAATTTTTCAGTAGGCAATTATTTAATTTTACAATTAATCAGTAGGCAATTATGTAATTTAACATATCCTTATTGCCTACTGAAAAATTGCAAAATTGTTTAATTGTGCCTATTAATTATTCGCAGTAGTTGTTTGTTTTTTAGTTCCGTTTGTCCCGGTGAAAGTGTTGTTTTTGAAAAAATCTACAACATTTTTTGTTTCAAACCCTTTTGTGTTGTAAGAATTTGTTAGATCTGACCAAAATTTTAAATTAGTATTAAAATTAGTGTTCATTTGGTCATTCAATTTGTTGAACAATTCTTTGTTGGTTTCAACAGAAGGCGTAGCAACTTTGGTATATGAATCAACAATTGACTGGATTTTTTCTTTAGAAGTTGCAACAGTAGTTTCAAATTCTTTTTTCCATTTTGCAGTCCATTCAGCAGTAGTTGTTTTTGTAACATCCCACTCCTTTGTTAATGACTCAAATGATTTTTTATTGTAAGCAGTAA
This sequence comes from Bacteroidota bacterium, assembly GCA_040389865.1. Lineage (GTDB taxonomy): Bacteria > Bacteroidota > Bacteroidia > 2-12-FULL-35-15 > 2-12-FULL-35-15 > 2-12-FULL-35-15. The sequence goes on along the minus strand of JAZJZM010000014.1, from coordinate 53,004 downwards.
TCTCTTCTACTTGCTTTTTGTATGAATCAACAATTTTTGTTGTTGAATCTTTTGAAAATGTTTCTGAACTGGCTTGTTTACCAAAATCCATTGCAGTTTTCATTGTAGTTTTTGACATATTGGTGATCGTTTCAATATTTTTTTGCAAAATTTCAGCAACTTTTTCTGAAACTCCGAATGAACTACTGAAATTATCTTTGTTGATTCCCGCGAATGCAGTATTCATAGTTTTATTATAAATATCACTTGCAGATTTCATTTGTTTGTTTTGAGTTTCAATGATCGTTGCAGTGGTATCCTGTAACCATTTCATTGTTTCGCTTACATTCTTTTTGAATGTTTCTGTTGCATCAGTGAATTTTTCTGTTATCATTTTTTTTGGTTTTTTTTTGATTAATTTGTCCGCAAAGGTAAGACATATATCTTACTAACAGACGATGTTTATAACTTTTAATACTATTTTCAAATAATTTTACTAAATGCGGCTCTTTGTTAAAACATAAAAAAAACTGAATTAATTCGAATAAAAATATATCGTTTTAATTCAGCTTTTTAGTTTTAATTGGCTGATAACAAAATCATTAGCGTGCGTGTTTTATTTCTTGTCCTTCTTGAAAGGGGGATTTAAATCTGCAAATTAAGTGTTGTATGCCTTATTTTTTACTTTCCTGTTTCCACCATTCAGAAGCCCAATTTGTAAATTTATTCAAGCCTTTGTTCTGAAGATTAAAAAGTGATTCTATTTGAGCATTTATGCTTTCTCCAAATTTCTGATTGAAATTTACAGCCAGGTTGGTGTGCTTATTGTAGAAATCAAGTATTTCTTTTGTGTTTCTGATGGTCAACTGGTGTGACGCTTCAAAATTTTCGTGAATTAGTTCCAACACTTTTTCGGGATGAGCAGTGTTTGATTCTTTAAGAGCATCAACCAACTTGGTGTTGAAGTCTACATTCATTTCCATTTGTCGTGTGTATGAATTTATAATGCTGTCAAGGGCGTCTTCTGCAAGCTCCACTGATTTTCCAAAAGTGCTTTTCAATGTATCTGTAACAGAGTCGTCCATTTCTTGCTGATTAAATTTTTCTTTTATTGAATCAACAATTTTTTTGTTGGAATTCAAAGCCTCTCCAATGTGTTTTGTGTTAGAGTCAATGATCTCTCTTATTGTTTCTTTCGATTTCTCAGCAGTACCTTTAATACTGTTCTTTATTTTTTCTGACTTTTCGTTTAATGTGCTATTCATTTTTTTTGTTTTAGTTAGATTAAACCTATATAAATTATGACTAATAATCGATATTTGTCGGCAAAGGTATAAAAATACTTGTTGCTAACAAATAATGTGTATAACTTTTTTAATTAAAATTTAAATTCCCTTTTAAAATAAAAATTATTTCCTAACTAGGCCCGTTTCCTTCCTGCAAAGACATGGTTTTGTAATCAAATGACCATAAAGGCAATTCGGGTTGTTGTTTTGTATCTAATAGTGGAAAATTACCTGATCTCGTGTATTCGGTGGATTGGAATAAGAACTCCTTGTTTTAATATCACCCGTTTGTCGGTTACTCCCCAAACAGTGGTTTCTACTTGTTTTAAACCATGCTCATCTTCAAACACGATCTTGATTTTATTGTGCTCCAGATTACCAAGTTTCAAAGCTCTTTCCAGATCGGAGTACCTGATCTTAATTTCATCCGCTGATGTTAAAACTTCATTGGCCGGAAATCTTAAAGAACGAATATTCTCTTTTTCAACTGAGAGAGGCCCATTTGTATAAGTAGTGTTCATCATGGCGGTAAGTTTTAGAGGTTAAGACTTAAGCGGAATATAACTTAGTACGAACAAAAGCAGGAAGCGTTACAAATTTTAATTAACAATGTATGAACAGGTGCCTGAAACCCAAATTAAATTTCAGAAAAAGAGGACTTTTTATTATTACATTTAAGCACTCAAAAAATAGCTTTATGCTTAAAAACGGAAGCAGCAATCCTTTCAACATAGTGGTTATTATAGCCGCCCTTGGTTACTTTGTTGATATTTATGATCTAATTCTATTTAGTATTGTTCGGGTTCCGAGCTTACAGGCGATCGGGATCCCGGCCGACCAAATTAAAGATTCCGGTATTTTCCTTATTAATATGCAAATGATAGGCATGCTTCTTGGTGGAATTGCTTGGGGAGTTTTAGGTGATAAAAAAGGACGATTATCTACACTTTTTCTTACTATTTTACTTTATTCGCTGGCAAATATTGCAAATGGTTTTGTTCAAAATCTTAATCAATACGCCTGGCTGCGTGTGATAGCAGGCTTTGGTCTTGCCGGTGAATTGGGGATAGGGGTTACGCTTGTTTCGGAAGTAATGACAAAGGAAACGCGTGCATGGGGCACCAGTATTGTTTCGGGTATAGGGATACTGGGCGCTGTATTGGCTTTTTATATGGCCGAATGGGGCTGGAGAGAAGCCTATTGGGTTGGAGGAGGACTCGGATTAGTATTGCTTTTGTTGCGCGTTTATATTCATGAATCGGGAATGTTTGAAAAAATGAAAACATCTTCGGTAAAACGAGGTGATTTTATAGGTTTATTTAAAAATGGTAAACGTTTTTTCAAATATATCTGCTGCATATTTGTAGGTGTTCCTGTTTGGTTTGCTGTTGGTATCCTGGTCACTTTTTCAAAAGAATTTGGTGAAGCGCTTGGAGTTACGGGTTCGGTGAATACGGGCAAATCTGTTATGTTTCATTATATTGGTGCTGCTTTCGGAAGTATTTTAACCGGTTTTATCAGTCAAAAATTAAAGTCAAGAAAAAAGGCCCTGGTAATTGCCTTGGTTTGCCTGGGAATATTCTGTTCCTGGTTTTTTGCAGCCTCAGGAGTTTCTCCCCAATTGTTTTATAGCATCATTTTTGTAATGGGAATAGCAATGGGCTATTGGGCCGTTTTTGTTACGGTGGCTTCCGAACAGTTCGGTACCAATATCCGGTCGACCGTTACTACCACTGTCCCTAATTTTGTGAGGGGATCTACGGTATTGATGATAATATGGTGGAATTATATGTCGGTGGGTATAGGAATAGTACAATCAGCAATGATCGTGGGTGGGGTTGTAATTCCACTCGCCATTATGGCAACATTTTTTCTGGATGAAACACATGGGAAGGATCTTGATTATATGGAGGTGGAGTAAGGATCAATTTAGCAGTAGGCAATTAAGCAATAGGCAATTGGGCATTTAGGTAACAACAACTAACAACCATCAAAAGGAATCAATTAACAATTGACAATTGATAATGGCATCTACCATCAGCTAACAACTAACAACTAACAACTAACAACCATTGACTAATTTCAGATGAAAAAAACTGTTGTAATAGGAGCTTCCGATAATCCAAACAGGTATGCCTATAAAGCCACAATAGCCTTGCAAAGACGCAATCATGAAGTAATACCTGTTGGTATTCATGATGGCGAAATTAACGGATTAAAGATCCTTAAGGAGAAAGTGGATATAGATAATGTTGACACAATAACGCTTTATGTAGGGCCCAAAAATCAACCGTTCTGGTTTGAATATATCATTGGTTTAAAGCCTAAGCGCGTGATCTTTAATCCGGGAACAGAAAATCCCGAGTTTGAACAATTGCTAAAACAGAATAAAATTGAAACTATTGTGGGATGTACATTGGTGATGTTGTCGATCGGGAATTACTAATAGTTACGAATTACGAATGATCAGTAATTTACGAAACTAGGGCAAACGCATCTAAATTTAGCAATGCTCAATATTTTCAAATACAGAGTTCCCCTTCCTTCGTCAGGATAAACTCCGGAGCGAATGATATTGTAATTATATGAACCGAGCCTACGACTCTTTAAGTATGTCGGTCTTACTTTAGTGGATGGACTAAAGTCCATCCTTATAAAATAAACAGAGCCTACGGCTCTTTGTCTAAAAGCCTAAAAAAATTAAAAATTTTTAAATGCGTTTGCCCTCGAAACGGCACAAATTAAAAATGGCAAATACCTTTTCGTAATTTTTTTTTGTTCCTTACTCTTAACCAATACAGTCCAAAATAATTTCACAAGCATTTGTGATTTCTTCTTCGGTAATAGTGAGAGGCGGTGCAATACGCATGGAATGTGAATTAAATAAGAACCAATCCGTAATTACACCTTTTTCAATACACTTATCAATTATTTTTTTGTTTTGTTCATAGCTTTCGAACTCTATAGCAAGCAGTAATCCTTTACCGTTTATTGATTTTATTCGGGAATGTTTTAATAAGCTGCGAAATAATTTTTCTTTGTTTTCGACCTGCTCAATTAATTTTTCTTCCATCAAAACAGTTAATGTAGCTGCGCTTGCAGCGCAAGAAACCGGATGTCCTCCAAATGTGGTAATGTGTCCCAGATGCGGGTTGTTGGTGAGCGAATGCATGATCTCTTTAGAGGAAATGAAGGCTCCAACAGGCATTCCGCCACCCATTCCTTTTGCTAAACAAAGTATATCAGGAATGAAATCATAATGTTCAAAAGCAAATAGTTTTCCTGTTCTCCCAAATCCACATTGTATTTCATCGGTTACAAGCATTGCTCCCACTTCGTCACAGCGTTTTTTAAGAATTTTTAAAAAATCATTTTGTGGAATAATAGCACCGGCTTCGCCTTGAATTGTTTCTATTATAACAGCTGCAGTATTAGTTGTTATTTGTTTTAAGTCACTTATATTATTGTATTCAATTTGCCGGATATCCGGTAACAGGGGGCGGAATGCATTTTTAAATTCTTCATTACCCATTATACTTAAACTACCATGCGTACTGCCGTGATATGCATTTTTGAAAGATATGATCTCTGTTCGGCCGGTAAAACGTTTAGCCAGTTTCATTGCTCCTTCTATTGCTTCGCTGCCCGAATTAACAAAATAAACTGAACTTAAATTTTCAGGAAGGTGGTCTGATAAAAGTTTGGCAAGTTGTACTTGAGGACTTTGAATAAATTCGCCATACACCATCAGGTGCATGTATTTATCCAATTGATTTTGAATAGCAGCTAACACCTTCGGATGACGATGCCCTACATTGCTAACGGAAATGCCCGAAATTAAATCAATATACCGTTTTCCGGAAACATCAATTAAATAGATGCCTTCCGCCTTTTCAATTTCTAAAGCTAAAGGTGTTTCACTTGTTTGAGCAAGATGATTAAAAAAAAGCTGGCGTTGTGTTAACATTATAAAAAAATAGAGATTTAGTGAAATAGAGAAATGGAGTTTAGTGATTTATTGAATTAGAGATATAGTCTTTTGTTTAAAGTTCAATTTTCGATTTTGTAACCTTTCCAATTCTCCAACTCTCCAATTCTCTATTTCTCTAATTCTTTAGAAAACTACCATATCTTAACTCTGATATTTTCATCACGATACATTGCATCACTCTTAATTATATTAAAAGCCTGGTAAAATTCATCAATATCGGAAAGGGGGCCGTTGATGCGAAACTCAGCAGGGGAGTGTACATCGCTCATTATTTGTTTTGCTAATGATGCATCGGTGCGGTTCACCATCCAGGCATAGGCATAGGACAAAAAGTAGCGCTGATCGGGGGTATGTCCATGCATCTTTTCTGTAGATTGACCTTGCTTTGTTTTTTTGAATGCTTCATAACCCATAATTACACCACCAAGATCTGCAATGTTTTCACCTTGTGAATTTTCTCCTTTTACGTGTATATTGTCAAGCACCTTATAATCATTGAACTGCTGAACTATTAATTTTGTTTTAACAACAAATTTTTCACGGTCTTCTTTTGTCCACCAGTCTTTTAGGTTTCCTTTTTCATCATACAAACTTCCCTGGTCATCAAAGCCGTGCGTGATTTCATGCCCGAATGTGGAGCCGCCTACAATGCCATATAATACAGCATCATCAGGCATCCGGCCTTCAAATCCAGGAACAATGATATTGCATGCAGGAACCACAATTTCATTGTTTGTGGGGCTGTAATAGGCATTGTATGTTTGCGGAGACATATTCCATTCGTTACGATCAACAGGTTTGCCGTATTTATTGATCATAAAATTATACTCCCATTTACTTACATTTATTGTGTTTTGAACATAACTGCTCCTATCAATCTCCAAGTTGGACATATCTTTCCATTTATCAGGATAACCTACTTTCATATTTATTTTACTCAATTTACTTAATGCTTTTTGTTTAGTAGCATCCGTCATCCAATCCAACGCCTTGATATGATCGGCATATACATCACGGATATTGTTGCCTATTTCCAGTAATTTTTCTTTGGTGCCTTTCGGTAAATACTCATCTACATAAACTTGTCCGATCAGCTCGCCAAGTGCAGCGTCTGTGCTTTCAACGATCTTTTTTAAACGTGTTTTTTGTTCTTTTACGCCTTCAAGTACTGTTGAATAAAAATAGAAATGTTCGTCTTCAATTTTTTTGTTTAAACAAGCAGCATAGTCGTTTAATAATGTCCATTTTAAATAGAGTTTCCAATCGGCAATATTTATTTTTTTTAGATCTGTTTCCAAAGCAGTAAAAAATTCAGGCTGTCCAACTATAATTGTATCCACGTTTTTTAAACCTAAACCAGTCATAATTTCAGGCCATTGGATAGATGGCGTTAATTTGTTGACTTCCGAAATTGACATTTTATTGTAGTTTTTATATGGATCACGTAAGTCTTCCATTTTTCTACTGGCTTTGGCAATAGCTGTTTCCAGCTTAATAATACTTTCGCTATTTGCCGAAGAAGTTTTTTCATCCGTACCTATTAACCGGAACATTGATTTTATATGTTTCGCATACTCCTTGCGGATATCACTTGTACGGGAATCTGTATTAAAATAATAATCACGTTCGGGCAAACCTAAATTGGCTTGTGCAATGTAAACAGCATTCTTGGAGCTGTTTTTTTCATCCGGACTTATTCCAAATGAAAACATTGATGAAACGTCTAGCGTTTGCAGGTGAGCAACAGCTCCAAGTAATTCCGGAATATTTTTTACAGCATCAATTTTAATGAATTCTTCATTTAAGCCCGAATAGCCGGCCTTTTCAATGGTTACCGTATCCATTCCGGAAAAATAGAAATCACCGATTTTTTGTTTGTTGCTTCCCTTTTTTAATTGAGTATCAGAAACTGACGATTCACATATCTTGCGGATCGATTCATTGATAGTATCCTGTATGGTTCGGAAAATCCCGTTGCTTTTTTCTGATGAAGGAATTGGATTTTGTTTAAACCAATTATTGTTTGCAAACAAAAAGAAATTTTGACCCGGAGTAAAAGAAGAATCAATATGTTCTGCAATTGGGTCAGATAGATCAATTGTGGCTTCTGATTTTTTTGTTGAGTTGTTGCAGGCAAAAAGAAGAATTGCCGGTGTTGTAAGTAGGATTAGGATTTTTTTCATTTGAAAAATGATTACACAGATTTTTAAAATAGATTACATAGATTATAAATTTTCATCCCCATTTTACGTTTATTGGCTAATGATTGTTTTTTACCTCACCCCCTTCCCCTCTCCAATTGGAGAGGGGTGCCCGAAGGGTGGGGTGAGGGGTTATTTTGTTAATTGTTTAAAAACATCTTCTAACCGCTGCTCCTCTTTGTGAAGTGTAAGTACAGCCATTCCGTTTTTTACAGCAAATTGAAAAATATCAGTGCGGATATCTTTTTCAGTTCGTGCTTCAATTTGCCAGATGTTTCCTTTTATATTTTTAGCATCAAATATTCCTTCAATATTTTTCAAGGTGATCAATGATGTTTCTTTATCAAACTCCACGGTGATATATTGTGTGTTGTTGGATTGTGAATTTTGTAAAACGGAAGTAATGTCATTAGCAACAATTTTTCCATTGTTAACTATGATCACGCGATTACAAACCGCTTCTACTTCCTGCATGATATGTGTGGAAAGAAGTATCGTTTTTTGTTTTCCTATTTCAATGATCAGGTTGCGTATTTCGGCTAACTGATTTGGATCTAAACCTGTTGTAGGTTCATCCAGTATTAATACTTTGGGGTCATGAATTAAGGCTTGTGCAAGCCCTACACGTTGGCGATAGCCTTTTGAAAGTGCACCGATCTTCTTTTTTTGTTCAATTTGTAAGCCGGTCATTTCAATCATTTCGGAAATACGTGATTTCACATTTTTTAAATGATGTAAACCCGAAATAAATTCGAGATATTCTTTTACGTACATATCCAGATAAAGAGGATTGTGCTCCGGAAGATAACCTACATTTTTTCGTACTTCCAGACTGTTTTCTGCCACATCATAACCGCAAACAGAAGCTTCGCCTGAGGTTTGTGGGATAAAACAGGTTAAAATTTTCATCATGGTAGATTTCCCGGCACCGTTAGGGCCCAGAAAACCAACAACTTCACCTGTATGTACCTCAAAGGATACATTATCCAGTGCACGTTGATCACCATACGTTTTTGTTATATTGCTTACTATTATTGACATGATTACGGATAACGAATTATTACGAATTTACGAAACGATGTTTGGCAACTGCTCATTGCCAATTGCCAACTGTTCATTTTTTTGTCAATTGTTAAATTGCCTAGGCAAAATTGTTCAATTGTTTTAATTGTTCACACAAAGCTAATTCTTTTTAATAAATTTGATGTTCTAAAAATCGTTAAAAAATCCTTTTCCTTCCGAAGGAATGAATTTATTTCTTTGGTATGAATAATAAAGGGGATAGGGAGAAATGAAATGAAAGGCGTAGTAATAAAATCAACCGGTAGCTGGTATACCGTTTTAAACGAAAGCGGAACAATAGTGGAATGCGGCATCAAAGGGAAGTTTCGTATCCAGGGCATTAAAACCACTAATCCTATTGCTGTTGGTGATAAGGTAGCGTTTGAAATGGAAAATGACGGACGGGGTGTGATTCATGCGATAGAAAACCGCAAAAATTATATCATTCGTAAATCTATAAATTTATCCAAGCAATCGCATATTATTGCTGCAAATATGGATCAGGCATTTCTGATAGTAACACTTGCATTCCCGCGCACATCGGCCGGTTTTATTGATAGATTCTTATTAACGGCTGAAGCTTACCAGATTCCTACAAACATTATTTTTAATAAAATTGATTTGTTTGAAAAGGATGCGAAAATGATGACTGAATTGGATGAATTTATAAGTGTTTATCAGAAGATCGGATACCAATGTTATAAAGTTTCTGCTACAGAAAAAACGGATGTTGATTTGTTGAAAGAATTAACAAAAGATAAGATCACATTGGTATCAGGGCATTCCGGAGTAGGTAAATCCACATTAGTAAATGCGATGGATTTTAATCTGGATTTAACCGTTGGTGAAATTTCGGATGTCCATTTTAAAGGAAAACACACTACCACTTTTGCCGAGATGCATCCATTGGCTTATGGTGGATTTATAATTGATACACCGGGTATAAAAGAATTAGGTTTGGTGAATATGTCGAAGGAAGAAATTTCAAATTATTTTCCGGAAATGCGCGCTTTAAAAAATCAATGTAAGTTTAATAATTGTGTACACCTCAATGAGCCTAAATGTGCCGTTATTGAAGCGGTTGAACAAGGTAGAATAGCGCAGTCGAGATACAATAGTTATATTGGAATAATGAACGGAGAAGAGCTGGATACTCCGCATTAATTCCTCCACAGAAATATTTTTATGAAAGTTGTAATTCAACGTGTTACTAAAAGTTCTGTCACTATCGATGGGAAATTAAAAAGTTCCATTGGCAGGGGACTGCTTGTTTTAGTGGGTATTGAAGATGCCGATACGATAGAGGATATTACCTGGTTGAGTTCAAAAATTATTAATCTGCGGATCTTTAATGATGAAAAAGATGTGATGAATTTATCTTTAAAAGATATAGATGCAGAGCTGCTTCTTATTTCTCAATTTACATTACAGGCTTCAACAAAAAAAGGAAACCGACCATCATACCTCAAAGCATCCAAACCTGAAATTGCAATTCCTCTTTACGAAAACCTAATTGATCAGTTGCAAATTGATTTAGGGAAACCGATACAAACAGGACAGTTTGGAACCGATATGAAAGTTGAATTGTTGAATGATGGACCAGTTACAATTATTATTGATACAAAAAACAGGGAGTAAATATATCAGACAATGTCGGTCATTTTTTTCTTAACAGCTTCATATTCTTCCTCTGTTATTTTTACCCAATTTTTTTCATAATCAAAAGTGAGATCATAAATATAATTTCGGTCCGGTAAAATGGCAACTTTAAATTGATGGATGCTGAATTTGTTCCCCATCACTTGAATTTCTTCCCATTCGTCTTTAGAAATGACCTTAAAATACGTTCGTTCATGAGGGTATTTGCGATATTGTGGATAGGTTATTGTTTTTTGCATAGTGTAAAGATAAAAAGTATAAGGAATTTTTCTGAAAGGAATTAATGATTGATCACAAATTCATGCTTTAATATCGTATGACGTGTTAACGATTTGGAATTTTCGTAAAATATTGATTTAGGTCTCTCTATTCAAAAAAGATAATTTTTCCATATAATTAACTTCAATACTTGGAAAACCGAATTCTTCCACAACTTTGCCTTTTATTAAATAACATCCTTTACCAATGAACGGATACTTGGCCAGTACATTGGGGAAATGGGTGGTGTCAAAAAAATAACCATTCGAATCCAGGAAAGTTCCAAATGACATATCCTGGCCTTTTACAGTTCTTGTAAGTTTATGCGTTACGTAATATCCAACGATAGAAATAGTTTCATTTACATGCTGAATTAACTCCTGAACATTCAAATTATTTTTAACAGGATCTTTTAACAATGAAAATGGAGAACACAATGGGAAACCTAATATTTCAATTTCGTCCAAAGCATCATCATAGGGGTGATGATGTAATTCAGGAAGTTGAAATTCCTTTTTAGAGATCTCAAAAAGTTCTTTTTTAGGAATAGTTTTTTTCTGACTTCCAAGTATGCTATGTATTTCCCATAGTAATTCTTTTTTTGATTTTTCGATAAAACGAAATGCTCCGATACGTATTAATATTCTAAGTTGTTCAACGGAAATACTTACGCGTTTAATAAAATTCTCCAGGTTTTTGAAATCACCGTTTGCTGTCCGCTCTGATAATAATAGCTCAACAGTTATCTTTTCCAATTCTGCTAAATGAATAAACCCTAAATAAATATCATCGTTATATATCGTGGTCAGGTGTTCGCTTCTATTCACACAAGGTGCTAATACACTTGCTCCCGACATCTTTGCTTCATGAATATAATTTTCGGTTCTGTAAAATCCTCCGAAATTATTGATCACAGCTACCATGAATTCTTTTGGAAAATATGCTTTTAAATAAAGGCTCTGATAACTTTCAACGGCATAGGATGCGGAGTGTCCTTTGGAAAATGAATATCCTGCAAAGCTCTCTATCTGCCGCCATACTTCGTTGGTGATAGTATCCGTGTATTCCTTTTTCTTGCAATTAATAAAAAAATCTTCTTTTGCTTTTTGAAACTCTTCTCTTGCCCTGAACTTGCCCGACATTCCTCTACGCATCACATCAGCCTGAGCTAAGGTAAGGCCAGCAAAGTAGTGTGCTACTTTTATGACATCTTCCTGGTATACCATAATGCCATACGTTTCACTCATCAATTCTCCTATTTTCGGATGAATGTATGTTCTTCGTGTAGGATCGCGAAACCGTAAAATATATTCACGCATCATCCCTGATTGAGCAACACCGGGGCGAATAATAGAGCTTGCTGCAACCAATCCTAAATAAGTATCTGTTTCCAGTTTTTTTAAAAGCATTCTCATTCCCGGAGATTCCACATAAAAGCAACCCATTGTTTTTCCAGTACGCAGCAGCTGTTTTATTTTTTCGTCTTTTTTAAACTCACTGATGTTATGAATATCAATATCAATTCCTTTGTTTTTTTTTACAATTTCAACAGTATCTTTTATATGGCCCAAACCACGCTGACTAAGGATGTCAAATTTGTAAAGCCCTATGTCTTCGGATTCAATCATACTGAATTGTGTTAAGGGGAAGCCTTTTGGAGGCATGCTGGTAGCGGTATACCAGTTGATTGGTTTTTCGGAAATTAAAATGCCACCTGCATGAATACTTAGATGATTTGGGAAATCATGGATATGCTGACTATATTTTAAAATAAGCTGAGTGATATTATCAGGCGTTTGTTTTGATTTTTTATTGTCAACCAATTCATCAATTTCTCCTTTAGGTAATCCAAATACTTTGCCGAGTTCCCTGATCACCGAGTTATATTGGAAGGTGCTATAGGTTGCTAATAAAGCAGTATGAGCTGAGCCATATTTTTCAAAAATGTATTGGATAATACCATCCCTGTCTTTCCACGAAAAATCAATATCGAAATCGGGAGGATTAACCCGGTATGGATTTATAAAACGTTCGAAATAAAGATCAAGGTCAACAGGATCAACATCTGTTATTCTCAAACAATAAGCGGCTAAGCTATTTGCGCCACTACCCCTGCCAACATAAAAATAATTTTTATGCTGAGCATACTTTACAATATCCCAGTTGATCAAAAAATAAGAACAAAAACTCATTTTAAAGATCGCGTCCAACTCTTTTTCTAAACGTTCGTAAACAGCCGAACCTGGATCAGGGTATCTGTATTTAAGTCCTTCGTAACATAGTTCTTTCATCAGGCACTCATCTCCGCTGATACTGCCTGTGAACGTTTTTTTATTTTTACTTTTTCCAAACTCAAAACTGACCTCACATTCAGTAATAATTTTTTTTGTATTCCTGATCAATTGAGGATAGATTTCATAGATCTTGCATAAGTCCATCTCTGAAAGCATGATCTCATTTATATCCGTTTGTTCTGTTAAAGGAAGTTTGCTTAAAAGCGTATTATTATCGATCGCTCTTAATAAACGGTGCGCACTAAAATCTTTTTTATGCCGGAATGTAACAGGATGTAGGATCACAAGCTTGTGAACATGATTTTTTAGTTCCGAAAAAAGTAATTTATTTAAATCAGAAATACGTATGCCTATGTATTCATTCTCTCGTAATAGTTTTGGGTGAATAGTATTGAACGGGTATATAATATAGCTGTTTTGGAATTCAGGCGCCTGCGATTGAAAAATTATTTCGTTTGACAGGTAAGAAGTAAGGTGTTGATTTAATTCTAAAAAACCTTCGTTATTTTTTGCAATGCCTATGTAGTGTTGTTTCGCACCAATTCTAAAATCGATGCCTACAATTGGAGCTATAGCATATTTGGGAGCTTCCCTGATAAACTCTAAGCAGGCAGAAGTATTATTAATATCCGTTAATACAAAAGATGTTATTCCTTTATGCTGAGCCTCTGCCAGTAGCTGTGATACCGACATGGTTCCATATTTGAAACTATAATATGTATGACAATTGAGGTGCATTAATTACTGGGTATTATGGGAACGCAGATTACCGCAGATTTTTATGAAAAAAAAAGGATTAAAAGGTTGTGATTTTTTTTATGATATTATAGTTGAAAAGGTTTAATAATAGTTGGAAGGGAGAAACGTATAAATTTCTTAGGTTTAAAAATCATTTTTAAATCTTAAAAATCTGCGGTAATCTGCGTTCCCATAATACACGGTGCATCAAATGATGATTAAGTAGTAAGCCCATTAAAAGGATTAAATTTCCTAAGCTGATAACCTAATGAAATTGCCCTTTGTATTTTATCATCTCCATATTTTTTTCTTAACTGATCCATTGCCTGATATAATTTGATCATTTGTTCGGAGTCATCAAACATATTGATTTGATAGGCTCCTCCAACCAAATGGCTGAAACGCACTCCTACTAATCTGATCAGCATCCTTCGCTGATATAATTTTTCAAAAAGTTCTTTTACTTTACTTATCAACGTATGATCACAGGCAGTGTATGCTATTTTTGCCTGAGTAGTATGCGTATCGAAATTAGAATACCGGATTTTTACGGTGATGCAAGAAGTAAGTTTTTCTTCCCCACGCATCTGAAAAGCTAATTTTTCAGTCATCGCAACCAGGGTGGATCTTAGTTTAGTCAAATCTGTTGTATCACTGTCATAGGTTTCTTCTGTTGAAAGCGATTTTCGTTCCGAATATTGTTCAACAGGAGTATTGTCTATTGCATTGGCTTTTTTCCAGATGCTGATTCCATTCGTACCCAATACGTTTTCTAAAAGTTCAACGGGCATTTCCTGCAACGTTTTTATTTTTTCAACGCCCATACTTCTAAGCAAATGCGAGGTTTTTTCTCCTATCATCGGTATTTTCCGTATAGGAAGAGGAGAAAGAAATGTTTTTTCCGTTCCAAAGTCAATTTGCTTTTGTCCATTGGGTTTTGCTTCACCCGTAGCAATTTTTGAAACTGTTTTGTTTTTAGATAAGCCAAATGAAATAGGAAGTCCTGTTTCATTCTGTATTTTGTGTCTTAATTCGGTTGTCCATTGATAACAACCAAAAAACTTATCCATTCCTGAGAGGTCAAGGTAAAACTCATCAATAGATGATTTTTCATACACAGGAGCTTTTTCACTTATAATTTCAGTGATAATATTTGAGTATTTACTATAATCTTCATAATCTCCTCTAATAATAATTGCTTCAGGACATAATCTTCTGGCCAGTTTCATTGGCATAGCTGAATGAATACCAAATTTTCGGGCTTCATAACTACAGGAAGCAACAACACCTCTATCACTGCTTCCTCCAACCAGTATAGGCTTACCAACTAATGCACTATTTTGTAAACGGGATACTGATACAAAAAAAGTATCTAAGTCCATATGTACTACTGTTCGTTCCATTTTATTGTTTTTTTTATAAAATATTTTTTATTTATGCTACGCACCTTTTTTGATTCCGTGCGTTGTCATTTCGAGCGGAGTCGAGAAACGTGCGTGAGCTTTAAAAGAAGAATTATAAATGATCTTGAATTTAATTCAGACCCAAGCAAGTATTGATGAGGAGAAGCAATGTTTGATTAACCACAAATGTGTCTGAGGAGCACTGAACCGCCACTTTTGCCAAACCTGTATTAGCTGTGTTTTTTTCTTCAGTTGTCATATTTTCCAAGTTTTGATTGTCCCGTCATATGAAGCACTTATTATTGTCTTGTTGTCTAAAAGTTCGATTGATTGAACAAAATTTTGATGCTCAAGTTCCGAAATCAATCGTCCGTCTAAACTCCAAATTCTAACTTTATTGTCTTCTCCGCCTGTTGCAATATGTTTGTCCTCTATGAATTTAATTGTTCTAATAATTCCAATGTGTGCCTTGAATGCTTTTATTTCTTGTTGTTTATAATCGTTTGTCAAAGTTCGTATTGAAATTTCACCATTCAAATTTCCACTAATTAATTGTCTTGTTTGTTTATTAAAAGCAAGGCTAATAATAGGAACGCTTTCAACGAGTGTATTGATTGACTTTTCAATTTCGCAGTTCCAAATTTTTATGGAGTTGTCTTCTGAACTTGAAGCAATAATATTGTCGTCAAGTTTAATGACTTGCCAAACCCAATTTGTATGTTCTTTAAAAGTTCTTAAAACTGTTCCGTCAAGATTAGATATTTTTATGGTATTGTCACCACTGCTTGAAGCAAAAGTAGTGTTGTCTAAACGGCATAACGAAAGTACAATTGCGGAATGATTTTTTATTCTGTTAGAAACTTTGTAGTCTTTCCAAACGATTACCTGTTGGTCTCTTGAACCCGAAATAAAAGTGTCATTACTTATTTTCTCAATACACAAAATCGAATTTTGATGTCCTTGTAAGGATTTTTTTTGTTCTCCTAAAAGCGTCCAAGCTTTTATTTCTTTGTCTCTGCCACCGCTTAGAATTGTATTGTCGTCTGTTTTGAGTAGCGACCAGATATAGCCTAAATGACCAGAAAAAGGTTCATCGCTTTTCTCTGTTGTTTTTTTTGAATATAGAATATCACTTCTTAAAACAAATTTTTCGCCTTGTATCAAAATTTCTCCTTCATGCCAAACATTATGGTCAAAAACTATTAGGTCGCCTTGTTTGGGAATATATGAAGCCCAAACTTCATCAGTTTCTTTTGTTTTGAAAAATAAAGTTCGCCCACCTTTAAACTCCGTTGCACTATTCAAATAAATCATAAACGTCAACTTTGATTGTGTTGTGTCGTTTCGATAGTGAACGCCATCAAGGTGTCTGTGAAAATATTGGTTAGCTGAATACTTGCAAAATCTAAGTCTGTTATTCAATTCCTTCAAATGCCAAACTCCATTTTCTGCTTGGATAGTTGAGTTTATTTTTATAGTCTCGGGCAAGTAAGGTTTTACTTTTTCAAAAAGTTGGTTAGCTAAAGTATCGTTGTCCATTACAAATCTGTCATTGTTCCTGTAATAGGTCGGATAATTTGAAATAGCTTTTTGAAACGAGTTTTTAATGTCTGTATTTAATAATTCCTCACATTCTGCTTTAGAAAAAAGAGAGGGGATTACAAAACAAGTAAAGTTTGTATCCGGTAGAATATTTTGTATTTTAATTTTAGAAGTTATCAAAGCAGTTCTATTTCTTTTTGTAAGTTCTGTTTTGCTTGTATTTCAAACTTGTTGTAAAAAAAGTCCGTTTTGAATATTCTGTCCATTGTCAAAAAGTGATTTAATACTTTTTTGCGGCCAGGATTGTAAACTAAGTCGGGATAAATGGAATATTCCTTTCTTACGTTTTTGTAATACATTGAATATGTTTCCCAAGGCTGTCCTAATACAGAAAGGTCAGGATCTGTAAAATAATTTGTGTTGCTGTCAGTTGATTTAATGTGTGATTTGGTGGCTAAAATTTGTTTTTTGCAAAGTTCTATTGTGTCATTAGAAACAGAAATTTGTTTCATCCGTTTTTCAGCAAGTTCAGCACTTTGCTCTTCGTTGTCTGATTTTAGTGAATTGTAAATTATGTCGTGGTAATAAAGAGTGAATAAAATGGTCTCCCAATTTTGTATTTCTCCTTTTACTTCAGTCAGTTGAGCCAATAAATTGTCAAGGTGCTGTAAAGTATGATAATGTCTTTTTTTACTTGAATAGTTTTTCTCGATTTCAGTCCATAGTTCATTTGTCAGACGGCCATTGTCTGTATAGTTTGTCAAAAGTTTTGTGAATGTTTCTTTTAGCACTGTCGTATTTTTAAAATCACAGCTAACTTGTATATACCCGAAACAAACCTTCGCCAATCTATCACGAAATGGGTAGATAAGCGCATGTTTATTTCGTTTTTGAAAGTTCGTAAATTTTATACCAATAGAAAAACGCTTCCGGATTGGATTTTTTAAATTTATTCAGTTTTGTGTTCATCGGTTCAGTAATTAACCAATCTTTTAATTCCAAAGGATCTTTGAATTTTTCAACTGCTTTTGCATCATTTGAAATTAATGCAGATAAATAAGCTGCTTTGGAAGCGTGTAATATTGCTTTTTCTAAGTGGAAGCTTTCAGAAAAAATAAAACCGGTTACTCGTTGTATGCCGAGTAGTAATTGTTCAAATTCTCCGTTTCCGTCAGTACCTCTCGTAACAATACAAAGCGAGGTTTGCATAATATCTTCCAACACATCTTTTTCGTTCATCCCGCTTTGATTTCGATAAGTTAATTCAGTTGCTGCGAAACGGTAAAATGTAGATTTAATAATTTTAGCATCACTTACAACGTCTAATAAATTGCCAATATCATATAGTTGTTTCATAATTTCCATGCTCATACTATCTTCCTTTTTGAAGTATGGAATTCCAGTTGTACTCGGAGCAAATGCTGTTAGTTTATCACCTAATATGCCTTCAAAACAGGGTGTATCCACTAAAAGTGGTTCTCCTTTAATCGGAACAAATATTGATTGAATTGGAATTTTTATAAGCCTTTCGTAATTTATTTCTTCAAATAAAATATCGAGTAATACATATTCTTCCTCTTTGTTTGATTTATGAATTGGAGTGTAGAAAAATTTATAATGTCCCTTAATAATTTTCGATGTAGTATTTCTGTGCTGTAATTCCTTACGGATAAAACCCTGTTCTTTTGCAACTACATCAAGAATATTTTCTAAGCTTTTTGGTGCAGCTGGCAAAATAATATCTATATCAATTGATAATCTCTTCGTGGAATTCAAATGAAGCATTAATGCTGTACCACCTTTAAAAACAAACGGTAGTTTCTCTTTTACAAGTCCTTCTAATAAAAGTAGGGCACGAATTACTTTCTCCACAAGGATCTTGTCAGCATTGCGATTTTCCTTAGAAACCTTGTTAATCCAGTCTATTGATATTTCCTTTTGACTAATCATTTTCTATAAATTGGCAGCAAATTGCTTTTGCTGCCGTAAATTTGATATTGAGTTTAAGTACTTAATAAAGCTGTCTTTTTTTCTTCTTCTGTTGGCATAGCGAAGCATTCTGTTTTCATTGACCGAATATTTATTTAACGCTTCTTTAAAAAGTGTCCGCATTTCAGCACCTTGTTGCGAGGAAAAAATCACATCATCGCAAAAAACATCAACCAACATTTTTTCTAATGATACGGTATTAATTCCTTTGACATTTTGAATTGGTGCTTCAGAAACAAGCGATCTTATAATTAATGATTCCGTTCCATTTGGTAAATATTTTTCTAAGAGATCACTTGTCGGGTCAATGAAAACCGAATATTTAGCTTCTTTTAAAAAGTAGAATATTGATTGGGTGGCATCTTTTTCGACCTCAATGAGTAAGTAGAATCGCCCGGGTTGATGTACCATAAATTCATTCAGAGCTGATGTATTCCAAATACAAATTTTCAAGTAAGGAAATTTTTTTTTAAGCTTGCTATGAATGGCTTTCATTTTAGGCGAAATTTCAGGAATGAAACTTTTCCCTTCTCCAATAATAAACTTCCCTCTCCCAATCCGATTGAGTAAGCCCATTTGAACTAATGCATAAACTCTCCAATTGACCGTTGTTTGCTTTATACCTGATTCTTGTTTTTTGTAAAACGCAACAATTTCTTTTGTTTCAAAGCTATTTCCACTTTTAAAATGGTTTCTTAATTTGTCGATATTTAGTTTGTCTGTTGCGATTGCGTTTTAATATTTAAGCAAATATATGAAAACTATAATACGGCAGCAAATTTAAAATGCTGCCGATAATTAGAATTACTAAAGCGGGGCGAAAAATTGACTTTTTGCCCTCTGAAAATATAAATATCATTCATTATAACCTCATCAGGTACAAGTATGTTTGTTTCTTTTTTTGCCATAGTAATTGTTGTCATTATTATTTTTTGCTCTCAAATAATTTTAGGTTACTCATGGTAAAAAGATATTTATGTTTCCATTTTCAGCTGACAACAATTTGTTTCAATTATTATTTTTAATAAAGTATCTTATCAGGGGTATTCCAATTATGTAAACCATGGCGTGATTTTTTTATTGAAATTTGTACCCCTGATAATTGATACCTATTAATTTTTATAATGTTTTGTAAGGGTAATTTATTAACCATCTCTCCCTTTGTAGGAATAAACTCCGAAACACAGTTTTTAATCATCTTTGGGTAACAGCTTTCAAAAACAATCTAAATAAAGTCTATTTCCAGTTGTTTATTATTATAAAGTGACGGGATCCTCATCTCTGTTAAAAAAATAATTTTTCTATGTAATAACCCCTCTTTTAAACATTGACGGTAAACATTTTTTAGTAATTCTCTCCCTGTTTTTTTTTGCACTTCAATAGTTGTCCCAACTATTTCATACGTTAATTCGTCTGAATGTTTTTGCATTATCATGTTGTTTTTTTTAAGCGATGTTTAATTATCCCGACAAGGAGGAAGGTTTTTTAAAAAATATTCCTTTCGGGGGTAAAATTACTAATATATTTAGTACTTTCGTGCTAAAATATTTAGCAATGTCAAAAATAGCCAAAAACATTAGGGTTCTGAGAGCACTAAAAAAGTTATCTCAGGAACAATTATCTGAAAAATTAGATATTTCTCGTTCACGATTGGGATCTTATGAAGAAGGAAGAGCCGAACCTTCGTATGATCTATTAATAACAATAGCCGATTATTTTCATGTGGCGATTGATGCCTTAGTGCGTGCCGATCTCTCTAAAACAGATCCCGATGCACTTATGAAAATTGGGAAAAACAGGATTTTGTTTCCCATATTAGTAGATAAAGATAATAACGACCTTGTGGAAGTGGTGCCCATAAAAGCAATGGCCGGTTATTTAAATGGATATGCCGATCCGAACTTTATTGAGGAACTGCCCATCATGAATTTACCTTTTAAAATTGTTGGGAAACATAGAGCATTTCCAATCAAAGGCGATTCAATGCCACCATTAAAAGATGGGAGTATTGTAATAGGAAAATACGTGGAATCACTGGACGATATTAAAGACGGACAAACCTATATTGTGCTTACAAAAAATGATGGAGTAGTTTATAAACGTATTTATCGTGACAAGAAAAAAGAACGTGATACTTATGAGTTTCATTCGGATAATCCTGAATATGCCCCCTATACTGTTAAAGCAGAAAATATTTTAGAGGTATGGAGCTTTGTGTGCAGTTTAAATATTGGAGAATTTAAACAACAAGATTTGAATATCGACAATATAATTCGGTTTTTACAGTCATATAGAGTAGAAATGGGGAAGTAGTCTGATTTACCAATTTTAAGCTGTTGATTATAATGGATCGGAAAATGAATTGAGGTCATTTACTACTTGTTTTTCGGTCCGGGAAAAATTAGGATACTGGTTGGATGGACATCCTTTGTCTTTGCGCTATTGCGGATTAACAGATGATGAAGCCATTTGTAATATTGATCCCTATCTCAACAACGTAACATCACCGCTTTTGAAATGTTCTTTTCCGTCATTCATCTTAATATACGCTTTCCAAATATAAACCCCTTGTTCGGATAGATTTCCTTTATAATACCCGTCCCAGCCTTTGTTGACATCCAGCGATTCAAAAACCAGTTCGCCCCAGCGGTTATAAATTTCAAAACTAAAATCAACAACCCCGGCAGTGAATGGGAAAAATACATCATTGCTGGTGCTAAATATTGAATAGGTGCCTCCTGAAGCTACATCAGCATTAGGAGTAAAGGCATTAGGGAAAACCACATCGGCTTTTGTTGTGATCGAATTATAAGCAGTATCGGGGCATCCAAATTGAGTTAAGGCAATAAGCTGAATTTGGAACGTTCCAATTAAGGTATATAAATGTTGGGGATCCACCAATGTAGATGTATTTCCTTCTCCAAAATCCCAAATGTAGGTAGATGCTCCCACCGATTGATTTGTAAAGATCGTTGTTTCGTATGGAAGGTCAAAACTGGTAGCATTAACTGAGAAAGCTGCAATAGGGTCGGGGTGTGCCGTTACAATTAATGCAGTGTCGGAATTGTCGCCTGCACATCCACCGAAAGTTGTGATTGCTAACGTTACAGGGAAGGTGCCGGCCGTTGGAAAAAAATGACTTGGATTTTGCAATGCTGAGGATGTACCGTCTCCAAAATTCCAATTCCAGGAAGTAATAGAATCACCGGGGATAGTGCCCGGTACAATAGAACCATCCGTAAAGTTAACCGTAAGTGGGATACAACCGGATGAGGTGTTGAAATTTATAACAACGGTGGGTATTACCGTTACCACAGTTATTGGTCCTGCTGATGGAGCAGGCACCTGGCAAAAACTACCATCGGGAAGTGTACTTCCGAGCAACAATGCCGGAGTTGATACTATGTCGGAAATATAGGTATGCTGTATAACGGGAGTGGGGGTGGTAATTACTATTCCATCACCAAAATCCCAGGTATAGGATATAGCGGTGCTGCTTACAGCGGTAAATGTAGCTGTAAGTGGCGGACAGCCTGTGGAAGGAGTAAAGGAGAATGTTCCTGTAGGGCCTGGTACAACAACAATATTTGTTACTGTATCGGTACATCCGGCAATATTAGTTGTGGTGAGTATAACACTATAGGTTCCGGGAACTGTGTAGGCGTGCGTAGGGTTTTGTGTGCTCGCAGAAGCACCATCGCCAAAGCTCCATTGCCATCCGGTAAGGGATAAGCCGGTAGAACTGTCGGTATATTGCATGTTTGTGACGCCACAGCCAATTAAAAGAACGGAATCATTAAAGCTGGCAGTAGGATGCTGGATAAGTATCTGATGCTGAATAGAGCTGTCGCAGCCATTTACATCGGTTACCTTTAAAGTAACTGTATACAGGTTGTCGACAGTATATGCATGCGTAGCAACACTTCCTGTGCCGGTACTGCCATCACCAAAATCCCAATCATAAGTGGCCGGATTTGCCACATTGGTGCCGGTAGAATTAAAAACAACAATTTCTCCTCTGCAGGCAAATGTATCTGTAACAAATGCCGGAAATGGGAAAGTTGGTTGAATATAACTTGGTTTGTTGAGTGTTTTTACACAACCATTTTTATCTTCAACTGTCATTGTTACATCATAAAACCCGGGAGTAGTATAGGTGTGGCTTGTTGATGGTGTATTTACTGTTTGGATTGGTGTGCCATCACCAAAATCCCATGTCCATTGAACAAGGGCGGAATCAGAAACGGATGCATCTGTTAAGTTCACCAGAAAAGGGGTGCATCCCGATGTTGTAATTGCATTAAAGTCGGGTGTGGCTCCGTACACGGTGATCACACTGGTAGTGCTATCCATACAACCGTTTACATCGGTGATGATCAGTTTAACGGTATCCAGCTGGGGCAGAGAAAAAACATAAAGAAAAGGAAAAGTTGGACTACTAAGCGCTAAAGCAGGACTGCCATCATCAAAATTCCAAACAACACTATTATCATCCTGTGAGGTGCTGGTGAAGGTCACGCCTAAAGGGTAACAGCCAATGCTTGGAAGTGCGGTAAATGATGCTATAGGCTCCGTTATTTCAAATGTTTGTATGACAGAACTGGAGCAACCTGTTGCAAAATTATAGGCGGTTAATGTAACTACTTTTGTTCCGCGGGTAGCATAAACATGGGTTGGATTGAGATTATCACTTAAAACAGGGCTTCCGTCACCAAAGTCCCACACGATGGAATCTGCGCCAAGCGAAGCATCAGTAAAGGTTACCGAGTATAGATTTATACAATTGAGCTGAAATGTAAATATAGGTTTTGGAGGAAGAATTTGTACAATATTATTAATTTTGAGTGTGTCGGCACAACCATTACTGAATGCGATCTGAGTCACGTAGAAGGTACCGGTATCCGGAAAAAGATTGGTAACAGGACTGAATGGCAAAACAGCTCCAAAGGGTGTAGAAAAAGTTCCCTGATTGAGGTCAAATTCCCAAAAAGCTGAATCGGCTCCTATCGAAAGATCATTGAATTCAGCATCTACTCCATAGCAAACTGTTGGATCTACAACACTAAAGTTAGCAGTGGGCTTCATTCCTGTTGAAATATGATCCACTTTTGTGATGGTATCCCTACATCCGGATGAGGTTTCAATTACCAAGGTGACCGTAAATAATCCTAATGTATTATAAATTTTGCTTGTGTTTGGCGATGCAGTAGTAGCTGTACCGTTCCCAAAATCCCAGATATAACTTGTGATAGGATCAAAGGTGGAGATGCTTGTACTGGCAAAACCAGCTAAAAGTGGTATACAGCCTTGCACAGGAGTAGCGGTGAAATCGGCAATGGGATCAGGAATTATAATATAAGCGGGTTTTGCAAGCACCGTTACACAGCCATTAGGGCTTGTTACAGTGAGTGTAACCTCGAAGTTGCCCGCAGTAGTATAGGTGTATATAAAGTCTGCGCCTGAATTTGTAGTAAAAGGAGCCGAGCCGTCTCCAAAATCCCAACTGTAATCAGAACCTGCGGTAGATGTATTACTAAAAGTTACGTCAAAAGGCGCTGAGCAGTTTTGAGTTTGGTTAGCACTGAAAGCTACTGTGGAAGAAGGTGTTACAGAAATATAGCTGTTTTTTACAACGGTATTCTGACAGCCAACCGCCCCTTCAATTAAACTAACATTATAAGTACCTGCTGCTGTATAGGCATGGGTGGGGTTGGTACTTGTTGAAAAGGTGCCATCTCCAAAATCCCAGGATTGAGTAGCCGAAAGAGGGAATGATAAATTAGTGAACGTTATTACTTCACCTGCACATACTGATACTTTGTCGGCACTAAAATCTGCAACAACACTTTGAATTCCGATATAATTGGTTTTTACTTCCGTGTCGCTGCATGCTCCCTGAACAACTGTAAGCGTTACTGTATATCCTCCCAAAGCGTTATAGGTATTGGAAGGGCCGGCAAGAATTGAGGTATTGCTGTCTCCAAAATCCCAGGTATAATTCACTGTTCCGGTTACGGTGGAAGTGTTTGTGAAATTAACAAGTAAAGGAGGAGCACATGCAGATGTTGGACTTCCGGTAAACGAAGCTACAGGCACGGCTGCAACGGTAACAGATTTAATGGTACTGTTGCTGCATCCGTTGGCATCTGTAACGATCATGGTAACGGGGTAAGTTCCTGCTAACGTATAAGCGTGTGTTACCAAGCCGGTAGCGGTAGCCTGACCATTTCCATCACCAAAATCCCATGACCAGGAAGATAGAGCCCCACTTCCAAGTGTTGAATTATCGGTTAAAGTAACCAGTTGACCGGGGCAGGAAGGCATTGTACTGGTGGTAAAGCTGGCAATGGGACTTGCAAAAACTGTAATGGTGGACGAAAATGTATTAGAGGTGCCATTTGTGGCGATGAGTGTAACAGTAAATGTTCCAGGAGTAGAAAATATGGCACCCGGACTAGTGGCTATTGAGGTGTTCCCGTTTCCAAAATTCCAGCTGTAGGTGGCGGCTCCTGTTGAAAGATTGGTAAAAGCTACATTAAGCGGTGCGCAGCCGGAAATAGGTGTTGCTGAAAAGTTCGCAACTACCTGGGCTCCACTTATTAGAGGAGTAAAGGAGCATAAGGCAAAAATAAGAAATGACCAAAAAGGCCTTGCTTTTATCTTCATTTTAGAAATTCTCCGAATTTGCCCAAATATATGGAAAAAAAAGCATTCAATTTGAATTAACTGCGTTTATGCTGAATGACCTACATTTACAATATCCTTTGGATTAAATTTTGACTTTTTTGAAAGACACAAAAATTATTGTAAAAGTTGCATTTGTGGATAGTCCGGATATGGGGGTACAATGTTTTACAAACAGATCGTCCCAGTCGGGCAATGTCATTATTTAGGGATTTTTCTAACAAAAATCCTTACCAGCGGTTCTCGACTTCGCTCGAACTGACCCAATCGGAGCGCATTTTTGTGTGTTGTCATGTTGAGCTTGTCGAAACATATGGGCAGGCTTACCCACACTCTTCGACAAGCTCAGAGTGACAGTCGCACATCGACAATTCAACCCTTTGCCTGACATCGCGCGTTGTCAGTTCGAGCGAAGTCGAGAAAGTGTGAGGGGCTATTTTTCTTAAATAATGACATTGCTCGGTCGGGACTTAATAACAAAAACAGGAAATCCGTAGGATTGACCTGTTTATAGAAATGATACTATTCTAAAAATAAGCGCCATAGGTGCGACCTGTAAAAAAAACAGATGCGTTTGTTTTGCCTATTTTTAGGGTCATTGCGATTGGCTCTTCACTAAAATGGATCTCGTATTCATCAAATTATCGTTCATAAATAACAAGATCCCTCACAAAAATTCGGGATGACACAGCGGCAGGCAGCTCAAAAGAAATTAGCAATGCCCTCATTCAATAATAGAACATTTAATTCAATTTTAAGCAGGTGTTTAGGAAATATAATTTTTCGTTTTTTTTGTTTTAATGGTTAAAGGCAGAAGATCAGATCACCCCCGATTACCTTTCTTAATTTTGCAAGCTATTGGCCTTTTTTATGATCTGTTTTTAATAGATTACTATAAGCTCTGGCAATTAAACGGTCTTTTCCTGCATTCCATATTTGGCATTGTACATTTACTATTTGTTTTCCTTTTTTTATAACAAGGGTATCAGCAATGATCGTGTCATTTTCCTTAGAAGAAGCAAAATAATCAATTACATTATTTATTGTTGTATAAAAATAATCTTCATTGAATGAAAACATTGTTGCACCTATTATATCGTCAATAATGGCCGCTGTGACTCCACCATGAAGTGTCCTTGCGGGGTTCATCATTTCTTTTCTAACAGTGTATTGAAAGGATAGTTTTCCTTGTTCTGCTGATATTACAATTGGCCTTAACCATAACATGAATGGTGAGGGCGAGGCTGTAAATTCTTTTCCTATAAAGGATTGTAAAACCTCAAGTTGATTATTAGGATTCATTTTGTAAAAAATTAATTAATATTATTATAAGAATAAAAGCGTTTACGACCGTTTACTTAGAATCAATTTTTGTATGCAATAAATTATCCACAAATTTTTGAACACGGGGAGCAATAATTAAAATTGCAGGAATTGCAACCAGGTAAGCTAAGCCCCATGATTTGAGCCATATTTTGAAAAAAACATCAGAGAACCCAATATTTATTATTATGAGTGTGAAGGAAATAATACCGGTGGTAATAATTCCCATGATCATTGCAAAAGCTATTTTATTTTTCATTTCAATTAAATTTTAAGGGTTATGCAAATTTGTTAATATACCGTTTGGTATATTTTATTTCAAAAAAATTATTGTTTAATTTCAGATCTAATTATCATGTCTATTCTGTTTAAGGCTGAAAACAGGAGCTTTCGGTCATTCATTATTTTAGAGAGCATAATCCCCCCTTCGAGCACTGTAATAATAGTATAAGCATATTCAGACGCATTGATATCCTTTTTAAATTCGCCTTTTTTTTGTCCTTTTTCAATAATAGCAGCAATATCTTTTGCCCAATTAATAATGCTGTTTTGCACATGTTTTTTTAGAAACGATAAATTATCATCGGCCTCAATAGAGGCATTTTGAATAGGACAGCCGCCTTTTTCAAAAACCCTTTTCCAGTTAGAACGATAATATTCAGTAAAAGCGATCAGCTTGTCGTTTTCAGTTATCTCTTTACTTAAGAAATCAGAAATTCTTTTTTTTAGCGCATTAATATTGTGTTCATAAACGGCCAAAGCAACAGCGTCTTTATTCTCAAAGTTGCCATATATAGAGCCTTTAGTAAGCCCTGTGGCTTCGATGAGATCAGCTAAGGAGGTCCCGGCATAACCTTTCATATTAAAAATAGGAGCAGATTTCTCAATAATAAATTGACGTGTATTTTCAGCTTTAGACATCGGATTTTTATTAATTCCGATACAAAGATAAGTAAAAAATACCAATCGGTATATTTTATACGAATTATTTTAAAATAAATAAGAGAGGCTGGCCAGCATTTCAAAAAAAATAAAGCCTGAAAAAATTAAAACGAATAAAAGATATATAACGGCCGGGGTGTTTATCGAAAAGGTGCCGTTAGGAGTTTGGTCAAAAGTATCAACCCATCCAATACCGGTTTAATCAGGGCCAGCAATAAACAGAATACAAAGCTGACGGCAAGAGCAAAATAACTTCCCGCATAACGGAATTGGTAATTTCGGAAAACCAGCGGAGTTTCGGTATACACTTTTTTAAGAACTGTGGTATCTATTTCCGGTTTTATACCATGTTGGTTATGTTTCTCGCAAAAATTCATGAAACGGAATTTCTGATCGTATGCAGGAACTTCAAAAGGGTTATTCCGATAACCATGCTTTGTAAACAGGGCACTGTAATAAACAGTAAATCCTCTTAAAATTCCAAATCCATAACCGTTCCAGAAATGCATGCCTTGCAGGATGTGCATACCTTCGTGTACAATGTCACCGAGGTTTTGAGCGCGCGATTCGTCAAATTTTCGTAAGTAGATGCTAAAACGGTTGAAGGAATAGAATTGCGGCAAAGCCTGCGCGTTTACATAGGAAGCAATAAAAGGTGTGTACCAGGGGAGCCCTTCGTAAAAATCCACACGGCTCCAATCTACCGAAGGGTAAAGGTCTTTTAAAAGCTGCATGGTAGATGGCAGAGGGGTGTGTTTTTTTAGGAAAAAATTAGCATTAATAGAACGAATTATTTCTTTTAGAGGTTTCATGTTTCTTTTGCTCAAACAAAAGATTACTCAAAATTTATGCCCGGTGTGGTTTTGATAAGGGAGATGGGGAATAGGGAGGGTAAATTAGGCGATGCCATCCCGATTGGCCTTTTTCCCATTCGTCAATATCTGTTTAAATTTAAATCAATTTTTTTGTTAGGCCAACGCAATGTCTTCGACAGGCTCAGACTGACCGCGCGCGAGGTCATATTGAGCTTGTCGAAATATGTGCGAAGCTTTTATAGTGTATTTTATTTGATTGAAATTTAAACAGTTTCTCACTGTTTTTTGATTATTTCAGTAAAGAAAGAAATTCAGCCCTTGTGTTCTCATCTTTAAATTTTCCACCATATTCCGCTGTTATAGTACTGCTATTTACATCCTTAATACCTCTTGAGGAAACGCATAAATGAACGGCATCTATTATCACCGCTACATCATCGGTTTCTAAAACTGATTTTAATTCGTTGGCTATCTGCATTGTTAATCTTTCCTGTACTTGAGGGCGTTGTGAATAATATTGAACTATCCTGTTGAGTTTAGAAAGTCCTATTACCTTCCCGGATGAAATGTAAGCTACATGAGCTTTCCCGATGATTGGAACAAAATGATGTTCACAATTTGAGAATAAGGTAATGTTCTTTTCAATTAACATTTGATCGTACTTGTATTTATTATCAAATAAAGCAATGGTCGGTTTGTTTTTAGGATCTAAGCCGCTGAATATTTCTTTCACAAACATTTTAGCAACACGTCCGGGAGTTCCTTTCAAACTGTCAT
This sequence comes from Bacteroidota bacterium, assembly GCA_040389865.1. Taxonomy (GTDB): domain Bacteria; phylum Bacteroidota; class Bacteroidia; order 2-12-FULL-35-15; family 2-12-FULL-35-15; genus 2-12-FULL-35-15. The sequence continues at coordinate 24,061 of JAZJZM010000014.1, read as the reverse complement.
CCGTTAAGTCTAGTCCCAAGGTGTTCATTATTTCTTTAAAATTGCGGGAAATTATTTTTATTTTTTGCTCATCGGAAATATCGAAGGCATCCTTTCGTAAGGGGGTATCATAGGAAGTCCCAATGTGTTGCTCTCCCAACAGTTCTTCCATTTCGCTTAAAGAATGTTTACTCTCCGGCATATTCAACATAGTTTCGTTCTGTTTCATAAAGTAGTATTGTTAATTTTTTTTTATTTTCAATTTTTGAAATAAGCAGTTTGTAGATCATTGCAGCTATATTTTCGGCAGTAGGGTTCAGGTTTATAAATTCCCCGGTATCCAGGTTTAAATTTTTATGATCGAATCGTTCAATAATTTCATTTTGAATGATGTCATTTAAAACTTTTGTATCCATTACATATCCGGTTTCCGGATCTATTTCACCGGTTATTTTTACAATAAGTTCATAGTTATGTCCATGATAATTGGGATTATTACATTTTCCAAACACCTCATTGTTTTGTAATTCAGTCCAATTTGGGTTGTGCAGCCTGTGTGCTGCGTTAAAGTTGGCTTTCCGGCATATAGTTGCGATCATTATTTATATTTTTTTTTCATCAATAATAATTAAGCCTGAAATTTTTGCCAAACAGAATGCGCCTATTGCCATAACGAGATCGCGAACCGCTACATCTAAATATTTTCCGCTGGCCAGTAAACTTACGGCTATCAATACAAGCCATGCGCATACTACATAAGCGCCTTTTTGCGGCTTTAATAAAACCAATACGCCTGCAATTATTTCAATAAGTCCAACAATCATCATAAACGTACTACCGCTAAAAGGCAATAGGCCACTTAATGTTGGGTTAATATATTCGGTCCAGTTTGTAAGCAGGTTTGTAAACTTGTCGGCCCCGGCTACAATTGGCACTATTCCATAGGTGAGTTTCATAATTGTTTGAACCTCAGTAATTCCTTTAATTGACTTTTCCATCGTTTTTATGTTTTTGATTTATTTACCCATTAGAGTATTCATCTTCTGAAAAGGTTACAAAAAATATTTTTGAAATTTTTGTAACCTTTTGCTACCTTAATACTCTATTATATAAACTAATACTATGCAATATGAGATCAACGGTTAAGGCTGATAATAAAATGTTGAGTGATGAAGAGGTTGTGGAGCGGGTAATAAGCGGAGAAAAACATTTGTATGAGAATATAATGCGTAAATATAATTCCAGCCTATTTCGTATAAGTATGTCTATCATTAATGATAGTATGGAGGCAGAAGACATTATGCAAACTGTTTATCTCAATGCTTATTTACAATTATCGAAGTTTCAGAATAAATCAAGTTTCAGTACCTGGATAATAAGAATATTGATCAACGAAAGTTTATTGCGTAAGAAGAAAAGAACAAAAGAAAAACAAATGGTCATGGAAAAACAGACAAGTAGCTTTAATAATTACACACCCTTGAATGGTCTTATGAATAAGGAACTTAAGGCTATTCTTGAAAAGACCATATTGGCGCTTCCCGAAAAATACAGGCTGGTATTTATTATGCGGGAAATTGAAGAAATGAGTGTTAATGAAACAATGGGTGCTCTGAGCCTAAGCGAATCAAATGTTAAAGTTCGACTGAACAGGGCAAAAGAAATATTGCGAAATAATTTAAGCAGCTATTATAAATCTGAGCAGGTTTTCGAATTCAACCTTATCCGCTGCGATAAAGTTGTAAATTATGTAATGGAAGAAATCAATCAAAACAAATTTAACTAATTTAAAACACATTCAGGTAATGATATTCAATGGGTGTCTTAATGCCAAATTTAAAAAATATTCAAAACCTGAGTTCGATTAATAAAACAATAAAAATCAGGGCTAAAGCCCAATAAAATAAATACATTTCAGCCACGGTCTGAAGACCGTGGTTATAAAAAAACATGCCTAAGCTAATTCAATAGCAATTACCATTTAGGTGGGAATAATAACCACGTCTTTTAAGACCTGGGTTTAACCAAAGAACCCATTATTATAAGGCTTTAGCCTTGAATATTAATCGACTAAGGTTCAAAATGTTTTGAAATTTACCCCAAAAATTGAGTCGCAGGAAACGTTTTCTTAAACTCAATTTTTTTTCTTTGCAAGTGGGTGCGCAGTTTCGTATGGGTAAAAAAGTTGCTAACGGCTAAATATGCGCGCAAGCGCTTATTTTTATCGTTATGTCTGGTTTTTCTTTTCTTCCGTTTACAGCGGTCGAAATACAAAAAGGATTTAAATACAAGCTATTCAATCAACATATGTTTCCTTAATAGTAGTTTTAATATTATAGATTTCCTTTTCAGTCAAAGAGCCTAATAATTTAACAACTCTACTTCTGTCAAGAGTTCGTATTTGGTCAAGAACTACCCAGCCCTTAGTTTTATTATGTTTTACTTCTACTCTTGTAGGATAGTGCTTGGAATTACTTGTCATTGGAGCAATCACAATTGTCTGCAAATATTTATTCATTTCGTCTGGCGAAATAACTACACAAGGGCGAGTCTTTTTCATTTCACTCCCAATTGTCGGGTCAAGATTAACCAAAACAATTTGATATTGCATTAATTCCATTCGTCAAGATTTTCGTCTTCAAAGATGTCTGCCATTAAAGGTTTGTCGTCACCGTTTTCATGCATTTTTTTAAATGACTTTTCCCAACCTTTTCTTGATGAAGTTTTAGGTTTTAATATAATATATCCCTTTTCAAGAATTAGTTCAATAGTGTCTTTAATGTTGTATTTTTCAAGTAAAGTCTTAGATAGACGTATTCCTTTAGAGTTTCCGATTGATATTAATGATATATCCATTGTCTTAATTTTTTTGTGATTACAAAGTTATTACATAAATTTTATAATTCCAAATTTATTTCAGTCCCCAATGCCTTGTCTTAGAGTTCATTCACTAAATGCTTTTCGGTTAAAATAAAATTGTCTAACGGACTATTTTTTTATTGAAATTATACATAACGGTTTGCGGCTTGGCGTAGTGGGGGCTTTTCAGCACAAAACTTTCCTACGAAGCTGAAAGCTCAAATTTAGCACAAATGTTAATACGAAGAACGTCCGCCCCCATTACGCCAAACCGCTGTTATAAGCCGTTTTTTATTTGTCATACACCAACGTCTTGTTTATTAGTTCACTTGTTTCTGCTCGTCCATTAAATTTTCCTGTCAGCGAAATTGAAAGCTTAATTTTATTTTTTCCTATTTCAATTATTTGAATTTGTCCTTGCAAGTCTGTGTAGTCTGTGTCGAAATGCCAAACACTAAAAAATGTTACGGCTATTGCAACCGTTGGGTCGGGAATAGTGAAGGTTTTTTTATTTTCAATTACATTTTTTAATATTTTAATAGTTATTGTCTTGGTGTATTCTTCGTCAATAACATTAGGTTCATTGTATGAATAGGTGTAATTTAAAATCAAAGTATCTTTTTTGGAAGTCAATTTGGTCGTTTCCTTGCCATATTTTTCTTCAAAATTCACAAGAAGTCTTTCTAAATCTCTACAACTCCATTCCCAAGCAATTTTGCCTTTATATTGTACATCAATTTCTTTTGTGTTGTCAATAAGTGTCTTGCATAATTTAATACGTTCGATTTTTGGAAGATTTATTAATGATTTAGGCAGTTGCTTTATCTGTGTGTTTGACAAATCAATATCCGTAAGCATTTTCAGCATACCAAGGCTCTCTGGGATTGTTTTTAAGTTTATATTTCCACTTAGGTCAAGCTCTTCAAGATTAGACAACTTACAAATATTGCTATCCAATTCTATAAGGTCGTTGTCAGACAGGTTGAGAAATTTCAAAGCCTTTAAATTAAATAGTTCAGAAGGAAGTTTTTGTATTTCGTTTCCGGTTAAATAAAGTTTTTCAAGTTTTTGTAGTTTACCAACGTCTGTTGGTAACGAAGTTAAATCCCCTCCCCATATATTAAGTTCTTCAAGGTTTGATAAATTACCAATGTCATTCGGGAGTTCTTTAATATTGCACCAGCCGAAATCTATTTTTTTTAGGTTTTCAAGCTTTCCGATTTCTTTAGGAATAGAAATAGATTGCCCCCAATTTGTTGAAAGAATAATCTCTTGTAAGTTAATTAGGTTGCCTATTTCAGGAGGCAATGAATACAATTTCGATTTTCCAAGTTCCAAATATTTGAGATGTGTTAACTTTCCTATTTCGGTTGGCAATATCGTGTCAATGTAATAATCGAATTGCAACTTTGTCAACTTTGTAAGTTCGGATACATACTGCATTGTTTGATATGATTTTGTTGAGCCAGTCAGCTTCAATTCTGAAAGACTTTTTAATGCAGTAATTTCTTTTGGGATTTCTCCATATCGTTCAAAACCTATGTCAGCCTTATTTATAGTTATCAAATTACTAAGATTTAATAGTCCGCTTGACCAATTGAAATCTTTTAAGTTTCGTAATCCAATAGAGTTTAAATTTTTCATGTTTGTAATTGCGTTAGGAAAACTATCAATTTTAATGTCATAAATTCCAAGATGTTTAAGGGTCGTAATTTGAAATATTTCATTTGGAAATTGGGTAAATTCATTCTGATAACCGCCTAAATAAATTTCGTCTAAAGTTAATTGTCCGATTGTTTTGGGGAGAGATTGCAATTTGTTGCCAAATAAAGCAAGCTTTTTCAGCGACTTTAATTTATGAATTTCATTTGGAAGGGATTTTAAATTATTAGAAGTCAACGTTAACTCTCTTAAATTTTGAAGATTACAAATTGAATTGGGCAACTCAACAATATCATTACTTGTCAATAATAATTGAGTAAGATTTGATAAGTTTCCAATTTCTTCGGGAAGTGAAACTAATTTGTTTGAACTAATACCTAAACATTCTAATGATTTAAGATTTTTGATTTCAGGAGAAATTTCCGTGATGTCATTAAGGGTTAAGATTAAACACTTCAAATTCGTCAATAAACCAATTTCTTTGGGAATATTTTTTATGTCGCAAGCATACATTTCCAAAGTGTCAAGCTTTGGTAATTGAGATAACAGTTTAAATAGTTTTGGCAGGTCGAAATTTTTATGCCACCCAAAATATATTTTGTGCAGATTTTTACATTCAGAGAGTTTAGACGGCAGTTCTTTTGAGTAGCTGTATTTTGTCTGATTACCAAGACTTAACCACTGAACAATTTCAGGTTCTTTTAAAGCTTCGTCCAAGTCGGTAAACCCTGTTTTTTGTCCGAACGAGTTTGTCGTCAATGCAATAAAGATGAAATATATTAAGAGTCTTTTCATTGGTTGTCGGTCGTCCTAAAATGGCTTATAACACGTTTATAAGCGCAACTAGTTGCGCTTATTTGTCTTATTTGGTCAGTATACGCTACTAGTTGCGTATATTTTTCCATTAGATGTAACTATTTTGGGAATATTAAAAATTGATTCATTGTTTTAATTCCTTTTTTATTAAAAAAGGGGGATTTGATTCTTTAAGACAAAAATCAAACCTACAACAATTAAAGGTTAAAACAAATTGAATAATTACAAATTATTCAATTTGTTTAATCGAATTTATTTGAGCAAAATTTTGGTGGTAATATATTTGAATTACTGTTGTTTTTCTGCTTTCATGGCCTAATAAACTCTGTATATTTATTGTTTTTTTAATAAAAAATCCCGGGTAAATAATTATTTACCCGGGATTGCTAAATAGAATCACTCTTTGATGAAACCAATATTGGATGTTGACTTATTTATTTCACTTGTGTTGTTTCAACGTGTTTTTTTAAGGAAGGTAGTAGCTCATCTAATCCTTCCATTGCTGTTGCCAGGCCTTCTTTAAAGCCCATTTTTATTGTTTCTTCAAGTTGCGCCAGATCATCATAAGAAATGAGGAATTCCACAAGGGTTAATTCCCCTTTATCAGTGAAGGTTACTTCCCATTTTGATTGAGGCAAATCTTTATTTACATTACCCTGTGCGTCTGCAAAAGCGTCAAGTCCGGTGAATTTTTTTTGATCTTGAATTGACGTGTAATTAGCTAAAGCCCAATGTTCTTCACCTTTTGGTCCAACCATTGCGTAATGCCAACGTCCGCCTTCTCTAAAATCCATTGTTTTTGTTTTTGCTTTCCAGGGTTTCGGTGCCCACCATTGGTCAAGGATTTCGCTCTTAGTATAGGCGTCCCAAACTAAAGAGCGTTCTGCTGCAAATTCTCTTTTTACTGTGATTGTTTTGTTTTCCCTGTTTACAGAAAAATCAAATGTTAAAGTGTTGTTCATTTTTTTTTGTTTTTGAGTGTTAATAATACATTGTCAAGTTCATTAAAGCGATTTTCCCATATTTTCCTGAATTGTTCAAGCCACAGGTCGATTTGTTTCATTTTGCTTACTTCAAGCTGATAGTAAATTTCCCTGCCAGATTGTTTCTGTTTTACAAGCTGGCATTCTGCTAATATGCGGAGGTGTTTAGAAACAGCCTGGCGGGATGTGTCAAAGTGTTCGGCAAGGGCGTTTGGGGTCATCGCCTGAGATGCAATGAGTAAAAGGATCGCCCGTCTTGTTGGGTCGGCAATAGCTTGGAAAATATCTCTTCTCATGTGTCAACTAATTTATTATGAAACCAATCGGTTGCAAATGTATGTACTGCTATTCAGTTTCGCAAATTTTTTTTACATTTTTTTATCAATCCCCAAAACAATTGCGATTTTTATTCTTGAATCCTCTAATTTAATAGGGTGTTCAGAAGGTCATGTTTTTGAAGAAAATAAAAATGCTGAATATCACTTAGCGAATTTTTGAGGAAAAATTTTGGTCATTTCAGGGCTTAAATGCCCCAAGGGAGGGGTAGAATTATCACATCCTGAAATAATTTCTGAGGAATTAAAATGCTTATAATTCTCGGAGTTGGAGCAAGCTATTTAAAATTTAAATGAAACAATCTTAAACTATTATAACATCTATTTTGCAGGTACATTAAAAATGAACCCAACTCCAAAAACATTCTCAATACTTAAATTGGGATCTTCCTTTAAATATCTACGTATTTTAGTGATAAACACATCCAGGCTTCTGCCAAAAAAATAATCATTCTCTCCCCAAAGGTCTTTTAATAGTACTTCTCGTTTTATCACTTTATTCCGATGGCTGGATAAATAGTTAAGAATGTCACTTTCCTTTTCTGTGATTCGTTTTGTTTTACCACCCATGGTTAAGGACTGATTATTAAAGTCGAATGTATATTTCCCTATTGAAATAATTTCGGTTTTGCTTTCACTTTTATTTTCCGGGATCCTGCGAATAACGGCTTTGATCTTCCAAAGTAATTCCTCTTCATCAAATGGTTTTGTGATATAATCATCAGCACCCAAATCATACCCTTTTAGTTTATCTGCTTTTAAAGACTTTGCAGTGATAAAAATGATCGGTATTTTTTCATCCTTTATCCGAATTTCTTTTGCCAGCGAGAAGCCATCCATTTTCGGCATCATCACATCCAATAAGCATAGGTCAAATTGATTGTTTTGAAATGCTTTTAAAGCCAAATCCCCATCTTTACAAAGTTTTACATCAAAATCTTCCGTTTCCAGATAATCAACTAAAAGCACTCCTAAATTAAGATCATCCTCCGCAAGTAATATTTTGAATTTTTCTTTAAACATTGGGTAATGTAATTTTGAATGTTGTTCCCTTTCCTTTTTCGCTCTGAAGTTCAATTGTTCCATTATGCAATTCAACGATCTTTTTTATATACGCCAAACCGAGACCAAACCCTTTTACATCATGCACATCTCCGGTAGGAACTCTGAAAAATTTATCGAAAACCTTCTTTTGATATTCCTTTTCAATACCTATACCTTTATCGGAAACCATAACAATTAAATGTTGATCAATATTATATGTTTGAATTGATAATTCAGGTTTTTCCTTTGAATATTTGATAGCGTTGTCGATCAGATTGCACATCGCATTTGTAAGATGTGTTTTATCCCCCAATATCACAAACCTTTTAGCATTCAAGTTTAATTTAAAATTCCCTTGTTTGTTCTCGATCTGTATGCTTATGTATTTTAAAGAATCATTGATCAGTTCATGGAAATCCAATTCCGTTTTTCGTAAAGGGATTTCGCCCCTTTCGAGCGCGGTCATACTCAACACCTGCTCAACCTGGAGTCTTAATTTTTCATTTTCTTCGAGTATTATGCCAGAGTAATGTTTTGTTTTGTCTTCCTGCCTATTACTTGAATCCTTTATAATCATCTTACCTGCTAAAGCAATGTTTGTTAAAGGTGTTTTAAATTCATGGGTCATATTATTTAAAAAGTCGGTGGTATATTCCGATATTTTTTTCTCCGTTAGGAGTGATAGTGTTGTTCGCCAAAACAAAACAAGTACAATGAGTATCAGAATAACGGAAGTGATGAAAAGTGTACCCATCTCCGCCATAATGAATTGCTTTTTATCAGGGAAGATCAGTTTTAATTCCAATCCTTTTTTATTGGTCACTTCTTCTAAACCGCCTTCATAGCAGCCTACCTGGTCAGGTTGTGAGCTGTTTATAAAACGACTTTTGTTTTTAATTGCGGATGAACCCGGTTGCACGACCTCAAAAGAATAATCGATATGGAAGTTGTAGAATTTCATATAATGAGTAAACAACGAATCTATTTTATGGGTTTCATTCTTTCCTATTCCGGTTTGAATATTCTCACAAGTTTCTTTATCCGCAAGCAGCGCTTCGGTAGTTCTTGCAAGAACCATATCCGCTCTTTCGTTAAATAAGTCCTCTTTACTTTGTGCAGTTTGAAAGATCCAGTTCACCTGGATGATCAGCACCATTACTAATGCAATGGAAGAAATTAGGATGAATATATTGGTTCGGTTCAGTTTCATTTGAGTATTCCAAAATTAACCTTTTTTCATGGCATATAACCTGCATTAACAAGTCATTAACAAGTCAATAACTACTCAGTAACAAGATCTTTTTTAAACATTAACTACTTTTGTTTCTATAAATTATAATTAGACTTTATATAAGTTAAAATACATTTTAATGTTAGCAACGAAATTGAGGGTTAAAATGCTTGTACACAATTTTCTCGACAAGCTCGAAATGACCACCCGCGCAGTCATTTCGAGCTTGTCGAGAATTGCGGCTGATTACCTTAACAGTTTAACTTATATAAAGTCTATTAAAAAAAAATAATTTTAATAAAAATTTAATTTTGAAAAAATGAAAACTAAAATAATTTTAGTAATTATTTCTGCTCTAATTATTGCAGGGTGCAGTGCTTCTAAAAAAAGCTCAACATCAACTGCTTCCTCAACTCCGGTTTCAGCTGCACCTACAAAAAATAATCTTCTGTTTGTAAAACCTGCAGAAGGAATTCCTGCTCCGGGAAATGAAGAGTTAATTGCTCTGCAGGTACAATACAAAGATGTTACATTAGAGAAGTTAAAGGAAGGCCATGCAATTTATACGGAAGGCGCATGTATTGGCTGTCATGCTGCTGTAAATATCTACCAACTTGAGGAAGCACAATGGAAAGGCGTTGTTGATGATATGGCTCAAAAAGCGTATTTGTCTGATGTGCAAAAGGATGCAGTTTATAAATATGTGCTTGCTATAAAAGCTACGCAACCAAAATAAGCTAAATTTTTCCTACTAAATTTTAATGATGAATTGTAATCACCATCAATAAAAAACAATAGAATGAAAAACAACATAATTATCCTGCTATTATCTGTAATTTCTCTAATTGGCTCTTCTCAAAATTCCAAATTTGAATATCTTGGAAGGCGGAACCCTTCAGTAAAAAAAGAAAAGCTAAAGGAAGTTAAATTCATTAGTGATATAACGTCTGAATTTTGGGAAAGGCTGGCAATGCCTGAAAAGGACCGTGTTGAGCTGGATCACCGAAGAAGAATGGATTACTCTCTGGGATCTTATCTTTATACTCAAGGGGGGGATGAAATAATCGATTATATTTCGGTAGAAATTTTAGCTACCTGTAACGGTAAAGTCCAGATGTTTGAAAGTACAAGTGAAAAACTCAGCGCAGAACAAAAAAATATTTTAAATACTGCTGACCTGAGTTCAAATATCAGGATAAAAATTATGTTCAAATATAAAAACCAGATAAACGATAATATTAATAGTGGCGATAAGATCATAGGAGGACAATTAACAGTTACAGTAGTTCCGGAGTTAGAAGCCGAATACCCTGGTGGATTTAAGCAACTAACCGAATATTTAATAAAAAACGTTATTAATAAAATTCCTGAAAAAGGTGCTTACCAAAAGATCGAGCAAGCAATTGTGAAATTCACGGTTAATGAGGAAGGTCAAATAGTTGAAACTAAAATGTTCAGGTGGTCTCAGGATTTGCAAACAAATAAATTAATTGTGGACGCCATTAATAAAATGCCAAAATGGAAGCCAGCGGAAAATTCAAAGGGTGTGAAAATTAAACAGGCATTTAGTATTCCGTTTGGTGGTGATGGTTGTTAGGTTATAACGAGTTTCTCCCACTATTTAGTAATATACATTCATTTTCATCAAATGTTATTTTCGTTTTAATTAGTTAAGATTTGGAGATTTTATTTTATTAGTTGGAATTAATGTTTTAGAAGTAAATACTAATGCTTGAAGAACCAATAAAATAATAATAATGATAGCGAAAACGAATTGTGATGATGTTTTACCCGAAAGGTATAATGTTTCGGCTGAATTCATAATTTGTTTAGACTCCTCTAATTGAATCGCAGATAATTCATTGAGTATACCAAGTGCCTTATTTGCAGATTCTAATTTAATTTGAGTGTTACTCAAATGAGGTGGTTCAAGCTCACGCAGGGTACTTAACAACTCATCAGCTTTTTTTTTCTCTACATCTGTGAATTTAGTTTTTTTGTAAGCATTGCTTATTTCTTTAATATTTAAAAGCAAATTATTGATCGTATTATCTTTGCTGGCATCATTCATATCAGCGTTTATAGCCTCCTTTATTTGATAAACACTGCTTGTCATTTTTAAAATAAAACCTTCTGCGATTAATCGATCTTCATATAATGTGCTAATTGAATTTTTTACGTTTTGAGTATGGTCTCTATCAATGTAATTACTGAACAAAACCAATAAACACAGTGAAAGTAATGCCCCTGATGCCGCCAATTTGTTTTTTATGCTATACGTCCATTTCATAGTCCCTGATTTTAATTATTTTGTATCAAAGGTATTGTTAAATACTGATATTGCTTTAGTTAGTGGTCATATTTAAGGTTGGTTTGGGTGTGGGATCATAACCTACGGTCGAAATATGCGCTATTAGTAATAAAACTGGGTTGGTAAAGTTAAATTCAAGACATAAACTCAGCCAATAATCAAAGACCTTTTTAACTAAAAGTCATATGCGAATTTGATGTTACTAATAGACTTTATAAGTTAAAATACATTGTAATGTTTACAGCTAAAATTTAGGGTAAAAAAGCTTACACACAATTTTCTCGATAAGCTCGAAATGACCATGCGCACAGTCATTTCGAGCTTGTCGCGAATTGCGGCTGCTTACCATAATCATTGATTAGGCGAATTTGTTTAATATGGCAACTATTGCCAATTAATTTAGAGCATAAAAAGAGGCCACCGTTTGGTGACCTTTCATTACTTTAAGAGCCCTTTCATGCTCTTTTGTACCCCCTTTCAGACCAAATATGAACGAACTCCTCGAAGATACAAAGGACTTTGCTCGGATTTGGTACTTGTATCGTCATCTGATCAGAGAACTGGAAATTTCTTAGGGCATCAGATGCAAAAAAACAGTATGATAGAGACTAAACCCTACTTTACCTTAATAACTATTTTTCCTTTCGCCCGACCACTTTCAACATAGGACATCGCTTCGTTTGTTTGCTCAAATGGAAACACTTTGTCAATAACAGGATTGATTGCGCCTGAATCAATCAACTTTGCAATTTCATGTAATTGTTTTCCTTCAGCTCTCATAAAAAGAAAAGAATATTCTACACCAAGCTTAGCTGCTTTTTTTCGGATACCGGAACTTATAAGTGATAATATCATTTTCACAAACCATGGTGCTCCTACTTTCTTTGCAAAGTCGGGGGTTGGTGGACCAGAAATGGAAATGGCTTTTCCATTTGGTTTTAATATTCGCAACGATTTTTCAAGTGTCTTTGTATCCTGGCTATTCAGTACCACATCATAATCTTTCAGAACGTTTTCAAAATCCTGTTTTTTATAGTCGATAAGCACATCCGCACCGAGGCTTTTTAGCAATGCAAAACTTTTTTCACTCGCGGTGGTGGCAACGGTTGCTCCCAAATGTTTTGCTAATTGGATTGCAATAGTTCCCACTCCACCCGAACCAGCCTGTATAAATACTTTTTGTCCCTTTTTTAAATTTGCTATTTCAACAAGTGCCTGCCAAGCTGTTAATGCAACCAAAGGAATGGATGCCGCTTCGTCCATTGTTATGTTCTTTGGTTTCAGCGCAACATCATTTTCATGGATAGAAATATATTCTGCAAACGTACCAATTCTATGATCAGTTGGTCTGGAATAAACTTCATCACCTACTTTGAATTTGCTCACCTTTGAGCCGACTTTCGTTACCACTCCAGCCACATCGTGTCCCAAAGTAAAAGGTGTTTTATAAGGCAAAATGAGTTTAAATTCGCCATTTTTTATTTTTGAATCTAAAAGGTTAACACCTGCCGAATGTATTTGTACCAATACATCGTTTTCTTTAACAACCGGCAACGCTATTTCGGTGAGTTGTAATTTTTCTTTTTTGCCGTAGCGATTTATTATAAATGCTTTCATAGGATGTATTATTTTTGATAATTAGAAAGTTCTTTACCGTCTTTTACAAATGTCAACGTCTCAAATATATCATAAGCGTGCACAGCCGAGCAGAAAACAGATAACCTGTCGGACAGTTTTTTGATATCTTCGCCTTTAAAGAATTGCTCCATTGCATTTTTATCTTTAAAGCCTAGCATCAATGAAGCCTGAAATTGCACTTCTTTTGCATTGTCGTGAGCTACGTTGGGTGTGTTCCATTGTTTTTGTTTCCAAGGATTATATATTTTGGTTCTTAATTCTTGTAATACTCCCGTATTGGCTAGCATCGGTGTAAGTTCTTCATTGATAAATTTTTTGAAATCACTTTCGCTTACTCCCTCCTTTTTTCTAAAAAAAATCATACTTCTAGCTTCAATTTGCTGATTTGCTTCGGCTAAATTATACCATCGGGAGTTTTTTGGAAAGGCGGCATAAAGTATAGTACGCTTAAATAAGTTTACTTCGTCCTTATATGCAAGTTTGTTTTGTTTTTTGCCTTTAAAAATAGAGAATAAATTTTTTAATGTAACATCCGCAACTCCGTCTATTTTACGGTCTAAAGGTATACTAGTTTCCACACCATTAATAGTTGGCCATTGGCCCGAATTGTTTTCTTCAAAATGTATTTGACGGTATTCCAAAAGTCCTTTGTTTGCAGAAATTATTTTGGCATGTGGCCCTTTCCAACGATCCATTCCGGCTTGTCGTGCTTTGTCTGTTCGCATCCAAAGCAGTATGGATGATGATAAGTGTTTTTCAGATTTAACCTTCGTTGATACCTTATTAGGTTTTGTTACTGCATGTTGGGCTAATGTAACCGAGCTTGTAATCAGGCTAAATATTAATATTGGTATTAAATTTTTCATTTTTGTGTTTTTAATTGTTTGAATATTAAGAAGCAAAAAAAGTTAGGGCTCTTTTTACAAAGTCATCGTGGTGTTGAAATATAGCTCCATGCGCTGCTTCCTCATAAATATGTAGTTTTGCATTTGGAAAACGTTTTGCCATATCATAAGAGTTTAGTGTGGGTACCATCCTATCATTATCGCCATTTATGACCAACACTGGTAGGGTAAATTTAGATAAATCCACAGACTTCTCATAACCCCATATCGATATCGCTTTCAACTGCGCTTGTAATGTTTTAATTTTAACAGGAGTATCACGGTTTACAGTTCGTTCCTTTAATCGTTTTAAAAATTCACGGGCTGCTGTTTTTCCATTTTTTGTGGAAGTAAAAAACAGATAAAATTTTGGGTCTACAAAAGTCAAGTAACCTTTAAAAATGTCCCAATAGGTTAGTCCTACCACATCACTTATACCTTTACCACCTCGTGGACCAGTACCTGCAAGAATTATTTTACGTACCAAAGTTGGTTCCATTTCCATCAATTCCTGAGAGATAAAACCTCCCATAGAAAACGCCATTATATCCACTTTCTCATAGCCCAGTGCTTTTATAAATGCGATGCCATCTTTCGCCATGTCATTTATGGATTTCGCATCTTCGCCTGATGTAGAGCCTACTCCACGATAATCAAAGGAAATGATTTCATGTTTTTTAGCCATACCATCCATTATCCTTGGATCGCAATTGTCTAAATTTGCGGTAAGGTGATTGAAGTAAATGATTGGAATTTGTTGTTTAGAGCCAAGCCTGCGATAGGCGAATTTTATTCCATTTGCAGCAGTAACGAACTGTGTTGGCACTGTTGCATACGTTAAATTTTGTGTTTCCATTTTTTAATTATTTAATGTTATCGCTTCTATCAATTGATGGATTTTTTTAGTTTCACCAACCGGAACTTCAAATTGATTTTTTTCAAACGCCAGAAATAGTTCTTCTGCAACCTCTGACGGAGGAATACCATTAGCTCCACCAATTTCAGAAGAGAATGCTGTATTGACCAGCGGTGGGTAAACTTCGTAAATATTGAGCTTGTCGTTTTTAGAAAAAGTATCGCGTAAGCCTTGTGTATAACTGTGTAAAGCAGCCTTACTTGCTGAATACGTTGGCAGATATTTATTTCCTCTGTAAGCAGCTATTGATGAAATATTTACAATGGCGGCTGAATTTTTTAACAGCAGGTGTGGCAACAGTAACGAAGTGAAGTGGATAATACTTAGGTAGTTGGTGTTGATTTCCTGAAATGCTTTTTCTGCCGCATTATTGTTACCATCACTTAAATCGTTCATAAAAGCAGCACCAGCGTTATTCACAATTATATTTACATCCGGGTATAGTTTTTTCAATGCTTCAGCGATACGTAGTCGGTCGGCTTCTACCGATAAATCGCCTTGTAAGGCAGCGGCATTGTCCAACTCTTTTAATGCATTTTGCAAACGTTCTTCACTACGTCCGTTAATGATTACTTTATTGCCTGCTGCACTTAATTTTTTTGCAATGGCTAATCCTATTCCGGCACTTCCGCCACTTATGAATATTGTGTTTCCTGTTACTTTCATTTTTTTATGTATTAAAAAATTAATTTTTTTTATTGCTTAGTTAATTGTCGGGTAATCGGTAAAACCTTTTTCGCCCGGTGTATAAAATGTTGTTGAGTCAGGCTGATTAAGTGCTGTATCTGCTTTAAACCGTTCAACCAAATCGGGATTAGCGAGAAAAGGCGTTCCAAACGATACCAAATCTGCATCACCGTCATTCAGCACTTTTGTGGCCTTTTCTTTGTTAAACCCTCTGTTGATAATGATTGTACCTTTGTAAATTTTCCGGAAATGTTTAGCAACTTCCTGTATTGCATTTGAATTGTTGCTTACATCGGTAAAAGGTTCTATCAGGTGGATATACGCTAAATCGTATTCGTTCAGCCTGTTTACAATGTAGTTATACACTGCGATGGTTTCATCATCAACCTGAATACCCATAATGCCATGCAGGGAGGGATTAAGACGAACACTTACCTTTTTCATGTCTACAAACTGCTTCAATGCGTCCAGAATATCAAACAAAATACGCGCCCGGTTTTCAACTGAACCACCATATTCATCTGTTCGTATATTTGAATTTTTTGAAAAAAATTGCTGAAATAAATAGCCATTCGCACCGTGTAATTCAATACCGTCAAATCCTGCTTCAAAGGCATTGATTGCACCTTGTTTAAAATCGGCTATCGTTTTTTTGATGTCTTCCAAAGTCATTTCCTTAGGCGTAACGCTTTGCTTAAACCCCTGTGCAGTGAAAACCTGTAGGTTTGGATTGATCGCAGAAGCAGACAAAGGCAAATGCCCCTCTAACAAATCGGGATGAGAATAAGCACCGGTATGCCATAGTTGAGCAAAAATTTTCCCACCCTCCTGATGTACTGCATCAGTAGTCAGTTTCCATCCCTCAATGTGTTGCTTGGTATAAATGCCCGGTACATTCATCACGCCAACCGCATTACTGCTTACAAACGTACCCTCGGTAATGATAAGCCCTGCCGAAGCTCGCTGTTTGTAGTATAGTGCCGTCAGTTCTGTGGCTGCTGTTTCGGGATTAGTTGAACGGCTACGTGTCATCGGTGCCATAACCATGCGGTTACTTAGTTGTAAGCCGTTTAGGTTGTACTTCTCAAAAATTGCTTGTTTGTTCATATTGTTTTATTTTTTAATTATTTAATGTTGAAAATCATACAAGTTGATACTCCGTGTGCATACACTTTTCCTGCTTCGTCTTTAAGGTCGGCTTCCACAAGTGCCGTGGTTCTGCCTAAATGAATAATTTTGCCTGTGGATCTCATTTTACCGTCATTGATAGTAACTGCTTTGAGAAAATTTACTTTTAATTCCAATGTAGTATAGGCTACGCCTTGCGGTAACGCAGCTTGAAGCGAACAACCCATAACCGTATCTAACACGGTAGTAATTACGCCACCGTGAACGCTGCCAATCGGGTTGTAATGAAATTCCTTTGGTTCAAATTCAAACACTGCTTTTCCTTTTTCCAAACTCAATGGGTGGAAATCCAATGTTTCTGCTATTGGTGCTGGCGGTAGTTCGCCATTTAAAATGCCATTTAAAAAATCGAAACCCGACATTGTTTGTGCCTTTGCTGCCATTTCAAATGGATTTGCCCATTCGTGGGTTCTTTTTCTATCGTTTTCCATTGTATTTATAAATTATATTCGTAAATTTGCTTGCAGTTTGCAAGTACAAATGTATAAAATAACTTGCAATTTGCAAGTAGTTTAATAATAATTTTTTATGACAGATATAAAAAAAAGGTCAGATTGTCCCATTAGTTCTTCCCTTGACATTTGGGGAGATAAGTGGTCGTTATTGATTATCAGGGATTTAATGTTTAAAAAGGAGTGCACGTATGGCGATTTCATAAAAGCGGAAGAAAAAATAGCCACCAATATTTTGGCTTCCAGATTACAATCTTTGGAGGAGAATGCGTTGATTGAAAAATTAGACCATCCTGATAGCAAAGCAAAAGTACTCTATAGGTTAACAGAAAAAGGAATCGATTTGCTTCCTGTTATGATTGAAATAAATATATGGGCCAACAAGTATTTTTCCTTGCCGGAAGATAGAAAGGCAATGATCAAGGAAGTGAAAAAGGATAAGAAAAAATTTATAAAATCCTGGATCAAAGAATTGAAAAAGGTGTAGTTTTAAAATGGCCTAACGTTTATTAATACGGCACTTCCGCAGTATTATCCTAATCGATTCCGAAATTCGGAAGGGGTTACGCCTAACAATTTTTTTACATATCGAGTAAAAAAAGACCGGCTTGAAAAATTCATCTCATCAGCAATTTCTGCAACATTCAAATTCTTGTTTTGTAAAAGAAGAATAATCCTTTCTCTGGCGTAACGTTGAATCCAATCCGATGCCGTAACTCCTGTATTTCGTTTACTTACATAGTTCAAGTATTTTGCTGTGATATAAAGTTTTTCAGCATAAAACTGTACTTCACGCTCCTTCATACAGTTCTCCTGCAACAATTGCATAAATCGTTCATATAATGTTCCGCTTTGTACCGTGCGTTTCCGGTGTTCGTATTCATTAGCAAACGTATGCCACATTTCAAGAATAAATAACTGCATCTGGCGACTCAACATTTCCTCGTAAAACCGGTGATCCTTTTCCAAATATCGTTGGTGTAAAAGCCGAAAATTTGAAAGCACTTTTTCTCTGTCCTTATTGTGATATAAGTGGAGTACCGGATTTTCTTTAGAGTGCAAAAGAGCATCAATGCTCAACTTTTGGTCAGGAATATTTTTGTTCAGAAAGTCCTTTTCGACTAACAGTATAATTGCTTTGAAGTTTTTTGAAAACTTAAAATCGCCAACCTTGCTATCAGCAAAGTAAAAGACGAATTCTCCGCTCCTACAAGTATAAGATCTATCATTGAAAGTAAAGCTGAAGCTCCCTCTCAGGCAGAGGATATGTGTATGAAACCGACTTAAGAAATCTTTAGGAAACTTTATATTTCCAAGAGCTTCTAATATAATTATCAGGTCTGTTTTTTTCTTATCCATAGTGCGATCACCCATTTTTTTGCAAATATAGGCAATATGTGACATTATATGCGTGTGGCGTGTAATATATAGAACATTTGGTTTCACGATCTTTGTATTATAAATAGTATAGACAGATGGAATTACAAACAAATATTTTTCAAAGACTGTTGAATGGAGAGGCTGTTCCATTCAATGATGTTGATTATTATAAAATAGTTGAAGCTTGCAACGAAACCCGAAAACTTCTTGTTCAATTAAACTCAGAAGCAGATTCCACTGAGATCAGAAGGTTGTTGTGTGGCATCACAGGTTCTGAAATTGATCGGAGTTCATTCGTTTTTCCGCCATTTCAAATTAATTACGGAAAAAACACCAAAATTGGTAAAAATGTATTTATCAATTTCGATTGTACCTTTTTGGATTTGGGAGGAATAACCATAGAAGACAATGTAATGATCGCTCCCAAAGTAAGTTTACTTACTGAAGGGCATCCTGTTTCAGTAAGCAATAGACGTACCCTCACCACCGGTAAAATCATTATTAAGAAAAATGCCTGGATTGGAGCTAACGCAACAATTTTACAAGGTGTTACCATCGGAGAAAATTCCATTGTGGCCGCAGGTGCTGTAGTATCGAAAGATGTACCCGATAATACTATTGTTGGTGGAATCCCGGCAAAAATTATTCAAACAATTTTAATTTAATCTTAATACAATGAAAAAGTTAATCACAATCATACTCACTTCACTATTAAGTGGGCAAGCTTTTAGTCAAGTTTCAACAAATAAAAAGCAAATAAAAATGGAAAATCAAGAAAACTATACCTTCAAATTGAGCCACAAGGTTGATCGCCAAAAAGTAAATTTCAAAAACAGATACGGAATTATTTTATCCGGAGATCTATACACACCTAAAAATATTGGCGATAAAAAATTATCAACCATAGTTATTAGCGGACCTTTTGGAGCGGTAAAAGAACAATCATCAGGATTGTATGCTAATCAAATGGCAGAACGTGGATTTATTGCAATAGCCTTTGACCCTTCTTTTACAGGCGAAAGCGGTGGCGAATTCCGCAATGTGGCTTCTTCAGACATCAATACTGAAGATTTTAGTGCTGCGGTAGATTTTTTAGGGCTTCAAAAAAATGTGGAAAGAAACAAAATTGGCATCATTGGCGTTTGTGGTTTTGGTGGTTTTGCTTTAAATGCCACTGCGGTTGATAAACGAGTGAAAGCCGTTGTTACCACAAGTATGTATGACATACCACGCGTCTGGTCAAAAGGCTATAACGACAAAGTAACATTAGAAGAGCGCACAAAAACATTAGAGCAAATGAGCCAGCAGCGTTGGAAAGACGCAGAAATGGGAACACCGGCAGCAGGAAATCGTTCTAATGCAGAGAAACTCAATGGTGACGAGCCCCCATTTGTAAAAGAATATTTTGATTATTACCGTACCCCAAGAGGTTTCCACCAACGTTCAATAAATTCAAACGGTGCCTGGACAGCAACCAGCGGATTTTCCTTGTTGAATATGCCAATACTGACCTACATCAAAGAAATTTCCCCACGCCCGATTTTAATCATAGCAGGCGAAAAAGCACACTCTCGCTATTTCAGCGAGGACATTTATAAAATGGCTGCGGAACCGAAAGAACTTATTATTATTCCCAATGCAGTTCACGTTGATCTTTACGACAAGTTAGATATAATACCATTCGATAAAATGGAGGGTTTTTTTAATGAGAATTTGAATTAAAAAATTGGATTGGGCAATAATGAATAATTCAAACACCTACTGTTTGATATTACAAGGTGCGCTGTCACCCAGAGCCTGTCGAAGGGTGTGCGTGGGGATACCCACATACTTCTACAGGCTCAGTATGAATTCGCACGATTTAGCCTGAATTCACATTAAAAGGGTTATAATCTATTGCCTAATTCAATTAAAAAATTTAGGTACAATTATTTCATATATCTATTGTTTAGTTTGATAATTAACATATATAAAATGGAAAACAATAAAAGCACTGGAGATAATAGCAAAGGGATAGACAGAAGAGGCTTTCTAACAAAATCAGTATTGTCTACTGCAGGTTTGGTTGCAGGAGCCACCCTGCTTTCACCATTCGCAGATGCGCAAACAACTATAAGAAACAATACAACTATGAACAACAAAAATGGACAAGGCCCATTTCCCACCAAAGGAATGGCAGCCTACTCGCCCAATGGCCCTCTTAAACTTATGGATTTTGAACGCAGGACTTTAGGGCCAAAAGATGTAGCGATTAAACTACACTATTGCGGTGTTTGCCATTCCGATATCCACACAATACATGAAGACTGGGGCAAAGTTCAGTTTCCTCAAATCGTTGGTCATGAGTTTACAGGCGAGGTGGTTGAAGTAGGATCGAGCGTTAGAAAATTTATTAAGGGCGCAAGAGTTGGTGTAGGCACCATGGTAAATTCATGTCGACATTGTTCAGAATGCCAGACGGGACATGAGAATTATTGTTTGAACGGAAACACACAGGCATACGGTTCAAAAGACAAGGATGGTACGATCACCCAAGGAGGATATTCAACTTTTGTTGTTGTAGATGAAGATTTCGTTATTACTATTCCAGATGCTATGGATCTTGCAGAAGCTGGGCCACTCTTGTGTGCAGGCCGGTTTATTCCCCGCTTCGCAGATGGGGAGTAACAACCGGAATGAAAGTGGCTATACTTGGCATGGGTGGATTAGGCCATATCGCTGTAAAACTTGCGAAAGCATTAGGGGCGGAAGTAACAGTATTTACTACATCCCCCGATAAGGTAGACGATGCAAAGCGATTTGGTGCTACTAATGTTGTCATCAATAAAGAAGGTGAGGATTTTTCCAGCTACAACCATAAGTTCGATTTTGCATTGGATACCATCCCATACAAACATAACATCAAACCGTTTATTCCTTTGCTTAAACGTGATGCAACTTTTTGTCGGGTTGGTGTTGGAAAAGTTTCTGATGATATTGAGACTGGTCAAATGAGTCTGGTATTATACCGGAACGCTATTGCGGGATCAAACACAGGCGGAATACGAGAAACCCAGGACATGATTAATTTCTGTGCTTTAAATAAAATAAAACCAGAAATTGTAAAGATCCCGATGAATGGAATTGATGATGCATGGAAAAAAGTTATCGATAAAAAAGCGCGCTACCGTTACGTTATAGATATACAGCCAGCTTAGAAATTTTTTAGAAATGATTCTCCATGAAAAAAATACGATTTCGTTTGAATACATATTTGAAAGTGTTGCTTGTAATGTCAGCAATGTTCATTAGCATCGTTCTGCTAGCGTTTAGTGGGAATCAGAAAATAAAAATTAACAATGAAAATCAAATTGCAGGAAGCATGAAGATAAAAATATCAGTTGGCAACAAAGTGTTCACGGTAACTCTCGAAAATAATCCAACAGCAATTGCCTTTAAAGCGAAACTTCCTTTGAAGGTAGATATGAGTGAGTTGCACAGCAACGAAAAGTATTTCGATTTACCTTCTAATCTGCCTTCAGATCCATCAAACCCAAAAACTATACACACCGGAGATTTGATGCTTTATGGCTCTAATACATTAGTACTCTTCTACAAGACGTTTCCCACATCATACAATTATACTATGCTCGGACGAATAGATAATCCTTTAGTGTTGGAGGATGCATTTGGTTCTGGAAGTGTAACGGTAACTTTTGAAGCAAAGTAAAAATTGAACTGAACGAAATTTAAAATCAAAAATATGAGACAAGCAGTTAAACCAATTGTATCAATTCTTATTACCAGTATTGCTTTACTTGTAATATCTTGTAATAAGGAGAAAACTCAAAACGACAATACTAATCAGCTACAGCCAATTTTCCCAAAAGGTGAGTTAGGAGCTGCACAAAACTTTACAGGCCGGGCATGGAATATCGGACTGGTTGCAAATGATAGTGTGTTCAATACAGTTATAGGCAATGTCTATTTTGAGCCTGGAGCAAGAAGCAATTGGCATGTACATCCAAGCGGTCAAATTCTGATTATTACAGATGGGGTTGGCTTTCATCAAACTAAGGGAGGGCCTAAACAAATATTGCATAAAGGAGATGTAGTGAAATGTCCGCCAAACGTTGAACATTGGCATGGTGCAAGTCCTGATACCGGTATGCTACAGATGTACATTTTGCCAAAAACAGAAAATGGTATAGTTAAATGGCTTCAACCAGTGACAGCCGAGGAATACGATAAGTAAAATGAGAAGAACTAAAAACCGGCTGTAATTTTGTCCGCTGATTTACTATCAACCTTAAACCTCTTAGGTCAAAAAATCAAAATTAAAATCCAAAGTTGATTCGCTTGCTTTCTTCTTCATTATTCTAAAATCTGATTTGACCCTAGATTTTCAACTATCAGAAGCTTTTGAAAGAGTTTTGTAATTCTTTTTGTAGAAGGGATTTTTGATGTTGTTCAAAAAATAAAATAGATAGCTTTTCAAGTGTAGCTATTGTCTCCTCTGCAATTTCATCCGTGCAATTTTCAAAGCCAGGAAATGATCTCAATTCTTCAATGCTTAATCGTTTATGGTTGCTCATAATTTGATTTTTTTAGGGTGAACCGGACTCTAACTCGCAATTGATTCATTATCAATGTAAATTGAAATCCAGATAATTTAACTGCAAAAATATCGAAATGGTTTTTTAATCTGAAGTCCTTGATTTTGTTGAGGGAGGAAACAAAAAACCGGATCATATTTAAATGATCCGGCTCAGTACCCTATGGGTTGGATTTATCGAACCTTTTGGAGGATTTTGAGAAGATTAGGATTTTGATGAATACTTGTTAGCGAGTTAAATAAGTTTACTCAACTTTTTTTTGGGAGGGAATTGTATTAAGCAGATTTCTTGACAAATGTCAACGTTTCAATTCTCTTCTAGGTAATAGTTTTGTCTCATACAAATTATTAATCTTTTTCACTTGACTAAAATTGAAAATTATTTAAACTTAAAAAAAGCGACATGGAAAACAGAAAAACACACTACAACCCAATTATTGGCGACAAAATCACTTTTTTAAAAACCTGTAAAGAAACCAATGGACAATTTACCTTATGTGAATTGGAATTAATTGCAAATGGCAAAGGGGTGCCTTTACATTATCACGATATTTTTACGGAGACATTCACAGTACTTGAAGGTGAGCTTATCGTTGAGATTAACAAAAAGAAAAGCGTTCTTAAGATTGGTGATTCTGCTACTGTGCCTTTAAATACCTTACACCGTTTTTATAATGAAACCAATAAGCCGGTGAAAGCAACTATCGAATTAAAACCGGGTAATACCGGATTTGAGAATGGAATTATGATCGCTTATGGTTTGGCGAGAGATGGGAAATGCAATAAACAAAGTCTGCCAAAAGACATTAAACATACCGCACTCTTATTTGACATGGCAGCGGGAAGAGTCCCAGGGCTATTATCTTTTGCTATGCCTATTTTAAAAATGATTGCAAAAAAGGCGCGTAAAAAAGGAATTGAAAAAGAACTAATTGCAAAGTACTGTGATTAGAAAAAAAAGGCCCCTGATTTATTATCAGCGGCCTTTCTTCATTTTAGAGCCATTAAGTGCCCTTTTGTACCCGGAAGGGGTAGTAAATCGAACCGGATAATTGAGTCTTTAGCTAAAATTGACAGCTTAAAATTTCTTAAAATAAATCCA
>JAZJZM010000013.1:391317-474122 GCA_040389865.1 Bacteroidota bacterium | reverse complement strand
TGGGTTCAGAACGTCGTGAGACAGTTCGGTCCCTATCTGTTGTGGGCGTTAGAAATTTGAGAGGACCTGACTCTAGTACGAGAGGACCGAGTCGGACGGACCGCTAGTGTACCAGTTGTGGCGTCAGCTGCATCGCTGGGTAGCTATGTTCGGATGAGATAAGCGCTGAAAGCATCTAAGTGCGAAACTCGCCTCAAGATAAGATTTCTTTAAAGGGTCGTAGAAGATTACTACGTTGATAGGTTGTAAGTGTAAAGGCAGTAATGTCAAAGCTGAGCAATACTAATTACCCGTTAGCTTTCTTAATAAGCTTCGTATTTCTAAATAATTAATTCTATTATCATTGTATTTTCTTTCTTTATTATGTCAATCTTATTGTGTCCGCCAAAACGGACTATGATTTTAGGTGACTATAGCGGTGAGGTCCACCTCTTCCCATTCCGAACAGAGAAGTTAAGCCCACCAGCGCAGATGGTACTACAGTAATATGTGGGAGAGTATGTCGTTGCCACTTTTAAATTAGCCTTCCCGATTCTATCGGGAAGGCTTTTTTATTTAATAATATTATCTTTGTGCAGTAATTAGACAGGTATGATGTTAATTCCCATAAGAAAATTATTCCTTCTACTTTTTTTTCTTCCTCAATTTTTATTTTCTAAGAATAACGATTCTCTAAAAAATTCTCGAGATAATACAACTATCAAATTTTTTAATGAAAATCAATTTGAATATGTTGATTCTGTAAATTATATTCAAAACACGCTGTATAATTTCCAAAACTATCTTCATAAAAGTCATTTAGGAAATAATGGTTTACCCTTTAATGATTATCATTTACCCTCATCTCAAGCCTATTTAGGCTTCAATTATTCTAAAAATAATTTTATAAATTATTTTTATTCTCCCCAAAATTTTAAATTTTATAACACACAAACTCCTTATACTGATCTGTTTTATGTTTTAGGGTCAAAACGAGAACAAGCTTTTAAAATGACGTTTTCTTATAATGTCAAAAAAAATTGGAATGTGACTGTTGATTTTCAGCGGATTCGGTCGGAAGGATTTTATTTACGTCAAAATACCAATCATAATTTTATTGCTTTATCGTCTAATTATAAATCGCTTAACAATCGTTATTATGTTTTAGGAAGTATAGTTTATAATAATGCTAAGAATTCTGAAAATGGAGGTATTGCAGATGATTCTGTTTTTTTAGCTAGTGGGACCACGGACAAAAAATTGATCAATATAAACTTAATTGAAGCCAAGCGGACTACTATCAATAGAGGTATTTACTTTAAGCAATATCTGAATTTTGGTAAAAGATCAAATGACACAGCGCTACATAATGCTATTATTCCTAAAAGCAGACTAATATTAACATCTTTTTTTGATAATACTATCTTAAAATATGAGGATGAAAACCCATCTAAGGGCTATTATTCTAATATTTATTATGACTCAACAAGAACATTCGACTCAACATTCCAGTATAAAATTGAAAACGAATTAAGCTGGAAACTCGTTGACAACAAAAAACACGGTGGTTTTAAAGATATTTTTGGGCTCGGTTTAAGTTTAAAACATCAGTTTGTTAAGATTGAACAGCGTGAAATATTTACGATACCTGGTTTAAATGTTATACATGGCCCCGTAAATACTCCGCAAGAAAAAATCGATACAACTTTCAACAATATTTTTGCAGGTGCTGAATTGTATAATACGTATTCAAAACATAATTTCTGGTGGAATATATCTGCTAAATATGGATTAAGCGGTTATAATAAAAATGATTATTATGCAGGGGCAAGTCTGAAAAAGGCTCTAAAAGATAGTTTAAATGTATTTGTTTTAAAGGTTGAGGAGAAATTACAAGCGCCTGATTATATTTACAATCATTATGTTTCTAATCATTTTAAATGGGATAACAGTTTTGAAAAAATGAAAGAGACGCGTTTGATGTTTCATTTTTCCATGAAAAAATATAATTTTGTGGTAGGTGCTAATTACACAATTTTTTCAAATGTGTTGTATTTTAATGATTCGGCAATTGCAGAACAATACAAAGGTTCAGTCCAGGTATTATCTGCTTTTTTGAAAAAGGATTTTACGTTTTATAACTGGCACTTAAATAATAAGATTAATTATCAATCTGTACCAGATTCATCTGTAATAAGGCTTCCTAAATTTGTTTTAGAACATTCACTGTATTACGAGAATGATTTGTTTAAAGGTGCCATGCGGTTACAAGTTGGTGCATCTATCTATTATATTTCTGAATATTTTGCGAATGCTTATATGCCTGCAACAGCACAATTTTATTTGCAAGACAAAAAAAAATATGGCAATTATCCCTTCGTTGACTTTTTTATAAATGTCAGAATTAAGACGGTTCGTGTTTTTCTGAAAATTGATCATTTGAATAATGGATGGATGGGGAATAACTATATGTTAACCCCAAATTATCCGATGAATGACAGGGCTTTTAAACTTGGTGTGTCATGGAGATTTTTTGATTAAATTATGTAAAATCTAATATAATACTAAATAGTACCTAAAATATGAATGTAACAAAGCAGATGAATACAATAACCGAAACAAATTTCAAATTTCCCAATCAACAAAATTATTACAAAGGCAAGGTGCGTGATGTATATACTATTGGCGGTGAAATGCTTGTGATGATCGTAAGTGATCGTATTTCAGCTTTTGATGTGGTTTTACCAAAAGGTATTCCTTATAAAGGACAAGTTTTAAACCAAATAGCGGCAAAATTTTTAAAAGCTACTGAGGATATTCTTCCAAATTGGGTAATTGCTGTTCCTGATCCAATGGTAACTGTGGGTATTTTCTGCGAAACATTTAAGGTGGAAATGGTTATTCGTGGTTATTTATCCGGTCATGCCTGGAGAGAGTATAAAGCTGGTAAACGTTCAGTTTGCGGTGTGCCTATGCCTGATGGGATGAAAGAAAATGACAAATTTGATCAACCTATTATTACACCAACAACAAAAGCTTCGGTTGGACACGATGAAGATATTACTAAAGAAGAAATTTTAAAGCAAGGTATAGTATCCAAAGAAGATTACGAAAATTTGGAAAAATATACACGTGCTGTATTTCAGCGAGGAACAGAGATTGCTGCTAAAATGGGATTAATATTAGTAGATACGAAGTATGAATTTGGAAAAAGAGACGGAGTAATTTATTTGATCGATGAAATTCATACTCCCGATTCATCACGCTATTTTTATAAACAAGGATATGAAGAGCGTCAGCAAAAAGGGGAGGCACAAAAACAATTGTCGAAAGAATTTGTACGTGAATGGCTTATGGAAAATGGATTCCAAGGTAAGGACGGACAAAAAATACCTGAAATGACAGATGAAATAATTGCTTCAATCTCTGAAAGATACATTGAATTATACGAAAAAATAGTTGGAGAAAAATTTGTAAAAGCCGATATGTCGGATGTATTGACCAGGGTTGAGAAGAACATCAATGTTTTTTTAGAAACAAAAAAAAGTTAATCAATTTGATTCTATTGTGAAATACTAAAAGAATGAGGCTACAAAATTATTTTGTAGCCTCATTCTTTTGCGAGAGAGTATCTTTCCCTATTAGAGGCACGGTAATCAATTTTATCGAATCAGTTGCAGTTAAACTATTACTACCATCATAGTTTCCGTCATTGTCATAAATTTCGACACCGTTTTTCGGAATTTCAATACTATATTTTTTCTTTTCGGGGTTTGTTAAGGTGTTTGTTCGTAACCAGGGATTAAATAATTTTAAAATTTTATAATTTATTTTTTGCGAAATCGCGAAATCAGCAAGGTTATGAATTGATGTGTCTACTGTAATCCTTTTAACAGGAATTACTGGATACAAATCTTTTTTTCGTAACATATATCCATACACCTTTGGTCTTCCAATAATTTCTTTCATTGCCAATATTCGGTAAACATAACGAGCTGTTTCTTCATTTAATAACAGATCGTAATAATTATTTACTTTTTGCCTGTCTAGTTGGCCTTTAATTCCACCCATTCCAAAGTTATAAGAAGCTGCTACCAATGTCCAATTATTAAATATTTTATATGCATCTTTAAAATATTTACAAGCCATTTCTGTTGATTTTATTACATGGTATCGTTCATCCACTTCAGTATTAATTTCCATTCCATAACTTGTTCCTGTACATTCCATAATTTGCCAAAAACCAGTAGCATCCCGTGGTGATACTACGTTTGTTAATTGACTTTCAATAAGGGCGATGTACTTAAAATCCTCGGGAATGTTATTTTTTTTAAGAATAGGCTCGATAACAGTAAACCAGCGGTTAGCTCTTTTATGAAGCAATAATGATTGTGATTGCCAATACGTATTTATTACCAATTCCCTCTCCATTGCTTCACGTACACTGAAATCAGTGACAGGAACTTTTTCCCCAGCAAAATTTATATTTTTTGGAATTCTAATACTGAAGGTCTTATAGTTAGCATTAAAATAATCTTCATAAGTAGAATCAGCAAGGTTATTAGAAAAAGAATAGTTGAAAAGCTTTAGAACACTTAATAAAATCAAAGCGCATCCAAAAACAATAAAATATTTTTTGGATGAGATTATGAATTGTAAGATTTTATTAAAATAAGGTTTTAGCATTTTTTTATGGTCAGCACCAATTATTCAAAGAATAATAAAACTAAATTATTTTTAATTTAAAAAAGGCTTGCAAAGTCTTTGAAAAGTTTGCCCTCTTTATCTTTTTCAGACAAATTAGGAGAATCTATGCCCCAGTTAATGGCAATATCTTTGTCATTCCATAATATACAATCTTCCGATGCTTTATTGTAATAATTGCTGCACTTGTAGGAAAAAATAGTTTCGTTTTCTAAAGTCAAAAAACCATGCGCAAATCCATGGGGGATCCATAGCATTGTTTTATTTTTTTCATTTAGTTCTATTTCAAAATGTTTTCCATAGGTAGGAGATTGTTTGCGTATATCCAGAGCTACATCTAAAATAGCCCCTTTGATAACACGCACTAATTTACCCTGTGCGAAAGGCGGGTTTTGGAAATGTAAGCCACGTAATACTCCGGCTTGTGATAAAGACTGGTTGTCTTGCACAAAATCCGTACTAATTCCATGCTCGAGAAAAAGAGTTTTGTTGTAGGATTCGTAAAAGTAACCGCGATCATCCTCGAATACCTTTGGTTGAATAATTAATAAATCGGCAATAGGTGTGGTAGTAATTTGCATATTAATTTATTTATTTACCAGTTAAACTGACAAAATTTTTTTTTGTTTTGTATCTTACAAATGTAAATAATATTATTGTCAAGAACTTTGTTAATATACAAAAAATGAAAGCGCTGATTAATAGTTGTTTATTGTTTTTCTTTGTTAGGCTCTGATTCAGGGGCACTAGAAAATTTCAAAATAATATGTCTTCAACCCTTATACTTTCCTGTGTAGCCATTTATTCCATTTTATTGTTTGGTGTAACATGGTATACTTCACGCGGTGCAACTAACGAAAGTTTTTTTGTTGGTAACCGTTCATCAAAATGGTATTTAGTGGCTTACGGTATGATTGGAGCATCACTTTCAGGAGTGACATTTATATCGGTTCCAGGGGCGGTAGGATTAGCACAATTTAGCTATTTGCAGGTGATTCTGGGCTATATATTAGGATACCTTGTAATTGCCTACGTGTTATTGCCATTATATTATCGGTTAAACCTTACTTCCATATACTCTTATTTGCTACAACGTTTCGGAAATTATTCTTATAAAACAGGTGCTTTCTTTTTTATTTTATCTCGTACAATAGGAGCAGCGTTCCGTTTATATATTGTGGTAAACGTGCTACAGGTTTTTGTTTTTGATGCGTTAGGCGTTCCTTTTTTTGTAACAGTGGCTGTGTTTATTGCCCTGATATTACTTTATACCTATCAGGGGGGAGTGAAAACTATTGTTTATACGGACACTTTACAAACTACGTTTATGCTGCTTTCAGTGATATTATCCATAGTTTTTATAAGTAAACAATTGAATTTAAACTTTAGTGAATTATATGATAAAGTGGCGGATAGCCAATATTCACAGGTTATTTTTGGCGATTGGAAATTAAAATCATTTTTTCCTAAACAGTTTTTTGGTGGCATGTTTATCGCCATTGCGATGACTGGTTTGGATCAGGAAATGATGCAAAAAAATATTAGCTGTAAAACCCTTGGTGATGCACAAAAAAATGTTCTTACGTTTACTTTTGTGATGTTGATCGTAAATATATTATTTCTGGTATTGGGGGCTTTGCTTTACATCTATGTGAATGAATCAAATATCACTTTACTAATGGATGCGAATGGAAAAATAATTTCTGACAATGTATTTCCAACTATAGCATTGAATTACCTTGGTACATTTTCAGCCATATTTTTTATCATTGGTTTAATTTCTGCAGCATACCCAAGTGCCGATGGTGCTTTAACGGCATTGACCAGCGTGTTTTGTATTGATTTTTTAGGTTTGAAAGACAATCAACTAAAATCAGAGCAAGAGAAAATTAAAATCAGGCATACCGTTCATATCACTTTCGCTTTTATATTATTATTGGTAATTGTAATTTTTAAATTGGTTAATAACGATGCTGTAATTAATAATTTGTTTACAATAGCAGGATACACATATGGACCTTTATTGGGTTTGTATTCTTTTGGACTATTTACAAAGAAAATGCCGAATGATAAATTTGTACCCTTAATTTGTATCCTTTCACCAGCGGTATGTTATATGCTGAATGAGTTTTCCCAAGTATGGTTTGGTGGTTACAAATTTGGTTTTGAGTTATTGATAGTAAATGGGTTTATCACATTCGCTGGACTATTTATAATTTCAAAAAAATAATCGTTACGTTGAAGCTCTATCAAATACAAACCGCTAAATATGCTTGTTTAATCAAAAAGGACGTTCTAATTTTTTAAGCTCACTATTCTTTGCCGGTATAAATTCAAAACAAAAGATATTTCTAAAAAGAGATCAATAAAAAGAAGATAGATTTCCCTTCTCGCTATAAGCACAGCGAAATCAGGATAGCCTCTGCTTTCTCTTATAGATTGTTGTTAATGCTTTCTCAGCGCTTACTTGAGGTAAGTTACCCATTTTTATAGAATAAAAAAAGCACCAACCTTTGAGGGATGGTGCTTTAATTATGTAATTATACAAAGACTTCTTGTCCTTAGACTTCTTTTGTCCTTGGTTTCTTATTCAACAACAATAACTAAATATTTGGATGTGCTCCAAAATTCTTCCGCATTGAGAATAGTAAGTTTTTCAGCTTTTCCATCTGCACCTTCAATTTTGTATGACGCAGAAGGATGAGATGTAATTAATTTTGCTTTTTTTGCTGCAAGAACAATTGTATTGGTTGTAGAAATATCAACTTGAGTAAAATAATTTTTATTAAAATCAGCTTTCATTTTTTGAATTTTCCCAAGTCCAATAAATCCGCCTTCCTTGGTTAATACACCATTTTTAATCAGTTCTTTCGAAGTGCCAAATGAATAAAATGCAGTATTTAATTTTTCGGTTTTAACTTCTGATTCCTGGGTTATTTCCTGATAGGTCACATTCAAATTGGTCATTGCAACATTTAATTGTTCCAACTGAGTTTTTAAATCACCTATTTGCGCATCTTTAGATTCAATTTCAGCTGTTAAACGCGTAATGAATTTTTCGAGCTCTGCATTTTTATTATTAGATGCTTTCAAATTTGCTCTCATGGAAGAAAGACGTTGTTTGTTTTTATTCATAACGTCATAGATCGTCTGAATGTCGGCAACGATTTGCTCCTCCTTTGTTTTACGAGTTTCTGAATCTTTGCTTGCAGCGGAAACAATTTTTTCTTTTTCCTTAATGATATCAAGATTGTCCTGAATTTCATTAAATCCACGTATAAAAGATTGAATACTTGAATCCTGATCGTGGATACGAACCTGCTGGCCTCCGGAAACTGCTTTTAAGCTGTCTTCAGCGGATAATATGCCTTCTTGTTTATTTCCATCGCAACCAAATGCAAATGGTAAAAATGCAATTAGATAAAATAATTTTTTCATTTTGTTTGTTTTGTTTTTGAATTTTTGGCGAAGATAGGCTAATTAAGAAATATAACGCCTCATTATGTTCAATTAATGTTGAAAATCACTTATTTTCTGCTAAAAATTTTTATTAATTTAGAGTCATTATTGAGAATAGATAAAATATCTTCAATATGATAAATGTTACTGTTGTATTTATTGGAAAGCAAAATAACGGTGGTTTGATCGCTTAACCTTCGATAAAAAAGAGTACTGTACCCATGCCACCAGCCATTGTGGTAAACAACTTTATTGCCTTCCCCTTCATCTATCATTCGCCAGCCGTAGCCATAATTACGCTTTCCTTTGTGTTCGTTACTATATCCTGTAAAAGCTTCTTCTATCGTTCCTTTTTTCAATATTTTTTCAGTGTACAAGGCCTGGTCCCATTTAAAGAGATCTTCCACTGTAGAATAAATCCCTTTATCCCCAACTACATCGTCAGCATAGGTTTCCTTCTCCATATATCCTGAAGCATTATGACCTATAGTTTTATTCTTAAAAATCGAATCATTTTTTGGATTATGAACCCAGGTATTATTCATTTCTAATGGTTTGAAAATATTTTGAGCCATAAAATCGGCAAAACTAAGCCCCGAAATTTTTTCTACAATTGAGGCAAGTAAAGCGTAATTGGTGTTACAGTATTCAAATTTTTTGTTGGGAGAGGCATAAAGTTCAGGTTTAGCAGTCATCATTATTTGAATCACCGAATTATTATCAAATGTTTTTCCGTTGTAACAGTTGTTGGCATCACAATAAGGCTCGCCAAAATAAATGTAATTGCTTAATCCTGAGCGGTGAGTTAGGAGCATTTGCACTGTAATATTATGGTATGGGAAATTTGGAAAAAACTTCTGAATATTGTCAGACAAGTTTAATTTCCCCTGCTCTTTTAGTAACAAAATTGCCGCTGCTGTTAAAGTTTTTGAAGTTGATGCTAATTGAAAGGCTGAATTGATCTTTAGGGAATCTTTTGTTTTTAAATTCGAAAAACCAAACACATTTTTATAAATAATTTGTCCTTTTTGAGCAATTAAAATACAACCGTTGAAGCCTACTGTTTTTACCTTATTTTCGAAAAGAACATTTAATTGTTTCGATTTTTCAGAAGCGTGAATATTTTTTAAAATTTTATTAATACTATCCTGATTGATCGCAGTGGTAGTTATGTCTTTTGATGCCGGCTGATTTTCTCCGCAGGACAATAAAAAAAAAGATAAAACAATATAAAAATGGTAGGGGACTTTAAAATAAAATAGTTGATTCATAAAATACAATTACAATTAGCAATTTAAACAAAAGCAATTTGATTAATCATTTACATTCTTAGCTCAGGCATAAAAAAAACAGTTTAATTAATGATTATCATTAATCAATTTAACAACCAATCAAGCTGATATTTCCTCAGATGAACAAGGTAATTGGAGATTACCTGCGTCTTTCCTCAGCCTCCTGTACGATTAATTCCAGTCCTTTTACTAATTTTCCGTTTAAGGCTTCAATGGCTTTTTGTCCATCTTCTTTTTTAGCCATTTCAAGAAAACCAAAACCTTTGGATTCCCATGTAATGGTATCATACACTATTTTAGTAGATAAAACCTCTCCGAATTGCCCAAAAAGTTTTTCTAATTGCATTTCGTTTATATCTTTTTCGATGTTTTTGATGAATAATTTCATGTTCTATGCGTTTTGGAATGTAATTTGTACGATTTTATGTTTTAGTGAAAACCTTTTTTATAAAAATTAAGCATTCAGATAATATAACTTTTTTTAACTAATTACAAAAGTATTTCTTTAATTGATTTTTGTTTAACTTTGAAAAACTATTTATTAAGAATGAAAAAGTTAATAACTCAAATTTTGTTTTTGTATTGTTCGTCAGTAGTGGTTGCGCAAACTTCTGTTGATGATGATTATATTGCCAATCCAAAAAAAATATCGAAAGATAGAGTGTCCGCTTCCATTTCAATGGGAGCAGGGCTTGGCTTTTTTAATTCTACAAAAAGCACTGTATATAGTACTTTCGTTGCACCTAAAATCGGTTATCAGATCAGTCCTAAATTTAAATTGAATATTGGGTTAATGCATTATACTGCTTCAGGAAATAATTTTACCCCATTAAATTCCAAAGAATCTGTTTTAAATTTGGGAAACAGGTCAATTACCGGGAATCTCATTTTTGTTGGAGGAGAATATAAATTAAATCCAAAATTAATTATGTCAGGTTCTGTGATGGTTGATGCAAATGATATAAAAACAAAACAAAATAATTTTAAAGCCGCTACCTTGGGTTTTGATTATAAAATTTCTGAAAAAACTTCAATTGGTTTCAGAGCAACTGTTTCGCAAGGGAATAACGATTATTTTACAAATCCTGGGAATGGTAATTATAACCACAGTCCTAATAACATAAATTCTGCCAGTTCATTATTTTTATCTCCATTAACCCAATGGGGAATGGAAAACAGCTTAAACCCTACAATTAGATAATACGATATTATCTATTTATTTTTTATTTTTAAAATTTACGATCCTTAATTTTTATAATGCCCACAGATATAGTAAGTCAAAGTGATTACCTCGAAGTTATAGGGGCACGCGTACACAACCTTAAAAATATTGATGTTATTATCCCCCGTAACCAACTTGTGGTTATTACTGGATTAAGCGGTAGTGGTAAATCATCACTTGCCTTTGATACCATTTATGCTGAAGGCCAAAGAAGGTATATTGAGAGCTTTTCGGCCTATGCAAGGCAGTTTTTGGGTAATATGGAACGCCCGGATGTTGATAAAATTACAGGTTTGAGTCCTGTAATTTCCATTGAACAAAAAACGGTAAATAAAAATCCCCGATCAACCGTTGGTACAATCACTGAGATCTATGATTTTTTGCGTTTGCTTTTTGCCCGCGCATCTGAAGCGCATTCATATGTAACAGGTGAAAAAATGGTACGTTATTCCGATGACCAGATCTTAAATCTCATTTTTGAAAAATTCACAGGAAAGAAAATTTTAATGCTTGCACCGGTTATTAAAGGCAGGAAAGGGCATTATCGTGAACTGTTTGAGCAAATAAAAAAGTGGGGTTATTTACGCGTCCGGATAGATGGTGAGGTAAAGGAATTAACGAAGCGTATTGAATTAGATCGATATAAAGTACATGATATAGAAATTGTAATTGACAGATTAGAGGTAAACAGTGAATCACGTCAGCGAATTTCTGAATCATTGCAATTGGCAATGAAACAGGGTAAAGGGATCATAATGGTACAACCTTTTACTATGGGCAGTTTTGAAGAAGAATACGGCAAGGTCGAATTTTTTAGCCGTCATTTAATGTGCCCCACTTCAGGTATTTCATACGATGAACCGCAACCAAATTTGTTTTCATTTAATTCGCCTTATGGCGCCTGTCCTAAATGCAATGGTTTAGGAGTTGTTTCAGAAATCGACATTAATAAAATTATTCCCGATAAAAAATCAACTATTAGAAAGGGGGCAATTACGCCAATTGGCCCTTATAAAACCACATGGATCTTCAAGCAATTAGAAGCTATTGGGGATAAATATGGATTTACTTTAGATACCCCCCTCGAAGATATTTCTGATGAGGCCATCAATACAATTCTGTTTGGTTCTGATGAGATATTTAAAATGAAACAATATCCTGATAGTTCTGCAACCAGCTATAGCATTGCATTTGAAGGCATAGCTAATTTCATTGCTAAACAAAATGATGAGCAAAGTTCACCTTCTGCCGAAAAATGGGTGCAGGGTTTTATGAATAAGATCCTTTGCCCAAAATGCAATGGAACCCGCTTGAAGAAAGAATCTTTGCATTTTAAGGTGGATTCAAAAAATATTTCTGAGTTATCGGAAATGGGGATTATAGAACTGAATGATTGGTTCAAGGATATTGAAAAACGTTTGAGTTCCAAACAAAATATTATTGCAAAAGAAGTACTAAAAGAAATTCGCACCCGCATTTTGTTTTTACTTGATGTAGGTTTGGACTACCTTTCGCTTAATCGCAGTTCCAGAAGCCTTTCGGGGGGAGAGGCACAACGGATCCGTCTTGCAACCCAAATTGGTTCACAATTGGTTGGTGTTTTGTATATACTTGACGAACCCAGCATTGGCTTGCATCAACGTGATAATATGCGTTTGATCAATGCCTTGAAAAATTTAAGAGATATTGGTAATTCGGTAATTGTGGTGGAGCACGATAAAGAAATGATCCTGGCTGCCGACCATGTTATTGATATCGGACCTCATGCCGGAATACACGGTGGACGGGTAATTGCGCAAGGTACTCCAACAGAAATATTGAAATTTAATACATTAACCGCTGAATACATTAATGGTATCAGAGGAATTAAAATACCTACGGAAAGAAGAAAAGGGAATGGGAAATCCTTAGTTCTAAAAGGGGCTACAGGTAATAATTTAAAAAACATTTCTGTTGAATTTCCATTGGGTAAATTAATTTGTGTGACCGGAGTTTCGGGCAGCGGTAAATCCACTCTAATTAATGAAACCCTTTATCCGATATTAAATAAATATTTTTATCGTAGCGAAAAAAAGCCAATGCCCTATAAATCCATCACGGGTTTAGAGCATATTGATAAGGTAATTGAGATAGACCAATCTCCTATTGGCCGCACGCCACGGAGTAATCCAGCCACCTATACTGCTGTTTTTGCAGATATCAGAAATTTATTCGCAGAAATTCCTGAATCAAAAATTCGTGGGTATAAACCCGGTCGTTTTTCATTCAATGTTAAAGGTGGCCGTTGCGAAACCTGTCAGGGTGCCGGATTGCGAACCATTGAAATGAATTTTTTGCCTGATGTATATGTTAATTGCGAAACCTGCAATGGAAAACGTTATAATAAAGAAACATTAGAAATTCGTTATAAATCAAAATCAATTAGTGATGTATTAAATATGACAATTGATGTTGCCGTTGATTTTTTTACAAGTATCCCGTCTATCATTCAAAAAATAAAAACGTTGCAAGATGTTGGTTTAGGGTATATCACACTTGGCCAGCAAAGTACTACATTATCAGGTGGTGAAGCACAACGTGTAAAATTAGCTACCGAATTATCAAAGCGCAATACCGGAAATACTTTTTATATTTTAGATGAACCAACAACAGGTTTACATTTTGAGGACATTCGTATATTACTGGAAGTATTAGATAAATTAGTAAATAGCGGAAATACAGTGTTAGTGATCGAGCATAATATGGACATTATAAAAGTGGCCGATCATATTATTGATATTGGTATTGAAGGTGGTAATGGAGGAGGCAACGTGCTTTGTAAAGGAACTCCCGAAGAAATTATTAAAAATAAAGTAAGTTATACTGCAAAATATTTAAAAGAAGAGATGAGCCCCTCCTGATCTCCCGCTTTCATCAGGATAATTCCGGTGATAAGATGTGGATTGAATTATTATATTTGTAAAAACAAATTAATCTAAACCTATTAAATTAACTAATAATTTATGCTTCGCCTCCTCCCCTTTGGGGAGGGCGGGAGGGGCTTTTGACTATGACAAATCAAGACGAAGATAAAATACGTAAAGCATTTGCCTCCAAAGATTGGAACGATATAAAAGCTGCTGACTCCTGGCAAATTTTTAAGATCATGAGCGAGTTTGTTGAAGGATTTGAAAAGATGAGCCGCATCGGACCTTGTGTTTCTATTTTTGGTTCCGCACGTACTAAACCTGAAAATCCATACTTTAAACTTGCAGAAGAGATCGCTTTTAAACTCACACGTGAAGGTTATGGTGTAATTACCGGTGGTGGGCCCGGTATTATGGAAGCCGCTAATAAAGGTGCTAGAGCGGGCGGTGGAAGGTCGGTTGGGTTAAACATTGTTTTACCTTTTGAACAGAGTTCTAACCCTTTTGTTGATAATGATAAAAATATCAACTTCGATTATTTCTTTGTTCGAAAAACAATTTTCTTAAAATACTCGCAAGGATTTATCGCCATGCCTGGTGGTTTTGGAACCTTGGATGAATTATTCGAAGCAATTACACTTATACAAACCAATAAAGTGGCTCATTTTCCAATTGTGTTAGTTGGAAAAAGATATTGGGAAGGACTATTGAATTGGGTAAAAGAAACCATGCTGCTTGAAGAGCATAATATCAATGAAAAGGACTTAGATCTGTTTAAAATAGTGGATACTGCGGATGATGCAGTGGCCATTATCAATGAATTTTACTCTAAGTATTTATTGAAACCCAATTTTTAGACTGTTCAATAAAGAATTCGCTCAAAAAATGAAGGAGGGCGGGAATTACACGAATTAAAAACTGCCTTTTTGTGCCAATTTGTGTAATTCGCGTCTGATTTTACTCTTGTTTTTTGAAATGATAAGAAAAATCACTAATTTAGTGATGAAAAATGTCTAAGTCACTGTTAAATTAAAACCTTATGATGAAGAAAATTTTACTAACCGTTGTTTTATTGTTGGTTGTTATTGGAATAACCAATTCACAAAACGCAAAACCCAAAAAAGCGAAACAGCTTCCTTCTTTGGCTCTTGGAGTAGGTGTTCTTTCATTTGATGGGGATATTGGAAACGGTGTAAATTTAACTTCATTAAGTAGAATTAGAGGGGGGTACAGCTTAACTCTTGATCAGCGTATTGGCAAAGTCTTTGGAGTGTCAATTAATGGTATCTATGGGAAATTGGCTGATAGCGAGATGGGGGCAAAGCGTAATTTGAACTTCGAATCAAAAGTAATTCAGGCGGATTTAAACTTTGTA
The DNA here is from genome assembly GCA_040389865.1 of Bacteroidota bacterium. Taxonomy (GTDB): domain Bacteria; phylum Bacteroidota; class Bacteroidia; order 2-12-FULL-35-15; family 2-12-FULL-35-15; genus 2-12-FULL-35-15. Next base: position 459,185 of record JAZJZM010000013.1, on the reverse strand, counting down.
ATTCATCTCGACAACGATTTTATTTTTAAACGTAGCAGTATTTTTGCGCCCTATTTATATGCAGGTTTTGGTTATATGAAATTTGATTCTTATGGAGACTTAACTGATAAAAACGGAATAAAATATAATTATTGGACAGATGGAACTATCCGTGATTTAAAAGACAGCGCCACCGGTGCGAAAATCATTCAACGTGATTATTCTTATGAAACAAAATTAAATGACAGTGCAAAGTACGCCAATAGCTCATTTGCAATACCAATCGGCCTTGGGGTAAACCTTAAGATAGTTGATAATCTTTTTGTTAATCTTGGGGCTACTTACTATATGACCATGACCGATTGGATCGATAATTTGAAAATTGGAAAGAACGACAGCTATATCTTTGTTAATTTTGCCCTTCAATATAATTTCGGTAAACCTTACGATGACAGTAACCCTGTTTATAGCACCGTTGATTTTTCTTCCCTTGATAATATAGATACTGATGAAGACGGAGTAAAAGACGGTGAAGACGTTTGTCCGGGTACTCCTAAAACCGCAAAAGTAACACCAAACGGTTGTCCGGAAGATAACGATCAGGATGGCGTTTCGGATTACCTCGATAAAGAGCCTCTTACAAAAAGTGGTGCATTTGTTGATCAAAATGGTGTAACAATTACAGAAAAGATGATTGCTGACCGCCAAACCCAATTTAATGCACAAGCAACTGAGCGAAGCAATTTATTCAATGAAAATCCCAGTTTAAAGTATTTAAAGGAAGTAGAAGCCAAATCAAAAAGTGCACGCAAAAGCAATCCTAAAGGTTCAAGTAGCATTCCTTTCGCTATAAAATTCGCGGACTTAAACAATGATGGCTATATTTCAACTGATGAAATTGCCAAAGCGATTGATGCCTTTTTCGAAGGAGATTCAGAATTTACAGTTGAAAAATTAAATGATTTGATTGATTTTTTCTTTGAACAATAAAATAATTTAATGGTAAATTATTTATGTTAAAATTTCCATTCCGGTGTCATCGCAATAAGATCGTTAAAAAGGTCATCAAACTCCCTTTTAATGCTTCGTTGCGTATTTTATAAGGTTTTAACGCTAACTAACATTATAAAAAATATAAATTTCTGTTTTATCAATAAGTTGAAGTTCTTTTTTTGAGAGTTTGCGATTTTTTAAAAGTCAGCTGTCATTAATTTAAAACAATATGATAAAGAAAGTTTCATCAATCATAGCTCTGTTAATGGCTATTGTTGGAGCAATAAGTTCACAAAACAATAGCTCAAAACGAAAACAGCTCCCTTCTGTTGCTATTGGAATGGGTGTGCTTTCGTTTGACGGTGATATTGGAGAAGGTTTAAATTTAACCTCATTAAGCAGAGTAAAGGGAGGATATACTTTATCTGCGGAACAACGAATAGGCAAGATCATTGGAGTATCTATCAATGGTCTTTATGGGAAATTAGCTGATGGTGAGCGAGGAGCAGAGCGGAATTTAAATTTTGAATCAAAAATATTTCAAGCGGATCTAAATGTTGTGTTTCATTTCGACAACGATCTATTATTGAAACGCAACAGTACGTTTGCACCTTATTTGGTTGCCGGTTTTGGTTTTTTAAAATTCAATTCTTTCGCAGATCTAAAAAATAAAGATGGAGAAGCCTACAATTATTGGGCAGATGGAAGCATTCGCAGTTTGCCTGACACTGCTTCCGGATCAAAAGTTCTTAGACGTGATTACACGTATGAAACAAAATTAAATGATGGAAATAAATATGCTAACAGCGCATTTTCAATGCCTGTTGGTGTGGGGGTGAATATAAAGATAATTGAAAAGTTTTCTATTAATCTTTGTGCTACTTATTATTTTACGACTACCGACTGGATCGAAAATTTTAAAAATGAAAAAAATGATCGTTTCATTTTTGCCAATATAGCCCTTAAATATAACCTTGGCAGTAGTTCTTCTTTCGATGATAGCAACCCTGTTTACCAAACTGTTGATTTTGTATCACTGGACAGCCTGGATTCAGATGGAGATAATGTTGCTGACGCAGTTGATGTTTGTCCCGGAACACCTAAAGATGTGATCGTAACTCCTGACGGTTGTCCTGAGGATAGTGATGCGGACGGGGTTCCTGATTATATGGATAAAGAAGTCCTCACTATTGTTGGTAGATATGTTGATGCAAATGGAGAAACAATTACCGAAAAAATGTTTGATGATCGCAACAGAAGATTTAATTCACAGGCAACTGAACGCAGCCAGTTGTTCAATGAAAATCCAAGTTTTAAATATTTATTAAAGCTGGAAGCAAAATCAAGAAGTGTACGAAAAAACAGCAAAAATTCAGGCGTTCTTCCTATCGCAATGTTGCCTTACGACTTAGATGATGATGATTATCTTTCTGCTGATGAATTAGTGAAAGCAATTGATTCATTTTTTGATGGCGATACCGGAGTTGAAAATTTAAATGCCGTAATTGATTATTTCTTTGAACAATAAAAACAACTAATTTAAAATTAATACTTATAATTTCCGATCCACTATTCAACACTCCTCATCAATAATATTGTGAATTTTATTTTAATGAAATAACACTTGTTCACAATATTAGATTTTCAAATCTCTTAATTCATTACATCTTAAAACACTTGATTTTAATAGCCTCTAAGGTTATTCAAATATCAGGTGTTTTTTTTTCTCTCTTCTCAAACAAACGGTTATTAACAAAACCCTGTTTACAATTACAAAACCAACACCTTAAAAATAGAAATCAAATAGAATAGTTTTGCTCAAGATAATTTAATTGCGCTATAAATATTTTTTTTCATAAAAAGGTAGCTACTATTAATTTAAGCAAAATGAAAAAGAAAATTTCACTTACTATAGTTTTATTATTGACCGTAGTAGGAATTATTAATTCACAAAACGGAAAAATCAAAAAAGCAAAGCAGTTGCCCTCAATAGCAATTGGTGCAGGTGTGCTTTCATTTGATGGAGACCTTGGAAATGGAGTTAATCTGTCGTCATTAAGCAGGATAAGAGGAGGGTATAATTTAACTATTGAACAACGTATTGGCAGAGTAATTGGGCTTTCATTTAATGGCATTTACGGAAAAATAGCAGATAGTGAAAGCAGTATTAAGCGCAATATAAATTTCGAGTCAAAAATAATTCAGGCCGATTTAAACCTTGTTCTTCATCTTGATAATGATTTTATATTTAAACGTTCCAGCGTTTTCGCTCCTTATTTATTTGTTGGTTTCGGATATTTGAAATTTGATTCGAATAGTGATTTAACTGATAAGAACGGAATTAAATATAATTATTGGGCAGACGGAACTATCCGTGATTTGAAAGACAGCACCATTGGTGGGAAAATAATTCAACGTGATTATACTTACGAATCAAAATTAAATGATAGTGCTAAATACGCAAACAGCACCTTTGCATTGCCTATAGGGCTTGGAGTAAATCTGAAAATTGTTGATAATCTTTATATAAATCTGGGCGCTACTTATTACATGACGATGTCCGATTGGATCGACAATTTTAAAAGTGGGAAGAACGATAGCTACATTTTTGCTAACGTAGCTGTTCAGTACAATTTTGGTAAACCTTATGATGATAGCAATCCGATTTATGAAACCGTAGATTTTTCTTCACTTGATAATTTAGATTCAGATGAAGATGGCGTAAAAGATGGAAGTGATGTATGTCCTGGAACTCCTAAAGGTGCGAAAATAACCCCGAATGGTTGCCCTGAAGATAGCGATGAAGATGGTGTTGCAGATTATTTGGATAAAGAGCCGCTTACAAAAAAAGGTGCCTTTGTTGATGAAACCGGTGTTACAATTACTGAAAAAATGATAGCAGAACGTCAAACAGTATATAGTGCATTGGCTACCGAACGCAGTAACTTATTTAATGAAAATCCAAGCTTAAAATTTTTAAAAGAGGTTGAGGCAAAATCTAAAGGTGCACGTAAAAATAAAGGTGCTAACGCTATTCCTTTTGCTTTAAAAACTGCGGACGTAAATAAAGATAATTTTATCTCAACAGATGAAATTTCTAAAGCCATTGACAGCTTTTTTGAAGGAGATTCTGATTTTACAGTGGAAAAATTAAATGACTTGATTGATTTTTTCTTTGACCAATAAAACTCACAAAATAAATAAAATTTAATATTTGAATCTATGTTAAAATTCTCAATTCTTCTATTCAACACTCTTGCATTGTTGATATACCAATTTTTATTTACTGAAGGAGTTACGGTAACACAAAAACTTCCAGCTTCTGCAAAAGCAGAAACTGAATTTACTGTAGTACTAACAGTTAATAAAGGCGCTGCTGCAGGGTTTGCTAAGCTGCAACAAGATCTCCCAGTTGGATTTACAGCTGTAGAGGATAAAAACAATGGCGCTTCGTTTTCGTTTAGTAATCAAGCGGTAAAATTTATATGGATGTCATTACCAAATGACGCGGAATTTACCGTTTCCTATAAAGTTAAGGTGGCTGCCGGGGTTAGTGGTGATCAAATTGTTGCCGGAAAATTTTCTTATGTTTCTGATAATGCAAAACAAACAACTGAAATAGAACCTGCCACTATTACTATAGGTGAAGGAGACGGAATTGCTAATGTAACACCTACCGAAACACCGACAGAAACTCCAACAGAAACACCTACTGAAACTCCAACAGAAACACCTACGGAAGTTACTAAAACTACAACGGGAGGGGATGCATCACCTTTTACTTGCGTTCGGAAAGTTCCAAGCACTACTGCTGGTGAATTTACTGTTGAGATTACTGTAAACAAAGCGAATTTAAGTGGTTTTGCTAAATTAATGGAGGTATTGCCTTATGGATTTACTGCTACAGCATTAGAAACTGCCGGAGCATCATTTTCTTTTGCAGATCAAAAGGCCAGATTTATTTGGGTAACCTTACCGGCTCAACCTGAATTTAAAATATCTTATAAAGTAAATGCATCTGATGTAACCGGTGATCAAATTATTGATGGTGTATTTTCTTATATCGAAAATGATGAAACCAAAAAGTTTGTGCTACAAACAAGTACAGTAACTGTTGGTGCCGGAGGCGATATTGCTAAAGTTCCTGAAAATACAGATGAACCTACAAAAGAACCCACTAAAGAGCCAACTTACGAGGAATTACAGGCAGATAAAATTCCTGTGCCGCAAGGCAATATAAACTATAGTGTTCAAATTTTAGCTTTGAGGAAACAAAAAAATGCAAGTACTGTAGCCAATATTTATAATATCAGTGAAAATGTTAAAACTGAACAGGCACAAGGATTTACAAAATATACTGTAGGGTCGCACAATGAATACAAGCAAGCACGTGATGCACGCGAAAAGTTTAAACCTAAAGGTGTGATCGCGCCATTCGTTACTGCATATAACAGAGGGAAACGCACTACAGTGCAGGATGCATTAATGGCAACTAACCAAAAATGGTACAGGTAATTTGATGGTTTTTTAATGCTCAAATTTGAAAATTAAAGGAGTTCATTAGCAAATTATCAAATTTGCCCATTATCAAATTGATTTATTATATTTGTGTTTATGATTCACAAATCAAAGGGCATTTTATTTTTTTTATTGATAACGTGTTTTTCTTATGCGCAACCAGTAAAAACAGCTTCCTATATCGTTCCATCCAGTACTTCAGGCAAAACTGAAGGTTCAGTTGAAAACGATTCTGCAAAAAAAACTCCCCCATCCGAACTAATTATCACTCCAACCATTGGTTTGGGAACAGGTATGTTCTCCTTTTATGGGGATCTGTACAACAAGCATTTTCAGGCACCGATGGTAAGCCGTTTGGCTTTTGATTTAAGTGTATCTCAACCTATTAAGGAATATCTGCAAATGAACCTTTACGTTTTATTCGGAAAACTGGGTGCAAATGAGCGATTTGCCCCCAATAACCGTAACCTCAACTTTGAAACTCAAATACGCGCAGGCGGCCTTACTTTAGAATATAACTTCGATCATTTTTTACCCCCAAAGCGCAGTGCAAGTCCCTATTTTTCATTAGGAATAGAATCTTTTGAGTTTCTTTCAAAAACTGATTTGAAAGACAAAAATGACAATACCTACTTTTACTGGGCGGATGGCTCAATACGTAATAAAGATGAGTTTGCTTCTGATGCAAGTCAATCAGTAGAAATTTTCCGTGATTATACCTATGAATCGGATGTTCGTGAAAAGAATTTGGATGGGTTTGGAAAATATCCCGAACGTTCTTTTGCAGTGCCTGTTGGGGCAGGGGTAATCTTTAAAATAAATGATTATGTGAACTTTAAAATGGGTGCCACCATGCACTTTACTTTTAACGATTATATTGATGGGGTAACAGAAAAAAGCATTGGTAATCGTCAGGGAAACAGTAAGAATGATAATTTTATGATGACCTCCTTTTCCCTGCATTATAATCTGGGAACCAGCAAAAAAGGAAAGAAAAAGAGAGAAGCCGCCAGAGATAATGAAGAAAACTATAGAAATGTTGACTTCGCAACGCTGGATTTGGATGATACCGACAAAGATGGTGTTACTGATTGGGATGACCAATGCCAGGGAACCCCTCCCGGAGTGCCTGTAGATGAAAAAGGCTGTCCGCTTGATGGTGATAACGATGGTATTCCTAATTATAAAGACGATGAATTAAAATCCCCCAAAGGTGCACTTGTTAGCACAAGAGGTGTGAAAATGTCTGATTCTCTCATAGCTTACCAGTATAATTTTTATATGGATTCTACGGGGAGCTACGGCTTAGTTGACAATCGTGATCCGATATCCAGTAAATTGGATCAAAAGGAATATACAGTTGAATTAGGAACCTTTAAAAAGGGACTTCCTCCCAATTTGATGACCAAATTTTTGAGTATCAGCGATATTTCAAGTGCTGCTAAAAGCGATTCTGCAACCATTTATACTGCCGGTAAATTTGATAACATTAAAGATGCCGAAAAACGCAAACAACAGCTTATTAGTGAAGGTTTAACTGATGCCAAGGTGGTATATAAATTAAATTCAAAGTATTATGATTTAGATGCAATTGCAAGCGCAAAAACGGGAACAGAAACAAGCAAAAAAGATAAAAAATTGAAGGATCTTTTTAAAGGAACCTTTATAGGTGAGGATAAAACGCCATTAGCCAATTCAAAAGTTAATTTAGTAAATGAAAATGGTGAAATATTGCAAACCACCACTACAGATGGAATGGGAGCCTTTCACTTCGACTACTTAACACCAGATCAAAATGTATTGTTTGTGCTTGACGAAAATGATACTCAGCTTAAAAAATTAAAAAAAGTGTATTTAGCGGATGCTAAAGGTTCTAAAGTAAGGGAAGTTTTCCCGAACAAGGCTGTATTTAGTTTACTTGATATTAAGAAAGTTGTATCACCTATAGCAAGTGTTAGCAAGGATAATAAAAACACCAGCATTAGTTCCAGCAGTGCTTTGAATGCTCCCGGTGTAGTACTGAGGGTTCAACTAGGAGCGTACAAGAAAAAGCTCTCAAAAGCTGTATTTAAAGATATCAATGATTTAATTGAGATACGTACCGAAGATGGTTTATATAAATATATGACCGGCTCATTCAAATCTATTGATGATGCAGCAAAACTTAAAGTAGAGATGATACTGAACGGATACCCGGGTGCATTTATAGCGGCATATAAGGATGGTAAACGAATTACTTTACAGGAAGCGGGTGCTACACTTGCCAATAAGGAAGACGTTATAGAAGCTCCTGATAATAATGCCCTGAGTGCGGTAAACAAAAAATTAGTGAAATTTAAAGTACAGGTTGGCGTTTTTAAAAATACCCCACCCGATAATGTGCTTTCGGTATTCTCAAAATTAAGGGATCTTAGCGGAGAAAAAACGTCAAGTGGTTTAACACGTTATGTTGTTGGCCCTTTCAATAGCTATAAGGAAGCTGAGGCGTTTAAAAATGATATACTGAAAAGATATGGACTATCTGATTCGTTCGTTGTAGCAACCTTTAACAACGAATATATCTCCATACCGGAAGCTCTTGAGATATTAAAATAAGTTTCAGGTTTCGTTTGAAATTTAAGTTGCATCTCGCCAATTGTCGCTAAACACTAATGTGGAATTAGTTCTTTCCCGAGTAATAAAATAAAATTAATTTTTATAAAGACTTATAATTTGGGCGTTCCCCTTTCTTGAAGAAGAAAGGGGGCGGGCTTTTCACTTCAATCTTTTTGTAAAGGACAAAAAGGATTTACGTTGCAATCCCTAACGCAACATTTTGCAATAAATGAGCATTGAATTGATAGTTCACAACCTTTTGTTTGTTGAGTTTTAAGAGAATTCGCCATCGGATTATTATAGCGCACGTTTCAAGCAAATTGCTGTATATGGAAATTGGATATGAAACCTGAAAATTTGTATCGTTTACGTTTTTTGCTTTTTCTTTTTTGCAGCAGGAAATAGGATATTATTCAATATTAATCGGTATCCCGGTGAGTTGGGATGTAAACTTAGATCGGTTGGAGGGTCTTCAACACGATGCTCGTAATCCTCCGGATCGTGACCGCTGTAAAACGTATAAGTTCCCTTGCCGTATTCACCATGAATGTAACGAGCCTCGTTGGCTGCTTTGTTTTCCCCTAATATCAATACATTTGGTTTGATGAATGATTTATCAAATCCAACAGTTTGCCCCCAAAAGCCTTTAATGATCTGCTCATGATTCTGACAAAGCATAGTAGGAACAACATCCCATTTTGCTGAAAATTCGAATAAGGTAAACAAGTCATTTTCTCTTTTTACACCATGTTTTTCTTTTCTCGTGCGATAGGTATCAATGTTAGACTTGGCATATTCAGATGGATTGGTACTGAGTGTGAAATTAGTGAATGCGAATGTTTTTGAAAAATCGAGTTTTGAATTATAATTAGGAGTTGTTCCATCGCCATCAAACATATTTTCGCAAATATCCAATCCTTCAGCGGCTAAAGCGATGTCATACGAGTCAGGAGCTGAACACATGGCAAACAGAAAGCCACCACCGGAAGTAAAGTCGCGTATTTTTTTTGCAACAGCCAGTTTCATTTGAGATACTTTTTCAAAACCAAGCGATTTTGCACTGGTTTCTAAAAATCGTTCCTGCTCTTGATACCATGGGGCATTTCGGTAGTTCGCCCAAAAACGACCATATTGTCCCGTAAAATCTTCGTGATGAAGATGAAGCCAATCATATAAGGGGAGCTTTTCTTTCAGGATCTCTTCATCATAAACTACATCGTATGGGATTTCGGCATACTTAAGTACCAATGTTACTGCATCATCCCAGGGTTGTTTTGTTTTAGGTGAGTATACGGCCACTTTAGGTGCCTTCTCCAATTTCACATTTTCCATATTTACTTCCGGATTGGAAATTTCAGTAAGTATGGCACTGGATCGGGAGTCAGCAATCAATTCAAAAGTAACACCGCGAATGGTACATTCATTTTCAATTTCTTTGGCATCTTTGATCATAAAGCTGCCACCACGGTAGTTTAACAGCCAATTTACTTCCACATCCTGCTTTAATACCCAATAGGCTACCCCATAAGCTTTCAAATGATCTTTCTGATTAAGATCCATTGGAATAAGGATGTATGCCGCCTGCGATAAAGAGGTTATAAATAAAAGCGAAAAGAATATTATTATGCGTTTCATGAAAACTAAATATTGAATTATAAAACGGTTGAATTTTAGAATTATTTCAACCAATCTGCAATTCTAAAGATCGGTAATTCTTTTTCTAAAACGGATGATCTTCCTCAATATCATTCATTTTTGATTTACGAATAACAGAGTTAGTGGATTGACCAAAATCCTGAGATGGGGTAAGTCCGGCATCCGGAGAACCGTAATCAATTTTTTGTCCAAAAGTTTCCAAATCCTCAAATTTGGTGAATTGGCCAATGAAGCGGGTTCTTGCAGAATCAACTGGTCCGCTACGGTGTTTAGCAATAATTAACTCGGCAACTCCTGCAGTTGAATTACCCTCTGCATCTTCGGTGATATTATAATATTCGGGACGATGGATGAACATAACCATATCGGCATCTTGCTCAATAGCACCGGACTCACGTAAATCGGAAAGTTGTGGGCGTTTATCGCCTCCACGTGTTTCAACCGCTCTGCTCAGCTGCGAAAGTGCAATAACAGGTATCTCCAACTCTTTTGCCAATCCTTTTAGTGAACGGGATATGGTTGCAATTTCTTGTTCCCTGTTTCCTTTTCCTTCACTACCCGCTGTCATCAGTTGTAAATAATCAACAATGATCAATTCAATTTTGTGTTGTTCTTTTAATCTTCGTGCTTTTGCTCTTAGTTCAAAAACCGATAATCCCGGTGTATCGTCAATAAATAAAGGCGCAGTGGAAAGTTTTGCTATTTTATCATTCAGTTGCTGAAATTCATAATCTTCGAGTTGGCCTTTTTTTAACTTTTCAGATGAAAGTTCAGATTCACTTGCTATAAGCCTTGTTACCAACTGCAAGGATGACATTTCCAGTGAAAAAATGGCAACCGGTTTATTAAATTCAACAGCCGCATTACGTGCCATCGTAAGTACCAATGCGGTTTTCCCCATTGCCGGGCGAGCAGCGATGATAACTAAGTCTGATTTTTGCCAGCCGGTAGTTAAACTATCCAATGCCGTTAAACCTGAGGGAACACCTGTAAAACTTCCTTTATTATTTTTTGCAACTTCAATTTGCTCGATCGCTTTTTTGATGAGCGAGCTCATTTTATCGTAATTCTTTTTGATATTGCCCTCCATAATGGAAAACAAGCTTGATTCAGCATTATCTAATAGATCAAATACATCTGAACCTTCTTCATACGCATCATTAATTGTTTTGGTGGAAACACGAATTAACTCACGCTGAATATATTTTTGTGAGATAATACGTGCATGAAACTCAGCATTAGCAGCCGATGCAACACGATTTGTTAATTGGGTAATATAATAAGCACCTCCAACAATATCCAGTTCCCCCGTTTTTTTTAATTCCTGAGTTACCGTTAAAATATCTACCGGTTCTGATCGGCTAAATAATTCATGAATAGCTGAAAATATTCGTGCGTGAGCATCTTTATAAAAACTATGTGGTTTTAAAATATCGATAACTTCTGTAAGAGCATCCTTTTCAAGCATTAAAGCGCCTAAAACTGCTTCCTCCAATTCTACTGCCTGAGGAGGCATTTTGCCATCCACAAGCTGTTGATTTGAAGTAGGTTTTGTTAATCGTTTGCGGGAATTTATATCGTTTTTTGTTGTGAATTCAGCCATAGAGCAAATTTACTAAATTTAACGCTTAGAAAAGTTTGAATTATAAACATTCGTCAAACACGATTTCAACATGTTTTTTATACTGCTATTTTCAATGAAAGCGCACAGTAACAGTCTTTTATGACGAAAAACAGTTGTATTTATTATGTTTTTTTAACATTTATAAAGAATTTGTTAAACATTCCATAATTATGGATCACGAAGGTAATGAAGGCGCAGGAGGCTTTAAATTCCAGACGTTGTGCGATAATGTTTGAGAGGATGTGTGTTGCTGCAAGAAGCATTAATTTGAGAACACTGTTAGAAAACCCTTACCTTTGTGTAAAATCACAAGGGCCTTTGTTTTTCTCAGGTCTCATATTTATAAATTAAAATCAACTATGCTATTCGAATCATTAAACCTTATTGAACCTATTTTAAAAGCGTTACAAGAAGAAGGTTATACAATCCCAACACCCATACAATCACAATCTATACCTCTTGTTTTACAAGGGAACGATCTACTTGGTTGCGCACAAACAGGAACAGGAAAAACGGCTGCATTTGCAATTCCCATCTTACAACTATTAAGTGCAAATAAAACCTACGACAAAAAAAAGAAAGTGAGAAGTTTGATCATTACGCCAACAAGGGAGTTGGCGGTTCAAATTGGAGAGAGCTTTAGAGCTTATGGACGACATACAGGCTTAACTTGTACCGTAATATTTGGCGGTGTTAATCAAAACCCTCAAACAGCAGCATTGCGTGCAGGTGTGGATATTGTGATCGCAACACCGGGCCGACTTTTAGATCTGATGAATCAGGGACATTTGACTTTACGTGATGTGGAGATATTTGTTTTGGACGAAGCCGATCGTATGTTGGATATGGGGTTTATTCACGATGTTAAAAAAATGTTGACAGCACTTCCTAAAAAAAGACAGTCTCTTTTCTTTTCTGCAACCATGCCACCGGAAATTGTTAAACTGGCAAGCACCATATTAGAAAACCCTTCAAAGGTTTCGGTAACGCCTGTTTCATCAACAGTAGATATTATTAAACAATGTGTTTATTTTGTGGATAAAGGGAATAAAAATGACCTGTTGATAGATATTTTAAAAGATAAAAATATTAAAACGGCATTGGTATTTACCCGTACCAAGCATGGTGCCGATAAAGTTGTTAAAGTTTTATTGAAACATAATATCAAAACAGAGGCCATACATGGTAACAAATCTCAAAATGCCAGACAACGCGCTTTAACAAATTTCAAAGAACAAACTACCCGAATATTAGTAGCCACGGATATTGCAGCACGAGGAATTGATGTTGATGATCTTGAATATGTGATCAATTATGAAATGTCCAATATTGCTGAAACATACGTGCATCGTATAGGAAGAACAGGAAGGGCAGGAGCAAAAGGTACCGCGATCTCGTTTTGTGATGCAGAAGAAAAAGAATACTTGCGTGATGTTGAAAAATTGATCGCAAAAAAAATTCCTGTAATTGAAAATCATCCATTTCCATTAATGGATCATAACCCGGTGAAAGCTCCCAAACAACAGCAAGGGAGAAGAAATTTCCGCACTAATGATAGTTCAGCAGGGCGTGGAGGTCATCAAGGGCCGAAACCAACCGGAAATAATGGTCAAAAAAAGTGGTTTGGTAAACCCAAAACATCAAGATAGTTTTTTATTAATTGATTCTTTGTATTCCAGAACACCTCTATTTCATTTAAAATAGTGGTGTTTTTTTTATAAGGACATGTATATTTAAAATCAATGAAAAGTTATCTTCTTCTCATCATTTTCATTTCTATGCTGAAAATTTCTTTTGGGCAGAACGGAGAGCATCCGCTTCCATTCATTCAGCAAGAGCCAAAGTATGATACTGCGCCTCGTTTTCCCGGAGGTTCTGATGCGATGATGAAATATTTTGAAGACAGTATCCGATATCCGGAACCTGAGAGAACAAAATTTATACAAGGAAATGTTATGGTAAAGTTTTCTGTAACAAAAGAGGGCAAAGTAATAGATGTTCAGTTAGTGAATGGTGTTCCAGGTGGACCAAATCTGGCTAAAGAATCGGTTCGTGTAATACAAAGCATGCCAATTTGGATCCCTGCAAGTAAAATGGGCAAACCGGTGGAGGCCGAATGTAATTTATCTGTTCCGTTCAAAATAAAAAATAAGCGATAGGAACTTAGCGCAGTATCAATCAATTTTGGAAATAAAAAAACTGAAATTAAAATTTGATAAGTAAGCCCACACCAATATTTACTCCGCTTGCTTTTAACTTAAAAATACGATCGGTATTATTATTAATATTGGAATCGTTTTTATTTGAAAACAGAATACTTGGGAAACTATACACCATATATCCGGCATTAATCGACAAACCAATATGTTCACCAAAGTAGAAACGTGGAACAGCAGCGAAGCCGTAGTTAAATCCATTATCCTTTGCAATACTATTCAAAGAATCTTTACTATCAAGCATAAAATTTGAGTAACCTAACGTTATACCTATCGGCATATCAAAACGATTTGTTTTTATTAAATGCAAATTTAAACCAAGGCCAGCATCAATGCCTCTAATTCCAACTTTTATTCCTGATACAGAATCTTTTTCTGAAAAATACCTGGAGTATGCAATACGGGTAGTCACACCAAGCCAATTCTTTAAACCATATTCAATAGTTAAAGGATAAACCGAAGCTCCTGAAACATCGCTTGTATCCTTTTTTATACGAGTAGTTGTAAAGCTAGTACCATTCCAAACCTGACCATTGTAAGCATCTTCCAGATCTGTTTTATATACAGACACTCCAATTCCCAAATCAACAACAACTGCTCCTTTATGAAATGCTTTTTTCTGAGCATTTGAAGCAGTAATGAATAAAGCAATTGCAACAAATGTTAATGTAATTTTTTTCATTTTAAAAAGGTATTTGATTGTAATGCAATAGTATAATTTTTTTTTGAATTAATGAACTCTGTTTTGGGTGATAATTAAAAAAATGTATTCAAGCATTGTTGATTGTTAACGCTGCGTTAAGGATTGCTGTGGAAAACCATGTCCATTCTTTTTTAAGAAAGGGAAGGTCTAAATAAAATTTAAAAAAACTGATCTGCAATAATCATTGTAATGGTGATTAAAACAATACCAACAATATCCAAAACTAAGCCTGCTTTTAACATGTCTTTTACCCGAAGGCGATTACTGCCAAATACTATTGTATTAGGTGCTGTGGCAACAGGTAGCATAAAACCTAATGACGCAGCTAAGGTAGCCGGTATCATTAACATAAGCGGGTGAATATCCATTGTTTTTTGTAATGCTAAAAGTATGGGAAGCATTAATTGAATGCAGGCTACATTTGATGCAAATTCACTAATGAAAGTTACTAAAATACACATTCCGAAAATGAAAATATAAATATTGGTATGTGAAGTAAACTGTAGTTGAGAGCCAAGCCAGTTACTCAAGCCAGACAATTCGCATCCTTTCGCTAATGCAAACCCTCCTCCAAATAATAGAATAATGTCAAACGGCAGTCTGGTAACATCCTCCCAGATAATGAGTGCTCTGCCTTTTTCTTTTTTTGATGGTATAAAAAAAAGCAGCAATGCCATAACGATAGCTACTGTGCTATCCTGGAGATAGTCTTTGTTTGGAAACAAATTACTCCAGCCACTCATTTTAACTGCTCCAAAATCGATATCAGCGCGAGTGAACCATAAAAGGGCAGTAATAGAAAAGATGGTGGCTACTGCCTTTTCTTCAAAATTCATCTTACCCAATTTTTGATAGGCGGATGCAAAATAGTCCTTATCAAGCAAAAGGACAGTGTCTTTTTTAATAAACATTGTTTTAAGTACACCGAAAGCGACTAATAAAAAAACAAATGAAAGAGGAAAGGCGAGAAGGAACCAGGATAAAAAATTCATATCATTATTTAGCGGGAACTTTTCGGTATACTCTCGAAAAAAGATCATGTTAGTTGGAGTGCCTACTAATGTTGCCATTCCGCCAATGGTTGCTGAATATGCCAACCCGATCAATAAGGCCGAAGCCATTTTATGCGAATGGTGCTCTTCTTTAAAATGTTTTTCAATTTGAACGATCACCGCCAATACAGCCGATAGTAACATCATTACCGTTGCAGTATTTGAGATCCACATTGAAATTAAATAGGAGGTAAGCATGGTCCCAAATAAAATGCGTGATGGGCTTGTACCCATATTCATAAGTATTTTTAAAGCGATTCGCTGATGTAAATTCCATCGTTCAATAGCGAATGCAATAATAAATCCACCAATAAATAAAAATATAATAGGATCCATATACTGATAAGCAGTGGTTTTTGAATCTGCAATTCCCAATAGTGGAAGTAATATTATTGGTAATAATGCGGTAACCGCTAAATGAATAGCTTCGGTGAGCCACCAGGTACCCATCCAAACAGCCACAGCAGCCATTTTTGTAACCATAGGATTGCCGGGAGACAGGTCAACACTTATATAAAGCATAAATGCTAATAAAGGACCGAGGATGAGTTTTAAGTTTTTTGAATAATTCATTTATTTAAAAATTACAAATAAAATATTTTAGTTTTGTAAAATAAAACCGAATCCATGAAGAACAAACTTAAGAATATTGCTTTACTTTTTGTTTGTTTAGTTTTTATTTCGATGTTACAATCTTGTTTTTTGTTTCTTGGTGTGAAAAGCACATATACTGTGCCTGATCAGGATACTCATGAACAAAACGGTTTTGTAAAAGCAACAATAATAAATTACACTCTTGATGGCTGTACCTTTATGATTCAGTTAGAAGATGGAAAAAAATTTGAACCGGTAAATCTTTCGGAAGAATTTAGAAAAGATAATATTAAAGTGTGGATAAAATATCAGCATTATAAAGGTACTAGTATATGTATGGTGGGGGAGATGGTAACGGTTACTGCTATAGAAACAAATACCTCTAACATAAAGGATGAGAAGACCCTTGACAAGAATAAGAAATAAAAAAAATAAAAAAATACTTCTGAGACTGTTATTTCTTAAGAATTAATAGAGTAGAGAAGGTAAGGGAGAGGTAACATGCGAATAATATTTATGGGGACACCTGAGTTTGCAGTGGAAACGCTGGACTTGCTTTTACAAAATAATTATAATGTGGTCGGTGTAATTACCGTTCCTGACAAGCCTGCCGGGCGTGGTCAGCAGTTGCAGGAATCGGCTGTAAAAAAATATGCCATTGAAAAAGGATTAAATATCCTTCAACCTGAAAAATTAAAAGACGAAAATTTTCTTGAACAATTAGATAAGCTAAAAGCAGATTTACAAATTGTGGTTGCTTTTCGGATGTTGCCCGAAGTGGTTTGGAATATGCCCCCTATGGGAACAATCAACCTGCACGGCTCATTATTACCAAATTATCGTGGGGCTGCTCCAATCAATTGGGCAATAATTAATGGCGAAAAAGAAACAGGTGTTTCAACTTTTTTTCTTCAACAGGAAATTGATACAGGTAAAATTATTTTCCAGGAAAGAACACCGATCAGAGAAAATGAGACTGCTGGTGAGATCCATGATAAGCTGATGCATATTGGTGCACAATTGGTTTTAAAAACTGTGCATGCCATTGAAAATGATAATTATCCACAAATAGATCAATCGGAATTAATTACGGCTAATGATCCTGTTAAAAATGCTCCAAAGATCTTCAAAACCGATTGCCGCATTGATTGGAACAGATCGGTGGATGAGATACATAATCAAATAAGAGGCTTAAGCCCTTATCCAGCCACTTTTACGGATTTTGTATCGCCAGATGGTAAAATTATTCCGGTTAAAATTTTTAGAAGCCGAAAGGAGAATAACACGCACGATTTGGCTACAACTAATATTATTACTGACTCGAAAAGTTACATTAAAATAGCTGTTAAGAACGGTTATATTCTGTTAGATGAGATACAAATTGCCGGCAAGAAGAGAATGGCTGTGGATGAGTTTCTACGCGGCTTTCAACTGAAAAATGATTGGAAAGTAAATTGACGGAAACGGTAAAGAATTATCTGGGCTGCAACTTCATTATACCATAGCTTTCAGCTACACAATATCCTATGTGCACACATATAATATCCGTTCGGTGTATCTTTTACCTGAAACATAGCTATAAGTCCTGTTGCAGGTCAAGTTATCAACAAAAGGGCGATTTATAAACAAATAATGAACTTTTATGCTTGGAATGTTGCATCGGGGCTGATTTGTTGTACATTTGTATTGTAATAATTAATTAATGTTTAACCCTTAAAAAATAACACAATGAACAAAGCAGAATTAGTTGAAGCTATCGCAACAGAAACAAAATTAACAAAAGCAGATGCTGGAAGAGCATTAGAAGCATTCGTAACAGCTACAACAAAAGCACTTAAAAAAGGTGATAGAGTTGCATTAGTTGGTTTCGGTTCTTTCTCTGTATCTAAAAGAGCTGCAAGAGTAGGTCGCAATCCACAAACTGGAAAAGCTATTAAAATTGCTGCTAAAAAAGTAGCTAAATTTAAAGCTGGTGCTGACTTAGCAAAAACTGTTAACAAATAGTTATCAACTAAGTACATTAAAAAAGTCCCGCAGCAATGCGGGACTTTTTTATTTATAAGCAATTCATAAATTAATTAAGAAGATAGTACCTTTGCAGCCAAAATTTAATTACAGTTCTCAAATTATAAAAATAAAAGATACTAAACAACTGCAACAATGAGCAAACAGGACAAAATAAATAACTTCGATCCAAACGCATTAGGCGATGCAAACAATAATATATATGGACTTCCTTTTACAACTGATGAAGCAGAAGTTGTGATCATTCCGGTTCCATGGGAAGTAACAGTATCATATAGGTCGGGCGCTGCATTGGGGCCTCAGGCTGTATTTGATGCATCTTATCAGGTAGATCTATTTGATCCTAAAATTACCGATGCCTGGAAAATAGGAATTGCAATGGAACCTGTTTCAGATGATATTGCAAGTAAAAACGAGAGTCTAAGACGTAAATCCGAAGCATACCTTACTTTGCTTGAAGAAGGTGAATCGATTGAGACGAACGACAAAATGAAAGATATTCTAACACTCATTAATGCCGAGAGTGTAAAATTGAACCATTGGGTAAAAACAAAATCACTTACCTATTTGGACAAAAATAAAATTGTTGCATTACTTGGTGGCGACCACAGTACACCGCTTGGATTAATGCAGGCATTAGCAGAAAAAAATGAGTCATTTGCTATTTTACAGATTGATGCACATGCTGATCTACGTGATGCTTTCGAAGGTTTTGATTACTCTCATGCCTCTATCATGTATAATGCAATTAAAATTCCACAAGTATCAAAATTAGTGCAGGTTGGTATTCGTGACTATTGTGAGTTTGAGTTTGATCTGATTAAAAATTCAAATGGCCGCATCGTAACTTTTTTCGATCGTGATATTAAAAACAAACAATACGATGGTGCAACCTGGACCAGCATCTGCAATGAGATAATCGCGCAATTACCAAAAGATATTTATTTAAGTTTTGATATTGACGGGCTTGACCCAAAACTCTGTCCAAACACAGGGACACCTGTTGCCGGTGGTTTCGAATTTGAGCAAGTATTAATGTTGATCGAAAAAATTGTTGATTCAGGAAAACGCATTATCGCATTTGATATTAACGAAGTTGCACCGGGTGGTGATGAGTGGGATGCTAATGTTGGTGCTCGTTTGCTATATCGTATTGCAAATATGGTTGCAAAATCAAACGGAAAAACACCCATCAAATAACGAATATACTCGAATAACGAATCTCAATGCGTATTCGTTATTCGTAAAAATTCGTTATTCGTTGAATATATTGAACCTAAAAACTTGGAAACAAAAAATTTAAATAAGGAGCTTGTAAGTTATTTATCAAATTTAATTTCGGAAAACCGAAGGGCTAAGTTTGATGAAGTACTCAATTATCGTACCCGTCATATCACTATTGTGTTGGAAGATCTTTATCAGCCGCACAATGCGAGTGCTGTGCTTCGCTCTTGTGATATTTTCGGGATTCAGGATATTCATATTGTTGAAAATAAAAATGTTTATACTGTAAACCGTGATATTGCACTGGGTTCTCCCAAATGGTTGAACATACACAAATACAGCAATCAGGAAAATAATACAAAGCATTGTATTGATGAGTTAAAAGCAAAAGGCTATCAAATAGTGGCTACCAGCCCTCATAAAAATGGTTGCACTATTGAAGATCTTTCTGTGGATAAGCCCATTGCATTGATATTTGGAACGGAGTTAACAGGTATTTCAGATACAGTAAGGGATAACGCGGATGCTTTTGTACAGATCCCGATGTTTGGTTTTACCGAAAGTTTTAATATATCTGTTTCTGTTGCTTTATGTTTACATACGCTTACAGCAAAGCTTCATCAATCCAATGCTGACTGGCAGTTGGATGATGATGAAAAGGATGAATTGCTGTTGACCTGGTTGCGAAATACAATTAGAAAAGTGGAATTGATCGAAAAAGATTTTTTTGAGAAAAGGAAATGACATTTTTAGGAATCGTGATTTTTTTTGAATTTTGTTTCATTTCTTAGTTCGTTAATGTGAAATTAATGAGGAATGAAAGGGGGTACGCTTAGAATACGATGGTGGAATGGCTGAAATAGTTGATCCAGAATGAAGCTTTAAAACAGTCATTTTTATACTTTCTGCTGAACCACGTTAAAAAGAGTTTTTTTTTTCTAAAATTGATGTACATTTGCAATAATAATTAAAATAAAAAATAAAAAAAAATTATGGGAAAAGGCGATAAAAAAAGCCGTAAAGGCAAAATTACTATGGGGTCTCATGGGGTTCTTAGACCAAGAAAAAAAGCGAAAGCTAAAGCAGCATTAGCAGCTATAAAAGCTGGTACTCCTGTTAAAAAAGTAGCGGCAGTGAAAAAAGCAGCGACAACTGAAAAGGATGCAGCACCCAAAAAAGCAGCGGCACCAAAAAAAGCAGCAGCTAAAAAAGCGGAATAATTGAATCAGAATCAACTGAAAATCCCTCATTAAATTTTTTAATGAGGGATTTTTGTTTCTATCTGTTTTGGAAGATCAGGGAGCCAATCGTTCTATTTTCCAATTATTATTTTCCATTGTATATAAAATGCGATCGTGTAAGCGATTTGGACGCCCTTGCCAAAACTCAATGGTGGTAGGCTTTAACAAGTAACCTCCCCAATGTGGAGGACGAGGAACATTTTCATCCGGATATTGCAACGATTTTTTTTCAAATTCCTTATTTAAGACTTCACGATTTAAAATTTTTTTACTTTGTTCAGAAGTCCAGGCGCCTAACTTACTTTCCCTCGGACGGCTGTTAAAATATAGATCAGATTCTTCAGCAGTTTGTTTTTGCACCACTCCTTCAATGCGTATTTGTCGCTCTAATTCGGGCCAGAAGAATAACAACGCACAATTAGGATTTTTCGCTATTTCAGAACCTTTCCGGCTGTTGTAATTGCTATAATACACAAAACCGTTTTCAGAAAAATTCCTTAACAATAAAATTCTGGCAGATGGTTTTCCTTCTTTTGTGGCAGAACAAAAAGTCATTGCGTTGGGTTCAATTACCTGGGCACCAACGGCCTCTTCAAACCATTTTGCAAATTGAAAAATAGGATTTTCAAATACATCATGTTCATCCAGTTTTTGTTTTGCAAAATCGTGGCGTACCGTGTTGATATAATTTTTTAGATCTTCCATGTTTTTTTAATTGAAGAATTAAAGATTTGGTGATTTGGAGAATTGAAGAATTGGAGATTTGGTGATCTGGAGAATGGTTGGAATTGAAATGTTTTTTCGTTCCTTCCCTTTTTCAATTCTCTATTTCTCTATTTCTCTATTTCTCTATTTCTTTTCTTCTCTATTTCTTTTCTTTTCTATTTCTCTACTTCACTACTTCACTACTTCACTACTTCTCTACTTCACTATTTCTCTATTTCTTTAATTTCTAATTAATTCATTCAACTTTTCGAGCAATTTTTTTGATGTATTATTAAAATATCTTTTTTGTTTGTAGGCTACCACCCATCGAATTCCATTGATGGCATTGGTTAAAAACAATTCATCAGCGCCTAACAATACATTTTGCATTATTGATAATTCATATACTGCAATACGGTTTGCTTTTGCTATTTCAATGATCTTTTTACGCATCACCCCATCAACACAGCCATCAGCAATTGGTGAAGTATATAATACTCCATTTTTCACAGCAAATATATTAGAGCTGATCGCTTCAGTAATAATACCTTTATCATTTACCAATATACATTCATCCAAAGAATTTTGCTTTTTAAAAATACCAGCCATTACATATACCGCGGAATTAGCTGATTTTATTGAAGATAAAGGGCTCTGCGGTTTCTTTAGTTCAGTGTAAAGATCCACCGTAAAACCTTTGGCATTAAGTTCATAACCTTTGGTCTCCAATGTAGATGTTTCAATCAGGTAGGAGACCGTATTAACCTCCGGGGCATAAAAACCGCCCGGGTTTCTGTAAATAGTAAGCTTAACGCGCCCATCCGAAGTGATACCATTTTTTTTTGCAAGCTCTAAGATAGCATGCTCAAAAAAAATTTCATCAAAAAGTGGGTCGATCTGCATTTTTAAAACACTCATCCCAATTAACAAACGTTGTAAATGTTCTTTTAAAAATTGTGGATGAGAATTGGTGATACGAATGGTTTCAAATAAGGCATCGCCATAGCAAAATGCCCTGTTATTAGCTGAAAGCAAAGGTTGGTCAGCTGCTATATGAGTTCCGTTATGATCTATGAATTGTTGCATTGTTATTATTAATTGGCGTATATATGTCTCTATATACTTCGACTTTATATTTAAGTAAAACTGAATGACAAAGAAGTATGGATCTGATTTTTTTAATTCGCTATCTGATCCAAAATAGTTTTTAATGAAATATTGGCTTCAATTAAAATACCTTTCACCCCGGCTTTTTCCGCAGCTTCAACATCACGTTCTTTGTCACCAATAAAATATGATTTTGTTGGATCAATATTAAAACGTGCTAATCCTTTTTCTACAAATAATGAATCAGGTTTACGGCAGATGCAACGACCAACATCAGGGTGATGAACGCAATAATAAATTTCAGAAAGAGTGATATTATTATCGTTTAATTGTTCAACTAAATACTTGTGCAACACTTCTACTTCGCTTTGTTTATATAACTCTTTTGCAATGCCGCTTTGATTAGAAACAACAATAAGCAAATATCCCATTCGCTGGAACATTTGCAATACTTCTATCAGATCAGGTAAAATTACAAAATCCTCTAATTTGTGTGTATAGCCGCGCTCCACATTAATTACTCCATCTCTGTCTAAAAATATTGCTTTATTCATGATCGCTGCGAATTACGAATGAGTGTTTGTTAAATTTCTTGCTTTATTTATTTTCGTATTCGCTTTTAAGTAAAGAGAAAACTAATGAGTCCTTCATTACATTGTTTTTACGGTAATGTTCTCTTAAATGCCCTTCTTGTTTAAAATTTAATTTCTCAATTATTTTTAATGACGGTATATTATCAGGCTCAATGTATGCTTCTATTCTATTTAAATCCATTTTTTTGAATCCATATTCAATTATTGAAAATATAGCTTCTGTCATTATACCTTTTTCCTTAAAATCATTGTTTGTCAATGTGTAACCAATTTCTGCACGACTATGGTCGAGATACCATGTATGATAGCCACACCAACCTATTATGCTTTCAGTAGTTTTGTCTATTAGCTGAAAATAAAGAAATGATCTATTAAACGTTGAAATTCCTTTTTCGTATTTCTCTTTTTCTTTTTTTAATTCCAGATCAGAACTAATATCAAAAAACATTTTTATTTCATCATCCGAAAAATTCTCAAAAACATAAGAAAAAACCTCAGGAGTTAATTTCCTCAGTTTTAATCTTTCGGTTAACAATATTTCAAAGTACATATCTTAATTTTCAAATGTGGGAAGGTTTTCAATTAATTATCTTGCTATTTGCTCAATAAACGATTGCAATAAACTTGGTTTTAAAATCAGCGTAAATGCGATACCAAACACTGCTCCCCAAAAATGAGCATCATGCCCGATATTGCCTTGGCCACGCTTTGCCATATAATATTCTATTCCGAGAAAAATTAATCCGAAAAGGTATGCAGGAATCGGTATTGGTAAAATTAATAACATTAACTTTTGAGTAGGAGCAAGGATTATATATGCAAAAATCACTGCTGATACTGCTCCGGAGGCACCTAAGGCATTATAATAAATATCGTTCTTATGTTTTTCATAGGAATACAAAGAAGACATTACTAAGCCACCAACATAAAGTAGAATAAAGAATAATATTCCTTTGGCTCCAAATACATCATTGTCGCGATACATTTGCTCCACATTGCCACCAAAGATATATAGTGAGAACATATTAAATGCCAGGTGCATCCAATCGGCATGTATCAAACCATTCGAAAAAAAGCGATACCACTCCTTTCGTTTATGGATCATATAGGCGTTAAACATCAGTTTGTTTTTCAATGAATGATTATCCATTGAAATGATAGATACAAGTACTGTAATGGCGATAATGACGATTGTGATCATAACTGTAAAGATAATAGAATTAGTTCATTAGTTTAAACGAGCTAATTATTTTATAACTATTTCATTTACTGCTAATTTTTTTAATTACACTTTATATTATATGATCGTTTCCTGATAAAAACCTTTTGAAAATTCTTCTGATTTGTTTTTAGGAATAGATAAGGATTGCCATTCGGTATTTTTAATTTGCTTTGCCAGAAAAACAATTTGTCCTATATGATAAGCGTAATGAGCGGTTTGTCGATTCAACGCCTGAGTTACAGTTAATTTTTCAGCACGTATGGAAATCGTTTTCATTAGATCATCTTCATTTAGTGAATTGAGTGTATCTAAAAACACTTTCCAGCCTTTGTTCCATGATTCCATCAATTGTTCCTTGGTCTGGTGATCATTCACAAATTCAAAATCTCTGTTTCTGGTCAGTTTTTCGCCATCCGTTGTTAAAAAATCAGTCCATCTGGAAATCATATTCCCACTCAAATGTTTGATGATCACAGCAATACTGTTTGACTCGGAATCAGGCTGATAATGGAAGTCTTCATCACTTTTTAACTGGGCAAAAGTTTTTTCGGCAAGTGTTTTGTAACTTTTAAATACCCCAATTGTATTTTCTAAAAAATGTTTTTCTAAACTCGTTTTGTTTTTGCTTTTTTGTTTAAAAATTAATCGAAGCGATTGATCATAGGTAACATAATTCCAGGCCCAGTTAATAAAAACGAACAATCGATTTTTTACACCTACAATTGATATTAAGTGTACAAACATCCACACTATCCAGGCAATAAAGCCATGAAGTTTAAAATAGACCAGATCTGCTACCGCTTTATTTCTGCCAACGGTTGCCATGGCTCCTCTATCTTTATAGGTAAATGGCTTTAAGGGTTTGTTCAATAAGGCGTTTTTTAGATTTTCGGCTAACAAGTGAGCCTGTTGTATCGCTACTTGTGCCATTTGCGGATGCCCTTTCGGAAATTTTTCTTCTTCCATTAATGCGATATCACCTACCGCAAAAATGTTGGAGTAACCATTTACTTTATTGTATCGATCAACCTTTATTCTATTTGCTTTTGAAATGGACTCTGCATTTAAGCCCTCAATTTTATTCCCAATTACCCCGGCTGCCCATACCAATGTATTGGCTCTTATCATTGATCCATCTGCTAAATGAACATTTGTGCCGTCATAATCTTTTACCTGGACATTCAATGAAATTTTTACTCCTAAATTTTCTAAATAATTCTTTGCTTTATCTGATGCACTTTCCGACATGGTATTGAGCACTCTGGGCGCGCCTTCCAACAAATGAACATTCATCTTATTAAGATCCAATTCCGGATATTCTTTGGGCAATACATATTTTTTCATTTCGGCCAGGGCACCTGATACCTCAACCCCTGTAGGGCCTGCACCTACTACTACAATATTCATTAAGCCCTTTTTAACATCAATATCTTCTGTTGTTAAAGCGTTTTCATAATTTTGCAAAATAGTATTACGTAATGTCAGGGCTTCTGCTACGGATTTCATTGGCATAGCTTTTTCCATCAGTTTGGAATTACCAAAATAATTAGTATCCGTACCTATGGCAATTACCAAATAGTCATAATTGATCATACCAATATTCGTATTGATCTGATTTTTATCTGAAATGATTTGCGTTACTTCAGCAATGCGGATGTGAATATTTTTTATTTTCTGGAAAATTTTCCGCAAAGGAAACGAAATGGCACTGGGCTCCAAACCTGAAGTGGCTACCTGATACAGCAAAGGTTGAAATTGATGGTAATTGTTTTTATCAATTAATACAATTTGATAATCGGCCTTGCAAAGTTCACGTGCCAGCTTGAATCCACCAAAGCCAGCACCGATAATTACAATACGCTTTTGGTTGGTTTTATTTATGTTGGCATTCATTGTTGTTGAGTTTTTAGTATCAAAATTAAATAAAATATGGTTTGATAGATCAAGTCCTGAAAAGGATATTCTTATGCTTTTCTACTAATATGTTGCCATAAATAATTTGTTATAAAAATGTTGTTTGTTCTATCAATTGCCCAAGAATACTGGTTAAAAAATTGTACCAATTTTATTTGATTTAGAGCTCTTGTCAGTTTTTTTAATAAAAGGGTCGAGGATTTAAAACAAATTACCTGGTTTAACGTATAATTTAACAATTGATTATAGAAAAATGGTTCGGGATAAGGTTGAATATTAAACCTTTATTGACTTGAATAGTGTAAAATAGCCTTGTTTTTCAGTGAAATTTTTTGTTCATTTACTTTAAATTTTTGTATTTGTGTTAACGATAGGGTTAAAATATTATCTTTTTTGTTCATTGTTGTTTTGCATTGTGTGCTTAAAAGCACAAGAATCCAATGGAAATAATCAGGCTGTGATCTCTATTATAGGTGACGATCCCATTCAGACCAATAATACCCACGATTTTATTAATACCAATCCTTATCATCAAACTGAAGTACCACCGGATCAAAAACAAAAGGTTCAAAAAAACCAAAATATAGAACCTACTTTAGAAAATGGTTTTCACATGCGTTTTGAATTCTCCTCTTCTCAGCCTATAGCACAAATGGGTTCCTCTTCTTTTTCATCAACAGGGGAAGACTACGAAAGAAAAGTTAAAAGACGAGGAAAGAAACTTAATGAGGGCAGCCTCAATATCAAAAAACGCATTAAAAGAGCTTTACCGACCCGAAAAAAGAAATATCGGCCCACCAATTGTGGGCGTTTTTGAAACGAGTTCAAATTGGCCACAATTTAATTTTAGGCAAAAAAAAACAGCCCGGATAATTTATCGAGGCTGTTTTTTTTATAAAAAATCGAAATTTTATTGAATAGTAATTTTTTTATGAAGTTCTTCAATATAAATTTTAAATCGTTTATCGGTATCTATTAAATTATTTACTGTTCTGCAAGCGTGAAGAACTGTTGCATGATCTTTTCCTCCAGAATGTAAACCAATTGTTGCAAGTGACGATTTTGTCATGCTCTTAGCGAAATACATAGATATTTGACGCGCCTGAACAACTTCACGTTTACGGGTTTTTGATTTCAATAACTCAAGTGGCATATCAAAATAATCGCAAACCACTTTTTGTATATAATCAATAGAAACTTCACGGGCAGTGTTCTTTACAAACTTGTCAATCATTTGTTTGGCAAGCTCCAGCGTAATTACTTTTCTGTTCATTGATGATTGTGCAAGCAATGAAATAAGCGCACCTTCTAATTCACGAACGTTTGTAGTAATGCTGTATGCAAGATATTCAAGCACTTCTTTAGGCATATCAATACCATCGGAATATACTTTCTTTTCAAGAATAGCAACACGGGTTTCTAAGTCAGGTGTTTGAAGGTCGGCAGATAAGCCCCATTTAAAACGGGAAAGCAAACGTTGTTCAAATCCTTGTAATTCAACAGGTGCTTTATCGGCCGTTAAAACCAATTGTTTACCTGTTTGATGTAAATGGTTGAATATGTGAAAAAATACGTCCTGTGTCTTTTCTTTACCTGCAAAGTATTGAACATCATCAATTAACAACACATCAATCATTTGATAAAAATGAACAAAATCATTTTGATTGTTGTTACGAACTGAATCAATATATTGTTGAGTAAATTTTTCGGATGAAACGTAAAGAACAGTTTTATTTGGGAATTCGCTTTTTATCTGAATACCAATTGCATGTGCTAAGTGTGTTTTCCCTAGACCAACTCCTCCATATATCAATAGTGGGTTAAAAGCTGTTCCTCCGGGTTTATTAGCAACTGCAAAACCTGCAGAGCGAGCCAAACGGTTGCAATCGCCTTCAATTAAATTTTCGAATGTATAGTTAACGTTTAGTTGAGATTCAACATTTACCTTTTTTAATCCCGGAATAATAAAAGGATTACGAATAGTATTTTGATTTAGATCAATCGGCATTGCTACCGATGGATTTTTCAATTCCTTTTTATTACTTGTAGGAACTTTAACGGTGTATGGTTTGGAAGCATTATTATAATTATTTTCCATTATAATACTGTACTCCAAACGACCGCTGGTACCCAATTCTTTTTTAATGGTTTTTTTCAACAAAGTAATGTAATGTTCTTCGAGCCATTCGTAAAAAAACTGACTAGGT
Organism: Bacteroidota bacterium; assembly: GCA_040389865.1. Taxonomy (GTDB): domain Bacteria; phylum Bacteroidota; class Bacteroidia; order 2-12-FULL-35-15; family 2-12-FULL-35-15; genus 2-12-FULL-35-15. The sequence goes on along the minus strand of JAZJZM010000013.1, from coordinate 431,017 downwards.
ACTTGAATAGTTAATACACTAGAATTTAGTTTTATTGGTTTAATGGGTTCGAACCAAGTTTTGAAACTTTGCGAACTTACATTGTCTTTAATAATCCCCAGACAGCTCTCCCAAACTTTGACGTATGCTTTCTCCATTCGATACTATATTTAATGTGGTAATTTATATTTTGAAATATGTACATACGTTGTACACACTGTATTATCGGCTATTGCGCTGTAAATATATATAAATTATTTGAGCAGCAACACTTATTAACAAAAAAAAGTTTTAAAAAATATCAAATTGCTATTGACTTTTTGGAAATTTTTATACTGTACCCTTCCGAAGTCATTTTTTTTGAATTTTTTTCGAAAATGTAATCCACTCTTCCTAAGCGAATTCCGGCCCAGCCAACTTGTGCAACTAATACTTCTTTGTTATCCATATTTTTGCAGGAGATAGGTTTATCAAAGAATGTATGGGTATGTCCGCCTAAAATGATATCAATATTTTTTGAATGTTTAGCCAACTCCACGTCACTTATTTTTTTATATTCATACTTGTATCCTAAATGGGATAAACAAATAATCAGATCACATTTTTTTTCATTTTTTAAAAAATGTGTTACCTCAGCAGCTTTTTGTATCGGATCTAAATAAACCGTATTGCCATACATTTTTTTATCTACTAATCCTTCCAGTTCAATTCCTAAACCAAATACACCAATTTTAATATCGTCTTTAACAAATATTTTATGAGGTATGGTTTTGCCCGCCATCTCCGTATCTGAAAAATCGTAGTTACAATTAATAAATGGGAAATTTGCATGAGGCAATTGTTTTACCAAGCCATTCAAGCCATTGTCAAAATCATGATTCCCAATAGTTGATGCATCGTAATTCATCATACTCATTAATTTAAATTCCAATTCACCGCCATACATATTAAAGTAAGGGGTGCCTTGAAAAATATCACCAACATCAAGTAATAATACATTTTTTTCTTCGCTTCGGATTTTTTTAATTAACGCAGCTCTGCGCACTGCACCTCCCAATCCCGCAAATTTAGGGTGGTTGTCAGGAAACGGATCGATATGGCTATGTACATCATTGGTGTGCAAAATAGTGATTTTTACCATATTGCTTTTTGCCAATACTTCATTTGGAATTGCATTTAAAGCCAACATTCCTGCACCGCCAACCAATGTTTTTTTTAAAAACTCCCGTCTGTTATTCATATTTGATTCTGCCATCAGTGCTAACTTTTAGAGTATTGCCTTTTTTATTTTCTTCGATCATGTAATCAATGATTGCATCACGTAATTTGTAATCTAAAATTTCTGTTTTTATCGGATCTTTAAAAAAATAATATTTATCACCACCTGCTGCTAAATAATCGGAAGTAACAATTTTGTAGGTTTTATTTACATCAAAATCTTGTCCGCTTATTTTTAATTCAGTGATTTTTTTTCCTTTAGCTTTTATAGTAGCTCCTCCAAATGGTGCTCCGTTGTTTTGTACGATATAATCAAATAATTGTTTGGTTTTTTCACCGGATAGTGTAAGAATAAAAATACTGTTCTCAAAAGGCATTAATTCAAAGGCATTGCCACGTGTTATATTTCCTTTAGGTAGTTCGGCTCTTAATCCACCGTTGTTTAACAAACAAACATTAACCGGCATATTATCGGCAGGTTTGTAATTATCATTTGTTTTTTTGAGTATAGCATCTGATGAAAAATCTCCCAGACTGCTTTCCGGTAACCCTTTTAATAAAGGTTGTTCCGAAACAATTAATAGTTCATTCATTATCAGATCCATTTTACTTTTGTATGGATCGAGCGTTTTTTCAAATTCAGCATCTGTGAGGGCAGTTTGAGCATTAAGCTCTATCATTGATGTTTCAACACTTTTAAGTTTTGTATTCGTTGAACAACTTAAGTGAATGCTGAAAATAAATGCTACTACTATATATCGAACCAGGCTTAAATTCATCTGTTTTACATTAATTTAATGTGTTTATTATAGGGGGATACAATTATAAGGATATAAACAGGTATTAAAAAGGATAACAATCACTTTATTTTTTTATTTTTTTTGAATCAATATAAATAGTAATTTAAAATAGTTTATTTTAGTTTTATTTATAAATTATTTGTATATGTATATATCTGAAACATCTTTGAGAGTGCGTTATGCCGAAACGGATAGAATGGGTTATGTTTATTATGGAAATTATGCTCAGTATTTTGAAGTAGGAAGGGTAGAAGCCTTACGTCAATTAGGAACCAGCTATAAGGAAATGGAAGATAATGGGATAATGTTGCCGGTTTATACTTGTACTATTAAATATTTAAAGCCTGCATTTTACGATGATCTATTAGTAATTAAAACTGTTATTAAAGATCTGCCCACAGCAAAAATTACTTTTGATTACGAAATATATAATCAAAAAGGAGAATTATTAACTACTGGAAATACCGCTCTGGTTTTTATTAAAATGTCTGCTAATAAGCCTTGTGCGGCTCCTGATTCCTTTATTGAAAAAGTAAAAGTGTATTTCTGAAAAAAATAAATTGTTTCAATTTTGTTTTAAGGATTTTATTTATCGTATATTTGCGATATATAATTATAGACATGGCCTACAATAAGAAACAAGAATTTAAAAATGATGAGATAATTGCAAGTGAAATTGCTAAAGCCTTATCCCATCCGGCTCGTGTTGCCATCATTAAATTTTTGTCGCAACAAAAATCCTGTATTTGTAATGATATTGTAGAGCATCTGCCTCTTTCACAGTCAACAGTATCACAGCATTTAAAAGAATTAAAAAATGCAGGACTAATAAAGGGCGAGATAGACGGACCGCGAGTTTGTTATTGCATTGATAAAGAAAATTGGAAAAAAGCTAAAATGATTTTTGGTGAATTGTTCAGTCTAAATTTTGAATCCATGAAAAATAAATGTTGTTAAAAATTAAAACTAAAAAAAATGAAACTATATGATTTTAAAAAAGAATTAAGCACATCAAAAGCAATTAATTTTATCCGGCCTAATGGCGAATTTGTTCCGGCTCATTTTCATATTACAGAAGTTGGATTAACTACCAAACATTTTATTGATTGTGGTGGTACGGTTCGTGACGAAAAAGTAGTAAGCTTTCAGCTATGGGAAGCCAATGATTTTAATCATCGGTTAGAACCTCAAAAATTACTTGATATCATTTCCGTTTCTGAAAAGGCGCTTGCCCTTGCCGATTTAGAGGTAGAAGTAGAATATCAGACCAGTACTATAGGGAGATATGGTTTGGATTTTGCTGATCAAAATTTTGTTTTGGTTGCTAAACAAACGGATTGTCTCGCTAAAGACAATTGTGGTGTTTCAGCTGAAAAATTAAAAGTAAACCTGGCTGAATTAAGTAATGCGAACAGTTGTTGCACGCCAGGAGGCGGATGTTGTTAAATCAAATATTGCTAAAAAATGAAAATTGATAATATAAAAGAGCATTGGGAAAATATATATTCGACTAAAGTTCAGAAAGAGTTTAGCTGGTATCAACCTGTTCCAGCACAAAGTATTGAGTTTTTCGAAACATTCGATCTTTCAAAAGATGCAAAAATAATTGATATTGGAGCAGGTGATTCATACTTTGTTGATTATCTGATCGAGAAAGGATATTCAAATATTTATGTGTTGGATATTTCGGCAAACGCAATAGAAAGAGCCAAATTACGATTGGGAATTAATGCTGATAAAATAAATTGGATAGTTGCTGATATAATAGATTTTAAATCGGATATCAAATTCGATTTTTGGCACGACAGGGCAGCATTTCATTTTTTGTTAAATCAACCTCAAATTGAAAAGTATTTGGATAATGCCAATGCATTTATTACAGCTAATCGCTTCATGGTGGTTGGTACTTTTTCCGATTCGGGACCGGTAAAATGCAGCGGATTGGAAATAAAGCAATATTCAAAAGAAAAATTGGAACAAAGGTTTGCCACAAATTTTAAGAAAATAAAATGTGTGGATGAAACGCATACAACACCTTTTAATACCAATCAGAATTTTACTTTTTGTAGTTTTCAAAAAATAAATTGATGAGGGGATTTTTACCTGAATTCATTTTCACAGGTAATCGTATTGTGGTTTTTAATTTAATTTTTTTGAGAAAATGAAAACGATATTATTTGTTTGTGTAGAAAATTCTAATAGAAGCCAAATGGCGGAGGCCTTTGCAAAAATACATGGCAAAGGCAGGGTGGAAGCATACAGTTCGGGCTCACGTCCATCGGGAATAATAAATCCTAAAGCAATTGCTGCTATGAAAGAATTGGGATATGATCTAACCATCCATCAGTCCAAATCGCTGGATGAGATTCCAAAAATTAAATATGATTATGCCATAACAATGGGATGTGGAGATGAATGTCCATTTGTGATGGCGGAACACCGTGATGATTGGAAATTAGATGATCCCAAGCATTTAGAGCCAACTGAATTTAATAAAGTTCGTGACGAAATTGAAAGAAGGGTGAAGGAGTTAATTGAAAAAATTAATAAGAATCGTATAAAAAAATAATTTTTTTTATACCACAATATTACCATCTCTCATCACTAACTTCCTGTCTGCCATATTTGCTAGCTCTTCATTGTGAGTAACAATTACAAATGTTTGGTTAAATTTTTTACGAAGCGTAAAAAATAGTTCATGTAATTCTTTTGCTGTAGCGGAATCTAAATTTCCTGAAGGCTCATCTGCTAATACCACTGCAGGATTATTAATTAATGCTCTTGCAACTGCTACACGTTGCTGTTCCCCTCCCGAAAGTTCATTTGGTTTATGATCCATTCGTTCAGCTAATCCTAAAAAAGTAAGTAATTCTTTTGCTTTTGCTTCGGCAACCGATTCTGATGTACCTGCAATAAAAGCCGGAATACAAACATTTTCGATGGCTGTGAATTCAGGGAGTAAATGATGAAACTGAAAAACAAAGCCGATATTTTTGTTTCTAAATTCGGCTAATTTTTTATCGCTAAGAGCTGAAATATTAATATTGTTTATTTCTAATGTTCCACTGTTAGCCCTGTCCAACGTGCCTAAGATATGTAGCAGTGTTGTTTTACCGGCACCTGAGGCACCAACTATTGAAATTATTTCACCTTCATCAATGGTAAGAGTAACACCTTTTAAAACGTTTAATGTTTGGTATGACTTGTGAATATTGGTTGCTGTGATCATTAAATTGTAAAATTGAATTAGATTCTTTCTATACTGAGTAAAGGTAATTGAAATAATAGTATAATTTTAACTGAAAAATTTATTTGAGTTAAAATTAGGTGAAGTATGGTAATTGGTAATTAATTTGTTTTATTTAAAAATCCCCCTCAAAACAGTTGAACAATAAATTGCTTTCAAAATCGTTACGAATATGATTTTGGTATGTTTATTGACTCTTTAGCAAGATCAATTATTTTTTTAATTGAAAATTGGTTTGTTTTAATTATGGAAAATAGTGTTTCAAAGCATCTTACGTTTTAAAAAAAATGGACTTTAGCAAGATTTTATTTGTAAATTTTATAATCTTAAAAGTATGAAAATAGGAGTTTTAGGTACCGGGATTGTTGGTAATACCATCGCTTCAGCATTAATTTCCAATGGTCATGAAGTAAAAATGGGCAGCCGTTCAGCTGAAAATGAAAAAAATAGTGCTTTTGTGACAAATGCCGCTTCTGAAAACGCCAGTGCAGGCACATTTGCCGATGCTGCTGCATTCGGTGAAATTGTTTTTAATTGTACAGCAGGGCTAGCTTCTTTGGAAGCACTCAAACTGGCCGGAGCAAATAATCTGCATGGAAAAATTCTTGTTGATATTTCAAACCCTCTGGATTTTTCTAAAGGGATGCCTCCCTCCTTAACTGTTTGCAATACCAATTCATTAGCGGAGGAGATCCAAAAAGAATTTCCTGATGTGAAAGTGGTAAAAACTCTTAATACGATGTGGAGTAAGTTAATGGTAAATCCTTCCTTGGTTAACTATGGGGATCATAATGTTTTTATTTGTGGTAATGATGAGGCAGCTAAAAAAGTAATTATCGATTCGGTTCTTATCCCTTTTGGATGGTTGAAAAAAAATATATTTGATCTCGGTGATATCTCCAAAGCAAGAGGAACAGAAATGTATTTGCCTTTGTGGCTGAGTTTATATGGTACAATTCAAAGCGGGGCTTTTAATGTAAAAATAGTAAGGTGATATAAGCGGTTTAGTTTACATGTTTTTTCCAATCTCATTAAAAGTTCTATTTTTGGAAAATTAATTTTGAAATTGTGATCCATGAAAATATTTTTATCAATTTTACGAGGCATTAACGTTGGCGGACATAAGAAGATTCCAATGGCGGAATTAAAAAAAATGTATGAGGAATTGCATTTTGAAAATATTACCACCTATATCCAAAGTGGAAATGTAATTTTTAAGAATAAGAATTCTAAAGATCTTTCGAAACAAATTGAACAAAAAATTTTTGAAAAATATAATTTTGATGTGCCAGTCATCATCAGAACACCTGATGAAATGCAAAGTATAATAGAAGGCAATCAGTTTCTAAAACAAAAGGATATTGATTTAAGTAAACTTCATGTTGTTTTTTTAGCTGATAAACCCGCAAAGGAAAATATTGAAAATCTCAAAAAGTACAATTATGAACCGGATCAGTTCTGCATATCCGGCAAGGAGGTTTATTTGTATTGTCCCAATGGATATGGTAACTCCAAATTGACAAATATTTTTTTTGAAAACAAGCTCAAAGTAACCGCTACCACCAGAAATTGGAATACCACCAATGAATTATTCAAGATCTTAAAATCCTATTCTATTAATTGATTGTGTAGGAATATTCAATCTGATCCGATTTTCAATTCATTTTAATTTTTTGCTAAATTCATTCAAAACATAATAGTGTTTGGCGTATTTATATTTTTTTTAGCATCTCTATCACATTGAAAGCTTTATAATTACAATATATATATATATATTTGTTTTAAAATAAATTACATAGCGTTTAAATGGGTAAAATTTCCAAAGGCCGGTATTTATTTAATATTATCTTTTTGTTGTTTTTTATCAATTCTTCCTTTGCTCAATTTATCGCTGAAGCAGGATTGAATGAAGCAATATGCCCCGGTGATAGTGTTATTATAGGCGGTGTACCCTCTGCTATGGGAGGGAAAGCACCATATACTTATTTATGGTCACCTTCAACCGGACTATCTAATCCGGCAAAACCAAATCCATCCGCTTCTCCTGACGACTTTACAGTATATACCTTAACAGTTACTGATGATACCGGAGCTGTTCAATCGGACGCAATGAGTATTACAGTGAGTTATATTGTATATGTTAATGCAGGGATTGGGGTAGATTTTTGCCGTGAGTCATCCGATATAATTGGTGGAACCAATAACGCTACCGGATTGGGCGTAAGCTATTCCTGGGCACCAGGCCCCGGATTAAATGATTCAACTTTACCACGGCCAATAGCGGCTCCATTAGTAACAACCACATATACGTTAACTGCAACCATTGCGGGCTGTCCACCTAAAATAGATTCTGTGGTGGTAACCGTAATACAACCACCGCCAATTAATGCAGGGACTGATATTACTATTAAGGAAGGAGAGGTAGCCATTTTGCAGGCTTCGGGAGGTTATTTTTATGAATGGTCACCGTCCAGCATACTTTTATATTTCAATACAGCAAACCCTGACGCAGAGCCAATAGTAACTACCGACTATTATCTTTATGGAACCGATAAAGAAAGAAGATGCAGTGCAAAGGATACGATGACTGTATTTGTAGAACCATATAGTGAAATAGTATTATACAATACATTTACACCAAATAAGGACGGCAACAATGATACATGGTATATTGGCAATATTCATAAATATCCCCGAAACAGGTTGGAAATTTACAATCGAAATGGGAAACTTGTATTTAAGGCCAATGGCTATTTAAATAACTGGGATGGAAAAACATTCCTTGGTGAGGAGCTTCCAGCAGCAACTTATTTTTATATGCTTGATCTGGGCGAAGGAGCGGGGCAATTTCATGGTACTGTAAGTATTGTTCAATAATAATTTTGTAAAAATTTGTAATTAGCGGAAAATTGAAAAAACATTTACTCATATCCGGTTTACTTTTAATAGGCTGCTGCCTTATGCCTTTTCTTTTGAAGGCTCAGCAATTGCCGTATTATACACAGTTTAAAAGCAGCTCTTTTATGCTGAATCCTGCTGTTGCAGGTACCCAGGGGAGCTTATATGCCAGCATGAATTACAGGATGCAATGGGTAGGTTTTGACGATGCTCCCAAAACATCCGGTATTAGTTTGAATGGCAGGTTATTTGAAGGGAAAATGGGGGCAGGTTTATATATGATGCAAGATGAAATAGGGCCATCAAAACAAACTAACTATGGCGCGAGTTATGCCTATCACATTCGATTTCCTGATTGTGAACTTTCCGCTGGTCTTGCCGGGAATTACTCTAAATACACGTTAATTGGCAGTAGAATGACAATTCATAACTCCCAGGATCCTTCTATTGATCAAACACTTAATTATACTTCAGGTGTTCCGGATGCCAGCGCAGGGATTTATTTATATAACGACCGATTTCATATTGGGTTCAGCGCATTACACTTATTACAATCTAAGGCTGAATTTTACAAAGGAGACTCTACAAAAAAAGGTTTCATTCGATATGCAACACAGGTATATTCCACCTTTGGTTATAACTATTCGCAAAATCCGGATTATGTTTTTGAAAACACACTATTTGTAAATTATGTAAAATCTGTTCCGTTAATGATGGATTATACCTTAAGGGTACATTATATGGGGAAGTTCTTTTTCGGAGCATCCGTTCGGTTACGCGATGCAATTGCCATTCATGTTGGCGCAACTTTTTTGGAAAGTTTTCAAGTGGCCTATTCTTATGATATATTAATAAGCAAGTTCCGGAGCTATAGCAGTGGTTCTCATGAAATAGTATTAAAATATAGCTTTAATAAAGTATTTGATGATAAGAACAAAACGAGGGTGAAAAAATTCGCACATCAAAAATACAATACTCTATTTTAAAATATTCTTGGGCTTTTACAAGCGTCCCTCAATATTAAGAGAGCTACTCTTTACTTCTTCGCAAATTTATTGAACAAATGAACGATCCCTACTTCTGCGATCTTTAAAAGGGTGCCGGATATTGGGCTTTTCCCTCCAACATCCCCTTTTAGGAATTTACTCAACACAAATTCATTTACCCAATCCAATACGTCACTTACTTTTTTATTTTTTTCAGCAGAGTATGGTAAAAACTCTTCGCCAATAATTTGCTTGTAATTCGACTTAATGAAAATTATTTTATTTTTGATAAGCTCTTCCTGGAAAGAACAATAAATTTTTATTCGTTGTTTTTCCTGCTGAAGTGTTTGAAGGTCAGTAATTTTAATGGGTTCATTGATCATGTTCTTCTTTTTCAAATAGTTGTTCTATCACTTTATTAATAATGTATTTTTCCAATAATTTTTTTCTGAATAATACGATTATAACAAACAATACAAGGTAGATCCCAAAAATTATAAGAAAGCCCAAAGCATTGTTATTTAAAAGCCCTCCAAAGTAAAATCCTCCACTGATACTTAAAAAGAATAATAAAAAAAAGCTCAGTAATGCAATAATAATGGATGAAAATAACACGGCAGTTGTTTTCGCTATTTTTTCATAAGCGCCAATTTTATAAAGTTGAATTTTGGCTTCAAAATAATCAATTAACATTTGCTTTATTTCTGAAAAAAAAGAGGGCTGGTCGTTCATAGTTCAGGGAATGTAATATGTAATATTTAATACTTAATAGGCAATGTTAAGCTAAAATATAAGTCTTCTGTTCATAATTATGAATTTCAATTATTACATATTAAATCTTAAATATTACTTACTTATGCTTCAGTTGTATTTTTTAGATCTTCAAAAATGGATTTTCCTTTCTCAAATTGTTCTGCCAGATCATCTTTAAATTTAGATGCACCTTCTTTTAGATCATTGATCAATTCGTCCTTTTTTTCGGAGTTTAAAAAATAGCCTATTGCAATACCAACAGCAGCGCCTGCTAAAAGCGCCAGTATTATTTTGGAGTTGTTATTATCTTTCATCTTTTGTATGATCAATTATAGTATAAAATTACTGTTTTTTATTTACCTTTAATTAAAATTTAACATATGTCATATTTTGAATCAAATAAATTAAAACAAATTGTTGCATTAGCGATAATTGTATTGCTTGGTGGCTTTTTATTTGTTACCGTATCGGATTTTATACCTGCATTTTTAGGAGCAGTTATATTTTTTATTATTTGTTCTTCCCCTATGCTTTTTTTTATCAATAAATTGAAGCTGAAAAGGGGGATGGCGGTTGCTATTGTTCTTCTTTTGTCATTTTTGGTGATTATAATTCCGGTATTTAGTGTTACCTATTTATTGATAAATAAAGTGTCAGCTATGTTCTCCGAATCTCATAATTTTTATGTTGAGATTCAAAATCTTAATTCATTTATTAATACCAAGTATGGTGTAAATATTTTAGCTCCGGAAAATTTGGTGAAGTTGCAAACGGAGATCACCAATTTTATACCTAATTTATTAGGACAAACAATGAGTATCCTTGCTGACATTGCCATAATGTATTTTATTTTATTCTATTTGCTCTATTCCGAAACGTCAATGGAAAAAAGTATTGTACGGTTTTTGCCTTATACGAGAGAAAATGCTCATTTATTTGCGAAAGAATTAGTATCTCAAACATACTCAAATGTAATAGGAGCACCGTTATTGGCGATAATTCAAGCCGGGTTTGCGATTTTGGGTTTTTGGATCTTTGGTTTAAAAGAGCCTGTTTTTTGGGGCTTGATGTGTGGTTTTTTATCTTTCATCCCTTTTGTGGGTTCTGCATTAGTCTGGCTGCCTGCAGGTATAATACTTGCATCAAGCGGAGCTTATTGGCAAGGGATTGCTATTTTAATTTATGGAGTAGTGGTGATCATTAATGTTGATAATGTGTTCCGTTTCATTCTTCAAAAAAAAATAGCTGATATTCATCCTTTAGTAACTGTTTTCGGTGTGATCATTGGGTTGAATTGGTTTGGCATTCCCGGTATAATTTTCGGTCCATTGTTAATTTCCTATTTTCTTATTATGATAAAAATATATCGCGCAGAGTATGGAAACAAAAATTACATGTCGTCTAAAACGGCCTTTAGTAATGACAATTCCTCGGTTGAGAACTCTTCTGAAAATTTAAAATCCTGAGTAGGGTAGTTGCGTTAGGGATTCCTTCGACAAACGCTCAGGATAAATTCCACGAAAATCCCCGCCCGAACGACTGATGTCTTTCAGTCGGGCAGGCTTTTCTTTTTAGAAAAGATTGAAGTGTAAAGCCCGCCCTTTTCCATTTGAGGAAAAGGAAACGCCCAAATGAATAAAAGCATCAAGTAAAAATAAGCCCAAAAACTTCAGCATCACATCCAGTTTCTAATGGATTGCTTATCTTTGTGAGGAATTAATACAAATAAAGTTGAAAACAAAAACGCTTAAAAAAAATAAAGTTAATGTAGTTACCCTTGGATGTTCTAAAAACATTGTGGATAGTGAAGTATTGATGGGTCAACTAAAAGCAAATAACTTTGATGTAACACACGAAAGCACACAGGACGATTCCAGTATTGTAATTATTAATACCTGCGGATTTATTGATAATGCAAAGCAGGAGAGTATAGATACCATCATTCGTTATGCTAATGCAAAAGAAGCCGGTTTGGTTGATAAAGTGTATGTTACCGGTTGTCTGAGTGAGCGTTACAGACCTGATTTAGAAAGAGAAATACCAAATGTGGATGGTTACTTTGGGACACGTGAATTACCACGTTTATTAAAAACATTAAAAGCAGATTATAAACACGAATTAGTAGGAGAACGATTATTAACTACCCCGCATCATTATTCTTATTTTAAAATTTCGGAGGGATGTGACAGGCCTTGTTCCTTCTGTGCCATACCATTAATGCGTGGAGCCCATGTTTCAAGACCAATTGAGGAATTGGTAAAAGAAGCAAAACACCTTGCAAAGAACGGCACTAAGGAGTTGATGCTTATTGCCCAGGATCTAACGTACTATGGTTTGGATATCTACAAAAAACGTAACTTATCTGAACTGCTTAAACACCTTTCTGATGTAGAAGGTATAGAATGGATTCGTTTGCATTATGCCTTTCCAAGCGGGTTCCCAATGGATGCACTGGATGTTATGAACGAGCGGTCAAATATCTGTAAGTACCTGGATATGCCTCTTCAACACATTACTGATGACATGCTCAAGAGTATGCGCAGAGGGACCACTAAACAAAAAACCATTGATTTGGTAAATAAAATCCGTGATAAAGTTCCTGGTATTGCCATCAGAACCACATTAATTGCAGGCTATCCGGGCGAAACCGCGAAGGATCATAAGGAAATGCTGGAGTGGATAGAGCAAAGCCGTTTTGAGCGTTTAGGGATCTTTGCTTATTCCCATGAAGAAAATACGCATGCATATTTATTGAAAGATAATGTTCCTGCAAAAACAAAACAACTTCGAACAGAAGCTGTAATGGCTTTACAACAGGGTATTTCATTGGACCTGAATCAACAAAAAATTGGAAAAACCTATAAGGTCCTTTTTGACAAAAAAGAAGGTGATTATTTTATCGGTCGTACCGAATTTGATTCACCTGAAGTTGATAACGAAGTGCTTGTAAGAGCAGATGAGCATTTTGTTCGTGTTGGTGATTTTGCAAATGTGGAAATTACTTCTGCGGAGGATTATGATTTGTATGGGAAAGTGGTGAATTAGATCTAATTGGCCGATCATTAAATTGAAAGGCCAATCACATTTAAATTGTACCTTCAAGCATTAATAATTTCGCTTTCAAAACCGCTATGACTGTTAAGCTATCTGTTATCTCACCGGATTCTACCATTTGGTATAATTCGTTAAAATGAAGCTTACGAACTACTAATTGCTCATCATCTTCCGGCTCCGATTCGCCAAAATTTAGGTCCTGAGCAATGTATAAGATACCAAATTCATCGCTTGCTGAATTACTCAAATGCAGTTCCTGAATTTTTGTCCATTTATTGGCTGTTATACCCGTTTCTTCAAGTAATTCGCGTTTTGCTGAATCCAATGCAGGTACATTGTGATTGCCTCCACCTTCAGGAATTTCCCATGAATACTGGTTTATCGGGTAACGATATTGACCAACTATCCATGTATTATAATCATTATCTAATGGTAAAATACCAATGGCTAAATTTTTAAAATGTACCACTGAATATGTTCCCGGATTACCATTTGGATTTAGTACATCATGCTTTGTGAGGCCGATCCAAGGGGAGTCGTATATTTTTTCGGATGTTAATGTGGTCCAGGGATTTTTAAGATCTTGATCCTGTTCTTCTTTGGTAAATTTATCCATATTTTTTATTTTTATCAGAACAAAATTACAATCTTTTTGGTTGTTAAATCGAAAAATTAACCCCCGATCCGGTGATTATGATCTCTCTTTTATTTGCGAAACAGTGAGAGAAATTGCTTTTTTATCAGCTAATCTATTGTTGAACCTGATACTTTAAACACACACTAATTATATTACCTTTGTATTCCAATGACCACTTTAAAAAGATCGAAAATACCATTAGTTGAAACCGGACAATTTTCAAAATTGTTTCTTGATTATATCAATGGAGAACCTGTTTTGCGTAAGCTTTATGCATACGAGCCTAAAATAGAGGGTTTTCAGCAAGTGATTGATGATAAAGCAAAAGAAAATACAAACAGACCATTGCTTGTGACGGTATTGAGGGAGCAATATTCAACTATTGAGGCTTGCGATTTACAAAAAGCGAATATTGATCTTCTTCTTAATAAAAATACATTTACTGTTTGTACTGGTCATCAACTATGCCTTTTTACAGGTCCTTTGTATTTTATTTATAAAATAATCTCCACTATTAATCTTGCTGAAAAATTAAAGAAAAACTACCCTGAATATAATTTTGTCCCTGTTTATTGGATGGCAAGTGAAGACCATGATTTTGCAGAGATCCAAAGCATTAATTTATTTGGAAAAAAAATATCCTGGAATAATGATGCAAAAGGCGCTGTTGGTAATTTAAAAACAGATTCTTTAAATTTTGTGATTGATGAGTTAAAACAAATTTTAGGTGAATCGGAAAATTCAAAAGAATTAATTCAGCTTTTTACTGATGCTTATTTAAAAAACTCAAATCTTTCAGATGCTACCCGCTATATGGTTCATCAACTGTTTGCTGATCATGGTCTAGTGATATTGGATGGAAATGATGCACGTTTGAAAAATGAATTTTCTGAGATCATTAAAGACGATATTATTAATAATACCAATTACAAATTAGTTAACGAAACAATTTCCGAACTCGAAAAAGCTGGTTTTAAAGCACAGGTAAACCCACGGGAGATCAATTGTTTTTACATGATTGAAAATTTACGTGAGCGCATCGAACATATTCATAATACCACTTTAGAAGAGGGCAGGAGGGATGTATTCAATGTTGTAAACACTTCAATCACTTTTACAAATGACGAATTGCTTAAAGAGCTTATCGATCACCCTGAACGTTTTAGTCCCAATGTGGTATTACGCCCGGTTTATCAACAAAAGATATTACCCAATTTAGCTTATATAGGTGGCCCCGGTGAATTAGCATATTGGTTGGAATACAAGAGGATGTTTGATCATCATAATATCAATTTTCCGGTATTGATACCACGCAATTTTGCTTTGTTGACCGATGAAAAAACAAATCAACAAATTCAAAAATTAGGATTTACAATTAACGATCTTTTTAAGGATGTTGATGTATTGATCAAAGAATTTGTAAATAAAAATGCAAATTCTGAACTTTCATTAAAGGAACAGGAAGAAAAAATTTCCAATGTTTTTGCAGAAGTTTCTGAAAAAGCGATGGCTGTAGATATAACATTAAAGGGAAGTGTAGAAGCTGAGCTGCAAAAAGCTTTGAATGCAATAAAAAATATAGAAAGCAAATTGCTGCGATCTGAAAAGCAAAAACAGGAAACAAACATCAATCAGATCAAAAAAGTAAAAGATAAGTTTTTCCCGGAAGGAGCCTTGCAGGAACGGTATGAAAATATGGCACCTTATTATTTAAGATCGGGTAAAAAGTTGATTGCCGATTTAAAGGTGCAATTTGATCCGCTCGATTATGAACTATCGATATTAACTATAAATTAGAATAGCTCTAACATGGTATCAAACCAGGTTAAGGCTGATAATACAGCAAAACTAAGAAACAGTATTTGAACAAGGATTTTGCAAGTTAAAAATACCCCTAACAGGGTTTGAAACCCTGTCAGGGGCTGCAGCACATATGGAAACAAAACAAAAAGATAAAACATTATTGGAGCAGGGACTTGAATTACCATTGATGGAAGAATTTTATACCATTCAAGGTGAAGGTTTTCATTCCGGTAAACCTGCTTATTTTATTCGTGTTGGCGGGTGTGATGTAGGTTGCCATTGGTGTGATGTTAAAGAAAGTTGGGATGCCTCATTGCACCCTCTTACTGCTGTGGATATTATTGTGAAAAATGCTGATAAGTGTCCTGCAAAGGCTGTAGTTGTTACAGGTGGAGAGCCAAGTATGTATAATTTAGAATACATTACCGGGCAGTTTAAAAGCAAAGGAATACAAACATTTATTGAAACATCAGGTGCATATTTACTTACCGGAACTTGGGATTGGGTTTGTCTTTCACCGAAAAAAACAAGTCAGCCATTAGAGCTGAATTTTAAAAAAGCAAACGAGTTAAAAGTGATTGTCCACAATAAAAATGATTTTGAATGGGCTGAAAAGAATGCCGCACAGGTCACTGACGATTGTAAACTATTCCTTCAGCCTGAATGGAGCAAAGCAAAAGAAATGATGCCGCTTATTGTGGATTATGTGATGGCAAACCCAAAATGGAATGTATCCTTGCAAACGCATAAGTACATGAATATCCCATAATTTAATTGTGGCTCAATAGTTGAATTAAAAATAACATTATGAAAAAGTTTATTGTCATAGCTCTTGTATTCTTTACAATACTTTCCTGTAAAGCTCAAATGCCTCCGGGCGAATACACTTCCAAAAATAAAAAAGCGATTGCTTTATTTGAAAGTGCATTGGAATATTATAATGCACGCAACGATGAAAAGGCTATGGAAGAATTAAAAAAAGCCATAGAAAAAGATCCCGCTTTTATTGAACCTCATTTTTTATTGGCTCAAATTTATACCGAAGCTAATAAATTGCAGGATGCTATTGGTGAATATACAAAGGCGCTTCAGATCAATCCAACTTTCGATAAAAAAGCATATTTTCTTCTTGCTAATATTGAAGTTTCAATAGGGAAATATGCGGATGCAAAATTGGATTATGAAACATTTTTGAAAAATAAAAACCTTAATCCTGATTCAAGGGATTTGGCTGAACACCAATTAAACAATTGTATTTTCGGTATTGAAGCTTTGAAAAATCCGGTACCCTTCGAGCCTAAAAATATGGGGGAGGCTCTGAACTCTGACTTGGACGAGTATTTCCCTGCCATTACTGCCGATGATCTAACTTTTTTATATACCCGGAATAACCGTACCACTACAAGTCCTATGCAAGAAGATTTTTTGGTGAGTGAAAAAATAAATGGAGTTTGGGCACCTTCTACATTTCTTGGTAGTGGTATTAATACCCCTGGCAATGAGGGTGCACCAAGCATTTCAGCCGATGGCCAAATTTTATTTTTTATTGCCTGTGCCGAAATGGATAATTCTTACGGTCCGAACCGCAAGGGATATGGAAGCTGTGATATTTTTTATTCTCAGAAAGTGGGTAAAAATTGGGCACGGCCATATAATTTGGGACCAGTTGTTAATAGTAAATATTGGGAAACACAACCGTCATTTTCAGCGGATGGAAAAACATTATATTTTGTAAGTAGTCGCCCTGGCGGTTTTGGTGGATCTGATATTTGGTTCTCCACCTTAAAAGAAGATGGTAGCTGGGGAGCTCCTACTAATATTGGAAAAAAAATAAATACTGCCGGTAAAGAAGAATCTGTTTTTATTCACCCTGATGGTAATACGCTGTATTTTAGCTCAAACGGACATATTGGTATGGGTAAATTGGATATTTATGTGGTAAGAAAAAGTGTAACCGGAGAATGGGGAACACCTGTAAATTTAGGATATCCAATTAATACCTATACTGATGAAAATAGCTTATTGGTGAATGGTGCAGGTAATCTGGCTTATTTTGCTTCCAGCCGTGAAGGAGGCTTTGGCGGATTAGATCTGTACCAATTTGAATTATATGATGCCATTCGCCCTGAAAAGATCACGTATGTGAAAGGTAAAGTATATGATGCAAAAACAAAACAACCGCTTGGTGCTCATTTTGAATTGATCGATCTGGAAACAGCAAAGCAGGTTATTATATCTGATGCAAACTCTGGTAATGGTGAGTTTTTGGTAACACTTCCCATCGATAAAAATTACGCTTTAAATGTTTCTCAGAGTGGTTATTTATTTTATTCCGCAAATTTTTCGTTGAAAGAATCAGTTGATAAAACAAAGCCTTTTACAATGGATGTGCCTTTAGAGCCAATAGATACAGGTAATGTAGTGGAGTTAAAAAATGTGTTTTTTGAAACTGCTAAATTTGATCTGAAACCGGAATCAAAAGTGGAGTTGAATAAATTAGTTGCTTTTTTAACTGTAAATAAGACCTTACGTATCCAATTGAGTGGACATACGGATAATGTAGGTGATAAAAAGATGAATCAGCTATTATCACAAAATCGGGCTAAATCGGTGTATGAATATTTGATCGCGAATGGTATTGACCTGAAACGCTTGACTTACGTTGGTTATGGCGATACCAAACCTAAAGTTAAAAATGATACGGATGAAAACCGTGCTATTAACAGACGTACGGAGTTTAAGGTGATTGGGAAATAAAATCCAATGAATTCCAGAAGGGTAGTTGAAAACCAGCGTTTTTATTAATACGCACCATTTCGTTTACGAATGAACCATTCGAAGGTCAATAAGGAAAGTAATAAAAAGAATATCCACTTTAAATTAATTAAGTCAGACAACTTTTTTTGAGAGTAGGATACTGATTTAATATCAGTACGGCTGTTTAACTTTTTAGCAATTAATTCTAATTGGTTGGGATAGACCATTTCGCCATCATGCTTTCTAGCGATGCTGTAAAGCAATTGATGATCGGCAATTGTATTTGTTAATTCAACCTGCAATGCGCTTACGCTAAATTCGCCATTTTGCAGGTAAATTTTTTCTCCTACTTTAACTTTAGCTTCGAATTTATATTCACCGGTAGGCATCATTCCCGCATTTAAGCGATAGCCATTATTAGTTTTACTAAATGTATACAGGAATTTTTTATTCTCTGAATTACTGATCGTGATACTTACTTCCGGTTCATTTATTAATTCATAACTTTCGTTATATACTTCGGCTTCCAACTCAATTGCCTCGTTTTCAAGAAAATTATTTTTCCCTGTAATTTTAAAAAAGCTTTTATCCACTTTCACCGAAAGATACTGAACCGTTTTTGAGATCAACTCATCAAATAAAATATGATTACCGTTCGAAGCAAAATCCTGTAAACACCATTTCCAGATACCCTCACCCGACAATATTGCAGTTTTGTTTTCGCCTGAAGTATTAAAAAATAACAAAGGTGTTTTAGTATCTACTATCCCAATACGCTGGTAAAATAAAACATTGCTGCTGTTTTCATTGGGATAAGTTCCATAAGGGCAAACCAATGCAGGAAAGCTTCTTACAGCTTTACTTAAGTTGTCGCTGATCGTAAATAAAGGGAAATTTTGTTCCAATACAACTTCGCATTCATTTGTTCTTTGTGCGTTGGATGCTATCGCTAGATCACTTTTTAAGATAGTAGAAGCCCCGGAAAATGCCCAAACGGGGATGTTGGATGCATTTATTTCATTTATGATTTTAGCAGCAGGATTCCTTGAATTTGGTAATTGATGAAGAATTACAAGATTGTATTTTTTTAACGGTTTATCGAAATTATCAAGCGTATAACTTTCCACTTCATAATTTTGATTTCCTTCTAAGGATTCCTTTATTGCAGCAATATCGGGGTGTGGAGCATCTGCCAGAATTAATACTTTTTGTCTTGCATCCAGTACATCAATAAAAACATCGCGGACATTGTTGAGTGTACTTGCTTCTTCCGAAAGTGTTGATAACCTAATGGTATAGCGTTGCAATCCAATTTCTTTTGCTTCTAATAAAACAGGGATGGTGGTAGTAAAGGCATCCGAATTTAAATTAATTGTTTGAGTGAATAGTGTTCCTTCCCCTTTTTTGATGGTAAGAGTTGTAGTTTTCCCTTTTAATTGTTTAGCATTTACAATTATCTCCATCGGGAATTTATTGCCTAAATATGCCAAGCGGTTGTGTTCCACTTTTAAGAGAACAATATCCTTTTTTATGCTTGTATCCCCCAAGGCAATAGTATAAACCGGCACTTTTATTTTTTCGGAAGCATAAAGCGGGTGTGCTCCTTTATTGTATAATCCATCACTTGCAAGTACCACAGCGCCAATGTTTCGGTTACTATAGCGTGTTTCAATTTCGTTGAATAACTCAGAAATATCAGTTTGTTTTTCATTAAACGTTAATGAATCAGCTACATTTACTTCCTTTACTTTATCAGCAAATGAATATAATCTTACTTCGTATTTATCATCTAATTCATCAATTAGTTTTTGTAAATTTTGTTTGTATTCTTTTTTATAAAAAGCAGAATCTTTACCCGCGATCAGCGACTCTGAATTGTCCTGAGCTACAATAATAACAGGTTTTTCAACCTCTCTGTTTACCGTTTTTAATAAGGGAGAAAGCAACAAGAAGGAGAGAAGGGTAACTACAGAAAAACGAAAAGCAGCCATCAGCCGCACCATCCAAACAGATAGTTCGTTTAATTTTTTATCACGATAATATAAAATACCCGTGTAAATAATACCTGCAACAATGCAGAATAGTATGAACCATAATGGGTATTCTGTTACTATATTCATTAATTATTTTTTTGTATGCTTCAAGCCTAGGTAGGGATTTTTCCCGGGAAATGGAAAGTTTTTAAAAATCATTTTTTTATTTTAACGATCATAAAAATCAGCGTTCCAACTACACTCAGATTCGTAAATTCGTAATTATTCGTTATTTGTAACCTATGTTAGCATCCCACCACACACATTAATTACTTGCCCTGTAATGTAGGTACTCATGTCGGAAGCTAAAAATACCGTTGCATTTGCTACATCGTCAGCAGTCCCTCCACGTTTCAATGGAATAGATTCTCTCCACCCTTCCACTACTTTTGGATCAAGAGCGGCAGTCATTTCCGTTTCAATAAAACCCGGAGCAATTGCATTACTGCGGATATTGCGTGAACCCAATTCCAATGCAATAGATTTTGTGAAACCGATAATACCTGCTTTTGATGCTGCGTAATTTGATTGTCCTGCATTACCTTTTATTCCAACTACTGAGCTCATATTAATGATAGAACCTTTACGCTGCTTCAACATTGGTTTTGTAATGGCCTTAGTTAAATTAAATACTGATTTTAAATTGGCATTCATTACTTCATCCCATTGTTGTTCACTCATGCGCATCAGTAATGTATCTCTGGTAATACCAGCATTATTCACTAATACATCAACAGTACCAAAATCAGAAATTACAGCATTTACAAGTTCTTCTGCGGCCTTAAAATCAGCAGCATCCGATTGATAACCTTTAGCTTTTATACCAAAGGCCTCCAGTTCTTTTTCAAGTGCCAGCCCTTTTTCGATGGACGATAAATAGGTGAAAGCAATATTAGCACCTTGTTCAGCAAATTTCATAGCAATGCCACGTCCAATACCTCGTGAAGCACCTGTAATTAAAGCAGTTTTACCTTCTAGTAATTTCATAATAATTTTAATTTATTTTTCAGTTTTAAACTATTTTATGGCTTATCAAAGATAAAGGAAAGCCAACGAAATAGTATATAAAAGGCTGTGTATTTTCTTACACAGCCTTTAAATTATTGTTAAAAAATGTAAATTTTTTAGTACGAAGCAAAGTACAGAAGATTTTTATTAATCAACTCTGTTTGCGTGATGATGTGGGCTTTCTTTTCTTGCATCATCTGCAATAGCTTTTGCCATTGCTGTTCCGATGTCGGCAGGGGAGTCAACAACAATGATTCCGCAAGCACGTAAAATTTTCTTTTTTGCTTCCGCAGTATCATCATCACCACCAACAATAGCACCTGCATGTCCCATAGTACGGCCTTTTGGTGCAGTTTCTCCGGCAATAAATCCAACCACTGGCTTACGGTTACCATCAGCTTTGATCCAGCGTGCTGCATCTGCTTCAAGGTTTCCACCAATTTCTCCGATCATTATAATTCCTTGTGTATCCGGATCGTTCATTAATAATTCAACCGCCTCTTTTGTGGTAGTTCCAATTATTGGATCACCACCAATACCAATAGCAGTAGTAATTCCCAAGCCAGCTTTCACCGTTTGGTCAGATGCTTCATAAGTTAATGTTCCTGATTTAGAAACAATACCTATCGTGCCTTTTTTGAAAACAAAGCCTGGCATAATACCTACTTTAGCTTCGTCAGCCGAAATAACACCCGGACAATTAGGGCCGATCAAGCGACAATCTCTTCCTTTTAAATATTCCTTAACCGCTATCATATCTCTGATAGGAATACCTTCTGTAATACAAATGATCACTTTAATCCCAGCTTCAGCAGCTTCCATAATTGCATCAGCAGCAAAAGCCGGTGGTACAAAAATTATAGAAACATCTGCTCCGGCTTTATCTACAGCTTCTTTCACAGTATTGAATATAGGGCGCTCCAAATGCTGTGCTCCTCCTTTGCCTGGCGTAACTCCACCAACAACGTTAGTGCCGTATTCTATCATTTGACCAGCATGGAATGTACCTTCAGTACCCGTGAAACCTTGTACAATTACTCTTGATTGTTTATTTACTAATACACTCATATTTGGAATTGTTGAATTTTAGAATTGTTGATTAAATAATTTAATGATACTTGTTTTTTTTGAGTTTGCTAAAGTAAAGTTTTAAGTGGGTATTACAAAGCATTTTAAGATTTTTAATATATTTTCAGCATTTCTTTGCTTTAGTGTTTCAATTTTTTTGTATTATTATAACTTATAAAAATGCATATTTCAATTTTTACTGAACAAGGGTATAGTAACAAACATTGTAAGCTTATTTTAAATTGAATACTTCACTTATAATTAACGACACTATTGTAGCTCTGGCTACACCTCAGGGGATTGGTGCAATTGGCGTGATCCGCCTTTCTGGTGAAAAGGCTATCGATATTTGTAATTCTGTTTTCGGGACTAAAAGTCTCAAAAAAAAGGACTTAAACAAGCAGGGATCCCATACCATTCATTTTGGTGTTATACACGATGCTGAAGTCATTATCGATGAAGTGCTGGTAAGTCTTTTTAAAACTCCTCATTCTTATACAAGTGAAAATACGGTGGAAATATCCTGCCATGGTTCTAAATTCATTCAACAGCAGATCATTCAGTTATTCATAAAGCAAGGAGCCCGTATGGCTAATCATGGTGAATTTACCTTGCGTGCTTTTTTGAATGGTAAATTAGATCTATCACAAGCTGAAGCAGTTGCTGATCTGATATCTTCCAATTCCGCTTCCTCGCACCAGATTGCGATGCAGCAAATGAGAGGAGGCTTTTCAAGTAAAATAAAATTGCTTAGGCAAAATCTCATTGACTTTGCCTCACTTATTGAGCTGGAACTTGATTTTAGTGAAGAAGATGTAGAGTTTGCCGACCGAACGGATCTGAAAAAATTAGTTAGCAGCATTCAACGAATAGTTCAACGGTTGATCGATTCTTTTGAGGTAGGAAACGTAATTAAAAATGGGATACCTGTTGCTATTGTTGGGAAACCCAATGCTGGGAAATCAACTCTTTTAAATGTTTTGCTTGAAGAGGACAGAGCTATTGTTTCTGAAATACCCGGCACTACAAGGGATGTGATCGAAGATGAGCTAAATATTGATGGAGTATTGTTTCGTATAATTGACACGGCAGGAATTCGGGAAACCAATGATATTATTGAATCTATTGGCGTTGAGAAAACATTCGAACAAATTAAATTATCTTCCATTGCCATTTATTTATTTGATGCGCATGAAATTACTTCTTCTGAATTAAGATTAATAGTGGAAGATCTTCAACCCCATTTACACAACTCCCAGTTGGTATTGGTTGCTAACAAAATTGATAAAGAAGATCTTGAATATATCAAACGGGAGTTCAATGAGTTTCCTGATATGCTCTTTATATCGGCCAAAGAACGGATTCATATTGATGAATTTAAAAAGCATCTGGTAGATTTATTTGATAGCCGTATTGTAAATATTACTGAAACAATTGTTACCAATTCCCGCCACGTAGAAGCGTTGCGTCACACCAACACTGCACTGATAAAAGTATTAGAAGGTTTGAATCAGAACGTTACCGGTGATTTTCTGGCAATGGACATCCGTCAGGCATTGCATTATTTAGGAACTATAACCGGTGAAATTTCATCAGATGATTTACTTGCGAATATTTTTTCGAGATTTTGCATCGGAAAGTAACCACTGCATAACAAACAAGCAAAAAACATATGTAATCCTATAAAAATCCCGCGTTTCAGCGTACCAAAAATAAAAAGGGGAAAGTTTACATACATTCACAAAACTATCATTGATAAAATATTGAGTTGAACTGATAGATCCAAAACAATATGCAAGTAATACAAACGATACAAAACAGGATTTACGAAATTAGGGGAGAAAGGGTAATGCTGGACAGGGATTTAGCAGCCTTGTATGAAACAGAAACCAAAGCCCTTAACCTTGCTGTTAAACGTAATATAAAACGGTTCCCCAAAGACTTTATGTTTCAACTTACCAAAGAAGAGTTTGAAGGTTTAAGGTTTCAAATTGAAACCTTAGAAAAATCTGATAACCCTTTAAGGTTGCAAAATGAAACCTTAAAAACAAGTCGTGGACAGCATACAAAATATTTACCATACGTTTTTACTGAACAAGGGGTTGCTATGTTAAGCGGTATTTTAAATAGCGACAAAGCAATAAGCATGAATATTGCCATAATGAGGGCTTTTGTGGAGGTAAGGAAAGTTTTACTAAAACAAGGGAGTTTAAAAGAACAATTGAATGAAATAAAGGAACGACTGGGGGAACATGATGCACAGTTAAACCAAATTTACGATGCAATGGAAAACCTATTAGATGAAAAAGCAGCCCAAAGAAAATGGGAGGACAGGAAACGAATAGGATATAAATAATCTGTAGCAACTGTAACACCGTAACAGAGTGTTCACCTGTTAATGATCTGTAGTTTTAGATCGTCATAAATAACTGCTTTTGATACATTTTATTAAGCCAAAACCAAATGCCTCAAAACAAATACGATGATTCCAAGATCGGAATTGATACTTTTCCGGCTCATGCTTATTTTAAAAGTCTGGCCGAAACAATTCCTCATATTTTATTTATTGCAAACCCTATCAGCTTTCGCATTGAATATATCAATAGACTCCCATCAGGTGCTCCTCTTGAAAGTTTAATAGGCAAAGAAATGTTTGATTTTATTTGGCCTGAATACATTGAAGTATTTAAGAAAAGAATACAAGAAGTGAAAAATTCAGGGAAGTCTGGTACATTTGATGTAGAAGTTGCCCCACCAAATAATCCTCAAGAAAAAGCATGGTACCGTACCCATATTTCCATGGTATATGATACTGAAAATTCAAAGTCAAGTATAATGTTTTTGTCTGAAAATATTACAAAAAGTAAACGCACTGAGCTTGATAATATTAATAAAAGTGAACGGATAAAAGCCATTATTAATAATACAAACGACATCATTTGCTCAATTGATTGCGATCATAATTTAATGGAGTTTAACTCCATGTTTGCTAACCAAGTAAAAAAGGGCTTTGGGATTGAAATGCAAGCAGGAATGTCGGTTTTGCAATTTGTTGACCCGGCTAAACACGAACATTTAAAGGCAATCTATAAAAGAGTTGAAAAAGGAGAAATTTATTCGGATGTTGAAAGTTTTCATACAAAAAATGGAAACGAAGTTTATAACGAAACCAGTTATAATCCGATCTATAATGTTGATAAAAAAATTATTGGCATTAACATATTTTCAAAAGACATCACAGAACGTGTGAAAAGTGAGCAGAAAATAAAAAATGCCTTAAAGGAAAAAGAAGTTCTTTTGGCTGAGATCCACCACCGTATAAAAAATAACCTTGCAATGGTTTCCAGTTTGTTACAATTGCAGGAAATGAATATTAATAATGAGGAAGTTAAAGAAGCGCTTGCCTTAAGCCGCAAACGAATAAAATCAACCGCTTTGATCCATGAACTTTTATACAGAAGCGAATCATTTCAAAACGTTAAATTGAAAGATTATTTAACAGAGCTCTTTCATCTTTTAAAAATGAATGTTAATACTTTATTGCTATTAAAAGGAGATGAAGTTACGATGAATCTGGTCACAGCCATGCCATTGGGATTAATGCTTAATGAAATTATGCTGAATTCTTTCAAACATTCGTATAATGAAAAAAGTAAAGGGCAAATAGAGATCTCAATCATCCCTTTGGCAACCAAATTAATGATCTATTATTCCGATTTTGAAGGAACTTTTCCGGAGGATATAGATTTCAAAAATTCAAAAACAACCGGCTTAACCCTTATTCATACATTTGCTGAGCAATTAAATGGCAGTGTTGAACTCGTAAGTAAAACACCTCCCAAATATTTAATTCAACTACCGTTAAATGAAAATCAATAAAAAGGTACTTATTGCTGAAGATGAATTGTTGATCGCTAAAGTTTTACGGATGCAATTAGAAAAATTGGGATTTGTGGTTGAAAACGTTGTGCATGCCGATGAAGCGTTCACTATGGTTGAAGAAATGCAACCGGATGTAATTATTTTAGATGTGTGTTTAAAAAATAAAACCTGCGGACTGGCAGCCGGGAAAAAAATTCGTGAAGCAGGAATTGATACGCCTATCATCTTTACCACCGGCAACTCTTATGCAAACACGCTTCAACTTATGAGCGACATTAAATACTCTACGGTATTAAGCAAACCTGTGGAATTTGAACATTTGCTTCATTTGATCAATCGATTGTAAATAAGGGTACTTGGGGCTTACTTATGGAATGTAAGCTGTTGTTCCTTTTCAGGAACGAATTACTTTTTAATATTTAAGATTAAACTTTTAATTGAGCGAATAATAAGCAATGAAAAGGGAAGATAAAGATAAAGCAATTGATCAGGTGATTGAACAAACTTTGGCAGAGCAAAAGGCTTATTGCAAAAGGTCGAATGATATCACCATTGACAATATAATTTATGATACAATTTACCTCGAAAAGAAAAGATTAAAAAATAAGAAAAATTCAAAACATAGCAGGACTGAAATTGTGTTTTGGTCCGAGATGGAAAGGCGTTTTTATTCAGCCAATTCAGCAGAAAAAGAGGAGATATTAAAAGAAATAATCGAAAATTATGCAGTAGAGATTGCGGGAGGTTACAATCCCAAGGTTTATAACTTTGCCATCAAAATTGTACCTTATCTGTTAAAAGCTATTTTAGTGAAAGAGCCTCTATGGAAGCTGTTTTCAAAAAAAGGAAAAGAGAAGATCAACAAAAATATTAACATTTCGGGGCCTCTCGATAAGATCCTTCACCTAAGCAAAATTGGAACGTTAATAGTTACTCCTACTCATCAAAGTAATTTTGATAGCATCGTTATTGGTTATTCTACCTTTATTACCGGCCTTCCCCCGATGATATACGGTGCCGGGCTCAACCTCTTTACTAATCCCATACTTAGCTATATGATGACCAATTTGGGAGCATATAAAGTGGATAGGGAGAAAAAAAATGATCTGTATAAAGATGTTTTAAAGAATTACGCATCTATAAGCCTGGAATATGGCTATCATAATCTTTTTTATCCGGGAGGGACACGAAGCAGAAGTGGGAAAATTGAGGAGCAATTGAAGCTGGGTTTATTAGGTAGTGGTCTTTCCACATTTATTAAAGGAGCAAAAGAGGGCAAAAAGAAAAATATTTATGTAGTACCTTGTACCATTAACTATGAGTTATGTCTTGAGGCGCGTGATCTTATTGAAGAATATTTAGTAGAGGAGGGGAGCCGGCAATTCATTTTGCCAAACGATTCATCTAATAAGATCAAAAATATATTGGCATTTGCAAAAAAAACGATTAAAGTTGACACCAGAATAGCTGTTTGCTTTGGAGAGCCTTTGGATATTTTCGGTAATGAAGTGAATAAGGAAGGTGTCAGTATTGATAGCCATTCCAGACCTATTGATATCGACAAATATATTTTGGTTGATGGCGTTCCTGATTTTTCTTTTCAAAGAGACCGGGTATACACTTCTATTTTAGGAAATAAAATATTAAAATCTTTTTTAAAGAATAGTGTCGTTATGGATACCCATTTGCTGTCCTTTGCATTGTTCAAAATATTTCAAAAAAAATATCCCTTCAGCAATGTATTTAAACTGGTATCTACATTTGGGGCTGAGTGTAATAAAGAATTATTGATTGAAACGATGAGCTTTTTAAAAGAAATTCTGTTTAGAAAAAGAGATAGCGGAGAATTGAAATTAGGTAGCGTGATCTCTACAAAATCTGTTGATGAAATCATTGCTCACGCCAAAAGGCAGCTAACTTCATATCACGGGGAAAGTGTGCTATACGAACAAAATGGTTTATTTATAAGCAACGATTTGATAACCCTTTATTATTATCATAATAAATTAACTCCATACGGACTCGAAAAAGATTTAAACTTATGGCTACATCAAAAAGTGTAACAGTTATCGGTGGCGGCTCCTTTGGTACTGCTATTGCATATCTTTTGGCAGCGAACAATGAGAAAGTAAAGATATGGTTGAGGGACGAAAAAATTGTTAATTCAATAAATACCCTGCACGAAAACTCAAGATATGCTCCCGGAGTTATTTTGCCTTCCACTATTATCGCAACTTCTAACCTTGAATATGCAATTGCAGATTCTTCTTTAATATTCGTTAGTATTCCCAGTAAATCATTTAGAAAAGTGGCTACTGAAATAGGTAAGTACGTGAAAGGTGATCAGATACTGATCACTACAACAAAAGGCTTTGAGCAGGACACTTTTAAATCGATGACAGAATTATTAGCTGAAGAAACTCCTTGCTTGAAAATTGGAGCATTGAGTGGCCCTAATTTTGCTTTTGAAATTTTAAGCGGAATGCCTGTAGGCAGTGTAATTGCAAGTAGATTTAATGAGGTAATTGAAAAAGTGCAGGAAGCCTTGGGTGGTAAAACTATCAGAATATATGGCAACGAAGATGTATGTGGTGTTGAATTAGCTGGCGCCTTAAAAAATATATATGCTATTTGTGCGGGTATTATTCAAGCAGGTGGTTTTGGTGAAAATGCTAAGAGTCTCATGATAGCAAGGGCTTTGAGTGAAATGAGCCGGTTCGCATTTTATTTTAAAGCAAATCCATCTACTTTTTTGGGTCTTGCAGGTGTTGGCGATCTAATTGCTACTTGTAATTCGGAACTTAGTAGAAATTTTCGAATTGGTCGAAAAATTGTTGAAGGTTTATCCCTTGAAGACGCGATAACAAGTATTGGCCAGGTGGCAGAAGGTGTTTATACACTTAAAGCAGTTAAAGAAAAGGCTGATAGCCTTGGAATTGAAATGCCCATCGTAAATGCTACCTATAAAATTGTTTATGAAAATCAAACTATTCAAATGGTGTTGGAAGAACTAATGTCAATACCACAAAGGAAGGATATTGAATTTAAATTTACGTGTGCTGATTGAAAAAAAATAATTTTTTATAATTTAGATTATTGAATGAAAGATTTAAAAAAACACAATTTAATATTGGCTTCAAAATCTCCACGAAGGCAGTATTTGATGAAAGAGCTGGGATTAGATTTTGAGGTGCATACCAAAGATGTTGATGAAAGTTTTCCTGAAAATTTAGAAGCTCAGGAAATACCGCTTTATTTATGTCAGAAAAAGGCTGATGCCTTTGATGAAGAGCTAACCGAGAACACCATTGTAATAACTGCCGATACTATTGTTTGGATCGATAACCAGGTACTCAATAAGCCCGAAAATTTTGATGATGCTGTGCGGATGCTGAAGTTACTTTCCGGCAAAAAGCACGAAGTGTATACGGGAGTTTGTTTGAGATCAAAACATAAGACAAAAACATTTTATGCTTTAACCAACGTTTATTTCAAAGAATTATCACAGGAAGAAATAGAATATTATATCAATAATTTCAATCCATACGATAAGGCAGGAGCTTATGGTGCCCAGGAGTGGATCGGTTACATTGCTGTTGAAAAAATTGAAGGCTCCTATTTTAATGTAATGGGCTTGCCTGTGAGGGAATTATATGAAGAGTTATTGAAATTTTAATTATTACCTACAATATTTAGTCATAAATTTATCCATGAAAATCAAAAGTATGACTTTTGATTTTCATGGATAAATTTTGTATCTTTGTTTCATGATACAAAGAACAGAAATAGCCGAATTAATACGTTTGCTCAAAGTAAGCCCTGCAGTAGCGCTGTTGGGAGCCAGACAAATTGGAAAAACTACCTTAGCAAAACTATATGCATCAAAATCGAAAAAGCAAACCTTATACCTCGATTTAGAACTGGAAAGTCATTTTAACCGTTTACAAAATGACGCTGAAAGCTATTTGCTGAAAAATAAAGATAAACTCATAATTATCGATGAAGTACAGCGAATGCCAAAACTTTTTGCGCTGCTGAGAGCTTTGATAGATGTTGACCGGAAACCTGCCCGTTTCTTATTGCTTGGATCATCATCTCCACATTTAATAAAAGGTGTTTCAGAATCTTTAGCCGGGCGGATTTCTTATCTGGATATGGGAGGAATTAATTTGCTCGAAGCGC
Source organism: Bacteroidota bacterium (assembly GCA_040389865.1). Classification (GTDB taxonomy): domain Bacteria; phylum Bacteroidota; class Bacteroidia; order 2-12-FULL-35-15; family 2-12-FULL-35-15; genus 2-12-FULL-35-15. Next base: position 400,712 of record JAZJZM010000013.1, on the reverse strand, counting down.
AAAAAAGTAAAATAAAACAAGATACTCTTTGGTTCAAAGGAGGGTTTCCGGTAGCTTTAACATTAAAACAAAATCGCGCTTCACAAGACTGGTGTAATAACCTTATAAAATCATATACCGAAAAAGATATGAGCGAATTGTTTGGCGTTGAATTTTCATCCGTAATAATTCGTAATTTTTGGAGTATGTTGGCCCATAATAATGGGGGAGTCTGGAATAAAGAAAGTTATACCAAATCATTGGGTGTAACAGCTCCAACCGTTGGAAGGTATTTAGAATATATGGAAGGCGCTTTTTTATTAACCCGCTTACAACCCTGGTTCTCGAATTCAAAAAAGCGGTTAGTAAAAGCCCCTAAAATTTATATCCGTGATAGCGGTATTTTGCATACATTGATAAAAACAGCCGATATGGATGAACTGGCCGGACATCCCTCTATCGGATCATCGTGGGAAGGTTTTATAATTGAGCAAGTTCGTCAATTAAAACCGGAACACCTTGATATGTATTTTTATCTTACTCATCAAGGTACTGAAGCAGATCTGGTATTGGTAAAAGGGATAAAGCCGGTCGCTTGTATAGAAATAAAATTATCTACTTCACCCCAGGTAAGTAAAGGGTTTCATCAATCCATCGAAGATTTAAAAACTAAAAATAATTACATCATAATACCATCTGGTGATAGCTATGATACAAAAGAAAAAATAACAATTTGTAATCTTTTAGAATTTGTAACGATACATTTGAAACGATTATAATTACCATGAAAATCAAAAATCATACTTTTGATTTTCATGGTAATTATATTTTCGGGGAGGGGAAAAAATAAAATTTCAGAAAAAATATAGGAAGTTGTCAGAGGCATCCTAATTTTCCAAATTTTTACATAAAATATGACGGTTTTTATTCCATTGGAATTTACTAACTTTGCATCCCAATGAAAAAAGTCGCATTCCATACATTAGGTTGTAAGCTGAACTTCTCAGAAACATCCACCATTGCACGTTTGTTTGAAGATCAAGGCTATCAAAAGGTTGATTTTAAAGAACCTTCTGATGTATATGTTATCAACACATGTTCCGTTACCGCCAATGCTGATAAGGAATGTAAACAAATTGTAAAAGCCGCATTGAATGTTTCACCTGATGCATACGTTGTAGTTGTTGGATGTTACGCACAATTAAAGCCCGAAGAAATTTCAAATATTGAAGGAGTTGACCTGGTACTTGGTGCTTCCGAAAAATTCAAGTTGCTCAATTATTTGAATGATTTAACTAAAAAATCAAAAGCTGAAATTTATAGCTGCGAAATTGAAGAAGCGAACTTTTTTGTAGATGCATACTCTTTTGGTGATCGTACCCGTGTTTTCCTTAAGGTACAGGATGGTTGTGATTACAACTGTTCATTCTGCACCATTCCATTAGCCCGTGGCAGCAGTCGCAGCGATACTGTTATAAACGCGGTGAAAAACGCACACGAAATTGCAAAACAGAATGTAAAAGAGATCGTACTTACCGGTGTTAATCTGGGCGATTTTGGAAACAACGAGTCAAAAACAAGCAACCGTAAAGAAGAAACTTTTTTTGATCTTGTTAAAGAATTAGATAAGGTAGAAGGTATAGAGCGTTTTCGCATCTCTTCTATTGAACCTAATTTATTAAAAGATGAAATTATTGAATATGTAGCACAATCAAAACGTTTTGTTCCCCATTTTCATATCCCATTACAATCGGGTAGCAATAAAATGTTGAAGGCTATGCGCAGACGTTATTTGCGTGAATTGTATTCGGAGCGGGTTGCAAAAATTAAAACATTAATGCCGCAATGTTGCATTGGGGTGGATGTGATCGTGGGCTTTCCCGGTGAAACAGAAGAGGATTTTTTAGAAACGTACAACTTTTTAAATGAACTTAATATTTCCTACCTGCACGTATTCACTTATTCAGAACGTGATAATACCGATGCAATTAATTTAAAAGATGCCGTTCCTGTTGCTATTCGCAAAAAACGCAACAAAATGTTACGTATACTTTCCGCAAAAAAAATACGTCATTTTTACGAACAACATTTAGGAAATACATTTACAGTATTATTTGAAGGTGATAACAAAGATGGCTTTATGCATGGCTTTACAGATAATTATATCAAAGTAAAAACTCCATTCAATCCTGGTTTCATTAATCAATTAAAACAGGTTACTCTTAAAGAGTTGGATGTTGATGGATCTGTGTTGGTCAATCATTATGCTGAAGAAACTTCTTCAATAGCCTAAAAAATAATAATTGTTTTTTGAAGACTAATTCCATTCGAAATAACAGCATTATTTCTAAAAAAACATTAATTCAATTCAGTATTTGATAGTATGTTCTTATCATTATCAAAGAGTTGAAGCACCCAGTCCGGTGTTTTTTTGTTTAGGTTGGTCACCCCCGAATTGATAAGGACTTCCATTAATGCCTGAGGCTCATCTTTTTTCCAAACTAAGCCTTTTGTTACTCCCACTGCCATTATCGTTCCATTCTGCTCAAATGTATGCAGGCAATACAGCCATTTATCATCCCAACCAACAGTTTCAAGTTTAACATTAAATTTTGTTCCTAGTTTTATCGGTTTTTTATGAATTATTTTTTGAGAACCCAAAATCGGAGCCAGTCGTTTTTTTACAATGGCATTAAAAAAATTTGTCCTGGCTATCATTTCCCAGCGAATAAAATCCATATACACAAAATACTTGTGAGAGGTCATTACTCTGAGACCTTCACAATCGAACACCCCAACTCGATATGATCTTGTATAAACGTCCTCAAAGGAAAGTTTTTTTTGAAATTTACCACCAATTAAAATTCGGAATAGGCGGTACCAGTAATATATCATAAAAATAAAGCTTGTTTTTTTCTTATCGATCCGGTAAATCGATTATGATTTTTTTCTGGCAAATATAGTTTATTTGCTCTCTATCATAGTGATTTAAAATGTATAAATCAACCCATTTTTAATAAGTCTAAAAACTTTAATTTTTTCAACAAAAAAAAAGGTAACTCGTTAAATTCCAATAGCTTATTATTAACAGCCTTAACATGGCTTAAATGCAATCAAGCATCTCACTATATTTGGTTCTCAAATAATTTTGAAACTCAAAAAAGATGCTAACACGAATTTCTCTTATTAACTCCAAAGGCTACGGTAAGGCCGAAATGAAACTCGACAATTGTGATTCAATGCAATTAGTTGGTCCGAATAACATTGGAAAAAGTACATTGATCTACGCTTTGAACTTTTTATTTGTTGTGGATGGACAAAAAATGTCCTTCAGTGGTCAGCGAAAAGGGGATAAAGAAACAATCCATCACTACTTTCCAACTCATAACAAGAGTTTTTTAATATTCGAAATAAATAAATTGGGCTATTACTGTATCCTTGTAAAAAGGAACACAGATGGCGAATTAGAATATTACAAAATTGACAGTGAATATGATGAAGAGTATTTCTTCGAAAATGAAGGTGCTCACCAACGTTTATTGAATTTTGATGAAGTAATTGGAAAACTTCTTGAAAAAGGTATTGTGCATAGTAAATTCGCTACTAAATCAGATGTGTTTAATTTGGTTTATCACCGCGGTACGAAGAACAATGCAGTAGTTTGGTTGGAAGATACAGTAAAAGCAGATGGTTTGAGTAATAACTTTTCGAAGGTCTATCGTTATTTGATCAACTCCAAATTGATCACTAACAAAACCCTTAAAGAGTCATTGATCATTGCGGATAATCGTGAGAACGAAGGCTTGAACTTTTCTCAGAAAAACAAAAAAGATATTACCGATCTATTACGTATCAATGAAGAAATAAAAAGCATTAAGTCGGTACGTACTGATTTCCTTGAGTTTCGTGAGTCGGTAAAAGTATATAATTCAAAAACCAGGATAGTAAGTGAATTAATATCTGCTTTCAACAGTTCATACACAGCTGCTATTCCTGAACTGGAGATTTCTTCTATTGAAAGAGGAAGACACATTGCCGCTGTACATAATGAGATCAATGAGATATTAAAACCAAAGGAATTAAATTATGCTTCTTATATCGGTGAAAAAAATGCCGATGTAAAAAACAAAACTAATTTGTTGGCTGAAAAGCAAGCTGCTTTGAACGAAATTCAAAAGTATGAAAGCGTTGATTTTTTAAAAGAATCCTTACGTAATTTAGATAAGGACCGCAAGGATATTGAAACTCGTTTTACTACTATTGAGATTCAAAAATTATCGAGCAAGCAATTGGAAATGCGTATTGATAAGTTAAATTATCAAATAGCATCTCTCGAAAATCAGATCGATAACTATAATAATTTGTTGATCCACAAAATTTCGGATAACGAAGATGTGAAACAATTATTAAATTCTGTGCTTTCAGAACAGGTTACCAGCTTGCCAAGCAAACAGATCAAAAAGCCGATCAAAAAAATATCTGATAAGTTATTAGCAATTTTTGATGGCGAAATTGATATCACCAAAGGCATTACCTTGAAAGAATTTAAATCAGTAAAAGAACTGAAAGACGAATTGAAAGGCTTGCTGATAGAGAAAAAACAAACCGAAGAACTATTAAAAACAGTTGTTGACAAAGAAAAAATTGATTCAAAATTAAAAGTTATTTTAAATGAGATTGAATTAATTAAAGAGAAAGTAAAGCTTATTGAAAGCAAACCGGCTTTAGAAAAGCAGATCCGTTCAATAACAGATGATATCAAAACCCTAACGCTTGAAAAGAAAGAGCTGGAAGAGTTTTTGAGTTCATTGGTTAAAGAGATTTCTCAAAAACAAATAATGTATGACAAATTGCAGGAAGAAAAACGCGGTTTGGAAGGACGTGTTAGAGAATTGAAAGAACGTAAAATTGAAGTGGAAGCGATTAATTTAGCCCCTACGGATTACGAAACAAATGATAACCTTGATTATATCTTTTCTAAAATTCAAATTCATCAAAAAGACAGGATTGAATTGAAAGTTAAGAAAGACGCAACTTTTGATAATTTGAAATATCGTTTACGCAATAGCAGTGCAGACATAGAACAATTCATAAGTTTTGTGGAAGATGAAATTGCTTGTTTAGCTGATAAGGAACGCAGTATTGATGGTTTATTATCCAGTATTTCTACACAGTTTGCAAACCCTGCATACACCTTGTTAAAGCGTTACGAGGAGTTCAAACAATTTGTGTATACAAAATTCAACGAAAAACTTTCTCAAACACGTATCTCCAATATCGAATCAATGAAAATTGATCTGTTGGATAATGAGCGTATCATTGGAGAGTTAAAGAAAATAGCTTCTATTCAGGAGTTTAACGGGCAAATGAGTTTTGAATTTGACCAATCAGAAAATTTAAAAGTTTTGAACGCTTATTTGGACAGCGGTAAAAGAGTAAGCTTTGATGAATTATTTAACATCGAACTCCTTCTTCATATCAAAGGAACTGATAAGCGTGTGGATCTTGCAAACCAGGTAGAATCAGATGGTACCGACCGTATGATCCGTTTGGTTATGATCATGTCAATTATCAACAGACTTGCAGTAACTGACGAGCAAAATAAAATTGCTTTATTTATTGATGAGGTTGCAACCATTGATAAACAGAACCGTCCGGAGATCGTGAAATTTTGTAAGGAGCATAACTTCCTTCCTATTTTTGCTGCACCGGATGCTGTTGAAGGATTTAATAAATATTATTTTATTTACCCATCAAAAGGTAAGATCAATATCAGTGAAAAACAAAATGCTGTTATTGTGGAAAGAAATGGAACAGTTCAACCTATTACAAAAATAACAAAAAGTAAATAAGAGATGAAGGCTGAACCAAGAACCATACTGCGCTTTTTACTGGAGTATTTTGATATTATCAACGAATTGTATGAAACACAATCGAAAGGTGGTGTAATTCCTTATGAAACGCTGAATCTGATTACATCCAAGCACAATACAGATATTAAGTCGCAGCTGATCGACTATAAAATATTAAGTTCGGTTAATGATAATTACGAAATACGAACTGTTTATTATAACCTGATCGAGTTTATTTTAAGCGAGTTCAAACCATTATTGCCTGAAACAATTGAAAAATATCATGTTTCAATTTCTGAATTGTTCCGTAAAATTAAAGAAAACATTAATGGTGATAAAGTAATTTTAAATCAACGGTTAACTGAATTGGCTAATGAAATTAGGACATTCTATGAAATGGTAGAAAAAAATACCATTAGCTTATTGAATGAAACCCGCGAATTAAAAGCCAACGTTAAGAAAATTGATTACAGAGAAAAGATCGTTAGGGCATCCCGTTGGATTGACGAATATATTATTCCTCTGAATAAAATTCTTGACATTAATCATAGTGCTTCAATAGCCAATAAATTATACGACATTTCTGAATATTCAAATAAATACCGTTTGAATTGCGATGATGAAAGTACACGTGTATTGTTTGAAAAGCTTTATTTTCAATTGATACAGGTGAATGATAATTTATTGCGCCAGTCGAAAATATTAACGACTGAATTATTACCTCTTATTGAGCGTATTCGCACCGAGTCTATCATTTTGACGGGTTGGATCACATTCTTGAAAAATCCTTATAAGCAAAAGGTGCCTCAAATGTTTGAATCGAAAAGAACAAATATCTATTCAAATAATACCTTCTTTAATGCTTCGGAAATTTTTGAGCAGTTTAAAAATGAAACCGATATTTATTTTGAAGATGAGATAAATAACGAGGAAAAATGGATCTTCGATAAAGAATTTTTTACCAACAAATTAAAATCTAATTTACCTGTAAATGATTTTTTTAAGTGGTGTAACAAAACCTTGAAAGAAGAATATAAAAAAGTGGAGATCGAAAAATTCTTTGCCCTAACCACACTTGCCTTTGATGAGGACATTGAGCGTGATTTTGGTAAAACTCCAGAATTCGATAAAATAAAAATTAACGATTTAACATTAACTGTTCCTAAAATAACAATCAATAAACATGGAATTTCCTAATCACCATCGCCAAATTGTAGAAGATCTAATGAGTGGTAAATTTATTTTACCTTCTGAACGTACCTTTGCAGTTTTAAGAGACAACGAACAATCGTATACCTATTTTTTTAAAGCTTCATTCAACTATGATCTAAAGATCACTCAGGATTTTGTTTACCTGGTTTCTGATGAATCAAATGAAATGTTATCGCGCGATATATGTATTTTTATTGCTCTTTTGAGCTATGAGCTTGACCGCGATGGAAAAAACTTTTTGGAAAGGATACAATTCAGTGAGTTTGAGGTCGAAGAGATTGAAAATTACTTTACCAACTCATCATATATTGATTTGATCTTATCAAATAAACAATTGAAAGATGCAGACTCCCGCAAAAATTTTATCAATACACTAAACCGGAGAAATATCATCGAAAAAACTGCCGATAGCCGTTTTGTGTTTACATCAGCCCATAAATTCTTTATGGATTTTGCAGCAGATATTGTGAAGTTTGAAAACGCGGAAAAGGAATAATACCAGCCTTGTTGCCATCGTTAAAATAAAGTATAGACCTGACAGATTTTAAAAACCTGTCAGGTCTTTTCATTTTATAAATATATTTTAATCTGATTTTTAAATCCCCCCGCTTTCTCGGCTCCTCTCGAAACGACAATGCGCGTGCTCATTTCGAGCGGAGTCGAGAAAGGTGCGTTAGCTTTCAATAGTGATATTGTTATAATGGCTCCAAAGTCACTGCGCGTGGTCATTTCGAGCGGAGTCGAGAAAGTACGATGGGGGGGCAATGAATCAAAGGTTTTGAATATATGATTGGTAGAAAACAGAATGAAATTTTGAAATGAAGAAATCAATAACTCTACATAAACCGATTTTCATTATCGATCTCCTTAAACGTTTTCTTGCCTCTTAAATAATAATCAGCAATAATGCTATGCTTATACACAGCCGTGGTGGTATGTTGTTTTATTTGTTTTTTCAATAGTTTTCGCTTTTTTAATGTTTTACCAAACGAAGCGTAAAAACTAAAATGAGCTTTTATTACCGCGGTAAAGTTGCTGAACTGTTCCGAAAACAGAAACTTCGAGCCAGCAATGCCATCCAGTAAAAAACGGATGAATAATTTCAAATAGAAATATTCAGGTGGATGATTTTTAGAAAGCAACATTAAATTATTACGAAAATTTAAAAATGTTTTATAAGGATTCGTTTTATTTAATGTTCCTCCGCCAACATGGTACACTGTTGAATCAGCACTATACATAACTTTATAACCATAATTTTTCAAGCGCCAGCACAGATCAATTTCTTCCATGTGAGCAAAAAAATCTTCATCAAAACCTTCAATTTTGTGGTAATATTTGGCCCTTACAAATAAACAGGCTCCTGTGGCCCAGAATATTTCCCGGGTATCATTATACTGCCCTTTATCTTCTTCAATAGTTGAAAAGATCCGGCCACGACAAAATGGATAACCATATTTATCAATAAAACCGCCAGCTGCACCGGCATATTCAAAATGTGTTTTTTTGTTATGGTCTTTTATTTTTGGCTGACATGCTGCAATACTTATATCATCATCCATTAGTTTTATGATGGGCGCTATCCAATTAGGAGTTACTTCTACGTCAGAGTTAAGTAATACATAATATTCTGCACTAACGAGTTTTAAGGCATCGTTATAACCTTTGGCGAATCCTCCATTAATGGTGTTTTTAATGATCTGTACCTGGGGGTGATTTGATGCGAGAAAGGATACTGAATCATCTGTTGATGCGTTGTCAGCAACTATTATTTGGGTGTCTGAAGCATTGTTTGCAATTACAGATGGTAAAAATTTTTCGAGAAAATTTTTACCATTCCAATTTAAGATAACTACTGCAACCTTCATAAAACAAATGTAATGGAAATAGTATTAAGTAAACGAACTGCTATTGTTTTGGTTTTAAAAATTCACCGTCTATGATCAATAATTTTACGCTATTGCTTGAAATAGAACGGTGGGAACTTAGATCGTCAGAAACAACATAGGTCATTCCTTTTGTAAGTGTAATCTTCTCTCCGTTTTTAAGTTCACTTATAAGACTACCTTCTAAACAATGAACAATATGTCCTTTTTGGCACCAGTGGTCGGCTAAATAATTTTCGGAATACTCTACAATACGAATTCTAAGCCCATCCAATTGAATGGTTTGCCAATATGATGTTCCAGTTTCGCCTTTATGTTCGGTTTTTTCTACTTTGTCCCAGGCTATTGTTTGAAAGGGTATAGTGTACATTTATTATCTGTTTAATATGTTTAAATACCTATAAAATCACTAACAACCAACAACCAACAACCAACAACCAACAACCAACAACCAACAACCAACAAC
>JAZJZM010000013.1:150259-391217 GCA_040389865.1 Bacteroidota bacterium | reverse complement strand
AACAACCAACAACCAACAACCAACAACCAACAACCAACAACCAACAACCAACAACTAACAACTAATAACCAAACTACCGCGGATTACGGAAATTTTCATCGGCATTTCCACCAAAATGGCTAGGGGCTTTTTCATCATCCAGATTAGTGGATGGAGTATCACGCTTATGAATTAGAAGTTCCCATCGGGTATTATTTATTTCACCTTGTGCGGTAGAATGTATCAATGAATATTTATTGGTAACCAGATCGGGATTATAGAATACAAATTTTTTATTTGATTGTTTGTTCCCGGGGTAGGTCAGTGAAAGTGATCTGTCATATAAACTGTAGTATTCCCATATTTCATAGGGATACGCACTTGGCTCCACATCCACTTTGGATCGTTGGTCGGGTCGTCCATATTGTAAATAAACCCGGCCTCTGTCTGTGTCGTAGCCTTTTAAACTGTATGTTCCAAACTCTTTATTTACTTTCATTACTTCCTTATAATATTCTAACCACATTAATTGAGGTTCCAATTCATTGCGTGATTTCCAAAAATTATAAAAAAGCTTTTGCATAAGCTCTAAATTTCTGCCTTTCAATTGATTTGCCGCATATTGAATTTCTGAATTGCTTGATATGGGACGTAACGACCGGATATAATCCGATAATGTATCCACACTGGTATAGCTGGTAACAAAGGTATTGGTTACATTAACTGATTTTAGATCTTCAATACTTAATTGCCCTTGTGAATTTTTCCGTTGGATAAAATAGCTGCGTTCTGCCTGTATTTTGTTTTCTTTATCTCTTAACTCAACAATCAAATTATAATTACCCGATGGCAGTTTTTCAATATTGAATTCAGCAAGTACTATATTCACATCATTGGCTGTTTGTTTCGAAAATGCACTATAATCGTTGAGTTTTACTTTTTTTTCGGAGGATTCTAAAAAATAATTCAGCACTATTTTTTCACCCTCTCCAATTATTTTTTTTGAGTTATATATTTCTGCATAAAACCTGAGTTTATGTATATTTTCAGGGTAAAACGTTGAAACATAGGGTACAAGGTCATAACCGCTTTTGGTAAGAATACTTGGAGTAGTCGATTTTAAATACGATTCCAGGGTTTGAATATCAGAGATAGCTACTTTAGTTCCCTGAAAATCAACGGTAATAGACATTGTAGTAACAAATGGTTTATCCAAAACCTTGTTTTTATCAGCTATTGAAATATCCATGCTGTAAACGCCATTTGCTAAGGTAAAACGCTGCTGGTCAATAAAATTGGGATATGCTTTGCTCGTATCATCCGTTTCGGGACTGTTTAAGGTATATTTTTGAGCATTTTTGATTTCGCCATTTTGACTAAAGCTAATGGTGATATCAACCGCTCCCTGGTATTTTCCGGTAGCATTTTTAACAAATGTTACCGAATTACCGATCACCGACAAGTACGTTTCGATATAAGGGCCCTTAGCTGGCACATTAAAGGTAGCATACGTTAAATATGCGGTAACATTGTTTGCATTGGCAGTTAATGCCGCCAATAACACAAAACATACTAAAACAAGGCATTTTTTCATTTAAAATTATTTTTTGAAGCGTTTATTTCAAACAACTGAATATCTACAAAGTTAAGCAATAAATATTTTTTTTCCTTTTTATATCTATTAAATCAAAAAAATACTACTTTTGTCGTCTGGAGAAATGGCAGAGTGGTCTATTGCGGCAGTCTTGAAAACTGTTGAGGGTTATACCTCCTGGGGTTCGAATCCCTATTTCTCCGCTGATTATAGGTGAAAACAGTCCTATAAAAAAATACGAAATCCCTTGAGTGAAACACTTAAGGGATTTTTTATTTTTTGTCAATTGTACACTTTTGTGAAGTTTTTCCGTTTTAGATTCAGAAAAAAAATTGTTTTGTATCTTTTTAAAACTTTAGCGTTATATACATGAGTTTGAAATATTGTGCCATTTATGATTGAAGCCTCAAAATACCATTTAACAAAAACTGACATTGTCAATGAACAGGGTTTAATTGATGCTGCGAAAAAAGATCCGAAAGATTTCGCTGTGCTTTATGAGGCTTATTATGAACAGATATTCAGGTATATCTATCAGCGTTTGGATAATAAAGAACATGCTTTTGATGCCACTCAACAAGTGTTTTTAAAAGCTATGGATAATTTGCATAAATATGAATACAGGGGAGTACCTTTTGCATCATGGTTGTACCGAATTGCTTTTAGTGAGTTAAATAATTTGTTCCGTCAGCAAAAAGCCCAACGTACTGTAAATATTGATTCTGTTAGTGTTTATAGTATTATCGGAGAACTTGAGGAAACTAAAATTGATTTGTATCATGATAAAATAGTTTCAATTATCTCAGAACAATTAGAGGAGGACCAATTACAATTAATTGAGATGCGCTTTTTTGAAAAACGTTCGTTCAAAGAAATGGCTGAAATACTTGATATTACAGAAAACAATGCAAAAGTGAAAACATACAGGGTTTTGGACATTTTGAAAAAGAGTTTAAAGTAAAAACATCTTTAGGTCTTCCGTGATGGGAGAGGTCTAAGAGGTGAAAAAATATAAAACAAACCAAACACGTTCTAAAAGCCTCCCTTTTGAGGAGGTTGGAGGGACTCTTAAAAAAATGAAAAGAAAAACAAACATCAATCGTCCGGAAATAAAGTCAGAAGAAATTTCAAAGGGTAAAAATTTTGATTCGGTTTTAAAAAAGCAAGGAACGCTAACGAAACCTTTATTCAAAAAAACTTGGTTTTTATCAAGTGTGGTTATTGCTACAGTTGCTGTTATAACTGCAATTGCATTGTTAACCAATAACCCGGAAAACGATCATGCGGTAACAAAGCCAGCTATCTCTATAAATGCTGACAATAGTGTATTAGCTGAATTTTATAAAAAGGAGGAAGCCAAACCTACCATCAATCTACCATTGGAAGGTGTGAATATTCCTTATAAAATTTATAAAGTAATTGCAGAAAAAGGCGCATCACTTGACTTTAAAACAGGATCAAAAATGGTGATCCCCAAAAATGCTTTTGTTGATGAAAATGGAAAGCTCTTGAAAGGTGAAGTGGAATTGCGTTATCGCGAATTTCATGACGCGGTTGACTTTTTTGTTGCCGGAATTCCGATGACCTATGATAGCGCTGGGCAGCGTTATCACTTTGAATCAGCCGGAATGATGGAAATGTTGGCTTTTCAAAATGACAAACCGGTAAATGTTGCACCTGAAAAATCAATCAATATTGAACTTGCATCCAACTATAAAGGTACTGAGTACAATTTGTACAAGTTGGATACTGTTAAAAATAATTGGTTGTGTTTAGGAAAAGATAAAGTGGTTGCAAAGGCAGAAAAGACTGGAGCTGCGCCCTCTCTGAGTAACCAGTTAAATCGGGTGCAAGAAACCGCAGAATACAAAACAATTGAAACTAAAAAAGTAATTGTACAAAAGGAGAAAGAAGTAAAAATTGCCTCCTTACCCAAATTAAGTCCGGAACCTAAAAAACCTGAAGAGGCTAAAAAAGACAAATACACTTTTAATATTGATGTGAATCCGAAAGAATACCCCGAATTAGCTGTTTATAAAGGTGTTTTGTTTGAAGTGGGAACTGAAAATAAAAATTTTACAAGTTCAATGTATGATGAAACGTGGGAAGAAGCAATTATAAAAGATGGAACTAAAAAAGGAGAAAATTATTTATTGACGTTAAAAAAAGATGCAAAAAAATACGACATAGTTGTTTATCCTGTATTTGAAGGGAAGAACTATGAAAAAGCGGTGAATGATTTTAAAGCTAAATTCTCAAAATACAATGTTGCACTTGAAAAGCGCAAAACGGATGAAATAAAATTTGAAGAAGAATATCAATCGAAATTACTTGCTTTGCAAAAGCAACAAGCGGAATTGGAGCTAAAATGGAAAGAAGCAGAAGCCAATCAATTTAAATTAATGAGTACGGATGAAAAAGTGAAACGAATGTTTGCGGTGAATAGTTTTGGGGTGTATAACTGCGATAAGCCCTCTTTATATCCAAAAGGAGTTTCGTGTTTAGCTAATTTGACAAATGAAAACGATAGTAAGTTGATGTGTTATGATGTTTTTTTAGTTGATCGCGCAAAAAATGGATTATTCAGTTATACTAAAAATCCGATCACCCAATTTTCATTTGATCCAAAATCAACTAATTTATTGTGGACAGTTGATAACGGTGTGCTATATTGGTTGAAGCCAGAGCAGTTTACTGCCATTAAAAATTCAGAAGAATTGAGCAATTTAAAAATGAACAGAGTAGATCAAAAATTTAAAACTGCTGATGAAATAAAACAGTTTTTTAATTTTTAAAAGCCTATGCACGCTGTTATTTCGAGCCTGTCGAGAAACGTGCGTTGGCTTTGTGTTGTGAGAGTGTTGTAGCTCCAAAGCCTTGTGTGCACAGTTCATTTCGAGCTTGTCGAGAAACGTGCGTTAGCTTTCATAGCGATAGTGTTATATTTTAATGAAATTTTAAAAGATTCTAAGTTCAGGAAAATTGAATGAATAGGGTAGAGGGCTATCATGAAAAAATATAAATTCTTTTTGTTTTTTATTTTGATTGCATGTAATGCTTTTTCTCAAAAAAAGCAAACAAAGAATCATGGCACAATTAAAATTTCTAAAGTAAAACCGGATTCAATTTATATTAAAGCTGAAATGAATTTTCAACAATTTCAGGAAGGAAATAAAACCAATTCCCGGCAAATTAATGTTCCGCGTAATAGAGTAATAGCACCATTTCCAAAGGTTCCCGACAATACAATTCCATTTGATTACGATCAATTTTGCGCAAAAAATATTAAAATTAAAAAGAGTGATTTAGCAGATAAAATTTCAGATACCGTTCGTATTCAAATGAAAATTTTAGATAATGGAAAGGCATATTATAAGGATCTAACTCCTTTATTAGTTTTGAGTGGTGTTCCCGCTTATTATGATAAAAAGATGAACGCATATAAATTAGATGCGATCCATCATAAATGTTTGAATGCCTTGAAAGAAATCAAACAATGGGAACCGGCATTTACTGTGCTGGAGGTTAAAGAAAAATTTAAAAAAGTAATTGTTATAAAACCCAAAAAGAAATATCTGTCCGCTACAGGCATTTTAACGATTGTGTTTTCTTCAGTTCCATTTGGGGGATTTGAACCTGAATAATAAAACACTTTATAATTTACAACCCTATATTTACTCCAACTCTAATAATAGGATTTTGATAAGGAGTATAAGCCGATTCAGTGAAATTATATAGTATCATCCCTACAATAGCCGAATTGGCACCAAAACGCTGTATATAACCTACACCCCCAAGTATACTCACAACATCAACACGTCTTGAAGGGAAAAAGTCGAATGCCTCCAGATTTAGATATTCGTACTCCCCATGCCCAAATAAATAATCGGTAAAAAGGTATCGACCAAACAGTCTGCCTCCAAATACATTTGTTTCCAGGTTGAAATTCAAGTCCCTATAATGAAAGTATTGATAAGTAACACCCACTCCGGCCGAAAATTTATCAGTTATACGATACCCTACCAAAGGCGAAATTTCTACAAAAGTGGAAGATCCAAACTGCAGGCCTAAATTCCCTCCAAAATACACTTTATTCCAAATATTTGTTTTTGGTGGATGTTTTCGGATCATTGAGCTATCCTGAGCCATAGCATTGAAAGAAAGCAGGACAGTAAATAAAAATATTTTTATTTTTAATTGCAATGGAATAGGTATTAGTTATCGTAAAATTAACAAAAAATGTGTTCCTTTGAAAAAAAACAAAACGGATAAATTATGAATATTATTGTAACAGGTGCAAGTCGGGGAATTGGATATGAATTAGTTAAACTATTGAGTACTGATTCAAAAAACACCGTGATCGCTGTATCCCGTAATGCTTCTAAATTAGATCTATTAAAGGATGAATGTTTGTCACAAAATTTTTCCGCAAATGTGATGCCAATTGTTTGTGATCTAAGCGATAAAAATGCTATTGAAGGACTGGTTTCTGAACTGAGAAAAAAAGTAGGATCTGTTAATATTTTGATAAATAATGCCGGTGCCTTGGTTAACAAGCCATTCGAATCTATTTCAACCGCTGATTTGGAATATGTGTATAATGTAAATGTATTTTCTGTGGTAAGATTAATTCAAGGCATATTTCCTCTTTTGGATCTGGAACAAAGATCTCATATTGTTAACATCAGCAGTATGGGCGGGTTTCAGGGCAGCGCTAAATTCGCGGGATTGTCTGCCTACAGTTCTAGTAAAGCAGCCTTGGCTTGCTTAACTGAATGTTTGGCAGAAGAATTTAAAGATAAAAACATAGCTTTCAACTGCCTTGCATTGGGGGCAACACAAACCGAAATGCTGAACGAAGCCTTTCCTGGTTATATAGCGCCACTTACTGCAGATAAAATGGCTGCTTTTATTGCTGATTTTTCATTGAAAGCGCATCAGTATATGAATGGTAAAATTATTCCTGTATCGCTGAGTACACCTTAAAAATAATTGACAATTGACAATTGACAATTATCAATTATCAATTACCTCGGGTACTCCACCCTCAAATGGTAAACATTCATTAATTTTTTCTTGAATATTTTTTTCAAAGTGTAAATATCTTTAAAAGTAATATCTGAATTCATAAATTGATTTTGTTCAATTTGTGTGTTGATTATAAGATCCACTATACTGTCGATACTGTCAACATCATATTTTTTTAAACTTCGTGATGCTGCTTCTACCGAGTCGGCCATCATCAATACAGCCGTTTCCTTCGAAAAGGGAATAGGCCCGGGATAACGAA
The DNA here is from genome assembly GCA_040389865.1 of Bacteroidota bacterium. GTDB lineage: Bacteria > Bacteroidota > Bacteroidia > 2-12-FULL-35-15 > 2-12-FULL-35-15 > 2-12-FULL-35-15. The sequence continues at coordinate 384,354 of JAZJZM010000013.1, read as the reverse complement.
ATTTTTCAATATCAATTTGTTCATCCGGAAAAGCTTTTTGAAAGGAACGATAGAAATAAGCGGTTATAGTAGTTCCATGATGGGTACGGATAAAATCTATGATCTGTTCAGGTAAATTATTTTTTTTCGCAATTTCAATTCCTTTAATAACATGTCCGATAATGATTGCAGCACTTTCATCATAATTTAGATCTTCATGCGGATTAATGCCATTCGCCTGGTTTTCTATAAAATACATTGGCATTTCCATTTTTCCAATATCATGATACAGCGCTCCGGTACGCACTAATAAAGCGTTCCCGCCAATAGAATAAATGGCTTCTTCTGCGAGGTTCGCTACTTGTAATGAATGCTGAAATGTACCAGGTGCACGTGATGCAAGCTCTCTCAAAAGTTTTCCATTGGTGTCGGATAATTCCAATAAAGAAACATCAGAAATAAATCCGAATATTTTTTCAAAAACAAAGATCAATGGATAAGAAAATAGGGTGAGCATCGCACTAATACCAAACCATGCGAAATCATGCCATGTCATAACATCAATACCGCCTTCCTGAATGATAGTGATACCAATAAATGCAAGACTATACGTTAAAAATATCAAAGTAGCCGAAATAAAGATCTGAGAGCGGTTGTGCGTATTCACGATGCTGAATATTGCCATCATGCCGGTAACTAATTGTATAAATGCAAATTCAAAACGGCTTGGCGCCATAAAAGAAATAATAAGAACTGTTATCAGGTGCACAAACAGGGCGATGCGTGTATCGTAAAATGCGCGGATAATGATCGGTAAAATACAAAAAGGCAAAAGATATATACTAAATGATTGGGTATTTATCGACAAACGTGTCATCAATACCTGGAGAATGATCAGAATTAAAATGAAAATGATCTTTGTATTATCTAAGAAAATATCATTGCGAAAAAATGCCAGAAATGCTATTAATAAAGCTAAGCACAGGGTGACGATCAATATTTGTCCTAATAAAATAAAAAAATAACTGACGGTTCCTCCGGCTTGTTCTTCATATTCCCATTTTAATGATTGAAGTAATTGAAATTTTTTGGCATCAATAATCTCTCCCTTCGAAACAATACTTTGGTCCTTTAAAATAATATCACGTGATGGAGAAATGTCGTCAATAGCCTGTTTTAATACCTTATCGGATGTTTCTTTGTCGTAAAAAAGGGAGTGTGCAATACTGTTTTCCAGCAAGGGTAAAATAAATTTCGCATCTACTTTGCTCTCATTTTCGAGAAGCTGTGCATGCATATATTCGTACGCTGAAGTAATCGTATAAAAATCTTTCAGATCATGTTCCTCAGCAACATTATAATTCAGTACATATATCGAATAATCGCCAGGCTTATTCTCAATAATATCGGTGGGTTCAATTATTCCTTTACTGTAAATAGAATCAAGGATTTTTACTGCAACAGCAAGGTTTTTTTCTTTTGATTTTTTGTTTTTTTTGTCGTCCCATTTAGCCGCAAATTCAGTTGTTAATAGCAGTTTTCTTGCATCTACTATGGAGTTGTCATATTTAAAATAGGGCTTCGCACTTTTAATTATTTCCGCTTTCTCAATTTCCAATTCATCTGTTGATTTTTTAATTGCGAAATCAAAAGGCGCTATTAGATCTTCGTGATACCAAGGTTTACCCTTTAAATTTTGAAACTCATATTGAAATTTCCCTTGTTTAGGAAATATATATACGATTGCAGCAATACCAATGATGATAAGCATGCATTTGTATATTATGGGGTGTCCGTGACGAATAAATGAGATAATCTTTTTCAATGCAGAAATTATTAATTATTACGAAGTTAATTATTTTTATCGTTGCAATGTAATGGACGAACTATTTCAACATATTTTATTCAGAATCTCAAATTTTTTTAGAATTTTTTTTAAACATTTTCGAAATTAAAGTTCATAATTATTCATTTTAAATCCCTTTATATAGTTAAATTTGAACTCGATTTGTACTTTTAATAAATAACATTTTAAATAAAAAATAATGAAAGAAGTTTATATAGTATCGGCTGTTCGTACGCCATTAGGAAGTTTTGGCGGGTCATTGGCAGGTATATCGGCAACAAAATTGGGTGCCATTGCAATTAAAGGTGCAGTTTCTAAAGCAGGGCTTGATGGGAAAGAAGTTCAGGAAGTATATATGGGAAGCGTATTACAAGCTAATTTAGGGCAAGCCCCTGCTCGTCAGGCTTCTAAATATGCCGGTTTACCGGATAGCGTACAATGTACCACCATCAATAAAGTATGTGCTTCTGGAATGAAATCTGTTATGGTTGGAGCTCAAAGTATTATGTGTGGTGATGCTGATGTGGTAGTTGCAGGTGGAATGGAAAATATGAGCCAGGTGCCTTTTTATTCTGAAAATATGCGTTGGGGGAATAAATATGGTAATGTGGTTATGGTTGATGGATTGGCGAAGGATGGTTTAGTAGATTGTTACCATAATTATCCAATGGGTAATGCGGCTGATCTTTGTGCAAAAGAATATAATATAACCCGCGAACAGCAAGATGCTTTTGCAATTCAATCTTATTCAAGATCCAAAGCTGCCTGGGCTGCAGGTAAATTCAATGAAGAAATTGTTCCTGTCGAAATTCCACAACGTAAAGGGGATCCAATTATTTTCAAGGAAGATGAAGAATATAAAAATGTGAAGTTTGATAAGATCCCGGAATTAAAACCTGCGTTTACCAAAGATGGTACTGCTACTGCTGCCAATTCTTCTACTATGAATGATGGTGCAGCTGCACTTGTTTTAATGAGCAAAGAAAAAGCGGATGCCTTAGGATTAAAACCTATTGCTATTCTTCGTGGATATGCCGATGCCGAACAAGCTCCTGAGTGGTTTACAACTGCTACTTCCGCGGCTGTTATTAAAGCAGTTGCGAAAGCTGGTCTGGAAATGAAGGATATCAATTATTTTGAATTGAATGAGGCTTTTTCAGTGGTTGGATTGGTGAATATGCAAATCATGAAATTAGATCCTGAAAAAGTAAATGTTAATGGGGGCGCTGTTTCATTAGGCCATCCATTGGGCTGTTCAGGTGCACGAATCATTGTTACATTAATTAATGTGTTGAAACAAAACAAAGCGAAATACGGTGCTGCTGGAATCTGCAATGGTGGTGGTGGTGGAAGTGCTGTTGTTATTGAGTTAGTGTAGTACTTAGATGTTGGATCTTAGATGTTGGGAGGGAAATAATCCATACTCAAATATAAAATTAATCCAACACTTAACTCACCCAAAAAAATCAAAAATCTAATATCCAACATCTGACAATGTACGGAATATGTAATTTAAGCATTGTGCCTTGTAGAAAGGAGCCTTCCGACAGAAGTGAAATGGTTACTCAGCTTTTGTTTGGAGAGCATTTTCATGTTTTAGAAACACAGGAAAAATGGTGCCGTATTAAAATTACGTATGATAATTACGAATGTTGGATCGATAAAAAACAATTTTTACCTATCGAGCAGCATACATTCGATCTTCTTAATTCAACCGAAAATTATTATAGTAATGACTTAATACAGGTCATTATGGATAATAAAACATCCACTCTTTTTCCAATTGTAATTGCCAGTACACTACCCAATTTTTATAATAACGAATGTATCATAGAAAACCAAAGTTATAACTATGAAGGTTCAAATGTCAGTTCCCATTTGCAAGCGGAAAGCTGGCGGATGGGGGTTTTGGAAACAGCCCTCATGTATTTGAACGCACCTTATTTGTGGGGAGGTAAAACTCCTTTCGGAATAGATTGTTCCGGCTTTACCCAAATGGTATATAAGCTCAATGGAATAAAATTAAGGCGTGATGCTTACCAACAAGCCGAACAAGGCGAAACATTGAGTTTTGTTGAAGAAGCCGAACCCGGTGACTTAGCTTTTTTTGATAATGAAGAAGGAAAAATAGTTCACGTAGGCATTGTGATGGATGATAATAAGATCATTCATGCCTCAGGTAAGGTGCGCATTGATGGCTTTGATCATCAAGGTGTTTTTAATAATGATAGAAAAGAATATTCCCACCGTTTACGTTTGTTGAAAAGGATTGTGTGACCCTGATTTTTGAAAATAAATAAAAGTCCTTTTTAATTGCAGTAAAATTATTTTATACCAAAGCAATTTTTCGGCCATCTTCATTCGGTATATGCGCGTGGTCATATTGAGCTTGTCGAAATATGTGCGGAGGCTTTGAATATTGATTTTGTTAATAGAAAGAGAAATGTTGATGTTTATAGTATTGGGGCGTGCTGCGCAGCACGCTTTACACGGGATTTGTCATAATCAACTAAAAAACAATTCCACCAAAACAAACACTGCAAACACAACACTTGCAATACCATTTGTAGTAAAAAAAGCAATGTTTACTTTACTCAGATCATTGGGTTTAACAAGCCTATGCTGATAGATAAGCAACCCAATAAAAACAAGTGTTCCCACCCAATACCACATATTAAAATGCGCGTAAAATCCTGCATAAATAATAAATGAAGCACTTATAATGTGAAATACAGTTGATAGCAGCAAAGCACCTTTTTTACCTAACCAAACAGGTATGGACTTTAAGTTTTTTGATTTATCAAACTCCTCATCCTGCAAAGCATAAATAATATCGAAACCACTCACCCAAAATAATACAGCGAAAGAAAAAAATAATGGCAGCCAATCAAATTCCCCTGTAACAGCAAGGTACGCACCAATAGGAGCCAATGATAAACCTATTCCTAAAATCACATGACACAATGCCGTGAATCGTTTGGTAAGGCTGTAACCCAATACCACAGCCAATGCTACAGGTGATAAATAAAAGCAGATGGAATTTATAAAATAAGTAGTGGATATAAATAATAAGCAGTTAGCAATAACAAATAGCAATGCTGATTGTGCTTTTACAGCACCTGCAGGGATTTCACGAATAGCAGTTCGTATATTTTGTTCATCAATTTTTCTGTCGATATACCGGTTGAAGGCCATAGCAGCGCTTCGTGCAAATACCATGCATAAAATTATTAATAAAAATAACTTTATGTCAAACGCTTTTTCAGTGAAATGAATTGCCAGAAAATATCCAATAATAGCAAAAGGCAAAGCAAATATAGTATGACTGAATTTTATCAACGACAAATAATTGCTGACCGTTTTAGTTGATGTTAGTGTCATTATTAGCGTTTAATGTAATTGATAATAATAAATGTTAGAATAAGTAATACAGGAGTGGAGCTTAACAGCAAACCAATAATTCCCGGAGTGAATTTTTTTGCGTTAATTTCTTTTTGAGTATCAATAAAAATATAAATACAAGAACATATCATGCCAATAAACCCTATTGGTAAAGCAAATATTGGTGCCCCCGTTATTGGGGAAATACAAAGCAAAGCCGTAATAATGCCGATGGCAATAGCTACCTTTCCTAAAATGTTTAATTTTTTTTCCATAGAATTTTCAACCATACAAAATTACCAATTTTTTTACACCTATTGTCATCCCGAGCCGCTTTTTAGCGGAGAGGGATCCAGTCCTTTAATGCACTAATTCCCCTCACACAAAGTATTGTTTCCCTAAATTATCTTACTTTTGATGTAATAAATTTCAAAAAAAAATGAAAATTCTTTTAACCATCCTATATTCTTTTTTTACATTGATCACCTTTGCCCAGGTCGATTCGATTGCTTATTCACGTGATTATGAGTTTACTGAAGGTGTTTTTTTAACCATAGATCAATTCAAAAATAACGAGCCGATACCAAAATCATCCATTATTTCAGGTATTCCAAAGACTGAGCTGAATTTTTTGAAGCAGGTGATTGAGCAAAAAAATATTTTTTATACCGATTTAAATAGTGTTGAGCAAAAGATCGAAACATCAAGCGTATGGGGCTATTGTCAAAATCGGTCTGTTTATATCAATTTTAATAAACAATTTAATAAACTCAATGTGATCGGCACCTTATGTCACTTTACTGCAATGGTAGCAACCACTGTTGGTTTTCATGATCCCATGGGGTATGGTATGAATAATACAGTTAATGAGTTGAGGCAGTATGTGTTAGATACAAAAACCAACAAAGTGTTTGATTTTACTGTAAAAAACATGGAAACACTTCTTCAAAGGGATACTGATCTATACAATCAATTTATGGCCTTGAAAAAACGCGAAAAGCCTGATGCCATATTTGTTTATCTCCGTAAATTCAACGAAAAACATCCGTTTTATTTGCCTCAGAAATAATTTAGGCGATTGAAGGTGGGCTTTTTTTATTGATACAAAAAAACAAAACCCTCCCGAACATAGCTGTTCGGGAGGGTTTGTTTTTAATATGTTAATTGGCTCACTACTTTTTGTAAAATTTCAAAAGTGTTTTCGGCCATTAAATTTTCTTTATCAAGAGTAGGATTAACTTCACAGATCTCAAAACAGCACACCTTTTCATTTTGTACTAACCGTACACATAAACTGCCGGCTTCTTTTTCTGTAATGCCATTTCTTACAGGAGTCCCTGTCCCTTTCGAAATGGATGAATCCATACTATCCACATCAAATGAAACATAAATTAAATTGCAGTGAGTTAAATGAGCCAGCGCATCACGTGCAATTTTTTCTACCCCGTTGCGCTTCACTTCAGCAGTGGTAAATGTTTTTACTTTATGCTTTTTAAGCAGGTAGGTCTCTTCCGGCTCCACATCACGTACACCAATATAAACAAGGTCTTTGTAAGTAATTTTTGGACTGATGCCACCTACTTTTTTTAATTTGTTCCAAAAATCAATAGTATCCTTATCGGGCTTATTCATTTTGTTGGCTATATTATCTTCAGCAAGTGAAACAGCTATCGGCATTCCATGCATATTGCCTGTTGGAGTAGTATAAGGGCTATGAATATCGGAGTGCGCATCGATCCAGATAACTCCTAATTTTTGTTTAGGATAAGCCATTTTAATTCCCGCAATGGTGCCTCCTGCAGTACTATGGTCACCTGCTAAAACAATTGGGAACCCATTTTTCTTTAAGGTTTGAGAAACAACAGTCGCCAAACGCTCATAAATACTTAAAATACCACTAATACGCTTTGCGTAGGTGGTTTTAGTAGGCTCAAATAATAATTGATTTTCGGTTTTTACTTCTAATGATTCAATATTTTTAAACATATTGCTTCCATAATCAAGTGCTGCAATTTTTATGGCATCTACACCCATACTCGCACCCCGTGTTCCCGCACCTATCTCTGATTTTACTTCAATAAACTTTACATTTTTCATATTTTTTTGATTTGGAGAGATAGAGATTTAGTGATTTGGAGAATTATAATAATTATTAAATCAGTAAATCTCTATTTTTCTATTTCTCTATTTCTCTGTTTTTTTAATACATTTGTAAAATTATAGAATACTACTCAATTTCTGGTGAAGAATGGAAAATAAATACAGTGATTTAATTCAGCAAACCTTCGATTTTCCACAAGAAGGCTTTGAAGTTATAGATGACGAACTTCATTTTAATAATATTCCTTTAATGGATATTATTAAACAATATGGTACTCCATTAAAAATTTCTTATTTACCAAAGATAAGTTCTCAAATTCAAAAAGCCAAAAAAATATTTAATGTGGCTATTGCAAAAGCTGATTATAAAGGCAAATATACATATTGTTATTGTACCAAAAGTTCTCATTTTTCTTTTGTGCTTGAAGAAGCGTTGAAAAATGATATTCATTTGGAAACATCTTCTGCTTTTGATGTTCCTATTGTTCGTTCTTTATATACTGCCGGTAAAATTGCAAAAGATACGTATATCATCAACAATGGATATAAACGTCCTGCATACTTAAAGTATATCAGTGAATTAGTGAATGATGGCTTTGTAAATACCATTCCTATTCTGGATAATAAAAACGAATTAGCTCCCTTAGAAAAACTTTGCAAAAAAAAGTTCAAAGTTGGAATACGTGTTGCTACGGATGAGGAACCTAAGTTTGAGTTTTATACGTCCCGTTTGGGGATCAGGCAGGCGGATATAATCGATTATTTTAATGGACATATTAAAAATAGCTCCAAATGTGAGTTGAAAATGCTCCATTTTTTTATCAATACAGGTATAAAAGACACTACCTACTATTGGACTGAATTAACTAAATGTATCAATGTATATTGTGATCTAAAAAAAGTTTGTCCCAGCCTTGATTCCCTTGATATTGGAGGAGGATTCCCTATACGTGCTTCTTTAGGTTTCAATTACGACTATGGCTACATGGCGGATGAAATAATTCAAAAAATTAAAAATGTTTGCGATGAGCGTGGAGTGGATGAACCCAATATATTTACTGAATTTGGCAGTTTTACCGTAGGTGAGAGTGGTGCAGCATTGTACTCAATTGTAGATATAAAAAAACAAAATGATAATGAGCTTTGGTACATGATCGATAGTTCATTTATTACCACCTTACCGGATACCTGGGGTATTAAGCAAAAATTTATCTTATTGGCAATAAATCATTGGGAAAAGGAATATCAACGGGTGAATTTAGGAGGTTTAACCTGCGACAGCGAGGATTATTACAATGCTGAATCACATTTGAACCAGGTTTATATGCCAATAGTTAATGAAAAACAAAAGGAACCTTTGTATCTTGGTTTTTTTCATACCGGAGCCTACCAGGAATCTTTAGGAGGATATGGCGGTATTCAACATTGTTTGATACCGGCTCCCAAGCATGTGATCATTGATAAAGATGAGGATGGGAAAATTACCACTCGTTTATTTGCGAAGGAACAAAGCTTTAAATCCATGATGAAAACATTAGGATATTAAATTATTATTTTAGAATGATATTAATATTATCAATAATTTATTTTATCTTTATAAAATTAAGTAGAAATATTGTTTGAAATTCGATGAAGAAACGATTGATTTTTAGTTTTATAGCTTTTGTAAATTTAGTTTTGTGGACAAGTTGCAGTACCCCGGTAGACGAAGGTTTTATTTCGGAAGGCTTGATTACCTATAACGCAGAGGTTGTTGATACAGAAAGCCCAATGGCAAGTATGGCTCCCAGCAAAATGAAAATAAAGTTCAAAGACAATAAATCTTCTGCAGAAATGAGCGCAGGGATGGGACTTTTAACCACATCTTTTATTTCGGAACCCGAAACAAAAACATTTACCCAATTGATCAGGTTCATGGATAAAAAATATTCTGTGATCCAAAATGCTGCCGAAATAAAAAAAGAGAATGAATTATTTAATTTAGAAGTAATACCTACAAAAGAAACTAAAGTAATTGCCGGTTATAAATGTAAAAAAGTAATTATTCATTACAAAGGTGGCGATCCTCTTGACTATCCTGTTTATTATACTACCGACCTGAACATCAAAAATCCCAATTTCGCGAATCCTTATTATATGATAGATGGGGTTTTGATGGAATATAAGATCAAAAAATTTGGACTTGAAATGAAATTTACTGCAGCATCAGTTACAAAAGAAGAAATTGAGAATGTTACTTTCGAACTTCCTGACGATTATAAACAAATATCGATAGAAGAAATGACTGACCTCTTTATCGATTTCCAATAGAACAAAAAAGCAGTTTAAAATTCCTATAGAATTGCCTACTGAAAAAATTGTTAAATTGTACCATTACCTTACTAACCAGCGATCAAACAATTAAAATTTCCATGAAAAAATCAATACTGGCGATAAGCCTTTTCATATTGTGCCTTATAAACGTTAACGCACAAAATAAAACAAACTTCGAAGGTAGTGTAACCTATAGTATATCCTTTGAAGGTGCCGGATTTCCCCCCGAAGCATTAGCTATGTTTAAAGGCACCGAAACCGTTACGTATATAAAGTCGGATAAATGCAGGGTGGATATGAATATGCCAATGCAAAGCTCTTCCTTTATTATGGATAACAAAAATAAAAATATAGTTTCCCTGATGGATATTATGGGGAAAAAGTATTTAATAAAAATGAGCGAACCTGATATTAAGAAGGAGGAGGAGTCAGCACCTGAAATATCAATAAAATATACCGAAGAAACAAAGATGATCGCGGGTTATAAATGCAAAAAAGCGGAAATAACGGCTAAAAAAGGTAAAGGAAACCTAATAGAGGTGTTTTATACCGATGAGATCCCGACCAATGATGTTAAGCCTGTTTACAAAGGTTTAAAAGGCTTCCCTATGGAATATTCCATAAATCAGGGCGGTATGGATATGAAACTTACAGCAAAAAGTGTTTCAAAAGAAAAAATTCCGGATAGTAAATTTGAGATCCCCAAAGAAGGTTATACTGTTACCACGATAGAAGAACTGCAAAATACAATGATGAAGGAAATGGGCGGACAATAAGAATTCCCCCCGATTTTCTAATAAAAAAAAGACCAGAGGTTGCTCTCTTGGTCTTTTTTAGGTTCTATAAAGATTTGTATGAATAAAAAACTTCAATATACAGGTCGCCCCATTGGGGCTAATATTCCGAGGCTTGATGTTATTTCTACAAACAGGTCGTCCATACGGGGCCTTTTTCGCTCCAGAGGAGCGTTCTGTTTGTAGAACAATGAACCACATAACGAAATCATAGCCCCATAGGGGCGACCTACTCAAACATTGTAATAGAACTTTATCGATCAACAAAGCTCAAAAAATAATTACAACAGTATCCGTTATAGAACCCTTTTTTATTAAAATTTGTTAAACAGTAAAGTACCAAACTAGTTAAATTGGCTTATTATAGAATTAATACCATTACTTAATATAAATCCACCCAAATATTACCACATAGAACCATAGGAAAAAAGGTATTATAGAAAATTTATTTTTTCACATAGTCTATGTTAAAGCTGAGCCTATGAATTTCATAGCTTTTTAAAACTATGTCTCTATGTGGTTAAAACTTAACACCATAAATTTTTCCTGCGAACTAAAACATATTAAGTATTGGTGTAAATATGCGCCTAAAAATGAACTAAAATCCCACCCATTATTGCATTGTTAATAAAAAGTTCTGAATTTTTGTACTTTTGAAGTTCTTTTTTGTAGTTTTACCAAAAATTAGCAATATGGCAGTGCCCAGAAAAGAAAAACATTCCTATATCGGTCAGAATTTATTCTTTCTAAGAAAACAAAAAGGCAATACGCTTGAACAGATGGCTGATTTGCTTTTCTTAAAAGGAAAATCCTCCTATAAAGCATACGAGGAAGGCCGTTCTTTACCTGATATACATAAGTTGATGAAGCTTGCATCTTATTTTGATACTTCTTTAGAAGAATTGGTATATCAGGATATTGAGAATTTAAAAGCGAGTAAAAAAGCGGAGGATACTAAATTATTCGAAATAGGGAAAGTTCCTTTGGCAGCAGCAGCAGGTTATGCAAGAAGTTTTGGAGACCTTGGATATATCCGGGAATTGGAAACAATAAAGATCCCATTTCAACCTTATGGTATTGCCCGTGCTTTTGATATTGAAGGCGATTCAATGGAACCTGAAATACCGGATGGAGCTACTGTGGTTGGTATTAAAATCAGTACTTCCGAAATTAAAGATAACAAGGCGTATATAATTGTAACTGTAAACGGTCTTCAATGCAAAAATATAAGTTTTGATGAGGATGAAAAATTCATTTACCTGATCTCAAAAAATCAAAAATATCGGATGAAACATATAGAAAAATCTGATGTTATGGAGATATGGGAAGTGTGGAGAATATTACAAAATTGATAAATAATGAAAATCAAGTCTTGGATAATCTTAAAAGCGTGCGTTGTCACCCAGAGCTTGTCGAAGGGTGTGCGATGGCCCTGCCCACATAATACTTCCTTTCGTAATTATGGAAAAAGACTTCCTTTTTTTGGCCCGGATTTGTTAATAAAAATTAAGAAATCAAATTTTTATTTAGTGTTTAATCGTTTATTTTTGAGTTAGATTTAGGATGGCAAATTATAGTACAAGTTTAAAAGAAGGCGATAAAGCTCCTGATTTTAAAGGAATAGATCAGGATGGTAATGTAATTGCTTTGAAGGATTTTAAAGGTAAAAAATTAGTGATTTTTTTTTATCCAAAAGATAATACTCCCGGATGTACTGCTGAAGCCTGCAACCTGCGTGATAATTATGCAGCATTGAAAAAGCAAGGATACGCAATAGTTGGAATAAGTGCTGATGACGAAAAAAAACATAAAAAATTTATAGATAAATACAAATTACCTTTTCCATTAATAGCTGACGTAGATAAAAAAATAATTAGAGCCTTCGATGTTTGGGGCGAAAAGAAGTTTATGGGGAAAGTGTATGATGGAATTGTTCGAACCACTTTTGTGATCGATGAAAAAGGGAGGATTGAAAAAGTGATCTCGAAGGTTAATACAAAAAATCATACGGAGCAGATATTGGAAAATTAACGACCATTTTGTTGAATCAACAAAATGGTATGAATATATAAACGAAATACACGCTATCGATAGCGTATACTGACCAAACAAGACAAATAAGCGCAACTAGTTGCATATATAAACGTGTTACCTGCAATGCATAGACCCAATCTCCATATGAAAAAACTAATTCCATTTTTATTTCTACTTTTTATTGCGTGCGACTCTAAACGCAGCTGGACTTGTGTTGAAGGTAATTGCGAAAATGGACATGGAAAAAAGGTTTGGTTAAAAGGAGGTTCAGAAAAAGGTCACTGGGTAAATGGCAAACTAAATGGGTTTGGCGAACAAGTTTTGGGTGAATTTATATTCATAGACGACACCTATACTGGAGAATTTAAGGGTGGCCATTATGAAGGACGGGGAGTATATTACGACAAAAGTGAAGATTCGAAGTATGTTGGCGAATTCAAGAATGGTAAACCAAACGGAAAGGGGATTTGTAAATGGGGTGCGAATTCAAGCTTTCCAAATAGATACTATGATGGTGAATGGAAAGATGGCAAAATGCATGGTTACGGAACAAAATTTTGGGGTAAGGACGGTAAGTGGACAAATGACAAGTATACTGGGGAATGGAAGAATGACAAAATGGATGGTATTGGCAAATACGAATGGGCAGACGAAACTTATTATGAAGGACCTTGGAAAAATGGAGAACAAAATGGAGACGGAATATTTGTATTTAAGAATGAAGAAGTGTTTAAAGGACATTGGGATCAAGGGTATTGTGAGGCGCTGGCAAAAAAATTAGGACTGGAATAAGACGACAAAAATGTTAGAAAAGCACAGCAGGTAACATAAAATATACAATACCTTGCCGCCACGCTCAAAACCTTATGCACGGTATCGTATATTTAGCCGTTAGCAGTAAGGTAATATTATAAAAAAATGAAAAAACAAGATGTTATAAAAATATTTGAAGAAAAAAAAGTAAGAACCATTTGGGATCCAAAAGGGGAAAAATGGTATTTTTCAATAATTGATGTAATCGAAGTTTTAACCAAGGATACAGACCAAGAAAATATTGGAGCGACTTAAAAACTAAACTTAAAAAAGAAGGTTTGAGTTGTCCGAAAAAATCGGACAACTGAAAATGCCATCCGGAGATGGAAAAGCATATAAAACCGATGTAGCTGATACCGAACAACTTTCAAAGCTTTAAAAAAATCGATAATAAATAAAAAACAATTAATTCAACAATATAAAACCAAATAAAATGAGCAAAGAAACTAAAGAAGCAAAAGGGACTAAAGGTGCTGATAAAGCAAAAGAGGTAAACAAAGAAAAATTAAAAGCTTTGCAACTTACTCTCGATAAATTAGAAAAAACGTATGGTAAAGGTTCCATCATGAAAATGGGGGATAAACCGGCTGAAAACATAGAAGTAATTCCTACAGGTTCTTTATCATTGGATATTGCTTTAGGCATTGGCGGTTTGCCAAAAGGCAGAGTAATTGAAATTTATGGACCGGAATCATCCGGTAAAACAACATTAACCTTACATGCTATTGCTGAAGTGCAAAAAGCGGGTGGTATTGCTGCTTTTATTGATGCGGAGCATGCATTCGACCGTACGTATGCCGAAAAATTAGGCGTAGATACAGAAAATCTATTAATATCTCAACCCGACAATGGTGAGCAAGCACTGGAAATTGCTGAAAACTTGATCCGTTCTGGAGCCATCGACATTATTGTAATCGACTCCGTAGCTGCATTGGTTCCTAAAAGTGAGATTGAAGGTGAAATGGGCGATTCAAAAATGGGTTTACATGCTCGTTTAATGTCTCAGGCATTGCGTAAATTAACAGGAACTATCAGTAAAACAGGATGTTGCTGTATTTTTATCAATCAATTACGTGAAAAAATCGGTGTAATGTTCGGTAATCCTGAAACTACAACAGGTGGTAACGCTCTAAAATTCTATGCTTCTGTACGTTTGGATATTCGCAGGATCGGACAAATTAAAGATGGCGATGCTGTGGTTGGTAACCGTACCCGTGTTAAAGTTGTTAAAAACAAAGTAGCACCTCCTTTCCGTCAGGCGGAATTTGACATCATGTATGGCGAAGGAATCTCTAAAGTAGGCGAAATCGTTGACTTAGGTGTAGAAAACAATATTATCAAAAAAAGTGGTTCATGGTTCAGTTACGGTGAAACTAAATTAGGTCAGGGACGTGATTCTGTGAAATCATTATTTAATGATAATCCTGATTTAACGGAAGAAATTGAATTAAAGATCAGAGAAGCGTTAAACAGTGGAACTGAAGTGCCAGCGCTTGAATTAGTAGCAGCTAAATAAATACCCCAGCCCCGGCTCCTCTCCATTTGGAGAGGGGAGAAGGAGGAGGGTGAATTCAATAGATTAACATTTCTAAAATGTCATCTCTTTTTGTAATGTATCTAATACATTACAAAAAGAGATGACATTTTTTATTTACTTTTGTTATATGAAAATGAAATCATTTTTTTATTTGTTATCATCAGTTTTGATCGCTATAACAATACTAATATCTTGTGGAAGAGATAACACCATTTCCGAAACAAAAAAAGCTGATTCTATTTCTCAAAATACTTCTGAAGAGTTGAAACAATTGGATGCTCAATTACTTGAACAGCCTGATAATGCCGATCTATACCATAAGCGCGCTAAGTATTATTTTGATAAAAAAAAATACAATGAAAGTTTTGGTGATATTACAAAGGCAATGAAAATTGACAGTTCAAAGGCAGAATATTACAGTACTCTTTCGGATCTTTATTTTGTCACCAACCAAACAGGAAATGCCAAAATAGCTTTGGAAAAATGTATCAGTCTTGATAATAAAAATGTGGATGCAATGCTCAAATTAGCTGAGTTGTATTTATATGTTCGTAAAAATGAGCAATCAATGAAATACATTAATATGGCCCTGAAAGTGAATCAGTACAATGCAAAGGCGTATTTCATGAAAGGGATGAATTATAAGGAGCTGAAGGACACCGCCAAAGCTATTTCGAGTATGCAAACAGCTGTGGAGCAGGATCAGCAATACTATAATGCCTATATACAATTAGGAATATTATGCGCAGCGCAAAAAAATCCATTGGCGATACAGTATTATAAAAATGCCATCCGAATAGATGGTAACAGTACCGAGGCTTGGTATAATCTGGGGAAATGCTACCAGGATATGGCACAATGGACCAATGCATTAGAAACCTATACAAATCTGATACAAATTGATCCAAGTAGTAAAAATGCCCATTATAATATGGGGGTAATACATTTGGTGAATTTAAAAAAATACGATCTGGCAATAAGTCATTTTACGGAAGCCATACATATTGATCCTAAATATGTAGAAGCCTATTACGGACGTGGTGTTTGTTATCAAACCAAAGGAGATGCAAAGCTCGCTGCAATTGATTTTCAGGCTTGTTTAGATATTGATCCGAAGTTTGAACCGGCACAAATAGCATTGAAAGAATTACGTTGAGGCAAGTGATTTTTTGAAAAAAATGATCAAAAATGATCAAATTTTGCCGAAATTTTGAATGGAATTGAATAAAAAATGTTTTTTTGTCGTTTCAGAACAAGTCCTGTTTATAGGCGTTTTAACAATTTTTGCATAAATTTAGCGAATAAATACTAAGAATTGCAGCTCATTTCATTTTTTTAGTTTATCTTTGCAGTATTATTAATCAAAACAATTATTATTAAAATGAAAAATGGAACTGTAAAGTTTTTTAATGAAACAAAAGGATTTGGATTCATTAAGGCAAATGATTCTGGAGAAGAATTTTTTGTACACGTGTCTGGCTTGAAAGAAGAAATCCGTCAAAATGACGAGGTAGTTTTCGAAGTACAAGAAGGTAAAAAAGGTTTAAATGCTGTAAATGTAAAATTAGCATAATTATATTCAGTTATAATTTACCAGAAAAGTCCCGTTCTATTAAGATCGGGGCTTTTTTCGTTTTAATAGGTCTCTGTTAAGAAAATTTGCCACAAAGGCACAAAGACTCAAAGAGACACCAAAAAAATTCTCAACCTATTTTATTTCAACCAAAAGCTTTGTGTCGGAGTTTATCCTGACGAAGGAAGGGCGCCTTTGCGGCAAAAATATTTTCTGCGCTCTTCGGCATTAAATAGTACAATTAAATCCTAATCTTTTTGTACTTTTGTATTCCTTAAATAAATAAGTAATTCTGCAAAGCAGAACCAAATTAAAAATTTCGAAAAATGAATATTACTCAAGAAAATGTTGATGAATTAAATGCCGTACTTAGAGTGAAAGTAGTGGCAGAAGATTATTTACCTAAAGTTGAGAGTGCCTTAAAAGCGCATCAGAAAAAAGCATCTATACCAGGCTTCCGTCCGGGAAAAGTTCCTTCCGGAGTGATAAAAAAAATGTATGGTAGATCTATATTGGTTGAAGCGGTTAACAAGCTTTTAAATGATTCATTATACACTTATTTAAATGAAAATAAAATTGAAGTTTTGGGCAACCCTTTACCAAAATTAGATGGTATTCATATTGATTGGGATAATCAAAAAGACTTTGAATTTTTATATGAAATGGGACTTGCTCCAAAATTCAATGTGGAACTTTCAGCGAAAGATAAATTCACTTATAAAACTGTGAAAATTGATGAGGAGTTGGTAAATAAATATATCTCTGACATTTCTAAACGTTATGGAAAGGTTGAAAATGTTGATATTTCAGGCGAAAGCGATCTGTTGAATGGTGATTTTGTGGAATTGGATGCAAATGGAGAAATTTTGGCAGGAGGTATTTTCAAAACTTCATCTATATTTTTAGATAGAGTAAAAGATGAAGCTACAAAAAAAGCATTGATCGGTTTAAAGAAAGATGATAAAGTAGTTTTGGATGCACAAAAATTAGCTGATAACCCGGTTGATATCGCCACCATGTTGGGTATTGAAAAAGACGCTGCCGAAAAAATAACATCAAAGATCCAGTTAACAGTAAAAAATATCAGTCGTTTAGCCGGTTCTGATGTTAACCAGGAGTTATTCGATAAAATTTATGGCGAAGGAACTATCACCAGCGCAGAGGAATTTAAAGCGAAGATCAAAGACGAATTGACCGGAATGTTCATTAATGACAGTGAACGCAAATTCTACAATGATGTAGTTGAATATTTGATGAACAAGATCAATTTTAATTTACCTACCGAATTTTTGAAACGCTGGATCGTTGCGGTAAATGAAAAGCCTGTAACACCTGAACAAGTGGAAACGGAGTTTGAAGGGTATTCAAAAGGATTAAAATGGTCCCTGATCGAAAACAAGATCATTAAGGATAATAATATCCAGGTAACCAATGAAGAAGTTATAGAATCTACCAAACAAATGATCATCGAGCAATTTGGTAAATACGACCCAACTCCAATGGATCCGGAAGCATTGAATGAAACTACTCAACGTGTATTATCAAACAAGGAAGAAGCCAAAAAAATATACGAAAAATTATATGGAGATAAAGTAATGACCTTGTTCAAATCCAAATTTACATTGGAGAACCAGGAGCTTTCTTACGATGATTTTTTCAAAAACGCATAGATAGCCACGCACACAATCGACAGGCTCAGTGTGACATCGCGCGGTGGTCAGTCAGAGCTTGTCGAAGACCGTGCGTTGGCAATTTTATTCATCTAATTAAATGAAGATTGAATGGAATTTATTAAATCTTTATAAATTTTTATGCCAAAAAGACATTAAATTCATTGAGGTTTAATTTTTGTAATCAGTAAATAACATTTGTAATATAAATCACTTTTAAATTTAAAATAAAAAAAATATGTTTGATAACAATGAATTCAGAAAATACGCGGTAAAACATCGCGGTATCAGCGGTACTACGTTTGACTCTTATAGCAGACACAACGTTAGCAATGTAACGCCTTATATCATCGAGGAGCGTCAGTTAAATGTAACCCAAATGGACGTGTTTTCACGTTTGATGATGGATCGCGTTATTTTCCTTGGAACAGGGATTGACGATCAGGTGGCTAACATCATCCAGGCTCAGCTTTTGTTCTTACAATCGGTGGATGCTAAAAAAGATATCCAGATCTATTTGAATAGCCCGGGAGGTTCTGTATATGCAGGTTTAGGTATTTATGATACCATGCAATACATTACACCGGATGTAGCAACTATTTGTACAGGAATGGCAGCATCAATGGGTGCAGTTCTTATGTGTGCAGGTACAAAAGGTAAACGTGCTGCATTAAAACACTCACGTGTGATGATTCACCAGCCAATGGGGGGTGCTGAAGGACAAGCTTCTGATATCGAAATAACAGCTCGTGAAATTCAAAAATTGAAAAAAGAATTATACGATATTATTGCTAAACACAGCGGACAAACATATGAAAAAGTTTGGGCTGATAGTGACCGCGATTGTTGGATGACAGCTGAAGAAGCTAAAACATACGGCATGGTGGATGAAGTTTTAGCGAAATCGAAATAAAGTTAGAAAGTTCAAAGTTTGAAAGTTTAAAGTTTATTGCAGCCAGCAAATTAAACTTTTAAACTTTGAACTTTAAACTCATTTAAAAAATGGCAAAAGAAGAAAAAGAAATAAAATGTTCATTCTGTGGACGCAAGAAACAAGAAACGGAAGTACTCATTGCGGGTATTACCGGGCATATCTGTAATCATTGCGTTACTCAGGCTCAAACAATAGTACGTGATGAAGCGAGTCAGAATTCGGGTGCTTCCATCTTTAATGCCTTGCATCTCCTTAAGCCAATGGAGATCAAGAAACATTTGGATGAGTATGTGATCGGGCAGGATGAAGCAAAAAAAGTGCTGTCAGTAGCTGTTTACAACCATTACAAACGTTTGATAAAAAGTCAGTCGAAAACCGCTCAGAAAGATGAAGTGGAGATCGATAAATCAAATGTGATAATGGTGGGTGAAACAGGTACAGGTAAAACGTTGTTGGCACGCACCATCGCAAAAGTACTTAATGTACCTTTTTGTATTGCGGATGCAACAGTGCTTACCGAAGCAGGTTATGTTGGTGAAGATGTGGAAAGTATTTTATCCCGTCTTTTACAGGCTGCCGATTTTGATGTTACCGCTGCCGAAAGAGGAATTGTATTTATAGATGAGATCGATAAGATAGCGCGTAAAAGCGATAATCCATCCATCACCCGTGATGTTTCGGGTGAAGGTGTTCAGCAAGGTTTGTTGAAATTACTGGAAGGTTCAGTAGTAGGTGTTCCACCGCAAGGCGGGCGTAAACATCCTGAACAAAAAATGATACAGGTAAATACTAAAAATATATTATTTATTTGTGGCGGTGCTTTTGACGGGATCACCAGGAATATTGGAAAACGCTTGCAAACACAAGCTATTGGTTATAATGTAAATAAAGAAAAAGTTAGCATTGATACTGATAATTTATTGCAATATGTTTCGCCTCAGGATCTAAAAAGTTTTGGTTTAATACCTGAATTAATAGGTCGTTTGCCGGTATTAACGTATTTGAATCCATTAGATGCAGATACGTTACGTAGAATTTTGAGCGAGCCTAAAAATGCATTAATAAAACAATATTTGCATTTGTTTGAAATGGATGGTGTAAAAATCACATTTGAAAAAGGTGTGTTGGATTTTATTGTAGAGAAAGCAATGGAATTTAAGCTTGGTGCACGTGGTTTACGTTCGATCTGCGAGGCTATCATGATGGATCTGATGTTTGATACCCCTTCTGATGCAACTATAAAAGAAGTGAACCTAACACTGCGTTACGCGAAAGATAAACTCAAAAAATCAACCTTGAATAAATTGAAGGTTGCGTAAAAGGGGAAAGCCTTTACGTTTCAGATTCTAAATTCTATTATTCCTATGCCCCCTTTTTGGGGGCATTTTTTTTGATTTAATACAGTTGCTATAGTCCAAGTAGGTTAACAGATAATAATTGTTCGTATTATTTATTACTAATAGTTTGGTAGTTTTTCCCTAATTGGGCTAAAGCCCATTTAATCAAGGGTTTTACAATTGCCACGACCTTAAGGTCGTGGCTGCTGAAACTCAACGATGACGAGGCTTTAGCCAAAATTGATAAAAAAATACCGAACCATTGATTACAAAAAAACCGTTCAATGAAAATTTTCATTGAACGGTTTGCAATAGACTTTATATAAATTAGAGTGTTATGGAATTTTTTTATAAAAATTTTCGCAATGACGCTCCAAATAGGCATTCAATTATTTTAATAAATTAACTTGTATAAAGTCTAATATAAAAAATCAGTTTAGAAATTGAAATTAATTCCTGCAGTAAATGGATATACTTGCGGTCCTTTATCTTTTTTAAATAACCTGTTTAAGCCATAGTTTGCAAACAGCGTAACATTATTATAGCCGATACGGGCAGTAGCAGTATAAAGGAAAGGTTCCAGATTAAAATCATCACGTTGTTTTACTTTATTATGCTTATCATTCAGATCAAATTTTTGTTTTAATACAGAATGTATCCGGTATTCAAATTGTGCACCAACAGCGATATGGAAATTATGATTGGATTTTTTTCCAGTGTTGAACTCAAGCATTAATGGTGCTTTGATATAACTTACATTCAAGGTGTTTTTCGTGTATTTTACCGCGTCATTTGAAGCATCCAGATAGGTGGCATCAGAATTTAATGTTACATTATTTTTTAAGGCATAATGTTTGAAATCGAAGCCAAATCCGGTTACCAGGTTTACATAATTTTTATAGATATGGAAATTTTTTTCAAGTAAGTTTAGTCCGAAATGAATTGATCTTGCATAGTTCAATTCTATGAATTGTGCACCTTCTGGAGCATCTAAACTATTATTGTAATCTAATAAACCATTAACTCCTATTTCAAAACCACTCCAGTGTTTGAATTCTTCGTTATAATTACTTAAAGAATCTTTTTTACTTACAACTTCATCATCTTTGCCATCACCTATAATTACGTATTTCTTTTTCCCCAGTTTAAGTTTTGTGGTATCATTGGCCGTTTCTTCACCATTACCACTTCTGCTTTCACGAACCGACCCAAAACCGGTAATATTTATATTCCTATCCGTAGGACTCCCTTTGTAGATCACAGAACCCGCCCCAGACACATCTGCATCTAAATTTTGTTTAACATTTATCTTTGCATCGCCTGCGCCCGATACTTTAACTTTTACTTTATCTACTTCCAGATTCGATGCCTTTAAATTACCTGCTCCCGACAAGGTGGCTTCTAACATTTGAGCTGTTCCCATTAGTATTACATTGCCTGCCCCGCTAATTTTTGTTTTAACATCACTTGCTTTTATATCCAAAGAGATCTTACCTGCCCCATTTGATGCTATTGTTAATTGGTCACATATTAACCGATTGCCCGACTTTACCTCAGCAGCACCGGTTATATCCAAATTGCTAAGGGATTTAATTCCAATATTGATCACTAAAGGTTTATTGCTTTTAATATTATCTATCGCAATAATGGATAAAATACCATCTTTTACTTCGGTTTTAATTTGCAATTGAGATTTTTCATCAGCTTCCACTTTAACAGTATTTGAATCGCTTTGCGAGAGAATAATATTAAAAGTATCGCCTGCTTTTATGCCATTGAAATCAGCAACGATTCTTTTTTCCTGCGCTGTGGAGCTATATATCGAGAAGCCTGTTAATAAAACAAGTCCAACTAATTTTATTTTTATGTTTCCGGTTTTCATAATTTACTTTTTTAGATTTCAGTTTTGATTATCTGACGTTTGTAGTTATAGATTTGTAACAGCTATAATTTTTTTATGTGATTTTATTCTAATTGACTTTATATATTTAAAATTCATTCTAATATTTACATCTAAATTAGAGTTTATAATGTTTCCACACAATTTTCTCGCCAAGCACAAAATTACCACGCTCGTTGTTCATTTCGAGCGTGTCGAGAATTACAGTTGGTTGCGTTAAGATAAACATAAACGTTTAATACCAATACTTAATATGTTTTAGTTCGCAGGAAAAGTTTATGGTGTTAAGTTTTAACCACATAGAGACATAGTTTTAAAAAGCTATGAAATTCATAGGCTCAGCTTTAACATAGACTATGTGAAAAAATAAATTTTCTATAATACCTTTTTTCCTATGGTTCTATGTGGTAATATTTGGGTGGATTTATATTAAGTAATGGTATAAATAGTTGTTTTATTCATTTTTTAGAAGGGGCAAAAACAGGTGGTCACAAAAAATCAATTTTGCTGCAACAGCCAGAATAATTGGTAAGGTGGGTAAAACCGCGGAAAAGGTAAGTAAAATTGCTCAGGGACGTGTAGGGGAAACTGAAAAAACAATTGGTACAAAGCAAAGGTAGATGAGTGCCAGCGCACAGAAGGAGAGTGAAGCTGAAAATAAAAAAATTGGCGATTAATTAAAAATTAATCGCCAATTCTCTAAAATACTTTATATCATAAAACGCTTTTTAGAATGGTAAATCGTCACCTTCTGTTGCTGCAGTGAATGTTTCTGAAACACTTTCCATTTTATTTGATGCTGAAGAATTTCCTGTACCTGAATTAGCACCACCTTCAATGCGCCATGCTTCAAGCGTATTAAAATACTTTATTTCACCTTGTGGGCTCGTCCACTCACGACCACGTAAATTAAAATGCACTTTTATTTCAGCACCAACATTGTACGAATCGATCAAATTACATTTGTCTTGTGTTAATTGAAAAGATACGTGTTGTGGGTATTGTGATGAATTATCAGTAAGAACAAATTCTCTTTTTTTGAATTTTTCTGATACTTGTTGTGCTTCGCTTTTTACTTTTAAGATGCCTGTGATGTCCATGTTTTTTATTGTTTAATTGTTGATTTTATATTATTTCCAATAATGATATCGTACTTAATACAAATTTAAGTAATTCTTCTAAGAAGAACACAAAGTGTTGATAAAATGGGATAATTTTAAAAGGATATCGATAAAAGATCTCTGATTTTTCGCAAGAGCTTAATTACTTGACGATAAAAGCACCTTCCAGGCTTCTTCTACTTTCCCGTTTTCCAATAATCCTTTTGCAAGGTGGTGTAGATGCTCTTCTAATTTGTTCCCCTTTTTACCGAAAATTTCAAACGCTTCATTAATAGCCCCCGAATTTTTAAAAGTGGCAACTTCAAGAGTCGTTGGAATCCTTTCAACATTCCCGAGTTGTCCCAGATTATTTCCCGTTAATACATTGGAATTGCGGATATAGGGAGGGATCTGGTCAATTCCGATGCCTAAGTTCATCAATGGTTTGGTCACTTGAAATAAGGCATTTCCATTGGTTCTGCTATACCAGTTGCCTCCTAATCGGGCAACCAGATCAATTTTATTGGGATCTATCTGTTTAGTAGCATCCAACACCTTTTCGCTGATGTGCATCAATACTATTTCGCAAATTATTAAGTTGCCTGCACCGCCATTGTCACCCAGCTCAATAACCTGTTTTACTTTACATTCCAATTGCGCTGGCGATTCCTTTACTCTGAATGGTTTTACCATTTGAGATTCTAAGGGGGTAAAACCGGCTTTGCTGAACTCATTCACACCTTTTGGATATTCGGTACTTGCTAACGAAGTTTGCTGCACCATATCGTAATTTACCATATTGATAACTACTTCAGGTATTTCCTTTATATTATCATAGGTATGTTTAGTTTGCCCGGTTCGTCCGCTTCTTGCAGGAGAAAATACTGCAATTGGTGGACTTGCACTAAAAACATTAAAAAAGCTGAATGGTGCTAAATTAGGATTACCTTCTTTATCAATAGTGCTTGCAAAAGCAATAGGGCGTGGAGCCACAGCGCCAAGCAAATAGCTATGTAAAACAGGTATAGAAACTTCTTTAGGGTTTATTGTAAGCATGATCTTAAATATTTTTCAAAAATAAAATTAAATAGACAGTTGCATTCAATATGTAGTAATGACGGGTTATTATCAGCCCTTAAAAAGCTAAATAATAATCCTTTGTCAGCTCTTTGTATTCATCCGTATAGGAGTGACGTTCATCTTTTTCGATGGTAATAAAATTTTCTTCAACCGTTTTTTTTGTAAATTCAAATTGCATCAACAGTCGCTTTTCAGGCCTGTCGGCAAGGGTAATAACACGTGTAAGTTTGGTTAAAAACAAGTTCTGTTCTTCCGCCATATCACGAAACACTTGGCTTTCTTTGGTTGGAAGTATCACGTAAAAGGATCCGGTAGGGTTTAATAAATTCAAAACTCCGTTTAACAGATCAGAAAAAGGTAATTGATCGGTATGTCTTGCATTTGTGCGTGATTCTTCGGATGCTTTTGATGAATCAACAAAATAAGGTGGGTTACTGACGATCAGATCATATTTAGAGCTGTTGGTGCTATATTGTTGTAGTGAAATATGATGAATTTGAATACGTTCTTTCCATTTGCAACCTGCAATATTTTCAGAAGCCTGCACAAAAGCGTTTTTGTCGATGTCAATAGCATCAATGGCTGCATCTGATTTTTGAGCAAGCATTAAAGCAATGATCCCTGTGCCGGTACCAATATCTAAAATTGTTTTTGCGTTGGATGTATTTACCCAGGAACCCAATAGAACTGCATCGGTGCCGACCTTCATTGCGCACTTATCCTGAAGAATTTTAAACTGTTTAAAAACAAATTCCTGGCTCGACATACATGCTCCGGCTTATTAAGAAATAATGTTGGGTAAAAACTCCTACGAATTATGAATAAAGAAGTAATTCGTAGTATATAAAATAAAACGGTTTGAAATACTGCAATAAAGTTAAACTAATTTTCAGAGAACGCAATAATTTTGTTGCGTTTTGAATTTATTCCTCTTCTTCGTTATCTTCTTTATTATTGATATAAAGATCGATCAAACCTGGAGGGGCGTTTAGCTCAAGTTGTTTGGTAGCACGGTTAATACTAACAATGAATTCATCTTTTGCCGGAATTAAAATTTCGTGCTCACCTTTTTTTATCTGGAAGATCGCCTGTTGCGGAAAATCGAGTATTTTTTCTACGATACCAATATCGCCATACGTTTTATCAATAACAGTATAGCCCGGCATTTCATGGAAATAGAATTTTTTGCCTTTTAATGGCGGTAAAAAACTAAGTGGTAAGTATAAACTTGATTTTATTATTTCTTCCGCTTTTTCAATTGTATCGATACCATCAATGGTAACAACAGCGGTATTGCCGCGCATTTGTATTTTTTTAATAAAAAAGGGTACCAATGTACCGTTCAATTCAACAAATACCGATTCCAGTTTCTGATAGCTGCCTGGATTATCAACATCCAAAACAAATGCTAAGTCTCCATAATTACCAACCCGTTTAGCAATGTAACCTAAATTAAAACATTCGGCTTTAGTCATAAATCAATTATACAATGTTAATTTTATTTACCTGATACAATTAAATGTAATTCAGTTAATAAGCCATCGCACACACTTCGACAGGCTCAGCGTGACATCGCGCGGTGGTCAGTCAGAGCTTGTCGAAGACTGTGCGTGGCAAATTTCCTCCTCTTATCTTAATGGCTCTGTGTATATGCATTTAACTCATCAATAGACGATTCAAAAGTAAACGCATCATTCAGTTTGTAATAATTTCCTTTATCCAAATTATGGCTCCATGCAAATTTAGCAAGATCTAAACGGGTTGCTTCAAAAGTGATAAGCAGCATCAACTCTTTTATTTGCGAGCAAAGCATACAGTTGCTTCCGATGATCTGTTTTGCAAGGGTTAATTTACTGTCGTCAAATGATTTTGATCTTATGGAAGCTTTTGCACTTTCAAAATCGCTTGCGCCCATAGGGTATGGGCAACCATAAACGCCATTATAGCCTTGTAAAACATAAGTGTTATTGTTACTTTGATTCATCCCGGTATTACTTGATGAGTTGGTAGTTGTGCTACTATAAGTAGTAGTTGTGCTGCTTGAATTGCCAGCGCCCATTCCTCCATTCATATCATTTATATTGATATTCATACTCATTCCCATACCATTTACATTCATACCAACGTTTGCGTTGCTATTTGTTCCTGTTGAATTTGTAGTGGTTGTAGTAGTGTTGGTGGTGCGTTCAATTGGAGTGTATATAACAACTGTTTGCTCCGGAACATAGGTGTTTACAATTTCCGAAATGGGAGCAGCACTTTTAAATTTTAATTTATATTTACCTTTTACGTTTGCAATTGAATAGGTGAATTCGGTGTTTTGTGTCGGTTCACCGCTATTCATCAGGTAAGCGTTTTGGTTAAGGTCAGGCATTTTGTTTGCGAAAATTACTTTCACCTGATAGTTGGTTGCATTTAAACCGGTAACCTTCACATTTGTTAGTGGTTCATTATTTTGACGAATACCATTTAATATCAATGAAAATTTTAAACCATCTTGTGAATACACCACCAGGTTATTGTTTTGCGCCACTAATAAAGAGGAGATGATTGCTGTGAAAAGCACTGTTGAGAATATTTTTTTCATAAGATTGTTTTTTGATTGGTTGGTGTTGTAATTCAATTATAATGCCAAATCAATTTTCATTTTAATTTCCGACATTAATAAAAATATTAAACAGGCAATACGCGGCTTTGCCAGCTTTGTTTTAAATTTATTTCCCACTCGGTATCAAACTGTTTTTTGGTGCTAACCATATTATTAAAAACGATCACTTCATTCGCATCTTCCTTATTTCCTTTTTCAGAATAAAGTCCGGAGCGGGTTAATTCTTCTAACAAATTATTTAAATGGCAGGTTTTGATCTCATTTCCATTTCGATAAGCAACTTCCATCCGATCGAATAAACGAAGATCAAATTGTTTCTCCAGTTTTTTTACAAAGTGTACCGATTTATCGATGCCGCAACCGCTTGCTGTTGCTTGTTTTTCGTCAACAGCAATTACAATAAAACGATTGTAGAGAATATCAAAACTTGCTTTCAGACTTGCACCGTGCGCTGTCCATTCAGCAATAAACTGAACTCCGGCTTTTTCAATCTCATCAACCTCAAGATTAGAAATGAACCTGTTGCTTTGATACACCCATACGCGTGCATCTTCCGGCATTAAGCCCAGCCCGGTTTTCCCTAAGTGAGGGAGGTGATTCGGTTGGGAAAGTTCAGTTTCTTTTTTCATTTTTTTCTTTTTTTATTTCGGCCCCCTCTCTTTTGGAGGGGGGAAGGAGAGGGGCTTAGAGGGTAAAGGTGAGGGTTACAGGTCGTTTGCCTGAGCGATCAATTCAGCCACATCCAATACTTTTACAGATTGTTCTTTATTAAAATGCTTTACACCATCCGTCATCATTGTATTACAAAACGGACAACCAACTGCAATAACATCAGGATTCAACGCTAAGGCTTCTTCCGTACGTTCAATATTTACTTCTTTGTTACCTTTTTCCGCTTCTTTAAACATTTGGGCACCACCGGCACCACAGCATAGCCCATTGGCTTTGCTGCGTTTCATTTCAGCAAGTTCCGCATCTAAATTCACCATCACTTCACGAGGAGCTTCGTATACGCCATTAGCGCGTCCTAAATAGCATGGATCGTGGAAAGTTATTTTTTTTCCTTTAAAACTACCGCCTTCAATTTTTATTCTTCCGCTATTTAATAAATCCTGTAATAGCTGCGTGTGGTGCACCACTTCATAATTCCCGCCCATGGAAGGGTATTCGTTTTTTAAGGTGTTAAAACAATGCGGACAGCCGGTTACAATTTTTTTAACATCATACCCATTCAATACCGCAATGTTGCCCATTGCCTGCATCTGGAATAAAAACTCATTGCCAGCACGTTTTGCGGGGTCTCCGTTACAACTTTCTTCTGTTCCAAGAACTGCAAATTTTACATTGGCATAGTTTAAAATTTTAACAATGGCTTTGGTAACTTTCTTTGCTCTATCGTCAAAACTGCCAAGGCAACCTACCCAAAATAAAATTTCAGGTACTTCACCCTTTGCCACATATTCGGCCATTGTAGGTACATTTAAAGCTTCACTCATGTTTAGTATATTTTTGTGATCAAGTATAAAACCAAGACAATAAATCAATTCAAATATTCAGAATGATGATCTTAGAGCTTCATCTGAATTGGAAAATTTAGGGCTTAAAAACCTCAATAGTAACTTCTTTTAATATCAGATCGGTAAAACGGCCTTCGTAACGGGTTGCGCGTACCATGTGATTATCTATCCAATGATAATTTCCGCCACGTGGTTTACCTACTAATAAACCGTGGTATTTGAAACCGTTATCGGCAAGCCATTTTTCTGTAACAACTCTGTGCGCTTCGGTACGGGAAGTGAAAAAAGTAATGATATGCCCTTCATCGTACCATTTGTTCAGTATGGTTAATGCATCGGGATAAGCTACTGCTGTTGCCATACGTTCAGGTTGCTCATTTGGGATATCATCACAAATAGTTCCGTCAATATCAATTAAATAGTTTTTTACGTTCTCAGGTAAAATAGGACTAATCAATTGTCCGTTTTCTTCTTTTTGTATCAGATCCATAATAAAATTGTTTTAAATGTTATGTGTTAAATTGTAAATAGAATAATTCAATATTTAAAATTGAAAATTCAACATAGTTTCTAAATTATTCGTTTTTCCAATTTAATCTGTCAGCCTGTGGAAATTGCCAAGGCGCACCATTGTTTTCGATATTAGCAAACATTCCATTTAGTTCGGCTGGAGCGGCACTTTCTTCCATAACAATAAACCTGCGCATATCTGTGATGATACTTAAGGGGTCAATATTTATAGGGCAGGCCTCGGTACAAGCATTACATGATGTGCAGGCCCATAATTCTTCGGGAGTGATGTAGCTGCCTAATAAGGATTTACCATCATCTTTGAAGGTGCCATTCGTATCAATATTTTTCCCCACTTCTTCAAGGCGGTCGCGTGTACTCATCATGATCTTACGGGGAGATAATAATTTACCAGTAATGTTTGCAGGACATGCAGCAGTGCATCTACCACATTCTGTACAGCTATAAGCATCTAATAATTGTTTCCAGCTAAGATCGGTCACTTCTTTTGCACCAAAACGCATTGGTTGATCAGGGTTAGTAGGAGGGGGGATAAAAGAAGTATCCATCATTGCTTTTACTTCATTGGTAACTGATTCCAAATTAGTAAACTGTCCTAAAGGATTAAGATTTGAATAAAATACATTGGGGAAGGCCAGTAAAACGTGGAAATGTTTTGAATAGGGTAAATAGTTCAAAAAGCCTAAAACCATTGTTAAGTGTCCCCACCATCCAATCCGTTCGATGGTATGAAGAGCGTGTTCCGACATTCCTCCAAAAAGTAATGGGCCAAGGTGGCTGCTTATTGAAAAGCCGAAGGAATTATCACCCAGATTTTGTGCATGTGAAAAGCCTTTAGAATAAAGCACTTCATCCGCTCCATTCATCATAAAAATAAAACAGATCAATGTGATCTCGGCAAGAAGAATAAAATTAGCATCCAGTTTAGGCCATCCATTCAATTCACTTTTAACAAGCCGTGGAACTTTTAATAAATTTCTTCTTGCTAAAAAGGCAACAGTTCCAATAAAAGCGAGAACAGATAAGATCTCAATGAAACTGATCATGAATGTATAAAACCCACCTAAAGATGGGCGGAATATGCGGTGATCACCTAATGTGCCATCTACAACAATTTCGATAAGTTCTATCTGAGTGATCACAAAGGCCGCATATAAGAATAGATGCAATATTGCAGGAATAGGTTTAGCAAACATCTTTTTTTGACCTAAAGCTACAAGGGTCATTACTTTAAATCGCTCAGCGGGACGATCCTTTCTATCGATATCCCTTCCCAATAAAATGTTTCTTCGGACCTTACCGGCATTAAATAAAAAGAATGCAGCGCCTCCGGCAAATAATAAAATAAAGATGATGATTGATGTCATAATGTTTTACGAATTACTTTTTAAAGAATAAAAGGTTTCTAATCAATTGGTTACGTAAGTGTTTGTCGTTTATTACCTATTACCTATTTACCTATTACTTAATTTTATTCTGTTGGTTTATTCTTGTCTTTAGATCCGAAAACGGAAATGTGAACATACCGTTTAGGGTTGATCCTTAAGTCAATTAATAGTTTATCCAGATCCGCTGCCGATTTATCCAGTTTACGATATAAACTGTCGTTATTGATCAACATCCCCATTGTTCCTTCACCCCTGTTAATTTTATTCATAATACCGGAAACCTGAGACATAGCCTTATCGGCATTATTAATGGTTGACATCAGATTCGATTTTGCCAGGGAATCACTAATGTTGGAAAAATTATTGATCAAATTGGAAAGCTTATCGCTGTTATTTGCCAGAGTGGTGGCAAGTACATTTACTTTAGTTAAAATACTTGAGATCTTCATTTTTTCGCCAATAACCATCGTGTCCAAACGATAAGAAGTTGTTTCTAATGAAGCAATAGCAAGTTTTATACTTTCAAAACTTTTTGCCAGATTTTGACGGGTACTTTCATTAAAAACCTGCTGTACCACCACCATTACCGAATCAATGGAAGCAATTAAACCTTCCGCTTTTTTTTGTAGTGGAGCAATGGTTTTATTTACCGATTGTTTCAGGTTATCTTCCTGTGCCGATTTAAGGGTGTCTCCATCAATTGCATAATCGGTACCGGAGCCCAATATTAATTGTACGGCCTTTGACCCTAAAATGTCGGAACTGATAACTTTTGCGATGGAATTTTTGGGAATTAGTACCTCATCATCTAAAAGAAGGGTAATAACGATATGACTTGTAGTATCCTGGGTTAACCTTATTTTGCCAACCAAACCAACTTTATAACCATTTATCATTAAAGGATTGGCCTCAACCAAACCATCAATATCATTATAAATGGCATAAAATTTCCTTTGCGTTGAGAAGAGATCTCTGCCTTTCAGATAATTAAAACCATAAATAAAAAAACCAATGGCAATGACAGTAACTATTCCTACTTTAACTTCTTTTGATATTTTCACGTTTATATGCTTGAATTCAAATCTTCGGCAAATTTAATGAAAGATTGGTTACGGATAAACGAATCTATACAAATTTACGAAACGGTGTGTGAAAAACAGCAAGCATGTTTCGTAAATCCGTATAGATTCGTTATTAGTAACCCGTAAATTCGCTATTAGTAACCGTTATTTCTAACTTATTTTAGAGGAATTCTTTTGTTATCCTGCATGGAAATTACAAAAGCATCTTTAAAACCTTTTTTGCGCAAAATGGTTTGCAGTTCTTTGGCATCATTTTGGTTTGCAAATTCGCCAGCAGTATACTTGTAAATGCCTTTATCCATGTACTCTCCCGGCTTTTCTATGTTTCTGAACTTGTCGGAATTCAATGCTATTTTTTTATCGGATGAGAGTAGTTGGACCTTATAAACAACTGTTGTTTTAACTATCTCAGGTATTTTTTTGTCCTCAACAGGGTTCTTTTTTTCTTCTTTAACTACTTTTGGATCAATAGTTTTAGTTTCAGGAACTTTAGCCACATTGGTATCAGTCTGTTCTGTTTTGCCCGGATTTTTGACGTTCGCGTTAGCCAGGGAATCTTCTTTGTCCATTTTATAAGGTTCCTGTTTTTCGAAAGAATCATCATATTTTTTTACTGTTCCTTCAATTTCATCTTTGTAATCGCGGAAAGCCCTAAAAAGACCGGAGGCAATATATTCCTGTCCTTTTACCGAACCTAAAAACATCTCTTCCTCCCTATTGGTTAAATAACCTATTTCAGTAAGTACACTTGGCATATAGGTACGCCAAAGTACCCATAAACTGGCACGTTTTACGCCTTTGTCCAGTCGGGATGCATGGTTGCTGTATTGTTTCTGGGTTTTTGATGCAAAACTTAAACTTTGATCCAGGTAAGTATCGGCAAACATGCTCATGATTATATAGGATTCATCGGAATTAGGATCAAAACCATCGTATTTTTTTACATAATTATCTTCCAATAAAATTGCTGAGTTCTCACGTTTGGCAATATCCAGCTTGCCTTTTTCATTTTTGATACCCATTACATACGTTTCGGCACCATGTACCTGGTCCCGGCATATATCACGCTTCAGTTTTTTATCCCTTACACAGGCTGAATTACAATGTATGGAAATAAACAGATCGGCCTTTGCCTTATTAGCAATTTCGGCACGTTCCTGTAATTCAACAAAAACATCGGTGCTCCGGGTGTAAACAACCTTTACATCTTTCAGGTTTTCTTCAATGTATTTGCCCAATTTAAGGGATACAGCAAGGGCAATATCTTTTTCGTTGTATTTACTACCATGGCAGCCAGGGTCTTTCCCGCCATGGCCGGGATCAATTACAATTACTTTAACCCCAAAAGCCGGCTTGAATTTTGGACTGAACGAGCTTGCAATAATGCAGATCAATAAAAGAGATGATATGTATATTTGTTTTTTCACGTAATTATTCTTTAACCTTAATAGTTGAATATGAGCCTTATATATAATTCGTTAAGGTAAGCAGCCAAAATTCCCGACAAGCTCGAAATGACTCAGTGCGTGGTCATTTCGAGCTTGTCGGGAAAATTGTGTGTAAGCATTTTAACCCTCAATTTCGTTGTAAACGTTATAATGTACTTTAACTTACATAAAGTCTATTGCCAAAACTTTTTTTTTAGTTAGTTTTGAGCCTTTAAATCAAACACAAAAATACTTTTAAAATTGTATCGATTCCTTATAAAAGTACTTTTTATCCTTGTTTGTTTGTTAATAAGTGCAACAAACTATTCAACCAACCCTACCATATCTAAAGGGAGGGAGAGCCAATTCGCGAACCTTGAAAAAGGTAAAGTGAAGACTGGCGCATTTCTTCCAATTAAGGCTGAAGGAACTTCATTAACTCCTACTGATACCATAATAACACCCGTTCAGGAAAACTCATTTTTAAAAGAAAAAATAACCTATAGTGCCACCGATTCGTTGGTACTTGATATGGCTAATCAAAAAGCGTACCTCTATAACAATGCAGTTGTAATTTATGAAGATATGAAGTTGGAAGCCGGCTATATTGAACTTGATTTCGGTAAAAATGTATTGTATTCAAGAGGTGTAAAGGATAGTTTAGGAAATACCGTACAAAAACCGGTCTCGAATCAAAATGGAGAAAAATTCAATGCAGGGGAGATCACTTATAATTTCAAAACCAAAAAAGGAAAGATCCGGGATGTGATCACCAAGCAGGGGGATGGTTATATCCATGGCCGGGATATAAAAAAAGACAGCAATAATATGTATTATGTAGCGCATGGGAAGTATACAACCTGCGATCTGGAACATCCGCATTATTATATTGGCGCATCAAAAATCAAAGTTATTCCTAATGAAAAAATCATTACCGGGCCGGCTGAATTATTTATTGCAGATATTCCAACTCCATTAATACTTCCTTTTGGTTATTTTCCTAATAAAAAAGGACGGGCTTCAGGTATACTTTTACCAACCTATGGGGAATCAAATCAATGGGGTTTCTTTTTAAAAGATGGAGGTTTTTATTTTGGGATGAGTGAATATGTTGATCTGGCCTTGCGTGGGGATGTATACGCTAATGGAAGTTTCGGTGCAAGTGCCACCAGTAATTACAACAATCGTTATCACTATAATGGTGATGTGGCGTTGCGTTATTCTGAAATTATTGAAGGAGACCGTGAATTACCAAATTCTACAAAAAGTAATGTTTTTTTTGTGAATTGGCGGCATGTTCAGGATCCTAAATCAAATCCCAATAGCCGTTTTTCGGCCAATGTAAATGCGGGAAGCAGTAAGTATAATAAGTTTAAAGGAAACGTTACCGGCAATTATTTATCCAATACCTTTCAATCAAACGTTGCCTATACAAAAATATTGACCGGAACACCTTTTAATTTTTCAGCCAATGCAAGACATTCTCAAAATACAATTTCTAAAAAAGTAGATGTAACTTTACCTGAACTTGCCCTATCTATGAACCGTATTTATCCATTTAAGAACAAGTCAAGAGTGGGAAATAAATGGTATGATAAAATAGGTTTAAGTGCAACAGCCAACGCACGTAATGAAATAAATACCTATGATTCGTTGGTTTTTACCAATAATACAGTGAAGCAAATGAGGAACGGTGCACGCTTTACCGTGCCGATAGGAACTTCCTTAAATATTATGAAATATTTTACATTTACCCCAACGATATCTACAGGAAGCACTATTTATCGCCAAAGTATTATCAAGCGTTATGATCTCGACAGTAATAAAGTATTTACTGATACGATCGATGGTTTTAATATGGCAAATGATTTTAGTTTATCGGCAGGATTAAATACGAGGGTGTATGGAAATTATTTTTTTCGTACAAAACGTTTAAAACAAATACGACATGTTGCATCACCAACTATCAGCGCGAGCTATCGACCTGATTTCAGTGAAAGTCAATTTGGTTATTATCAAAATGTGCAAATTGATACTACAGGAGTAACCCAGCAATATTCGCGTTTTCAAAATGGTATATATGGTTCTCCATCTTCCGGACGTTCCGGTATTGTTTCCTTTGGTTTGAACAATACGTTGGAAGCGAAAATAAAACAACGAAATGATTCCGGTACGGTAGACAAAAAGGTATCGTTAATTGATAATTTCAGTGGTTCGGTTTCGTATAATGTCGCGGCAAAAAATTATCAATGGTCGAATATAAATTTGAATGGCCGTACCAAGTTATTTAAGGTATTGGATGTAAATGGAAATGCATTAATTGATCCCTACCAGATAGATACGGCAGGAGTGCGGGTTGAGAAATTTGAATGGGAACGAGATCCCTCAAAAACGAGTTTTCTTTCCGGCAGGCACATTGGAAGACTAACTTCCGCTACGCTCTCATTAAGTACCAGTCTTCGGAGCAAAGAAAAAATTGCAAAACCAAAAACAAGTGATGCCGGTTTACAGGACGAATTAGATTATTACAACAAGAACCCACAAGCATACATTGATTTTAATGTACCCTGGAATATTAACGTTTATTATAATTTAAATTATAGTAAAACAGGTTGGATCGGAACAAAGGTACTAACGCAAACAGCAACATTTAATGGTGATCTAAGTCTGACAAAAAACTGGAAAATAAGTTTGGCTTCCGGTTATGATTTTACAAATAAAAAAGTTACTGTTACCTCCATAAATATTTATCGCGATCTGCATTGTTGGGAAATGCGGTTTAACTGGGTGCCATTTGGATTCCGTCAAAGTTTCTCATTGGATTTAAACGTAAAATCGGCTATGTTAAAGGATTTGAAGCTGACCAGAAAAAAAGATTGGTATGACTATCAATGATCCTACGAATTACGAATTTTCTCGAATTTACGGTTACGGATAAACAAATCCTTACGAATTTACGAAACTGAGGGAGAAAAAACAGCAAACATAGTTTCGTAAATTTGTATAGATTCGTTTATTAGTAACCTCTAAAATTCGTTTTTTTATTCGTTAATTTGCAACCATGAAAACAATCATCACATCAAAAAATGCACCAGCTCCAATTGGCCCATATAGTCATGGAGTATTGAAAGGTAATATGCTTTTTGTAAGCGGACAAGTTGGTAAACACCCTGTTTCGGGAGAGCTGCTGCTTGGAGATATTAAAACGGAAACCAAACAGGTAATGGAAAATGTAAAAGGTATTTTAACCGATGCTGGTATGGATTTTACCAATGTTTGTAAAACCACTATTTTCCTTACTGATATGAATGATTTTGCATCCGTAAATGAAGTTTATGGTTCTTATTTTTCAAGTGATTATCCGGCAAGAGAAACAGTTCAGGTATCTAAACTTCCATTAAATGTGAATGTGGAAATTAGTGTAATTGCAATTAAATAAAATGGATTCAACTTATTCTGCTTCAGGTACTTATGTTAAATAGTTAAGGGGTAGGAAACAATAGTTTGGACAAAAAAAATCCCATCGAATACTCGATGGGATTTTTTTATATATCATAAATTTGAATTTATGACATGTGTTTTAAGTTCAATCCGTATAATACAATGAATACGATTGCTACGATTGCATATAGAGCACCGGAGATACCTCCAGCTAAACCACCTACTATTACGAATGGCATAACACATTGAATTAATTCAAATGCAGAATAAACATAAAACCCCATTTTCTTTTGTTTCCACATCATCAACACACCAATTAAAATTGGAATATTTAATAATGCAACAACTAAAGAATTCATAGCCATTTTACCATAATCCATTCCCATCACATCAGCCATTGCATTCATAGC
Source organism: Bacteroidota bacterium (assembly GCA_040389865.1). Classification (GTDB taxonomy): domain Bacteria; phylum Bacteroidota; class Bacteroidia; order 2-12-FULL-35-15; family 2-12-FULL-35-15; genus 2-12-FULL-35-15. The sequence goes on along the minus strand of JAZJZM010000013.1, from coordinate 347,559 downwards.
CTCACCCATTTCTTCAGCACCTTCGCCTTTCAAGCCACCAAACATATCACCTGCACTTGCCATTGTGGAATAAGAAAAATATCCCATAATACCGCCAATTAAACTAAATCCAATTCCTATAAAAGACAGGATACATAAAACTGTTAAAAAAGTAGGTCTTTTTGCTGGTAAAACAGCACCTGTGTTAGTTTCTTCCATTTTTTTTTATTTTTTTAGTTAGTAAGTGATTTGTAAATTTATAAGCCAAAAGAACAACAATATTCAAGGCTGACAAAATTTACTTTTATCATTTTATTAACAATTCATTGGTAGCATATAGATCAATTTTGCAATTTTAACAGTTGAAGCAGTGGGCAATTAATCAATAGTGAGTCCCTTCCGAAAAAGAGTTTTTGACACGAATTGCACGAATTGTTTTTTTACAACATAATTGATAATTCAGTGTATTAAATTAGTGTCAAATAGATGTTAAAGGAATTTTCGAAGGGACTCAAAAATATAGAAAGCAATTTTACAATTGACATTTAAAATTGTAAAGAATAGCCTACCGAAAAAATGTTAAAATGTTAAATTGTTTCGCTATTCATACGCACGTACAAGCTTAAAAATCACTATATTTGATTTCAGAAAATTCAAAAATGAAAAAATCCTTCACCATTTATATATGTATTGCATTATCCTTATCAGCAATGGGTTACATAGCATATACAGGGCCAGCTAAAAATAAAACCGACAAAGAGAAAAAAGCCTCCAAAGAAGGGATGGAAGTAGATGCCCAAAACCGTATGAATTGGGAGTTGAGACGTTTGGCTGATCCTACAACAGGGAAGATCCCCGATAATATTCGTCAAAAAGAATTAGCTTTTGCTGCTACTCTGCCAAATGATGCGCAAGGTTTAACTTCTGAAAGAGCTGCTTTAAATATAGTAAACAGGGGGCCCTGGAATGTAGGTGGCCGTACTCGGGCTTTTGGGATAGATGTTAGCAATGAAAACAGACTATTGGCAGGCTCTTGTTCGGGAGGTATGTGGCTTTCAAGCGATGGTGGGAGTAACTGGAATATGAGCAATACCTTATCACAACTAAAAAATGCAACTTGTTTGCTTCAGGATAAACGTCCATCACACCAAAACGTTTGGTATTATGGAAGTGGCGAAGCTTATGGTGCTTCAGCCGGTGGAGGTGGATCGTATTATTTAGGCGATGGATTATTCACATCAATTGATAGTGGTAAAACCTGGCAATCAATGGTATCCACCGCTGCTGGTGTTCCACAAACGTTTTCCATTGGTTGGCAATTGGTATGGAACCTTGCAAGCGATGTATCCGCAAATGATACCATTACCGAAATTTATGCTGCTGTATATGGTGCCATTATGAGAAGTGTTAATGGAGGAACAAGCTGGGCAGCTGTTCAGGGCGGCACCTCTTATTTTACAGATGTAGCAGTAACTACCACCGGTGTGGTATATACCGCATTAAGTGATGATGGGACTCAAAAAGGTATTTGGCGTTCAACAAATGGTACTGCTTTTACCAAAATCATTCCTTCTGCTTTCCCTACAGCCTATAACAGAATTACTATGGGAATAAATCCATCTAATGAAAATGAAATTTATTTTTTAGCCAACACACCAGATTTTGGAAAAGTCACTTACAATTATTTAGGCGAGCCTGAATGGAACAGCTTATGGAAATATACTTATGTTTCCGGTAATGGCGATAGTGCAGGTGGTATCTGGCAGGACCTATCTATAAATTTACCAGCTACAGGTGGCGCGTTTGATAAATGGACAGTACAAGGTTCGTACGATATGGTTATTCGTGTGAAACCAAATGATCCAAATACAGTGTTTATAGGTGGAACAAATTTGTATCGTTCTACTTCAGGTTTTCAGGACTCTACAAACACTACTTTTATTGGTGGTTATGAGGAAGGCACTGCATTGCCTATTGTAAATTCATACGCAAATCACCATTCCGATCAGCATTGCCTGGAGTTTTTACCTTCCAATCCGGATATAATGATTAGCGCTAATGATGGGGGTGTTTTTAAAACAACTGATAACACGGCAGGTACAGTGGCCTGGCAATCGTTAAACAATGGTTATTTAACCACTATGTTCTATACAATTGCAATTGACCATGCTACTCCCGGTAACGATGTTATTATAGCTGGTGCTCAGGATAATGGGACCTGGTTCAGCAATAATAACGTTCCAACAAGCCCCTGGTTTCATGCGCACGGTGGAGATGGCTCTTATTGTGCTATTTCGGATAACCGAACCAATTATTATTTCTCAATTCAAAATGCAAAAATGGTGAAAGCAACCTGCGATGCAAATGGAAATAAAACAGGTTTTACCCGCATTGATCCTATTGGTTTAAAAAATCCGGAATTTATTAATCCTTTTGTGCTTGACCCCAATAATAATAACCTGATGTACCTGGCAGGTGGAAAATATTTATGGCGAAATGATGATCTGTCGGGCATTCCGCTGATCGGTAACTGGGATTCTATCAGTACCAATTGGGTGAAGTTTCCGGATTCTGTTGCAACAGCAGGTGCTGTGATCACAGCAGTTACGGCTTGTAAGACACCTTTGAACAGAGTGTATTATGGAACGGACAAAAAGAAAATTTATCGTGTGGATAATGCGCATACAGGGTTACCTACTTCTGTAGATATTACCTCCACAACAACAGGCTCTTTATTTCCTGCAGCGGGTTATGTTAGTTGTATCGCTGCCGACCCAACTGATGGCAATAAGGTAGTGGTTACATTCTCTAACTATGGAGTTTATAGTATGTATTATTCCACAAATGCAGGAAGTACATGGGCAAAATGTGCTGGTAATTTGGAGCAGACTTCGAGTGGTTCAGGTTCAGGACCATCCATACGATGGCTTAGTATTTTACCGGTAGGCGATGGAAAAGTTTATTTAGCAGGAACAACCACCGGCCTTTATGCAACGGATAGTTTAAATGGTTTATCAACGGTTTGGGTTCAGCAAGGAATAAATACGATCGGAAATGCGGTATGCGATATGATGGAGACCCGAATTTCGGATGGCCTTGTAGTAATAGCAACGCATGCAAATGGTATTTATTCAACTAACATTACCAGTGTGAATGATATTGTTACAGTTAATGATATTGCCGTCTCTAAAACTGATCTGCAATTGACCAATTATCCAAATCCTTTTTTACAAACAACTACAATTGAATTTTCATTAATTAAAAAATCAAGTGTAAATTTGCAGGTCTGGGATGATTGCGGTCGATTGATCCAAACACTTGTTAATGAAACCATGCAGGAGGGAAAACATTCTGTGATATTTGACAAGAAAAGTTTAAGTACCGGAATTTATTACTATTCCTTAACAGTAGGGAATAAACGGAAAACTAATAAGATGGTTATTAGTCGTTAGTCATTAGTTGTTGGTTGTTAGTTATTAGTTGTTGGTTGTTAGTTCTTAGTTCATAGTTATTGGTCGCTTGCATACTATGCATTGCCTACTGATAAATTGTAAAATTGTTTTTAGTTATTGGTAGTTTGCCTACTATGTATTGCCTACTTATAAATTGTTAAATTGTAAAATTGTTTTTAAATGCTTCATTCTATTTTCGGTAATTTTGATTATTACAGTTGGATATTACTACCCCTTATTATATTTTTTTCGCGTGTTTGCGATGTGAGTTTAGGTACATTACGTCATGTATTTATTTCAAAAGGCTTTCGACAAATTGTGCCAATATTAGGTTTTTTTGAGGTGCTTATTTGGATCATTGTTGTGGCGCAAATAATGAAAAATTTAAATAACATAGCCTGCTACCTCGCCTGGGCCGGAGGTTTTGCGACAGGTACGTATGTTGGTTTACTTATTGAGGAAAGGTTAGCCTTAGGTTTACAGGTGATACGTATTATCACGAACCAGAATTGTGATAATTTACTGGAAAGCCTGAGGCACGAAAACCATGGTGTAACAGTTGTAGATGCACAAGGTGCTGTAGGACCTGTTAAAATGATATTTTCAATTGTCAAACGGAAAAATATACAGCAGGTTGTTGCTTTAATTCGAAAGTATAATCCTACTGCATTTTATTCTATTGAAGATATAAAGGATATCAGCCAGGGGGTATTCAGCCCAAAACAATCGGGTAATTTTGCTTCGATACGAAAAATGTTTCCCAGTCATAAGGGGAAGTAAATTAGGATCTTATCTTAAGCTAAGCCCTGCGATTGAACTGGGAGCCGGAACTAGCAATGCTCAGGCATCAATTCCTAACTTTTCTAATTCTTGCTTATAATCATACTGAAGATCCTCATGTAATTTTGAGAAGGTAGTTTTTATTTTTTCAATTTCCCGGGTATAAAGATTGGACAGTACTGTATTGGTATCGATGGCAATTCGGGCTGCTTTCACTTTTGTACAGAAGTAAATTCGTAATTCAATTTCGGTTTGTTTATCGCCTGAATATTTGATGAACTTATTAATAAGCCTTAAAACTTTGCGAAGACTTTTTTTTGTCAGATAGGCTGTATCCCTGTTCATGTCTTCAAACAATACATCTATTTCTTGTTTAATATTTTTAACGTATGCTTTTTCATCATGCGCCTCAAACAGAAGGTAGGAAAGTAATTCTTTATTGTCTTTTTTGTATTTAGCCAAACGTATGCAGAGTTCCTTCAACTGTTTAGGCTCAAGTGCTGTTAATTCTTTTTGAAGCTCATGAATAGAGGCTGCTTTCATTGTTTTATTTTTATTCGTTTCTGCTTCGCACAAAATTTACCAAAGGCACTAAGAACACTAAGGTACACAAAGATTAATTTTTAGTGTTTAATAAATAATCCTTATAAGAAATAGTTTTGAGTATTGTTTTTTTCTAAGTGTTCTCCGCGTTCTTTTGCCTTTTGGTAAATTTATTTTTTATTATAATTTTGAAAAATCAAATTGCATCATTTTTGTTTTTTACTATCATCACACTTCCTTTCCAATCGGGCAATTCTATAAGGCTTTCCGGGATGGTAGGCATAAATTCATCAAATGCTTTTTTTATCCCGTCCCAGGTATGATTGTAATCGTGAACAATAATCACTCCACCGGGAGAAAGCCGGGCATAAAAAAATTTCAATCCTTCAAGAGTTGGTAAATACAGATCTGCGTCCAGATGGACGAATGAAAATTTCAAATGCTCCAGACCTATTGAAGTAGCAGGGAAGTAGCCCGGATGAAAAATCACACGATCTCCTCCATCAATATATTTTTTTACTGATTCGGCATCAGTATCTGAAAATTCATTGGTTGTATATTTTCCTCCTTGTTTATTTTCGTATTTCAGATCCTGTTCATTAAATCCTTCAAATGTGTCGAACAGATGGAGTTTACGGGCAGCAGTCATTTCGAAAATAAGTTTAGCTGTTTCACCTTTATGTACACCAAGCTCGGCAAAATCACCTTCTACATTTTCTTTTAATAATCGTTCAATTTGAAACCAGATATCGTAAAATCGAATTTTGTCGTAGTAATTGCGTTCGAGTGATCTTAATTTTTTAGAAACCATTTTATTTTTAACAGCCTCTTCCCATTTAAATGGTTTTGGGATTTTGTAGGACCAAAAAGTTTCTAAATACTTGAATACAATAAGTAGCAGTATAAAGAGTAAAATTCCGGAAATGAGGTTGATCGATATTGTCATATAAAATGTTTGTGAATAAGGGTGTTTTTGTTAATTTTAAAATTAGACTAAGGGTTGTTATTAACCTGACGATTAGTATTCAAGGCTAAAGCCTTATATTAATGGGTTTTTTTGTTAAACCCACGTCTTAAAAGACGTGGGTATTATTCCCACCTAAATAGTAATTGCTATTTGATTAGCTTAGGCATCGGTTTTTATAACCACGGTCTTCAGACCGTGGTTGAAATGTGTTTATTTTATTGGGCTTTAGCCCTGATTCTTATTGTTTTATTAATCGAACTCAGGTTATTAAAATTATAAATTTCACTAAAACGTATCCATTCTGTCATCCTGAGTATTTCGCGAAGGATCTTGTTTTTAATAAAGATACAGTTTATGAATGACAAGATCCCTCTTGGCAAAAGCCAATCGGGATGACATTTTCGTTTCGGAATTTGTTTCAAAGCTAAAAATTAATTTTATTTTCTGTCACTTACAATTTCAAACTTTTGAACAATCGATTCTCCTGTTTCATCCACTAATGTGAGTGTATGCACTCCCTCGTCCGGACTTAATCCCATCTGATGGATGCCTTGTGTGCTTCCGATGTAAATGTCGTTTAAATGCCAGTAAATAGTGCTTTTTGCCATTCGGTGTGCCACTTTAAAAATTGTTTTTCCAAGAGTACCATCTAATTCTATTGGAACATAAATTTTACTGAATTGTTTGGGATAAATAATTTCCATTGCATTGATACCTCCTGTTTCACAATCATTCCGGTATGGAGGTAATTCCTTATAACTTGCATTTTTTGATTTGTAATATAATTCCATCGTTGGAGGTAATACAAACCAACTGACATGGCGCATTTTATTTACATCTTCACAAACACTGTTTACTCTATACTTAGCATCCTCGCTCAAATGTATGATGCGGTGATATTTGCAAGGTTCGGAACGTAATCCCGATTTCTGGATCCAAACATTATCTATGGGCTCACAAATATCCGTTGCTCTGCTTCCGCTTTGGTGGCATATTGCTACTTTTTCCATTTCATCGTAGGGAGGTGAAAACCATTTTGCAGGTTTTAATAAACTGAAAATATCAAACATTATTGGTGCAGCGGTTTGTACCCCAACAAGCCCTGGTCGTCCTTCGCCATCGGCATTTCCAACCCAAACAGCTACCACATATTTGGGCGTAACGCCAACAGCCCAACCGTCCCTGTAACCAAAACTTGTTCCGGTTTTCCAGGCCACTTTACTTGCTGAGGTGTATTGTTTCCAGCCCGAATCTTCATCAGGCCGCGAAACTTCAACCATGGCTTCAAAAGTTAAATAGATGGAGGCTGCGTCAACAACAGGCACTTCATCCAGAGTGAGATCCTGTTCTTTTTGTGCAATATAAAAAGGCGGATGAAAATCTTTTTTATCATATTTGCCATTATAAGTTGTATAGTGGTTAAGTGTTCGGGCCATGCTGGCATACATTCCCGCAATATCCCATAGTTTGCCTTCTGCACCTCCCAATATAATTGATAATCCATAATGATCAGGAGTATAGGTAAGGGTTGTCATCCCGATCTTTTTTAAATTATGATTAAATTTTTCGATACCATAATTTTGAAGCATACGTACCGAAGGGATATTCAAACTACGTGCTAATGCCCGTTTTGCAGGAACACCACCATCGAAGGTCATGTTGTAGTTTTGTGGAACATACCCTGCAATTTGTGTTGGTATGTCAGGGATCAATGTGGATGAAAGCAGTTCACCATCATTGAGCATACTTACAAATAAAAACGGTTTTAGAATACTTCCTGTGCTGCGCGGTGCATTTATAACATCCACATCGCTTTCATATTCGGCTTTCCCCGTATTGTCAGTATTCCCGGTATAAGCTAAAACATTTCCGGTGGTTACATCCATAACAAGCGCACAGGCGTTGTGAATTTCGTTTGCCTTTAAAATTTTATGATGATTTTCGATGATCTCGTTCAATCGTTCCTGTAAATGAACATCGAGGGTGGATACTATCCGTTCTCCGCTAAACCCTTCTTTGGCAGCCCGCTGTAATAAATGAGGAGCTATCTGCGGGATAGGATAAGGTTTGCCCGGTAAGGGTTCTTGTTTGCTCAATTCACATGTTTCTTTATCAATAGCATTAGCCTTAAATAACTGGTCGAGCAAACGATTACGTTTTACCAGCAATCGTTCCTGATTTTTTCCCGGATAAATTAGGCTGGGTGCATTTGGTAAAATGGCCAGTGTGGCAGATTCTGCCCAGGAGAGCTTTCCGGCATCTCTTCCAAAATACCGCCACGATGCAGCATCAATTCCAACCACATTGCCTCCGAATGGCGCATTGGAAGCATATAGTGTGAGTATTTCAGATTTGGAATAACTTAATTCCAAGCGGAGTGCTAAAATAATTTCGACTAATTTTTCAAAAACTGTTCTTCCCTTTTTTTTTCGTGCAAGACGTATTACCTGCATGGATAATGTGCTTCCGCCACTTTTTATTTTTTTTGCTTTTATATTTTGAACAATTGCACGTGCAAATGCTGCCGGATTAAAGCCGGGATGCATAAAAAAACTTCGATCCTCAAACTGGACTATACTTGAAATAAATTTTAATGGAACGTGTTTGCTATTCGGAAATCGCCATTGGCCATCTTCCGCAATACGGGCAGATAGAAGGTTTCCATGGCTGTCTTCTAAAACGGTACATGTTTTATTATTAAATAGGGGGGAGGGGAGGCAAAATAAAAACCAAATGCTAATTGCAATAAGTATGAGCAGACCTATTCCTTTTTTACTTTTTATGAATTGTGATATGGAATTGTTTGGTTTCAGCTTTTTTATGTTAACAGATATGTATTTGAAATAAAAATTATAAATTTCATTTGGGCGTTCCAATTCTTAAAAGAGAATTGGCGGGCTTTGCGTTTCAATCTTTCCTACCGTTAATTAGCGGTAGGGAGGATTTACGCGGAATTTATCCTGAGCGTTTGTCGAAGGGATCCCTAACGCAGCATTCTCCTGTCTTTATTTATATTTTTTTGAACGGATATTTTTTTCTCAATGGATCAAGTAAATATTCTAATCCATTCATTTTTATTTCAAGCATGGTTTGTAAAAGCATACCCAATTTACCTTCCGGGAAGCCTTTGCGCTGAAACCATTCAAGATACGATACTGGGAGGTTGCACAATAACGTTCCTTTAAATTTACCAAATGGCATTTGCATTTCCACTAATTGCAATAACATTTGTGGATTTCCTTCGTTTTCATTCATTGTATAGCAGGCTTCTCTATTTACTTAATCTTAGCGTAAACTAACTTATTGATGTACTCTCCATTTTTAAATAACGATTTCTCAAAACGACCTTCAAGAATAAAACCTGCTTTTTAAAGAACCAGCTAAGAGCAAAGGTTTACAATGCTTGGAGCAATAGGCTATAAACTTTCAGTAAAACGGATTTTGGTAAATATACTTAATATATAGGAAATTTTAAATGAGTATCAGTGAAGTTTGCTGAACTTTTATCAAAACGTAAATCCTGATATAAGAATGTAATCTGTTTGTAAATTTTATGGTGTGTTTGAATAAAATGTGTGTATTTTTGCAAAAAAGTATTTTAAGTATGCATCTAACTCAGGATTTTCAGGAATTATTTTCAATTGCCTCATTGATCAGTTTACTTACACTATCGGTATTAGAGATAGTATTAGGGATCGATAATATTATTTTTATTTCCATAATAGCTGACAAGCTGCCAAAGGCAAAACAGGGTAAAGCGCGCACAATTGGTTTAATGCTTGCATTAATAATGCGTATATCGCTATTGTTCAGTATTTCCTGGATCGTAGGTTTAAAAGAAGCCTTATTTACTATAGGAGATTTTGGAGTTACGGGACGGGATCTTATTTTATTTGCAGGAGGTGTGTTTTTACTTTACAAAACGACAATTGAATTGCATAATAAAGTTCAGGGCTATGATGATGCCGAAATAAAAATAAAAAAAATAAGTTTTAATGCCATTGTAGCTCAAATTGTTTTGATCGATATTGTATTTTCATTCGACTCCATACTTACAGCTGTGGGCCTTGTCAGTAATTTGTTGATCATGATCCTTGCTGTGATAATTGCTATGATCATTATGATCATTTTTTCGGAGAAGGTAAGTGATTTTATAAATAAAAATCCAACGATAAAAGTATTGGCATTGTCATTTTTATTAATGATCGGGTTGGTTCTTATTTTGGACTCTTTCCATCAGCATGTGGACAAGGCATTTATATATTCAGCAATAGCGTTTTCATTGTTTGTTGAAGCCTTGAATATCAGAATGCGTAGAAAGAGTAATAAGAAGTCCTCTGATACAAATGATGATCCAAGGGATGTGATCTAATACATTTCGCAGCTAATCCCCTTTTATACTTATCGTTGTTAAACTCCCGGGAGCGGGAATCAACTGGCATTTATCGCCATTAATTTATTATTTTTTTTCGGGTAACGATTCCTCAGATGGGGCAGGAGTAGCTAGTGCATAATCGCTCAGGTAATTAAAACGTGGCATTAGCTTTCCGCCTTTTGTTATGCTTCCACGGTCAATCAAACCCTGATCATCACCAATTAACAATGCCGGCAATACTTTATCAATCAACTCTTTCCCGAAATCTTCTGAAGCATTCCGTGGCAATTCACAAGGTAAATTATCCACAGCCATTACTGTTATTGTATCATTACTAAAAGCTTCACCGATAGATTCCGTTACTGGATTGTATCCATAAAATTTATCTTCGATGGTTGTTGACCTCACTGTAGATGGTATAGAACCATTGATATCACATGTTACATCTGCGATCACACTGATACGGAAATCAGGGGAGCGCATATCTTTTTTAGAAAACAGAATAGGGGCTCGTGGGTCCCAAAAGGAGCAATGGATCAGCAGATCACAATCTTTTGTGTATTTACCAAATGTTGAGCGGAATTTTTCAGGCTGCTTGTAAAAATTGTCGGTGTTCCAGGGAGAGCCGTCTATGGCTTCGTTATAATTAGGCGAATGTAACTGAACATAGGTAGGTTCACGAAATGAGTAATGTGTAAATTCATAAGATGTGATTCTACGGATATCCAAAACACCCAGCAATTCAACTGCGCCATTTGCAACGCGGCCATTCCCTGTAACTATAATTTTGATATTAGTTAGGTTGGCTTTTTTCAATTCTTCTTTTAATTCTTTTTTATCATAACACAGGTGGGCTGGTTTTAGATCAAACAGCTTATATTTTTTTCCATACGCTAAAATACCATTGTAAGCGCCTACTATGCCAGCATAATAACCAAAACCAATGATCCTGTTAAAGTCGGCATCTGTAAGGCATTCGTAGTCAATCAACTGAATGTTTTTTTGTAGTATAGTTTGTAAAAGTGACTTATTGTGTGGTTGTTTTTTGATCGTATGCGAAAAAAACAAATACTTTTTATTAGCGATCAGATTTTGTTTAGGCACTTCTTTAATGCCCATTAAAATATCACAATCGCTAACATCTTCAGCCATTTTTATTCCCTTCGAAAGATACTCTTCATTTGTATAAGAGCGCCAATCGCTGGGTTGAACCACTACCTCTGTATTTGGAAAGTTATTCTGAACAATCAAACATTGCTCAGGTGTAAAGGCAACACGTTTGTCGTGGGGCATTTTATCTTCTCTTAATACAGCTATCTTCATATTGCGTGTTTTTTTATAATTATACTACGAATTCGCAGGAGTTCTTAAAAAAGTAAATAATTTATCACCATTAATATTTTCTTTACTTATCGGATCCGTTTTTAATACAGGTGCTTTTACCCCTTTTTCTATTTTTTTGTCGGAGATAAATACCCGTGCTTCATCCCAGGCGTCAATATCAATAATGCTGTTGAGCAGTTGTTCACCACCTTCAATAAGCAATGATTGGATTGATCGTTTATACAATTCATTTAAAATCTGCGGAATGATAGCTTGTTCAAAATCAATTTTTACAAACTCTAAATTTGGTACAGAAACTTCATTCAAAGCAGTAAATATAAGTGTTGGTGTACTTTTATCAAAAAGATAATTCTGTTTTGGGATACGAAGCCATTTGTCGATAGTGATCCTTAGCGGATTTTCTCCATGCCAGTCCCGTACTGTTAATTGAGGATTATCAAGCAAGGCGGTGTTAGTCCCAACCATAATAGCCTGCTCCTGGCTTCGCCATTGATGAACCAGCTTACGGGATTCAGCATTGCTTATTTGCAAAGCTTTACCTGGACTTTCTTCATTCCGTTTTGCATCAATAAAACCATCGGCAGTCTGTGCCCATTTTAAAATAATATAAGGTCGTTTTTTTTCGTGAAAAGTGAAAAAACGTTTGTTCAATTCTTTACATTCAGCTTCTAAAACACCCTCTGTTACATTAATTCCGGCTTTGGTAAGTTTTTCGATACCACGTCCGTTCACTACCGAATTCGAATCCATACAACCAATCACTACATTCGGAATTTTGTGCTCAATGATCAGATCAGCACAAGGAGGAGTTTTTCCATAATGAGAACATGGCTCCAGGTTTACATATAAGGTTGATTTTAACAATAACTCTTTATTTTCAATGGAGTGAATAGCATTTACCTCAGCATGTGCTTGGCCGTATTGCTGATGATAGCCTTCACCAATTATTTTTCCATCATGAACGATCACACAACCCACCATAGGATTGGGTGCAACCTTTCCAAAACCTTTTAAGGCAAGTAGAATACATTGCTGCATGTATGTTTCATGAATATTCATCCGGCAACAAAGTTAAGACATTCGGCAATTATCGGATAAATATTTTTACTTTTATATTATATGAGAATTCCTTCCAATAAAATAGCTGATGTGGTACGTTTTTTTCGTGAGGAACTAAAAAACACGTATGAAAAGGACGAGTTAGAAACGCTTATTGCCTATTGCTTTGAAGAATATTTGAATTTAAAACGAGCCGACATATTTTTAAATTTCGGTGTTACAATTTCGGAATCGGAATTATTGAAATTTAATTTTGCTGTAAAAGACTTAAAGCAGCACAAACCGATTCAATATATTTTCGGAAAAGCTGATTTTTATGGTTTAAAATTTATTGTAAATCAACATGTTTTAATTCCCCGTCCTGAGACAGAAGAACTGGTTCAATTGATAATATCAGAAACTAATCAAGAAGAATCAAGAGCTGAGAATCAAGAACCAGGAACTAAGGGGCAAGAACCAAGAGCCAAGAATCAAGATGTAGCACATCTCGCTTCTCATATCTCCATACTCGATATCGGTACCGGTAGCGGTTGCATTCCCATTTCCTTGAAAAAAAATATCCCATTGGCAAAAGTTTATGCGTTGGATATCTCCGGGGAAGCCCTTGATATAGCAAAACAAAATGCAGAAATGAATAATGTGGATGTGGAAATTTTTCAACACGATATTTTATCCCCCATCAATAAGTTGTCCGATCCGGACTTAAAATTCGACATCATCGTAAGTAATCCTCCATACATTTGTGTTTCAGAAAAAGAACAAATGCAAAATAATGTGCTGGATCACGAGCCGCATCTGGCATTATTTGTTAATGATAATGATCCCCTGCTATTTTATAGATCAATTGCCGATTTTGCTTTGAAAAATATAAAGCCAAATGGGAAATTATACTTTGAAATTAATCAGGCTTTAGGTCCGGAAACAAAACTCCTGCTTGAAAAAAAAGGTTTCAAAAATGTAGTTTTGGTAAAAGATATAAATAATAATAATCGTATATTGTATTGTACTATTTAATCAATTCTCCACTAAGGCACTAAGAGCACAAAGAAACACAAAGAAAAAAATATAAAGTCTTAGTGTACCTCCCATATTTTTAGTGTCTTAATGGTAAAAAAATTAAATTAACTTAAGTAGTGAAGGCGCAAGGAAAAACAAAACTTAGTGAACCTCAATGTTCTTAGTGCCTTTTGGTAAAAAAAATGTTAATCTAAATGAAAAAAATTAGTAGTGTGCTTTTTTTTATGATATCAATCGCTGGGTTGGCGCAGCCTGGATTTAATGTTGATGTATTGCCTACCAATATTGGGGGTAAAGCCGAATTCAAAAGAATTTTCGAACAGGAATTAATTTATCCCGAAAGTGCATTAAAAGAAAAAGTTGCAAAAAAAGTAACCATCAATTTTGTGGTTATGAAGGATAGCTCTGTTGCTCAAATAAAAATTTCGGGATCAGGATCACCTGCTATTGACGCGGAGGCAATGCGATTATTTAAATTATTTCAGTGGGTTCCTGCTATTAAGGATAGAATGTACGTTAATGCAAACTGGTCAGAAACATTTAATTTCGATCCAGGCAAATATTCAAAAATATGCCGCGAACGAGGTTTTCAAAAATTTAATTATTTGGCCGACTCCCAAATTGACAGTTCGGGAATCATTTATAAAAATCCTGAACAATTGCCAATGTATCAAAAAGGTAATTTTGCATTACAGGATTTTATTAAAGAAAATTTAGAGTATCCCAAACAAGCGCAATTATCAAATATACAAGGTACTGTGGTGTTGCGTTTTGTTGTTGAGCCGAGTGGATTGATAACTAATATTGGCATTGAAAAAACAGTTGGTGGTGGCTGTGAGCAAGAGGCAATCCGTGTGTTAGAAATGATCAAATGGTATCCTGGAAAGAATGATGGTAAATTGGTACGTGTACAAATGTCCTTTCCATTTTATTTTATTCTTAATGATGAATTTCGTGATAACAGTGGGGGAGAGCAAAAATAATTTTTGTGAAAAGACTTTATATAAGTTCATTGGCTAAGGTAATCATCCGCAAATCTCAACAAGCTCGAAATAACCGTGCGCGCTGTCATTTCGAACTTGTCGAGAAAGTTGTGTGTAAGCATTTCGTAACTCAAATTTCGTTTTTAATTATTCGGAATTGTTTTTATAAATTTTCTATGCGTAGCAACTATATAAAAATTATTTTATTTTTTTCTGTTTTCTCGACTTCCATTGTTGGTCAATCGGACACAACAATTGTTAAAAAACGCCCTCTTAAAACCGAAAGTTATTTTAGGTTTAATTACGACAATGATTTTTTTTCTGCTACAGATCGTTACTATACACAAGGTATTTCTTTAGAATTGATCATGCCTTTCATCAAAAAGTCACCACTTTCAAAGCTATTGATCCCAATAAATAAAAACGCTTTAAATTATTATGGAATTAATTTTGAGCAGGATGGCTTTACACCACGCAGTATTCGCCATGACAGCATTTTTTTTGGTGAACGACCTTATGCCAGTGTATTCTTTGTTTCTCATTTTTTAATATCCATCAATGCTGAAAAAAAACAGCGTCTCTCAACAAGTTTGGATCTTGGAATTATCGGACCTGAAGCCAAAGGAGAGGAAGAACAAAAAGGAATTCATCATGCGCTCAAAAATATTCAACCATTAGGATGGGAATATCAAATTGCATCGGACTATGTTGTGAATTACAATGTAAAATTCGAGCAGGGCGTATATTTGAAAAAACAAATTGAATGTATCGGTTTTGTTTCATCAAGACTGGGAACACTTTACGATGATATTTCAATAGGGGCAATGATACGAACCGGATCGATGCAATCCTACTTTAAAAATTTAGGCATGAGCCCTACTTCATATAAAGGAGATCAAAATGGTTCGGAGGAAAGAACGAACAAATTCCAGTGTTATGTTTTTGGTAAGGCAGAACTAAAAACAGTTGCATACAATGCAACAATGCAAGGTGGAATGTTTAATAAAAACAGTATTTATACTATTCCCTCAAAAGACATTAAGAGGCTTGTGGGAGCCTTATCCGGAGGAATTGTACTGGCATATAAAAGAGTTAGTTTAGAATATACAAAAGTGTATTTGGGTCCTGAATTTAAAAATGGCTTAAGCCACGCTTGGGGGCATTGTTGTATTACTGTTTGTTTTTAGTGTAGTTTCTGCTGATGAGTAGACTCCTTGTCATCCCGAGCTTTTGCGAGGGATCTTGTTTTTATGAACGATATTGTTCTACAATTGTTAAATGCACTTACCTTCTGTCATCCCGAGCTTTTTGCGAGGGATCTTGTTCTAATTAATGAAATTGTACTTTGATTGACAAGATCCCTCTGGCGAAAAAGCCATCGGGATGACATTGTCGATAAAAAATTTCAACCAATTAACAAACTTATACGAATCCCCAAGCCTTCTTCAAAAATTCTGTAGAGCGTAGATAGTTGAATGTCACACTTTCCGTTTTCTAATCGGGAAATATAACTTTTTTTAGTGCCAACTTTATCTGCAAGTTCTTCTTGAGTCATATTTGCGTGCTTTCGAGCATCTTCAACGTCTCGCTAATTACGAAATATTGGGCGCGCTCTTCAAATTCGTCACGTTTTTTTGCACCAATCTTGCCATATTGTATGTCTAATAATTCATCAAAATTTTTAGCGTCTCTTATTGCTTTGTCCTTTTTCATTTGCCCTTAGTTTTCAATTTGAAATATTCCTTTTTCAATTTCTCTGCCGTTTCGATTTCTTGTCGAGGAGTCTTTTGAGTTTTCTTTTGGAATCCATTAAACAACACAACAAGATTCCCTTTAAGATAACAAAATCCAAATTTAATTTGCTGTTTTTGTTATTATTGCTGCTAAAGTACCCAGTTTACTCCGGGCAAATGGGGGTTATTTCAGGCGATCTGGTGGGGACTATTTCAGTGGAATTTCCATCTTGCTGGTATCAGTGGCTTCTTTGTCGTGCTTTAATTGATTTATTTTCTTAATCATCTAACCCTTTTCCTTCAAGTATTTGCTGAATATATTTTTCAATTCTGGCTTCTCGAGTTTTGGATTGTTTAGCAGAAGAAAAATAAAGTAAGTAACCTCTTTGTCGTCCTGGTGTCAGTGCTTTAAAGGCAGTGTTCAATTCAGGCATATCGTCTAAAATGATTTTAAATTCTTCCGGCATATTGAATTCGGAAGTCTTTTTTAGTTCCACCTTCAAACCTGTTTTGTCAATTTGAATGGCTTCTTTTATATAAGCTTTTATAGTTGATTTAATTTTCAATATTTCTTGAATGTTGACGAACCGCATTTGCCTTGCTGCTTGCACATTCTGCGTTTGTTGTACTAAAATGCCCTTTACATCCTTTAGTAAAGCTCCTTGCATAAATAACAAAGCACAATAGTCTTTAAACCCATGTATTAAAACAATGTTGCTTTTTTGTGATGTATAACAAGGACAACCCCATTTTAATTCTTCTGTTAACCCACAGTCAAGAACAAGCATTCTTAATTCGGAATATTCTTCCTGCCACTTTGTAGCTTTATTAAAAAAAAAGTCAACTTTTGGATTCATATTATTTGCTTATTGATTATCAGAATTGATTTTTCTATCTGCTGGTCTGAAATACCAGGACAGTATAATAAAAACAGTTTGAAAGAGCGGGCCAAAAATTGCTTTTCCGCTGTCACCCATTGCCAAATGTGAAATTAGTGCACCGGTCATTAAAAAAAAGAACCCGGCATAAGCCCATTCTTTTAAAAGTTTAAATCCTGGAATTAAAATGGCAATTACACCAAGTATCTTCCAAACTCCAATAATGTACATGAAATATAATGGATAGCCAACATGAGTAATTAATTCATCCATTTCCTTTACATGTAATAGTTGTGAGAATCCACTTCCCAGCATGCCAAGAGACATTAAGCCGGTGGCAATCCAATAAATTATTTTGTTTCTTTTTGTCATTTTATATTATTTAAAATTGTTTACTATTTCTTGTAATCTGTTGTGTGCCATATTTATACCGTATGCAAAAGGCAACTTTAGCGCTTGGGTTCTGTGTTCTATAGATTGATATACTGTATGTATTTTAAGTTTGCTTGTGTTGTTAGTGAGTTTCTCAAATTCTAAAAATTCAAGCTGCACACCAAAAGGCATGGTCTCAAATTCAAAAGTTCTTATGATTTTTTGATTTGGGATAAAATCGTGGATTGTCCCCGTAAACCTGTATTTGTTGCCTTGTGGGTCAGTTGTTTCAAATAAGTAACCTCCATGCTTTTGATTCTCGAGTTTCAACACTTTAGTTCCCATCCACTGCTCAACAATTTCAGGTTCTATGTATGCTTTAAAAAGAAGTTCTAATGGTAAATCAAATTCCCTTGTTATCAGTAAATCTTGTTTGCCTTCTTCAGCTTTTACTTTTGTTTTTTGTTCCATTATTCTACTTATTATTTTTTGATTTATAAGTTTTCATTACTCGTTCTAATTTATTAAACCTGTCGTCCCACATTTTTTGGAATGGCTCAATATAGTCTGCTATTTCTTTCATTTTTTTGGGATTGAAATGATAATAAATTTCTCTGCCTTGTTGTTCCTGTTTCACTAATTCACACTCGGTAAGAATTTGTAAATGTTTTGAAACAGTTGGCCTTGCTGTGTTAAAATTTGAAGCGATTGCTCCTGCTGTCATGGATTGAGAAGTCAACAACAGAAGTATTGCCCTTCTTGTTGGATCGGCAATGGCTTGAAATACGTCTCGTCTTAAATTCATTGTGTAGTTATTTGGCTACAAATGTAATGAAGTTATTTAGCTACGCAAATGTTTTTTTAACTTTTTTGTTGAAGTCTAAAATATTGGGGAAGGGGAGGTGTGATTTTCGTCTTGATAATAATAACGTTTCGGGGGGGGGGCGATGGCGGGGAGTTTCAACACTAAACTTCATTTAGCGGTAGTTTTTCTTTCATCAAATTGTTTGCGGTTCACCTAAAATCAGTTTAAATAGTTTGTCTGTAAAAGATAATTTGTGTCCCGAAGGCAATAAGTTCTCGAAGCCCAACGCTTTAAAAGTTACAACTCTAACTTTCCAATTGCTGTCAGTTAATAGTTGTTGTAATGCGTCAACCATAACATTTTTATTCTTAATCGTTTTGTTGTCCAAATAGCTTGGTAGTGTACAGATAGCAGCCAATTTTGTTTCTAAATTGTCAGTGCTAAGTTCTTTATATAACCTGTCAGCAATTTTTTGAATAAATGGTTTGTCGTCCTTTTCAATGTGTGCAAACTCCATTAGGTTGGTCAAAATTTCGTTTGGCTTTTCTAATTGTTTAGCAGTTTCAAATATGTCGTCTAAAAGGTCAACATAAAATTGGCCCCAGTTTGCAGTGTCCTTTGATAGTGCTTCTAAAACTATTGGCAAAGGGAGTAAATCTTTGTCAAAGCGAATTTCGTCAATTTCCTTTTTAAAGGTCTGCGAATTAGAATTAGCATATTGTAAAATGTCGTCAAGAAGCTGTTTCTTTTCCCTCTCTCCGCTATTGTCCCAAAAGCTTCTAATTCTACTGACGAACTTGTCCGAAAAATGGTTCATATTTTATGGGTATAAGATCCTAATTATTTACGTTTTTCAAATGGAAGAATAATTACAATCTAAAGTTGCTATTTCAGGATTACAAACGAATGGGGATTTATTTTAGAAGTACTTTTAATTCTTTTTCTCCTCAACAATCACGAAAATATCTTCGTTGTTGCGTTTCATCAGATATTTTTCGCGGGCGAATTTTTCTAATGTATTAGGGTTGGTGGTAAGTTCTTTAATATCAGAAGTGATTACAGAAATTTCATTTGCAAAATAATTTCGTTCTTTTTCCAGTTGTTTTACCTGCTGGCGCAGTTGTATTTGGTTGCCAAGATCATTTTTATCAAAAAACACAACCCATACAACTAAACCTATTATGGTTAGCAGGTATTTGTTTTTTATGATTGGTAGGATCTTTTTCATGAAACAAAAATAAATACAAAGTCAATATGAATAACGCGGTATGAAAAAGTTTTCCATATTCCCCTTGTTAATATCTGAATTTTGTAAAAGAGGATTATTGACATAGCCATTATTTAAGGCTTTTCTAACAGAAACGCCCAGCCAAGGTCTTCGACAAGCATAGACTGACCACGCACTGGTTACATTGAGCCTATAGACCTTTTTTTAAGGAAACCATTTTAATGGCAGTAATTGCAGCTTCATCACCCTTGTTACCGTGTTTTCCACCAGATCTGTCTTGTGCTTGCTGCAAAGTGTTAGGGGTCAATAATCCAAATATTACTGGCTTATTATATTTCAAACTTACATTGGTAACACCTTGTGCCACTGCATCGCAAATAAAATCAAAGTGGCGTGTTTCGCCTTGAATCACGCAACCCAGGCAAATAACGCTATCAATACTTTTATCTTCACACAGTAATTGTGCACCAAAAGTTAATTCAAAGCTTCCGGGAACGTATTTAACAATGATATCATTTTCAGTTACACCGTTATCCAATAATGTTTTTAATGCACCGTCTCTTAATGCTCCTGTTACTTCAATGTTCCATTCAGCCACCACAATACCAATTCGCATTCCAGCACCATTAGGGATTGTAGTATGATTAAAATCGGATAGGTTTTTTAGGGCGGATGACATATTTTATAAATATTGGTTTGTTTTTGTTGATTTAAAACTACTAAACAAAAAATTGCGAATCTGGAGAGCTAATTAGCAAACAGATTCGCAATTTTGTTTTTTCTTATCAGTAACCAAAATTGGATTACAAATTGCCTAATGCTTTAGCACGGCTGATGTATTTCTCTGCATCTTTACCGTCAGTAGTTTCGGAAAATTCGTTTTTAATACGTTCGTATAATTTCACTGCATCAGCGTAATTACCTTTATCTTCATTAGCCATTGCTGCTTTTTTCAAAAAAACAGGTGTAGAAAAGGTATTTACATTTTGTTCAGCAGCTTTTAAATAAAAAGTAATTGCCTCATCGGTTTTACCTAATTCCATATTAGCATCACCAATTGCAGCAGTAGCTTGTGGTCCAACTATTTGGTCGTCACCATCAAATTCCTGCAAATGCTGAATAGCATCTTCGAACTGACCTTTTTTTAAATAACAGATACCCAAATAGTATTCGGCTAAATTACCTGATGGAGTAATGCTAAATTCATCCACTATCTGGATAAAACCTAAAGCAACACCATCACCATTCATCGCTTTATCTAACGAATCTTTACCAAAATAATCTTCTGCTTTAAACATTTCGGAGCGTGCTCTGGTTTCTTCACCGGCTACATACCAATATTTGTAAGCGAAATAACCTCCCACCAATGCTACAATAACAGCGGCAATGATCATTAAGCTTTTTTTATTGTGCTCAATATAAAGTTCAGTTTTGGTAAACGCCTGTTCAACGTCAACAATTGGTTCATCTGTAATTTGCTGTGCCATATTTATTTTAAATGTAATTAAATGGAGTGCAAAAATAAGTTTTTTTTGCAATATCTGTCATTTAATTACAAAATATGCTTTTTGAGCACCCTTTTTCGGTATTTTTACTACACTTTACTACGAATTACGAATTTTACCGAATTACGAATCTGTACGTTAAAAGTAGCAAACACAGGTTCGTAATTCGTTTTTTATTCGTAATTCGTAGTATTTATAATGTATCTTAAGAAATTATCTGTCCTCAATTTCAAGAATTACCCTGAAGCTGAATTACTTTTTAGTAACCATATCAATTGCCTGACGGGTAATAACGGTGAAGGCAAAACCAATGTGTTGGATGCCATTCACTATCTTTCATTCTGCAAAAGTTTTTTTAATCCTATCGATAGCCAGAATATTTTACACGAAGCTCCTTTTTTTCTGATCCAGGGCTCCTATTTTGCAAATGACAAGGACGAAGAAATTTATTGCGGATTAAAACGTAATCAAAAAAAACAATTCAAACGTAATAAAAAGGAGTACCAACGCCTTGCCGACCATATTGGTTTGTTTCCTTTGGTAATGATCTCCCCGGCAGATTCTGAACTTATTACAGAGGGCAGCGAAAGCCGCAGACGGTTTATCGACAGTGTTATCGCGCAATTTGACCGTGAATACCTGGAGAGTTTGATCAGCTATAACAAAGTACTTTCTCACCGGAATGCATTGCTCAAGCAGTTTGGCGATAGCAGGCGTTTTGATAAAGAATCCCTCGAAATATGGGATATGCAACTCATTGGGCATGGCAACAAGGGGCATGACACCCGCAAAAAATTCATCAACAGTTTTATTCCTATTTTTCAGCGATATTATGAATTGATCTCTGGTGGACGAGAGAAAGTTGGGGTTCAATATATCTCCCATCTGAACGAAACTTCGTTTGAGGATGCGTTGGAAAGGGCTCTTCCCCGCGACAGAACAGTTGAATATACCACTGTGGGGATTCATAAAGATGACCTGGAATTTACAATTAATGGATATCCACTGAAAAAATATGCATCTCAGGGACAACAAAAATCGTTTTTAATTGCATTGAAATTAGCACAATTCGATTTCATAAAAAGCATCAAACAAGTTACTCCAATTTTATTGCTGGATGATATTTATGATAAATTAGATGATCTGCGTGTTAAGCAATTAATGGAATTGGTGTGCAGTGATAATTTCGGGCAGTTATTTATAACGGACACCCACTTAACCCGTTTGTCTGATCTATTTAAAGCATCCAATGCCGATTTTAAAGTATTTAAGATCAATAACGGAAATGCAAAGGAATTAAATTAGTAGTAGGCAATGGATAATTGAAAATGGATAATTGATAATTGATAATGACAGGCTAACAACCAACAACCAACAACCAACAACTAACAACTAACAACTAACAACTAACAACTAACAACCAACAACTATCAACTAAATTAATGAGCAAACACAATGAACATAGCCTTAAGGATGCTATTCAGCTATTGCTGAAGACGTATAAACTGGATGATCGTCTTGCCGAAAGACGCTTGATCGGTTCCTGGGAAAGTATTATGGGGAGCATGATCGCGAAGCACACAACAGATATTTACATAAAACATCAACAGCTTTTTGTAACACTTGATTCTGCTGCACTTCGAAATGAATTATCATTAGCCAAATCTAAAATTGTTAAAATGCTAAATGATGAAGTAGGAAAGAGCGTAATTAATGAAGTTATTTTAAGATAATTTTTGTCAAAAAAACGAATTTTTTAAAAATCATATTTACTCATAAATAAACAAGAACAAAAAAAAATCATTTTAGATCATAACAATCATAAAAATCAGTGTTCCATCTAACCTATCAACAAACAGCAACAAAAAAAATCATTTAAAATCATAAACAATCATCGTCATCTGCGTACCAATAACCGTAGAAAAAACGGCAACAAAAAAATCATTTTTAAATCGTAAACAATCAGCGTCATCAGCGTTCAATTAAACAAAACAGCAACAAAAAAAAATCATTTTAAAATCATAAACAATCAGCGTTATCAGCGTTCCATTATACTCTAAGATCTAAAAATAAAACATGAAATTTAAATTACAATTTTTATTTGTTTTAATAAGCCTTTCGCTAACACCCGCCATTGCGCAAACAGATTCAGCAATGATCAAAAAAATATTCAACGAAGCCTTAACCAATGGTAAAAGTTATTCCAACCTTGATTATTTATCAAATAAAATTGGCGGCCGGTTAAGTGGTTCTCCCGAAGCGCAAAAAGCAGTAGAATGGACATACAAAGCAATGAAAGAGGCCGGAGCAGATACTGTTTATTTGCAGGAATGTATGGTGCCGCATTGGGTGCGTGGTGAGAAAGAATCAGCAAAAATAATTTCTTTAGTAACTGGTATTTCTAAGGAAGTCCCAATTTGTGCATTGGGCGGTTCGGTAGCTACACCTGCCAAAGGCATTACTGCACCTGTTATAGAAGTGAAAAGTTTTGAAGAATTAGCAAAGCTGGGAAAAGCAAAAGTGGAAGGAAAGATCATTTTCTTTAACAGTCCTATGGACCCTACCCAAATTGAAACCTTCAATGCTTATGGAGATGCAGTTATGTTTCGCTGGGCAGGTGCGTCAGAAGCGGCTAAATATGGTGCACTTGGAGTTGTAGTTCGTTCATGCACACTTTTGCAGGATGATAATCCACATACGGGAGTAATGGGATATAAAGATAGTATCAATAAAATTCCGGCCTGCGCCATAAGTACTAATGGAGCCAATTGGTTGAGCGAAAATTTGAAGACCAATAAAAATCTGGTATTTTATTTAAAGATGAGTTGTCAGGCATTACCTGACGAAAAATCGTACAATGTGGTTGGAGAAATTTATGCTGCAAAAAAATCGAATGAGTACATTGTTGTTGGTGGACACCTGGATTCCTGGGATACCGGTCAGGGGGCGAATGATGATGGTTCGGGTGTTGTTCAATCCATTGAAGTGATCCGTATTTTTAAAGCATTGGGTATAAAGCCAAAATGTAATATTCGTGCTGTTGCATTTATGAATGAGGAAAATGGTGGACGTGGTGGAAAAAAATATGCGGAGCTTGCAAAGCTGAACAACGAAAAACACATAGCAGCCATTGAGTCAGATGCAGGAAGCTTCTCTCCACGTGGCTTTAGCAGCGATGTTACACCGCAGGTAAAAGTGAAAATAAAAAGCTGGAGGCCTTTATTTGAGCCTTATGGCATATATAATTTTGACAATGATGGAAGCGGATCTGATATCAGACCGTTAAAAGATGCGGGAGTGCCTTGTTTTGAGCTGATGCCTGATTCACAACGCTATTTCGATTATCATCATGCAGCAACCGACATTTTTGAAAATATAAACAAGCGTGAATTGGAATTAGGGGGCGCAGCAATGACGGCCCTTATCTGGATGATATCACAGTATGGATTGTAAATAATAAATCTAAATTTTTATCTTTTAATACACTTACCTATATGATGAATTCAAAAAATATCTTTATCGTTTTTATTAGCATTGTTGCAATTGCAGCAGGGCTTTGGTTTTACAGTGGTTATAAAAAAGCCCCATCTCTGCCTGCTTATGAAAACGATGTTAAAAATGCGCAAGGGCAGACAATTAAAATTGCCGATTTCAAAGGCAGGTATGTTTTAGTAAGTTATTTTCAAACCTGGTGCAGTGATTGTATAAAAGAACTACCCACTATCGATAAACTTCAGGCTAGGGTGGGGAAGGACAAATTGGAAGTGGTGATGGTAAGTGATGAAAGTTGGGCGAAAATTGATCGTTTTAAAGAAAAATACTGTAATACACTCGATTTTTACCAATCAGTTAAAACGCTTAGAGAACAAAATATCCGTGTATTCCCTACTACTTATTTACTCAACAAAGAAGGTATTGTTATAATGAGTAAGCTGGAAGGCTTCGACTGGAGCAGTGATGAAGCCTTTAATAAATGTGTGGACTGATTATTAACTGTTTAAATTTTAATTACATATTATTACTTGTGTTGCGCAACAAAACACTTAACCGCAGAGTTCACTGAGAAAAATATATTCAGAGAACCGCAGAGAAACACAATAAATATTAAACTGCGGTACTCTGCGTAAAATCTTTGCGAACTCTGCGGTAAATAAAACTGCGGAACATCAGTTATTATTATTGAATGCTTTGCTCATTTCTGGTTTATGTTGAAACTAGTTCAGGATGTGTCATCCCGAACTTTTGTGAGGGATCTTGTTATTGTGAAAGATGCAGTTAAATATTATAATTGGCATTTAGCTTTAAAAACTCATAAGCCGTTTTCTATTTAAAATATTCGTTACATTTGTTTATATCACTTATATTTTTTTATTTTATCAAAATAAAATGCTTTTTGAAAAAGAAGAGTTATTCCTATTCAACTCTGTTTTCGATTGAAAAATTTAATTATTACGCTATAATTTCAAAAAATAGATTCTTTTTTATGTTTTTTTCGAAAGATAAAATAGTTGTTTTCTTATTTATTTGTTTTGCAGAAACAATAGGTTTTGCTCAGGGAACTTCAATTCTGAAAAAATTTGAAGTTTACCAGAATGATACTATAAATCGTATTGATTCTGATGGTTTAAAGCAAGGGAAATGGATCTATTTTGGAAAGGATAAAATGGAAAATGGTCATTTCCTGGATAGAAAAAAACAAATACAGGAAGTTGGATATTTTTCCAATAACAAAAAACAATATCTGTGGAAATCTTACTTTGAAAACGGTAGAATTAAAAGCGAAATAACTTACGAGAACGGAATTCCTAAAGGATCGGTAAAACTCTATGATGATGATGGACGGTATAAAGAAGGCGGAATTTTTGAAGATAATCAATGGATCAGAGACCATGAAGTTTATGATTACAATGGAAATATCATTTCCGATCCGGCTGCAAAGTCTACCGCTTACCTGGAATTCTCCGGAAATTCATTGAAATTAGGTAAGGCTGTTGAAGATGTTAAAATAGTTGTGAAAGAAAATCAACTGTTGGAAACTGAATATATAACCTCCAAAGATGGGAGTTTCAACATTCAGCTCCCGCTGTATAAAGAATTCACTATTAATTTTATTAAATCCGGATTCAATACTCAATCTTTTATTGTCAACACCAATATTTATGGAAATCCTGAGACCGTTTATTATTTGAAGGATTGGAAAGTGAATTTGTCGGATAATTTAGCGACAGTGGCCACTAATGAAGTGCTCAGTTTATTATTGAACAAACCAATCAACAAAATAAATTTTGATAAGACTAAAAAAAGGTTCGATTCGGATGGGCAATATGTTCATATTTTTAAGCAACAAGCTAAGTTGATCGGCAAAACAGGCGAGGCAATGCTTTCAATCGCAATGCAAGAGAACAAGCGACTTGAAATCGAGAATCTGAAAATAGAGGCGGGTAGTAAAATGCGGGAGATAGAACTTCTCAAAAAAAACAACGAAATAAAAAATGCTGAGTTATGCAAAAAAGAAATTGAATTGTCGAACCAAAGATTAAAAGTGGAAAAAAAGGAGCAAGAGCAAATGCTACTTGATAAAGAAAGGGAAATTCGAAAACTAAACTATCAAAAAGAGAAAGAAGCCACAATTATCAAAAATCAGATGGAAGAAGAGCGTAAGGCTTTTCAAATCGAACAATTAACTCAGGGGAAAAAATTGCAGGAGTTGGAATTGCAAATAAATAAAACCAAATTGAACCAAACTGCTTCTGAATTGAACAAAACCACTTCAGCATTAAATATTACAGCAACGGAACTGCAGAAACAAATAACCGAAGCAGTATTAAAAAGTAAAGAAATTTTTATGCTGAATTCCTCAAAAAGAGCGAAAGACAAAGAATTAAAGGATCAACAAGTTTTTACCCGGTATATTTCAGTTGGGATGGGCATCATTATTATCTTTTCATTATTGTTGTATAGGAATTTTTTAGGCAAAAAGAAAGCAAACCAAATTCTGAAAATGCAGGCAATTGAAATTAATTTTCAGAAAAAAGTAATGGAAGAGAAAAACAAAGGAATTACTGATTCAATTAATTATGCCAAACTGATACAGGAAGCTATC
Organism: Bacteroidota bacterium; assembly: GCA_040389865.1. GTDB lineage: Bacteria > Bacteroidota > Bacteroidia > 2-12-FULL-35-15 > 2-12-FULL-35-15 > 2-12-FULL-35-15. Next base: position 320,436 of record JAZJZM010000013.1, on the reverse strand, counting down.
CTTCCTCCAAAAGAATTAAAGTATAGATTATTCCCCGATGCTTTTGTCCTTTTTCAACCCAAAGATATTGTTAGCGGAGATTTTTATTGGTTCACAGAAAAGAACAAAAAGAAATTAATTGCAACTGTCGACTGTACAGGGCACGGTGTTCCCGGAGCTTTCATGAGTATGATAGGCAATGCATTACTTAATGAAATTATAAATGAAAAAGGAATTACCTCACCTTCTGAAATTCTCATGCAATTGCGTGTGAATATAATTGATTCATTAAAACAAAAAGATGGACAAAATAAAGATGGAATGGACATTTCTATTTTGTGTTTTGATGAGCAAATGAATACAGTGGAATTTGCCGGTGCAAATAACCCACTTTGGCTTATTCGCAACGGGGAGATCCAGGAAATAAAAGCCGACAAACAGCCAATTGGCTTGCATTACGGTGAATCAAAACCATTCAGTAATCATGTAATTAATTTGTTGAAAAACGATTCCCTTTATATTTTTACCGATGGATATGCCGATCAGTTTGGTGGACACGGTGGAAAAAAGTTTAAATATAAACAGTTGCAAAACATTTTACTTTCAATTCAAGATAAACCAATGATTGAGCAGGAAAAAGTTCTTATTGAAAAAATGAGTGATTGGAAAGGGGATTTGGAACAGGTAGATGATATTTTGATTATTGGTGTCAGGGCATAATTTAGTAGTAGATATCATTTGAAAACGCAATTAATGAAAAAAAATAGTTACTCTTTTTTATTGATCTTCTTTGCAAGAAATTTTTTCCGCTTTCCTTCCAAAAGTTTTATCCCAATAAAGATTGGAGAGAAGATACTTCTGGGCGGCATTAGGAAAACTTGGCTCTGTATTGTTATTTTTTTTACTTCAGCTCTTTGTTCTGCACAACAAAATAGCGGATTGCCGGAACTCAATCAAAAAATTGACTCTTTACAAAAAGTTTTACAAAAAGCAAAGCACGATACCTTACGTGCCGCTGTGTATGTTGCACTTTCCGAAGAACTTTATCTTTCTGATATTGATACGGTTTTACCACTTTGCTTTAAAGCAATAGCAATTGCTGATGCAGGATTAAATGGCGCAAATGCTTCCGAAAAACAATCTTTTCTGATAACCAAGGCCAATGCATTAAATAACATAGGTTATGTTTATAAGCAGCAAGGTGATATTACTAAAGCATTGGAATGGTATAACAAGAGCTTGAAGATCAGAGAAGAAATTGGAAACAAATATGGTATTGCCAACTCCATCAACAATATTGGAAGGATCTATAATATTCAAGGTAATAACCGTAAAGCAATAGAGTATTATAAAAAAAGTTTAAAAATTCAGAATGATATTGGAGACAAACAGGGAGCTTCCATTTCTCTCAATAATATTGGTCTTATGTACCTTAATCAGGGGGATATTCCGGAGGCATTAGAATATTATAACAAGAGTTTGAAGATACAAGATGAAATTGGCGACAAACAAGGAGTTGGGATCTCGCTTTATAACATTGGCCATGTGTATAGTACTCAAAATAATTTTCCAAAGGCATTGGAAGCCTATCACAATAGTTTAAAGATATTAGAAGAAGTGGGAGACAAAAATGGCATTTCTATTTTGTATAATGGTTTGGGAATGTTATACAAAGATCAGGGTGTTTTATTTTTGGAAGCTTCAGTTAAAGAAGAATATTTCGGCAAAGCGTTGGAGTTTTATAATAAAAGTTTAAAGATACACGAAGCCAATGGAAATAAAGATGGAATTGCCCGCGCCTTAAATAACATTGGTTATATATTCGATAAGCAAGCTGAACAGGAAGCAAATCCCGATTCAATAAGAAGTAAATTAAACAAAGCCTTGGAATGGAATATGAGGTGTTTGAAAATATGGAATGAAATAGGTAATAAGGAGAGTATTGCTATTACATCCAATAACATCGGTGGTATTTATTTGAAGCAGGCTAGCTCCCCTCTGGATAAGAATAAAGCGGAATATTTATTAAAAAACGCTGAAGAATATTGCCGGCAATCATTGACAATGGCCAGTGAATTAAATTTCCCTGAACACATTCGCAATGCCAGTGAGCGGCTGAGTATAATTTATAAGAGGATGGGAGAATCGGCTTTTGCATCCGGGAATATGGGGGTTTCTGCTCAAAGATACAAGGATGCCATGAAGATGCAGGATTTATTCAAATTGACTGCCGACAAAATAAATAATGTAGAAATGCAAAAATCTATTTTGAAAAAACAAATGCAATTTGAATTTAAAAAGCGGGAAACTGAAGTCAAGGCAAAACAGGATAAAAAAGATACGGAAGCAAAGGAAGAAAAACAACGACAATATTTTTATTTGTCGGCAGTTGCTCTGGGTTTTATGCTGGTGGTTGTTTTCACTCTTTTTGTTTTTAGAAGTTACCGTCAAAAACAAAAATTAAATATCGAATTGGAAAAACTCTCCATTGTAGCCAGTGAAACGGATAATGGAGTGATCATCTGCGGGCCCAATGGAACATTGGAATGGGTTAATGCGGGGATGATCCGCTTATTAGGTTATAACCTGGAGGAGTGGAAACAGCAGGGGAAAACACTTCAGGATATTAGTCATAACCCAAACATAAAAGAGAAGGTAGAAAAAAGTATTGGCAGTAAACAAACTGTATCCTATGAATCCCTGAACATTTCAAAGGATGGTCGTAAATTATGGGTTCATAGTACACTAACACCTATCCTGAATGAAAAGGGGGATATTAAAAAATTAGTGGTGATTGATACTGATATTACAGAAAGAAAACAAGCTGAAAATATCATTCATGAAAAAAATCGCGAAATAACGGATAGCATTCACTCCGCAAAACGAATACAGCATGCACTGCTTGCAAGTGATACTTTATTAAAAAAACATCTGCCCGAATTTTTTGTTTTGTATAAGCCCAAAGATATTGTTAGTGGTGATTTTTACTGGGCGAATGTGATCGATAATAAATTTGTAATAATTACAGCTGATTGCACGGGCCACGGTGTTCCTGGAGCATTTATGAGTTTGTTGAACATCTCTTATCTGAACGAAGCAATCATTGAAAAAAGGATTGACTCTCCCGAAAAAATACTGGAGCATGTTCGTAGCCAGATAATTTCTACATTAAATCCCGAAGGCTCTGAAGTGGAGAGTAAAGATGGCATGGACGCTGTATTATGTATATATGACTTCAAACATTTATGGCTTCGGTTTGCTTGTGCCAATAATCCTTTGTGGGTTATTCGTAAGAACGAACTGATCAGATTCAAGCCCGATAAAATGCCAGTTGGAATGCATTACGGAGAACAAAAACCATTTTCGATCAATACCTTAGGATTACGAAAAGGTGATATTGTTTACACTTTCACCGATGGTTATGCCGATCAGTTTGGAGGACCAAAAGGAAAGAAATTTAAATACAAAGCTCTAAAAGAAGTATTACTTTCGATTCAAACAAAATCAATGGAGGAGCAAAAGGAGATACTGCATTCAACTTTTGAAAAATGGAAAGGTAGTTTGGAGCAGGTGGATGACGTTTTAATTATTGGAGTGAGAGTTTAAATGGTTACAGATAACGGTTACTAATAAACGAATGGTTACTAATTTACGAAACAAGATATGAGTAGACCGTTTCGTAAATTCGTTTTTTATTCGTTTATTAGTAACCCATAATTCGTTGGAATTTCAATTAAAACTTCAGTACATTCGTAAAGCATATTGAAAAGAACAGTGTAATGTCAGTCCTAATCTAGCCGAGAACCTAAAACAAACAAATATGAAAACAAAAAAATCCATAAAATACCTGTTGCTTGCAATTACTATTGGAATGGTTTTTACCGCTTGCAGGAAAAAAGAGGACGGTCGTATTGGTTTAGACAGTGATACATCGGGTGCAACAGATAATGCATTGGCTCAGGGGACTTTTAATGATGTAAGTAATATTTCTGACCAGGGAGCTGCAGGTGGTTTAATTTCTTATTCATCAACTAATATTGGCTCTGATATAAGAGGTGTTTTGAGTCAGTGTGCAACCATTACACCCACTTCAAATGGTAACTCACATTCGATTAAAATTGATTTTGGTACAATAGACTGTTTGTGTACTGACGGAAGAAAAAGAAGAGGGGCTGTGATTGTTGATTTTTCTGGGCAGGGAACGCTTTTACAGGCCTATAATGATTCTTTAACTGCTAATAAACATACCATTACCTTTTATCAATATTATGTAAGTGAAAATCATGTGGAGGGTACTCATATTATTACAAACAACGGGCATAATAGCAATGGTCATTTAAATTATACAATTGAGGTATTGGGAGGTAAAATTACTAAACCAAATGGGGGGGGAGTAGTTAACTGGCAATCATCCCGCACAAGAGAATGGATTGAAGGAGAAGGAACATCAGCATTTGATGATGATGTTTATTTAATTAATGGTAGCGCAAGTGGAACCCAGGCAAATGGTACTTCCTTTACTGAAACTGCTTCCAATTTAAAAATTGCCATTGGTTGCCCTTATATTACAAGTGGTGTGCTGCAATTTACACCATCCGGAAAACCGGTACGTTCCATTGATTTTGGAAATGGTACTTGCGATCCAAATGCAACAGTTACTATCAGCGGGCATGTGTTTAACATTATTTTATAATAAATAAAAATTACAAAAAAGCGTCCTGATTAATCATCGGGACGCTTTTTTATTGCATCGTTACCAATTATGAAACGCCTCGTTTTATTCATTGTATTATTTCAATCGATAACGCTTTCTTTTGCCCAGGAAATAAAGCAGCTCAGGGCATTGCGTGTAATTCATGTGCCCAAAATTGATGGTGTACTTGATGATGAAGCATGGAAAGAAGCGGAAAATGCCACTGATTTCATTCAAAGGGCCCTCAAACCCGGTGAACCTGCCCTACGCAAAACAGAGGTCAAAATTGTATATGATGATGTCGCCATGTATGTGGGGGCAATGATGTATGATAATAAGCCTGATAGTATTTTATGCGAACTATGTCAGCGGGATAATGAAGCCAATTCCGACCTGTTCGGTTTGATATTAGATACCTATGATGATGATATAAATGGATATGGCTTTTTTATAACATCGGCCGGAGTTCAGATCGATGCAAGATATTCATCTAACGGACAGGATTTTAATTGGAATGCTGTTTGGCAAAGTCAAATAAAAATAAATGAAAAGGGCTGGGCAGTAGAATTTAAAATTCCTTATTCCGCATTACGGTTTCCAAATGTTGATGAACAAAAATGGGGTGTTAATTTTATAAGAAAAGTTCGTAAAACACGCTGCGTTGATTTCTGGAACGAGGTAAAACCGGAAGTAAGCGGATTGATAAATCAGAGCGGTGATCTGCTTGGAATTTCAAATATTAAATCTCCTGTACGTTTATCCGTTACGCCATATATCTCTTCCTACCTCCAAAATTATCCATACAATCAACCGGGCCAAAGTAATAATTCCTATTCTTTGAATGGAGGCATGGATATTAAATATGGTATAAACGAAAGTTTTACAATGGACATGACCCTTGTACCCGATTTTGGGCAGGTACAAAGTGATAACAAAGTGCTAAATCTTTCTCCGTTCGAGGTGCTTTATAATGAGAACCGACAGTTTTTTACCGAAGGTACCGAGTTGTTTAACAAAGGAGGATTGTTTTATTCCAGAAGAATTGGTGGTACACCTATAAATTATAATCTGCAATTAAAAGATGGAGAAACAATTAAAAGTAATCCAGCAAGCACACAGTTGATCAATGCCACAAAAGTATCAGGGCGAACAAAAAATAACCTGGGAATAGGGGTTTTTAACGCAACCACTGCCGATACCTACGCTACTATTGCAGATTCAAATGGGGTAGACAGCAAGGTATTGACCCAACCATTAACCAATTATAATGTATTTGTTCTTGACCAGGCTTTAAAAAATAATTCATACATCAGTTTGATAAATACCAATGTTACACGTGATGGAGGAATTTATGATGCAAATGTTACTGCCACAGCATTTAAATTTACCAACAAAAAAAATAAATATGGTGTAAATGGGAACGCTGCATTGAGTCAGCTTTATTATTCAGGCCTTTCTAAACCAGAACTTGGGTATTCATATAATGCATCAATCGGGAAAATAAGTGGTGGATTCCTTTACAATGCGGATGTTGCAGTAAAAAGTGATAAATATAATCCCAACGATCTTGCCATATTATATATCAATAATACGGTTGAAACTTCTTTAAATTTGAGTTACAATATTTACAAACCGGTATGGAAATTAAATGAATATTCAATTGACGGTGGTATAAGCTATTCCCGCTTATTTAAACCTGATCTGTTTTGGAATTTGACTGTTTATGGAAATGGTTATGCCAATTTTACAAAGTCTTTTTTATCCACCGGAGGAGGATTTAATTTTTCACCTTTAACTACCTTAGATCATTGGGAACCTCGGATAGCAGGGCATTATTATGTTTATCCGAAAAATTATTCTCTTTCCTATTGGATCTCTTCCGACTACCGTAAACGCTTTGCTTTAGACGCGAATATTAGTTACAGGTATTTTGATGAAAACAACCGGTATAACATTTCATTTGGACTTGCTCCTCGTTATCGTGTAAACAATAAATTATCATTTGTTTATAATTTTCACAGAGATTATCTGAACGACAACATAGGTTTTGTTCATTTCAATGAAACAACCCAATCCATTAACTTTGGACGTAGGAATGTATTTACCACTACAAATCAACTGAATGCTACTTATATTTTCACCAATAAAATGTCGTTAACATTGCGATGCCGGCACTACTGGTCACAGGCTCAATACAAGCAATATTATACATTGAACAACAAGGGCTTATTAATTGACGATGCACAATTCACGGGTAACTCAAATGTTAATTTCAATGCATTTAATATTGATCTGGTTTATACCTGGCAATTTTCCCGTGGTAGTGAAATGAGTTTTGTCTGGAAAAATGCTATCTATACCAGCGGTGATGTTATTGTTAAACAATTTAGCAACGATCTTGATCAAACAATTAATTCACCTCAAACAAATAGTTTCTCCATTAAAGTGCTGTATTACCTTGATTATTCTATGCTACAACGGAAAAAAAGTAATAAGTAAATTATCAACTGATGTGAATTAATTTTAAAAATGAGCTAAAATTTCCCAATTACCACATTTTCAAATTGATTAATATGCGGGCAAACGCATCTATATTTTTTTAGTCCTTTAGGCTGAGAGCCGTTAGGCTCAGTTTATTTTATAAGGATGGACTTTAGTCCATCCACAAAAGTATGTTCGACATACATAAGAGTCGTAGACTCGGTTCATATATCCTGATTTAATATGTTTTTCAAAAAAATAACAAACTGGCATAAGCTATTCGATTCAATTGATGCGATCAACGCACAAGTGGCTGTAGGAAAGGTCGCAACCATAAATGTTGGGAGAAAGAAAATTTGTTTGGCACACACAGCCGATGGCTTTTTTGCTGTAAATGATAAATGTCCTCACAACGGGGCATCCCTCGGTAATGGCTATTGCACCGCTGAAGGTAGTGTTGTATGTCCTGTGCATCGTTATCATTTTGATCTGAGAACCGGCAGGGCTAAAAGTGGATTGGGTGATTTTGTTCAGACGTATCCCATAGAAGTTCGTGATGATGGGGTTTACATCGGTTTTGAACAATTGGTTTGGAATTGGTTGAAAAAATAGTTTTGTCTTCGTATGTATCTTTCCTCATTTCCTCCGTTATAGAATAAAATCTAAAAAAAGGAGGCCCCATGAAATCTTTTAATTCAATCAATTTAATTGTATTGGCTTTAAGTATTACAGAAGTTCCTGTATTCGCCAATGCTGTATTCTCAATTGAAGAAGCGGCAAAAAAAGGATTAATAAAACTTTCATTTAAGGCCAAGGGGGGCCATGTTGGCGATGTTATTGAAATGAAAATAAAAAATCTAACAAATAAAAAGTTAGATCTGAAAGTAGAAGCCGGGCGAATACTGGATTCAAAAAAAAACAATGAGCAGGATCTTTTAGTTACAAAGTCCGAAGAGTTTTTTGTTTCTGCCAATCAATTAAAATCTATAAATGTTTTTGGAATGTGCTGCCAGGCACATAACGCCTCACCTCAAAATAATTCTGATTATGATATGGGTAAGTTGGCCGATAGCAACCTTGTAAAATTGGCATGTTACATTGATAAAAATAAATATTATTCCAATTACACCGCACAACAAGCTGTTTGGACACTATCCGATAATAATTCCCTGGCAAGTATTTCAGGAGGAGAAAAGGAAGTGGTTACAGCTTTACGAAATTTTGTATCAAAGATCACAGGTCGTGTAATACCACCTTATGATATTACGTACAATCGCGAAAGCGATAACCATGTTATTGGTAGAGCTACAAAAATTGACGGCATTTTTGATTATTCTGTTCCTGTAAACGGAAAAGTCACCATTGGAATATATGATGCAAATGGCCGTTTGGTTCAATTGCTTTTTAAAGATATATCACATAAAAAAGGAGAGTGTAAATTGTATTATACCTTCCGAACCAGAGATTTGAATCCCGGAACCTATTACGCCAGGATGAATATGGATGGAAACCTTCAGAAAGAAATGAAGATCGAATTTTAGACTGCTTTAGAGGTTGTTTAAGTTTAGTTTCGAAATTATGCAATGCCCCTGACAGGGTTTCAAACCCTGTTAGGGTTTTATCCAGATTTCCACCTTGTGCTTCAATAAACGTTAACAAGGTTTGAAACCATATCTTTGATTAACAAAATCAGAAAACCTCCCTGATCTCTCCCCGCCCGAACCCTATCCAATCTGGCGGGTTGTTCTTTTGCCCATTGGTAAATATACTTCCCGGCAGAATACCTCATAGAAACCCCATTTTTTGATATTTCTCCCATTTCCCCTCTTTTTTCATATCATTTTAGTAGAATTGATAATCAATGTTTTAAAACTGCAGAGGAATAAAAACATGCCAAAATATGTTAAAAATATAAACTAATATTAATATATTTGTCCATAATTAAAAATAGCCATTATGAAAAAATCACTACTTGTTTTAATTTTTATAGCATTATTTACACTGCATTTAAAAAATGCTTATGCGCAATCTTCTAATGATCCCTGCGCCAGTGCTATTTCTTTAACTTCTTCTACAACTTGTAATTACACCTATGTCACAGTTGTTGGTGCCACACAGTCAATAGCCGCAATTTCATGTGGTGGAACTGGAACAGCCGATGATGATGTATGGTATAAATTTGTTGCGCAAGCAACAAGCCATACAATTAAGGTTCAAGGTTATGGATCCTATGATGCTGTTATTGATGTTAGATCCGGCTCTTGTATGGGAACCAATATTGCGTGTATGGATGCAACTTTAGATGCTGGGTTAGAAACACTGGTAGTTCCCGGGCTAACAATCGGGTCAACCTATTTGATCAGAGTTTATCATTATGGTACAGGTGATGGCGGTGGATTGTTTGATATTTGTGTAACACATACGGCTCCATCCGGTCCTCCAAACGATTTTTGTGATAACAATTTCATTATAAGTTTAACATCTTCTCTTTCTTGTACTCCTCAAAATGGTTCTACCTTGGGTGCAACGCAAACAATGGCTGGTACCTGTACTGGTACTGGTGATGATGATGTGTGGTACCGTTTTGTAGCACAATCAAATACCCATACTGTTAAAGTACAAGGTTATGGTGGCTTTGATGCGGTTATTGACATTAGAAATGCTCCTGCATGTACAGCAAACAATATGCAATGTGTGGATGTTAATGGTGCCAATGGATTGGAAACTGCTAATCTGACAAGTTTAGTAATTGGCGCAACATACGTAGTTCGTGTATACCACTTCGATCCTGGCAATGGCGGTGGAAGTTTTGATATTTGTATTACGCATACTGCTCCTTCAGGGCCTCCCAATGATATTTGCTCCGATGCCATCTCTTTATCATCCTCACTTTCATGTAGTTATGTAACAGGGTCTACCTTAAATGCAACACAGTCTATTACAGGTACTTGTACCGGTACCGGAGATGATGATGTATGGTATAGTTTTGTAGCTCAAGCCACAAGCCACACAGTAAAGGTGCAAGGCGCTGGTGCTTTTGATGCGGTTATCGATATCAGATCAAATTCTTCTTGTTCAGGAACTAACATAATGTGTGTAGATGCAAGTGGGGCAGCAGGGTTGGAAACAGCTAATTTAACCAGTTTAACAATAGGTACTACTTACCTGGTAAGAGTTTTCCACTATGGAGCAGGTGCTGGAGGCGGTAGTTTCCAAATTTGTGTAACACATACCCCACCGGCAGGTCCTTCAAACGACATTTGTTCTAATCTTATATCTTTATCATCCGCTCTTACTTGTAATTATACTTCAGGTTCTACAACCGGAGCCACTCAATCTGTAACAGGTAATTGTACTGGTTCAGGAGATGATGACGTTTGGTATTCGTTCACTGCGGTAGCCACAGCTCACACCGTTAAAGTGCAGGGTGGTACAGGTTTTGATGCCGTTATTGATCTGAGATCAAATTCATCATGTGCCGGAACTAATATTTCTTGTACAGATGCTAGCGGAGATGCCGGCTTGGAAACAGCTAATTTAACAGGCTTAACAGTTGGTTCAACTTACCTGGTAAGGGTATATAATTTCGGTCCTGGTGCCGGAGGAGGTAGTTTCCAGATCTGTGTTACCCACACTGTTCCTGCTGCTCCTGTTAATGACCTTTGTTCTGCAGTTATATCCTTGACATCAGCACTTAATTGTACGTATACAAGTGGTTCCACAACTGGTGGAACACAGTCCATCCCCGGCACATGTGTTGGTAATGGAGACGATGATGTATGGTATTCATTTACTGCAGTAGCTACAAGCCATACTGTTAAGGTTCAAGGTGGTACAGGATTTGATGCTGTTATTGATGTTCGTGCAGGTACTTCTTGCTCTGGCACTAATTTAACTTGTTCCGACATAAGCGGAAGTGCAGGTTTAGAAACAGCAAATTTGACCGGTTTAACGGTTGGATCACTTTACCTGGTTCGTGTTTATCACTTTGGCGCAGGTGCCGGAACTGGTAGTTTCCAGATATGTGTTACACATACTGCACCTGGTTGTACCTATGCGATTGCGCCTACAAGCCTATCTTTCACATCCGCGGCAGGTACCGGAACAGTTAACGTTACTTCCCAAAGTGGCTGTAACTGGACTGCAACTTCAAATGATAGCTGGATAACAGTTACATCCGGAAGTACAGGTACTGCTAACGGATCTGTAACGTATTCAGTATCAGCTAATACTGGTACAGCACAACGTACAGGTACAATAACTATAGCCGGCTTAACGCACACCGTTGCACAAAGCGGAAATACAACGTGTACATTTACTATTGCTCCTCTTAATCAATCTTTACCAAATACAGCTGGTACTGGAACTGTAACGGTTACCGCAGCAGCAGGTTGTAGTTGGGCTGCAACCTCAAATGATGCCTGGATCACTGTAACAACAGGAAGTACAGGTTCAGGAAATGGTACTGTAACGTATTCAATAACAGCAAATACAGGCACAACGCAAAGAATAGGAACAATAACTATTGCCGGACAAATACATACAGTTACCCAAGCCGGTACTACACCATGTTCGTTTACTATTTCTCCATTAACCTTATCTTATGCATCTTCGGGTGGACTTGGATCGGTTAACGTTACTGCTGCTGTAGGATGTACCTGGACGGCAACATCCAATAACCCTTGGATAACCATCACTTCCGGTAGTACCGGATCAGGTAATGGAGCAGTAAATTATACCGTTGCAGCCAACACTGGAACTACTCAACTTACAGGAACAATAACTGTGGCCGGACAAACGCATACAGTTACTGAAAGTGGAATAAATTGTACCTATGCTATTGCTCCAACAGCGCTATCCTTCACTTCAATAGCCGGAACGGGAACTGTGAATGTTACAACAGCGATAGGATGTTCATGGACAGCAACCTCCAATGATGCCTGGATCACTGTTACATCTGGCAGCACAGGTTCAGGGAATGGTTCGGTAAGCTACTCTGTATCTGCAAATACAGGTACAACGCAAAGATTAGGGTCTATATCCATTGGAGGTCAGACTCACAACGTGGTTCAAAATGGTGTTTCGGCTTGTACGTATACCATTGCACCACTTACTCAGTCATATACTTCAGCAGGTGGAACGGGAGCGGTTGCTGTTACTTCAGCAAACGGATGTAGCTGGACTGCAATATCCAATGATAGTTGGATATTTATATCTTCCGGAAACACAGGTTCGGGTAACGGATCAGTAAATTTAACTGTATCTGCTAGCACAAGCACAGCACAAAGAACCGGAACAATAACAATTGCAGGTCAGATCCATACAATTACTCAAACAGGGGTTATTTGTCCTGCAACACCTGTGATGCAGTCGGTTGGTTGCGCACTTGCTGCAAATCAAACGTCCAATGCTTCTTATCAATGGTATATATCGGGAACACCTATTGTTGGAGCTACTACTCAGTTCTATACGGCTAACCAACCGGGTTATTATTCAATATATGTAACTGATAACACCAATGGTTGTATTGTAGGTTCTCAACCGGCTTATGTTTCTTGTTCAGGTGTTGGAATTGAGGAATTAAGTCTGGCGGATGGAATACAGATCTATCCAAATCCTTCTTCGGGTTCTTTCAATATCAGATCTTCAACTATTTTCCCTGAAGGAAAAGTGAACATCAGCATCATTAATATGGTTGGCATGGAAATTTATTCTACTGTAGTGATACCTGTAAACGGGGAAATTAAACTCACAGTAGATAATGTTAATCCTGCTAAAGGTGTATATACTGTGCTGTTTAGATCAGGACAAACAAAAATAATCAAGAGAGTAGTGATACAATAAATCATTTTGATCGTTTGAAAAAGGTTCAATTTTAAAATGGACCTTTTTCAAACTTTTAAAAAATCCAATTATCATAATTAACAAATTATCAAATTAACCCAATGATGAAGAATTACATAAAAATAGTATTGATCGGTTTCACTCTTTATTTGTTTCAAACAACAGGGATCATCCAGGCGAAGATCGTTCCTTTCTTTGAAGAGAATTTTAAAAACACAGTATTGTTTGCAGCTCCTCCTATGCCAGCTGCTCCAAGTAATGATGATTGCGCGAATGCAATTGACCTTACTGTAAATAATACATGCGTTTTTACCTCAGGAACAGTGGATCAGTCTACGGAGTCCACTACTGCTGCGGCTTGTAACGGACTTACCAGTTTGACTGCGTATGATGTATGGTATAAATTTACAGCCGGAGCAAACGGACAAATTATTACTTTAAAAGGTTCGGGTTCTTTTGATGCAGTGGTTTTGTTAATGGATGGTTGCGGTGGTACTGTTAGTGACTGTTCTGATAATACTGGTTTTGGAGGTACCGAAATATTAAATACCACCGGTTTAATTGCCGGAAACGTATATTACATAAGAGTGTATCATTATGGAAATGCCTTACCAACAACACCAACTTTTGATATTTGTGTATCACTTCCTGCGCCTCCTCCAATTAATGACGACTGTGCAAATGCAATACCTTTAAATGTGGATTCTTCATGTGTTTTTGTTTCTGGTTCTATTGCAGGAGCAACTCAATCGGGTCCTCCTGATACATGCGGTACTTTTGTGAGTGCAACGGCTTTTGATGTTTGGTATAAGTTTGTTGCAACAGCCACTAATAATGTTATCAGAGTACAGGGAGCTTTATCGTTTGATGCAGTGGTTATTTTGAAAGACAGCTGTAGCGGTAGTGTCATCAATTGTGCTGATAACACATTCTCAGGTGGTATTGAAATAATCAATGATACTAGTTTAACCGTTGGTAACACGTATTATATCAGGGTACATCCTTATGGAGCTGCTATGCCCGCAACACCTGGTTTTGATATTTGTGTATCACTTCCTGCGCCTCCTCCTTTGTACGACAATTGTAGTAACGCAATTTTGTTAAGTGTAGATTCGGCTTGTAATTTTTCTCAGGGTACTGTTGATGGAGCTACTATGTCGGGACCTGCCGACACTTGTAATAATTTTGCCAGTGTAACTGCATTTGATGTTTGGTATAAATTTGTTGCCGGAACCTATGGTCAAACGATAACTGTTAAAGGATCTGCCTCATTTGATGCGGTAGTTTCAGTAAGAGATAGTTGCAGCGGCCCAAGTATTGAATGTGTTGATAATACAGGATCTGGAGGTACTGAAAGAATTAACAACACTACCTTGATCCCGGGCAATACCTATTATGTTAGAGTGTATGCTTATGGTAGTACGTTCCCTTCCACATCTACTTTTGATATATGTGTTGCTCTTCCTCCTCCAGTTCCGGTGAACGATGACTGCGACAGCGCATTAACTATTACAGCAGGTACAATATGTAACTATACACAAGGTACTGTTGCAGGATCCACTCAATCGGGCCCGGCAGATACTTGTAACTACACAAGTACAAGTGCTTATGATGTATGGTATAAATTCGTTGCTACCACTACAAACAATACAGTTACTGTTCAAGGTTCTTTATCGTTTGATGCCGTAATTATATTAAAGGATAGCTGTAACGGAGCCATTATTGGCTGTTCTGATGCGTCCGGTTCCGGAGGTGTAGAATTAATAAATGGAAGTGGATTGACAGTGGGTAATACCTATTTTGTACGTGTTTATGCTTATGGATCAGCACAACCTGAAACATCTGACTTTAATATTTGTATATCTGTTCCTCCTCCTCCTCCTGTAAATGACAATTGTTCAAGTGCTACACTTCTTACTGCAGCTTCTACATGCACTTTTGTTGCAGGTACGGTTACAGGATCTACTGAGTCGGGTGTTTCTGATAGTTGTCAAAACTATTATAGCACAGCTGCTTATGATGTTTGGTATAAATTTGTTGCAGTAGCAACCAATCAAACAATCACAGTAAAAGGGTCTGCATCCTTTGATGCTGTGGTTCTTTTAAAGGATAGCTGTAGCACTTTACCTTTTGATTGTGCCGACAAAACAACAACAGGTGGTACCGAAGTGATAAATTCAAATGGTTTGGTAATAGGTAATACGTATTATATCAGAGTGTATGATTTTGGATCGACTCTTCCTGAAACACCGGAATTTGATATTTGTTTACTTGATTCCGGACCGGTTTCCACTGCAGCTATTGAAAAAGGAAATAATCTTGTAACTGTTTATCCTAATCCGGCCGCTAATAAGGTTACTATTGGCTTGAAACAAGCTAACGGTGAAATTGTATCGTACAAAATAGTAAATGTGAATGGTCAGGTAGTTGCAGTAGGACAATTTGCACCAAATGATCTAAAGCAGGATGTTGATCTTACTGAATTAACTTCAGGTATTTATAACATTCAGGTGAGTTTATCTGATACAATAGTTAATAAGAAAATTGTTGTAATGAATAAATAATCTCCTACTAATTACAAATTAGTACGAATTTACGAATCTGTACTTTAAAAATAACAAACGTAGATTCGTAATTCGTTTTTTATTCGTAATTCGTAGAAAAGTAATTCGTTGAAGAGTAATTCATAGTATATTTGTACTTGTTCTTTTAATCGATCTGCGAAAGCAGAATTCTAAAACAAACTGATCTTACTTTTTTCGTAAAATTATATTGTTTTAAACTTATCAAGAAAGGTGGAGGGACTAGCCCTATGAAACCTTAGCAACCTTCCACATTGGAAAGGTGCTAAATCCTGTCCTTCAGCAATGTTGGAACAGATAAGTCAGAGTAAATTTTTTGAAAAAATAAATCAAAATAATTCTATCTCCTCTGACTGTAAAAAGTTAGGGGAGTTTTTTTTTGCCCTATAACAAGCGTTGTAAAAGGTAAGCCGGATAAGATGGATGGGAGCTATGAGCCAAAATCCCTTCGCACATATTTCGACAAGCTCAATATGACCTCGCGCGCTGTCAGTCAGAGCTTGTCGAAGACTGTGGGCTGGTCCATAGCGAAAGTTTTGATTAATATTTAAACAGATATAATTTTAAGAGTTAATCCAATAGGAGAGAAAATTAAAATGAATACACTAAACCGATTTAGTAGCAGAGTAGATAATTACATCAAGTATCGTCCGGATTATCCGCGCGAAGTAATTGCTTTTTTAAAACAAGAAGGAATACTTACACCCGATAGTGTAATTGCGGATATTGGCTCCGGCACAGGTATCTCCTCTGAATTGTTTTTAAAACAAGGAAATGTGGTGTATGGTGTTGAACCTAATAAAGAGATGCGTGATGCTGCACAAAGGATATTAGTTGAGTATAAAAGCTTTTGCAGCATTGATGGAACCGCAGAAATTACCATGTTGCCAACGGATGATATTGATCTTATTATTGCCGGACAAGCCTTTCATTGGTTTGATAAAGAAAAAAGCAAAGCTGAATTCAAACGTATTCTGAAACAGAATGGAATTGTAGTATTGATGTGGAATGACAGAAGAACAGATAGCACGCCATTTTTGAGAGCGTATGAAGATTTTATCAAACTATTTGCTACTGATTATAATGAAGTGAATCATAAAAATATAGATGAAAAAATATTCAGTGATTTTTTTGGTGAAGCAAATTATGCATTAGAATCATTTGATAATTATCAATATTTCGATTATGAAGGTTTAAAAGGAAGAGTGCTTTCTTCCTCTTACATGCCGGAGGAAGGCCATAAAGATTTTAATTTCATGATGTCGGTATTGAAAAAAATATTTAACCGTTTTCAGGACAGGGGAAAAGTAACATTAGAGTACGATACAAAAATATATTACGGGAAATTAGACTAAAAATAAATTTAAACATCATTGCGAGGTGCCATGTCGTTTTGTTAAGACGCCATCGCACATATTTCGACAGGCTCAATATGACCAGCGCGCTGTCAGTCAGAGCTGTCGAAGACTGTGGGCTGATTTTTTTAACTAAACGGCATTTTGCGAGGGTTTGCACCCGAAGCAATCTCACCTTACGTAGCAATGACGACAGAAAAACATTTGTACAATAAAGAAAATGACAGACATTAGAAAAGAATTAGAAAAACGAGTTTTAGTAATTGATGGTGCAATGGGCACCATGATCCAGCAATACAATCTTGAAGAAAAAGATTATCGCGGAAAACGCTTTGCCGATTTTCATAAAGATCTGAAAGGCAATAACGACTTGCTTTCCATTACACAACCCAATATTATAAAAGCCATTCATAAAGAATATTTGAAGGCTGGTGCGGATATAATTGAAACCAATACATTTAGTGGAACTACTATTGGTATGGCCGATTACGACATGCAGGATCTGGCGTACGAGTTAAATTATGAATCTGCTAAAATTGCGAAAGAGGCGATACAGGAGTTCTATAAAGAATTTCCGGAGTTTGCTTCTATTCCAAAATTTGTTGCCGGTGCAATAGGGCCCACTAACCGTACACTTTCATTATCACCAAATGTAAATGATCCGGGCTTCCGTGCTGTTACGTTTGATGAGATGGTAATTGCCTATACCGAACAGGTAAAAGGATTGATAGATGGCGGTGCTGATCTGTTATTGATTGAAACTATTTTTGATACCCTCAATGCAAAAGCGGCCTTATTCGCAATTCAAAATTATTGTGAAAAGATAGACAGGAAAATGCCGATAATGGTTTCAGGAACCATCACGGATGCAAGTGGAAGAACATTATCAGGACAAACGACTGAAGCGTTTTTAAATTCTGTTTCGCATGTTGATCTGTTAAGCGTTGGCTTGAATTGTGCGCTGGGTGCAAAAGACATGCGTCCTTACCTGGAAGAGCTGTCCGCTAAATCACCTTTTTATGTGAGCGCTTATCCTAATGCAGGTTTGCCAAATCAGTTTGGTGAATATGATGAAGATGCGCACACAATGGGGCATCAGATCGAAGATTTTTTGCAGGCTGGATTTATAAATATTGTTGGTGGCTGTTGTGGAACAACTCCAGCACACATTCAGCGCATTGCAGAATTAGCAAAGTTAGCCACACCACGTAAAAGACCAAAACCGGATACATTGATGCATCTGAGTGGATTAGAGCCTTTTACGCTTACTCCCGAAAGTAATTTTATGAATGTTGGTGAGCGGACAAATGTTACCGGTTCAAAAAAATTCCTGCGTTTGATCAATGAAGGAAATTATGAAGAAGCTCTTTCAATTGCGAAAGATCAGGTGGACGGTGGTGCCCAGGTAATTGATGTGAACATGGATGAAGGGATGTTGGATGGTGAAGCAGCCATGACAAAGTTCTTAAATCTTATTGCTGCGGAACCGGATATCTCCCGTGTTCCTATCATGATCGATTCATCTAAATGGAGTGTAATTGAAGCGGGTTTAAAATGCGTGCAAGGGAAAGCAATTGTAAATTCAATCTCTTTAAAAGAAGGGGAAGAAAAATTTATTGAATGTGCCCATAAAGTAAAACAATATGGTGCTGCTGTGATTGTGATGGCATTTGACGAAACAGGCCAAGCGGATACCTTGCAACGAAGAAAAGATATTTGTAAACGCGCCTATGATATTTTAGTGGACAAGGTTGGTTTCCCTCCACAGGATATTATTTTTGATCCAAATATTTTTCCGGTTGCAACCGGAATGGAAGAGCATCGTTTGAATGCACTTGACTTTTTTAATTCTACGAAATGGATCAAAGCCAATTTACCGTATGCAAAAGTAAGTGGAGGTGTAAGTAACGTTTCTTTTTCTTTCCGTGGGAATGACCATGTGCGTGAAGCCATACATGGTGCATTTTTATACCATGCTGTAAAAGCGGGAATGGATATGGGTATTGTAAACCCTGCGCAATTGCAGGTGTATGACGATATTGATAAAAAATTACTGGAGCTTGTTGAAGATGTTTTACTGAATAGGAGAGACGATGCCACCGAACGATTGGTGGATCATGCCGAATCGTTAAAAGGCATTACCAAAGAAAAAACAGAGAAAGATGAAGCATGGCGTAAAGGCACTGTTGAAGAGCGTTTAAGCTATGCCTTGGTAAAAGGTTTGGTTGAACATATTGATGTGGATACGGAAGAGGCTCGATTAAAGCTTGGCCGCCCCTTACACGTTATTGAAGGTCCTTTGATGGATGGTATGAATGTGGTTGGTGATCTATTTGGAAGTGGAAAAATGTTTTTACCACAAGTAGTGAAAAGTGCACGTGTGATGAAAAAAGCGGTTGCATACCTGGAACCCTATCTGCAAGCCGAAAAGGAAGCAAATAAATTAGCCGGCATTGTTGGTGATGGCCGTCAAAATGCAGGAAAGATACTAATGGCAACTGTTAAGGGTGATGTGCATGATATTGGAAAAAATATTGTTGGCGTAGTATTGGCCTGTAACAATTACGAGATCATCGATTTAGGCGTAATGGTTTCTGCTGATAAAATTTTGGAAGAAGCAAAAAAACAAAATGTAGATATCATTGGTTTGAGTGGATTGATCACACCGTCATTGGATGAGATGGTACACGTTGCAAAAGAAATGGAACGCTTAGGCTTTAAAACGCCTTTACTGATCGGTGGTGCTACCACTTCAAAAGTACATACTGCTGTAAAGGTTGCCCAGCATTATTCAGGACCGGTAGTGCATGTGAATGATGCCAGTAAATCAGTACCTGTTGCGAGTAGTTTAATTTCGAATGAATTGCGAGATGCGTTCATGATCGAAGTGACGAAAGATTACGATAGGGTGCGGGAACAAAATAAAAATGCGCAATCGCAAAATAAATTTATTTCGATTGAAGAGGCGCGTGCAAATAGATTTCCGATCGATTGGAATAAAACAGAAATTGTAAAACCAACATTTATCGGTAACAAAGTATTTGATAATTATCCATTAGCAGAGCTTGTTGAATTCATCGACTGGACACCTTTTTTCATCTCCTGGGAAATGAAAGGATCCTATCCTAAAATTTTGAAAGACCCTACGCGTGGGGAAGAAGCGAGTAAGTTATTTGCCGATGCACAGAAAATGCTTAAAAAGATCATTGATGAAAAATGGTTAACAGCAAATGCTGTCATTGGTATTTACCCAGCAAATGCGGTGGGGGATGACATACAACTCACAACAGAAGCAGGAAACGTGATGTTCCATACATTGCGTCAACAAACAAAAAAACCTGCCGGGCAATACAATATTGCATTGTCCGATTTTATTTTACCAAAATCCGAAATCCAAAATCCAAAATCTTCTTCTGACTACATAGGCCTTTTCGCACTATCAACAGGTTTCGGAATTGATGAACATGTGGCTCGTTTTGAAGCTGACCATGATGATTATTCTGCAATTATGTTAAAAGCATTAGCAGATAGACTTGCAGAAGCATTTGCTGAAGTGATGCACAAAAAAATACGTAAAGAATTCTGGGGATATGCAAAAGCAGAGGATCTGAAAAATGAAGACCTGATAAAAGAAGAATATGCCGGTATTCGTCCGGCTCCCGGTTATCCAGCACAACCCGACCATACCGAAAAACCTACCATTTGGAAATTACTGGATGTAGAAAAAAATACTGGAATGATCCTTACAGAAAGTATGGCTATGTTTCCAACTGCCGCTGTTAGTGGTTTATACTTTGCCCATCCACAATCACATTATTTTGGAATAGGTAAAATTAAACAAGACCAGGTAGAAGAGTATGCGAAGCGTAAAGGAATTACCTTAGAACAAACGGAACGCTGGCTTGGTCCTAATTTGGCTTATTGATTTTTTTCTTTGATCGTATTCCTTTAAAATAAACAAAATTGCTTCGGCAAAATGTCCAAATAATCGAAATTGGTTTCGCCTATTTGGACGAAAAGCGAAACTAGTTTTCCATGTAAACATGTTAGCAGTAATGTTTGAAAATCACACAACAATATATTCGTAACTAATTGAAATTGTTTTAATTAAGCTAAAGCAATGGCTCCATCCGTAAAAAAAATACGGCAACGTCAATTGTTTATACTATCTTTGTTCAAAATAAATAAAATATCGTGTTAACAAAATTTACAGTATCAAATTTTAAGAGCTTTAATACGGAGTTCATACTAGATTTAAAAGAGACAAACAGCTATGCTTTCAATAGTGAATCTATTAAGAATGGGGTAGTTAACAATGCTCTTATTTATGGTCATAATGGTGTTGGAAAGTCAAATTTGGGCTTAGCAATATTTGATATAATTAGACATTTAACTGATGCAACAAACAATGTATTGGAATATTCAAATTATTTGAATGCATTTAGTAATTCTGAAACAGCTTATTTTCAATATGAATTTTCATTTGGTGCAAATAAGGTTATTTATGAATACAAAAAAACGGACAATAAGACTATTGTATTTGAGAGATTTTCTATAAACGGCACCGATTTAGCATATATTGATAGAAGTATAAGCAATGATGCAAAAGTGAGTTTTAAAGGTGCTGAAAGCCTAAAGACAGAATTAGATAATAAGGAATTGTCCCTTTTGAAATACATTAAAAATAATTCCGTGTTAGACAAAAATATGGAATATGAAACTTTAATAAGTTTTTTCAAATTTATTGATGGTATGCTGTTTTTTAGATCATTACAAGGAAATATGTTTTTAGGTTTGGAGTTAGAAAAAACAAATATAAGCAACGACATTATTCTGAAAGGAAATCTTGTAGATTTTGAATCTTTTTTAAATAGAGCAGGAATTGAATGTAAATTAACAATTATAAAAGAAATTGACAAAGATGTTCTTGCCTTTGATTTTAATGGAAAAACAATTCCGTTTTTTCTTATTGCTTCTCAGGGTACAAAAACTCTGACTCTCTTTTATTTTTGGTTACAGAGAATAAAAGAAGAAGAAAAAGTATCATTTGTATTCATCGATGAATTTGACGCCTTTTATCATCACGAATTATCAGCATTAATTGTTGAAGAATTGAAAAAAACAGGTGTCCAGTTCATTTTAACAACTCACAATACATCTATTATTTCAAATGATATATTAAGACCTGATTGTTATTTTTTAATGAATAAACAATCTATACGTTCTTTAGCAAAGAGTACTTCTAAAGAATTAAGAGAGGCTCATAATATTGAGAAAATGTATAAAGCAGGGTCATTCAATGTCGAATAAAATATTATTTATATTCGAAGGTGAAAAAACAGAAAATCAAATTACAAAAAATTTGACAGAATTTTTCCTTAATGAACATACAATCATTAAATGTGCTTATTGTTCAACGATATATCAAGTATATAGTGAAATATCAAAGGATGAAGATTTAGATACTTTTACTTTATTAAAGAACAGAAATCAAAATAAAGAAATACTAAAAAATTATAATAGAGTTGACTTTGCGGAAATTTATATGTTTTTTGATTATGATGGGCATGATATTATAGCTGACGATTCAAAATTAAAAGAACTCTTAGAATTTTTCAATGAAGAAACTGAAAAGGGTAAGCTTTATCTAAATTATCCAATGGTTGAATCCTTAAAACACATTTCAGATTATGATACTTTTAAAGAACTAAAAGTAAAATGTAAAGAAAAAATTAATTATAAAAATCTTGTGAGTGAAAATTGTATAAGTCAATTACAGGATTTAACAAATTATAAATATGAGACATGGCAAAAACTAATTGAAACACATTTAAATAAAATGAATTATATTGCCAATGATTTATATTCATTTCCCGAAAATATAATTTCTCAATTACATATTTTTTCAAACCAATTAGAAAAGTATATAAATGTAGATTCTACAGTTGGTGTTTTAAATTCATTTCCAATTTTTTTACATGATTATTATGGAAATATTAAAATAAAAGATATTATAAAAAAAAACACTACCGTTAACACTGCCTAAATTTGATGGCGGTTTAGTGCAAACGCAAATGTTCTTTTTAGCGGTATAAATCTATTTCTAAACATTTGCCATTCAGTTCAGAACATTCTATAAATTTTATTGGTTAAATAAAGGAAACGCAAGTAAGCCGCACCGCACTTAGCTTCGTACGTTTGTTGCAAGTTAAAGGAAAGAAGAATCCATTAAGTATTTCCATTTAAAGTAAAACTATTGTAGAAATATGATTTGTTTATTATAACCCGCTCAATTATGACTTTGAAATCTAAATTGACATTCTTTTTATTTTGTTTTTCTTCCCTGCTATTTTCTCAGCAAAGCCGACTGAGCTGTAATGGCTTTAAGTTTGAACAATATTCCGGGGCATGGCCTGCAAAGATATGGGACTGTAGAGTTAGGTATTATCATTACACTTTAAATAATTGGAACAAACTTCATACAAAAGATACTGCCACAGTAAATAAAATTAAGCAACAAATTTTTACAAGAGCAGGAAAGGAATTTCATGATCAGTTAGAATTAGTTGATCTGATTGTTTCAAGACAAACCCCAAAATGTAACAATATAAAATATACATTCAGGTATGTTTTTAAAATTGATTCTACATTTCGTTACCGCTTTTCACTCGACTACGACAAAGAAGGAAATTTAATTGGCGACAATGCTTTCCCCTCTATTAATAAGAACCCGGGCTTTTATAAGTTATCATCTGTTTGTCCTTCCATAGACAGTTTGGTGAACGATACTTCATTTACAAATTTTTACAATAAATTTAAAAACGATCTCAGGTTCGCAATTACAAAAGTTCAGCTTGATTATGATAAGGAATCGAGTAGCTTTGTTTACAAAATATATGGAATAACTATGTATGAAGGGGACTTTCGTAATGGTGGAGGTATGGGTTGGTGGAATGGCAAGCTTATAATCATTAATGCACAAACCGGCAGAAAGATCAGGACTGAAAATTATAAGGAATATAAGTACACGGTTTTTCGTTAGAAAAATGCAAAAACTAAGTATTAAGAGAAAGGTCCTTAAAAAAACAAGATCGATCTTATAAAACCATTAATACGTTCAAAAAACAAAAACAAAAAAATGAAAAAACTACTACCCTTTTTTTTCTTAATTATTTTCTATTCTTCCTTCGCAAAGGCAGAAGATACTCCGGATACTGTTTCAACAGGGATCTATATTAACAGCATACATGATATTGATTTCACGGATAAACAATATACTATTAACCTGTGGTTATGGTTAAAATATAAAAACCCGGATTTTGATTTTTCAAAGTATCTGGAAGTTCCAATGGCAAAAACAGTTGATAAATCTTTTTATACGGTTGATACATTAAGTGATGGCAGGATTTACATGTTGATGAAATTACAATGTGTAATGAAGGATTCATGGAAAATACAAAACTTTCCATTTGACCGTCAGAAATTAAGATTTACGATTGAAAATTCGCAATATGATAAAAGTGATCTGATTTTTGAAGAAGATACCTTAGGTAACCACTATTCAAAATGGACTATTTCAGGTTGGAAAGTAATTGCGGATAGCTTTAGAATTAGCACAGGCACAAAGAAATATGAGACCGCTTTTGGTGAGCCTGTTTTAACGAAGCCAGTTTCTGAATTCAGCAATTTTAAGGTTCAGATAGTGATAGAGCGCGATTCCTGGTGGTTGTTCATGAAGTTATTTATTGGTATGTATATTTCTTTCTTGTTGGCCTTCCTTTGCTTTTTTATCCATAGAGATAGTATTGACTCCCGTTTCAGCCTCAGTGTAGGTGCCTTATTTGCTGCCATTGGTAATAAATATGTGGTTGATTCTACGCTACCTGAATCCACCTCTTTTACTTTAGTGGATACGCTCCATGGCATAACCTTGTGTTTTATTTTTGTATCCGTTGCATGTTCTGCCTATACGCTGAAGCTCGTTAAAACTAATAGAATTGAGCAATCGCAGCGTTTTGATAAAAGGGCCTCCTATATTTTGCTGGCGATCTATCTTGTTTTTAATGTCTGGTTTATTTATAAAGCGAATTATTAGCTATGGTTTGGCTCTTAATAAACAATTGATTTTTTTATTATATTTGATAGTATATCTTTTAAAAAAATAATGAAAAAAATTGTATTGGTTTTATTAGTATCGGTTTGCCTTTTGGTGCAATCATTCACTTTTTTGAAAAAAGGCGAACTGTTTGTTTCCAATGCTGGTATTGTGAGATTTACCACAAAGGGACTATTCGGGACCATTGTAGCTCAATCAAAGAAATTGACCGGTACTTTTGATGCAACAAAAAAAACATTGACTTTTTCAATATCTATTTCTTCTTTTCAGGGCTTCGCGAATCCATTACAGAAAACCCATTTAAAATTCTTAACCGCAAAGTTCGCAGAGGTAAAGTCGCAAAGGACGCAAAGTTAATATTTTGCAATGCTTTGCGAACTTTGCGTGTTCTTTGCGGTTAAAATTATTTTTAGATTTTATAAGGACTTAGAAATTTCTAAAAAAAATGTACTTCATTCTTGTGTTAATTGAGACTATACCAATTTTAATATGAAAAAAACAACAGAATCCGATTCTAAATACAATGCACTCGAAAAAATGAGTGCGAAGGAATTGCTTACCAATATTAATAATGAAGATAAAACGGTTCCGCTTGCTGTTGAAAAAGTAATTCCAAAAATTGAAAAATTAGTGAATGTCATTGTAAAACAAATGAAGCAGGGCGGACGTTTGTTTTACATGGGAGCAGGTACAAGTGGACGATTGGGAGTTTTAGATGCATCCGAATGTCCACCAACATACGGTGTTCCACAAGGATTGGTTATAGGTATTATTGCTGGCGGAGATAAAGCCATCCGTAAAGCGGTTGAATTTGCCGAGGATGATACGGAACAAGGTTGGAAGGATCTTCTGCAACACAAAATAACAAAAAAAGATGTAGTGATCGGAATTGCAGCATCGGGTTCAACACCATATGTAATTGGTGCTTTGAAAGCCTGCAATAAAAATGAAATTATTACAGCTTGCATTGTTTGCAATAAGTCGAGTAACGTTGCAAAGGAATCGATCCATAAAATTGAAGTAATTGTTGGTCCTGAATTTGTAACCGGTAGCACGCGCATGAAATCCGGAACAGCTCAAAAATTTGTATTGAATATGATCTCTACTTCTGTGATGATAAAAATGGGTAGGGTAGAGGGCAATAAAATGGTAGACATGCAATTGAGCAACAATAAGCTGGTGGATAGAGGAACTTTGATGATCGCTGAGAAATTGAACGTGTCTTACAAAAAAGCAAATGAGCTGTTGTTGAAATATGGAAATGTTCGTAATGCAATAAACAGTAAACAATAAGGTTTTAATTAAAAATAATTTTTTCTGTAAAAATACAAGCGACTTCGTCATTGTATTTTTATTATTCATTGGTAGTTTTGTTTCATTATTTGTAAATTCGTATAAATAATAACTAAAGTTCATAATTCAATGTTGTTTTTTTGGGATGGAATTTTCCCTACGCACATAATCGACTGTCTCAGCGTGATATCGCGCGGTAGTCAGTCAGAGTTTGTCGAAGACTGTGCGCAAGCTTTTAACCTATTAACCTAAAAACAACGCCCTTGATTCGCTTTGTAACATGCATGATATAGAACCATTTTACAATTGGCGTGCCCTCTACATCGCTTCGGAAGATGAGCGATCACCGTTTTATGAGCGAGAGTATAGCGAATTTGAATATACCAATGCTATTTATAATTACCTCATTCATCCGCAATGGGATGACATTGATTCTCCTACGCTTTACATAAAAATTTTGTTTGTTGATTATGATCAAAAGTACGCGATCATAGAAATGATAGGAGAGTGGAATGATGCTATCAACAATGATATTATGTTATTGAAACGTAATGTTATTGAAAAAATAATGGAGGAAGGCATAAATAAATTTATTCTGATCGGAGAAAATATATTGAATTTTCATGCTTCTGACGATTGTTATTATCAAGAATGGTTTGAAGAAGTGGAGGATGGATGGATCGCATTTTTAAATTTCAGAAAACATGTGTTGGATGAATTTCAACATGCCAATATTGACTATTATATTTTGTCAGGAGGGAAATTAAATGATGTTGCCTGGCGCACTTCTTCCCCAAATGAATTATTTGAGAAGGTCGATCATTTTGTTCAGAAAAGGATCGGGTAACATACAAAAAAAAAATAGCATTTGTAATATGATCATTTACCCTTCTATCTTTAAAAACCAACCGATAATAGCTGCACAAAGCACCCGGTTGGGCGGAGTCAGCTTTCCTCCTTATGATTCAATGAATTTAGGAATGTCTGTTAATGATCTGAAAGAAAATGTAATTAAGAATCGTGAACTTTTTTTTGGAGCATCAGGAATTGGTCTTCATCAGCTGGTTATCAGCAAACAAGTACATGATAATAAAGTATATGTAGCAAATGCGCCTATCATCACGGAAGGTTATGATGCGCTGGTAACCAATAAACCCAATGTGTTTTTAGCTGTTTCCATTGCTGATTGCACTCCCATTTTAATTTATGATACCAAGAATAAAGCAGTTGCAGCCATTCACGCAGGATGGAAAGGCACTGTTGCGGCTATTGTAACTAACACTTTGCAAAAAATGCAGGAAACCTATGGCACAATTGGTGCCGATTGCAAAGCATACATTGGAGCTTGCATTGGTTACGCTAATTTTGAAGTAGGAGAAGAAGTTGCGCAGCATTTTGATGCTGCTTTTAAAAAATTTGATGAGCAAAAACAAAAATGGTTTGTGGATCTTAAATCTGCAAATAAAAAACAGTTGTTAGACTTCGGACTAATTGGCGAGAATATTGAGGTATCCCCTTATTGCACCGTTAAAGACGAAAATCTTTTTTTTTCTCACCGTAGAGATAAAGGCTTAAGTGGAAGAATGATGGTAACGATCGGATTTATTGAATAAATGCATTTTTTACATTAGATAATGGAAAGGTCAGTCTTTTTATTTATTTCTTACCTTTGTAACACGTAAATTTATAATTTAATATTCATCATTTATAATTTCTATAACTATGCCAAAAGGATTTTATACCGTACCAGTCCCTGTAAACGAACCTGTAAAAAGCTATGCCCCAGGCAGTTCTGAACGAATTGCTATTAAAGCAATGCTTATCGAATTGCGTTCAAAAGAAGTGGACATCCCAATGTATATTGGCGGTAAAGAAGTGCGTGGTACTGATAAAGTTCGTCTTTCTCCACCACACGATCATAAACATACCTTAGGTCATTTCCATAAAAGCAATAAAGATCACGTAAAACAGGCTATTGATGCTGCTTTGGCTGCTAAACCAAAATGGGAAGCATTGGCTTGGGAACACCGTGCAAGTGTCTTTTTAAAAGCTGCTGAATTGATTGCCGGACCTTACCGTGCAAAATTGAATGCTGCTACCATGTTGGGACAATCAAAAAATGCTTTTCAGGCAGAGATCGATGCGGCATGTGAGCTTATTGATTTTTTGCGTTTCAATGTGCTTTACATGACAGAAATTTACAAACAACAACCTCCCGTTGCAGGTACAGGATTTGGTGTTTGGAATCGTGTGGAGCACAGACCATTGGAAGGTTTTATTTATGCCTTAACACCTTTTAATTTTACTGCTATTGCCGGTAATTTGCCTTCAGTGTGTGCGATGATGGGCAATGTGGTAGTTTGGAAACCATCCAATACACAGGTATATGCTGCCAATGTATTGATGGAAATATTTATGAAAGCCGGTCTTCCTGATGGTGTGATCAATTTGATCTATCCTTCCGGACCTGATGCTGCTGATGTTGTTTTCTCACACCCTGATTTTGCAGGAATCCATTTTACAGGCTCTACCGAGGTATTTCAAAACATCTGGAAAACAATAGGTAACAATATTCATAAGTTTAAAACCTATCCTCGTATTGTTGGTGAAACGGGAGGAAAGGATTTTATTATGGCGCATAGATCCGCTGACCCTAAAATTGTTGCTACAGCTATAAGCCGCGGTGCATTTGAATACCAGGGACAAAAATGTTCTGCTGCTTCACGTGCTTATGTCCCAAGTAATATTTGGGATGAAGTAAAACATCAGTTACTTGCCGATTTAAAATCCTTTAAAATGGGTCCGACCGAAGATTTTACCAACTTTATCAATGCGGTAATTGACGAAAAATCTTTTGATAAATTGTCAAAATTTATTGATGCTGCTAAAAATGATAAAGATGTAGAGATCATTGCAGGTGGTAATTACGATAAATCAAAAGGTTATTTTATTGAACCTACCATTATTGTTGCGAAGGATCCTAAATATGTAACCATGTGTGAAGAATTATTCGGGCCGGTATTAACACTTCATGTTTATGATGCAGAGAAATTTGAAGAGACATTAAAAATTGTGGATTCTACTTCTATCTATGCTTTAACAGGAGCGATCATTGCACAGGACCGTTATGCAATTGAGCAAGCGACAATAGCATTGCGCAATGCTGCAGGTAATTTTTATATTAATGATAAATGTACTGGTGCAGTTGTTGGGCAGCAGCCATTTGGTGGTGCACGTGGTTCGGGAACAAATGATAAAGCAGGTGCAATGGTAAATTTATTACGTTGGGTTTCACCACGTACTATTAAAGAAACATTTGTACCGCCTACGGATTACAGATATGCGTTTTTACAAGCGGATTAATAGCACAATTGTCCCGCAATAACTGCGGGGCGTTTGCGTTTTATGATGAGTCAGGCAATAAACACTTATTGTGTATATTTTTTTGAGTAAATAAAGGTTAGAAAATGAAGGCAATTTATTGCTTAATCGTCTTTGTTTTATTTAGATGCAAATTATTCAATAATTTAAAAAATATTTTTTGATTAGAATTATTTTTTGATTTTTTATAGAAATATTGCCAATAGAGATACATAGATTGGAGATTATAATTCTTTACTAATTATTTCTCTCCAATTTAATATTTCTGTACCTGTGCTTCTTTTTTGGTTTAGTTCACCTCCATAGAGTAATACTGATTTTTTTTCTCCACTGAGTTTATTCCAATAAACCAAATTTTTTAAAAATTCGCTATTTATTGTTTTTCCTGATTTTATTTCAATGGGTAATAATTTTCCGGCATTATCAACAATAAGGTCAATCTCATGGCCTGTTTTATCACGCCAGTAATATAAATTTACTTGTAAACCTCTATTAGTTCTCTTTTTTAGTAGTTCAGTAATCACCATTCCTTCAAATATTGAACCGCGAGTAGGATGGGTGGTTAATTGAGTTTTATTTTTTATACCCAAAAGTGAACAAACTAAAGCAGTATCATAAAAGTAAACTTTCGGACGTTTTACAATTGTTTTATTGAAATTTTTAAAATGAGGTTTTAACAAATAAATAATAAAACTACTTTCTAAAATTCCAATCCACGATTGAATGGTTTTTACATCTACTCCGGTTTCAACTGCCAATGAGCTGTTATTAAGCTCTTGCCCTGTTCGTCCTGCAAGCAAACGAACAAATCGTTCAAACACAATTAAATCAGTAATACTTTTTATTTGCCTGACATCTCTTTCAATATACGTTCTGATATAATTGGGGCACCAATCATCAGGAGGGATTTTCTGATCATATATAGGCGGATAAAATCCCTTCAACATCAGTTCGTCATCAGTAGCTGGAAGCTTTTTTGCCTTGTACAATTCGGTAATTGAAAATGGCAATAGGTTAATATAACCGATTCGTCCGGCAAGTGTTTGAGAAATATTTTGCTGTAATAAAAAATTATTAGAACCCGTAAGTATAAATAAACCTTTTGTTTTCGAATTATCTAAAATTTCTTGCAAATAGGAGAATAATTCCGGTACACGTTGTACTTCGTCTAAAACAGCACCTTGTGGGTAAGATTGTAAAAACCCCCTGGGGTCGTTCATAGCAAAATTACGTGTATCTGGATTTTCCAAGGAGAGATAAGGCTTGTTTTTAAAAACCTGTTTCACTAATGTTGTTTTACCCGATTGACGAGCACCTGTAACGGCTATTGCTTTGAATTTCTTTGCTAAATTCTGTAATTTTTCTTTAGCTATTCGTTCTATCATATTACAAATATATGGAATTATTTGGAATTTGATTCCAAATAATTCCATATATTATTTTAAAAAATAGTTGTTATGATGTTGCGATCACTACAGTTTAGGTAAATGAACATAGGAATATTAAACTTGGAAACGAGGGGTAATTATTTTCAGGCTTATAAGGGAGTTGAAAATTACTTCATCTTTACAATTTTCATAGGTTCAATTATTTCATTGCCATTTATTACTCTTACAAAATAAATTCCTGCACCCATAGCTGGATTAAGCACAACTGTTCCTTTTGTTTGTGTCAAACTAATTGCATTAACAGTTCTTCCTGTAACATCAGTAATTACAATTGATGCGCCTACAAGCAATTTATTTTTTAATTGGTAGGCAATAGTGGTTTCTTCTGCAAATGGATTTGGATAAACATTTATTGAAGCAGTGTTTTTAGAGATGTTTTCTAAGATTCCTGTGGGACCTTCGTTGATCAGAAATTTATCAAACCCGGCTTCAACAATATGTCCGGGATTATTATCTGCTGTGCGCACTTTTAGTTGCATGGTAGCAGTGGGAGTGATGTAATCAGCTATTTTAAATGATCGATGAACCCATGTTGAACTTCCTGGTGTTGTAGCTAAAACAAATTCTAATAAACTGGTGGTTGTTCCATTGCTTAAATAAATACTCAATGAATCATTTGGTAAACCGGAGCCACCGCTATTATAGAACCAGCGGGAATAATCCAGATAGGGTACTGAATAAGTTGTAAGATCAAATAAAGGGGATATTAAAGTGGTAGCACCATTATCCACATCCTGATCAGAAGAGGTAACTCCTGTATTACCTGTTGTATAAGCCATGTTTGAACAGTCGGTGCTATCATCTATACCCGGATTTGCCGGAATATTGTTAAAATAAGTTCCAAGCGGAATACCACGCTGCCAAAACCCAGTTGATGCATTGGAACTTACCGTCCAGCCGAAATCAAATGAAAAGTCATCGTAATAACCTTTGGTAAGCGGATAAGATAAATTATTATTTGTTGAATTAATTGTTTGATCGGAGGCGCAATACGTGTCAAACCCCCATTTACCAATAATTACATCATAATCGGTTGCAGCAAGTACGGTACAGCTTGAAAAAGTTCCTGTTCCACTGGAACTAAAATTGTATGAATTTGCAGGATCACTGATGCTCACATTTACACTTGAAACAGGATTGCTAGTGATTGCATCTGTAGTAAGCCCATTTACACTAAATGAAGTACTCACAGGCAATAGCTGTATATTTAATGTTGTAACAACACCCGGTGATAAAATCACACCCGAAATAGTTTGACTAACATATCCTGCTTTTGAAAATGTTACATTATAGGTACCCGGTAAATGTGTTCCTGTTCTGTATTGCCCGGTAATATCAGTATTCTCGTTAATATTAACAGCAGCAACTGTTACTTGTGCATTCGTTATCTGCTGACCACAAGCGCTGCTTATCACACCTTCGAGGTAGCAGGCACGAACATAAGTAGGAGAAAAAATAAATAACCCTTCATCAATATTTGAAACTATAATGGTACCCGATGGTAAATAAGGATAAACTCCCCAATCCCCATCCGAACCACCACCACTTCCCAAAAAGGTATCATAATTTCCTACCTGGATCAAATTCTGTGGTCGTCCCGCATCCACAATAGTAAAGCCATCTTTATACCACGATGTTACTGCATAATCATTGCCCTGTACTTTAATGATATGTGTATTATGAACCATCGAGCCTGATCCTGCATTTGATTGTATTCTATCTAATTCCGTGATGTTTGCAAGATTGGAAATATCATATGCTGTTAAAAATGTATTGTCAACTTCATCCGTTGTAAATAGTGTTTTACTATCAGTAGATAACCAGGTATTGTGAGTAAAATTATTGGGCGTGAACTGATTCACCAATTCAACAGGGTTCGATTTATTCGTAAAATCAACTACCGAAAAATAACCGGAATAGATGTGTCCCGCATATAGCGTGTCATTTCGAACGTATCCATCGTGCACATAGGCTGCATTACCGGAACCTACTTCGTATTTACCAAGATAGGATGGATTCCAGGGATCAGTAAGATCAATAGCAATTGCTCCACCATTAAATAAATTGCTACCATATAAATATCCAAAATTACCATCAATGTGTAATGCATGGATGGTATTTAATTGCCCTGAAATAGCACCATTTCCTGTCCAGCTGTGATAAGTGATACCAGCAGTATTGGGTAAGCTGGTAAGGTTCACGATCTGTAAGCCGCCACCACCTTCGGAAGTAACATAGGCATAGTTCCCCTTAACTTTTATTTCTTTCCACAAATTATCGGGACCCGGAATCTGTATCACTTCAACAGGATTTAATGGATCGGTCACATCTACAATTGATAAACCCAAGGATGCGCCAACTAGCGCATATTCATTGCCAGATAAATCCACATAACCGCAAATATTAGCGCAGGTTTGAGTGGGGTAGGTCAATTGAGACTTGAATGTTACATTTAAGTTTTGAGCAAATACACTAAGGCCAAGCAACAAAATTGACAAACTTGTTAAAAGTAATTTACTTAATTTCATTATGTAGTGGGTTAGATTTAAATGTAGCAGGATATTTGATATACCAAGTTCGATATTTTATTTTGGATTAGCAAATAGATTTGAAATATAAATACGGAAACAGGAGGACAGGGATAAAATATTTTTTTTGCGTAAATAAAATTCTTTTAAATTAAATAAAATTTTAATTTTTATAAGTATATTTATATAGTTCATCCTGTTTTAAAATTCAAAACAAAATACAATGTGAACGAAAACGTTGTTAAGTGCTGAACGATCTTAAATTAAAATGAAAAAATTTTTCATAGCACTACTTTTTTTTTATTCTGTTTTTGTGTCGAATGCACAAAGTAATGTTGATGCACTATTGCGGGATGGGATCAGTTCTCTCACTAACAGGCAATACGATAAAGCAATACAGAATTTCAAACAAGTAACCAATTTACAACCTACAAATGCTGATGCCTATTATAATATGGGGATAGCGTATGCCAGTCTGGGAAATGTTAATTCTGCAATTGAAAGTTATTCAAAAACAATAAAATATAATCCGAAGAAAACAGAAGCGTATATCAACAGAGGCTCTGCTTATAGCGAGTTGAAACAATTTAAAGAAGCCTTAGCGGATTATAATAAAGCGATCGAATTAAATTCAAAAATGTCGGAAACCTATAATAACCGGGGGTATTTATTTAGCTTACAAAATATGCATGTAGAAGCAATTAAAGATTTTGATAAGGCAATTGCGCTTAATCCAAAATACAGTAAAGCATATATAAATAAAGCCTTTTCGACAAGTTCTATTGGCGAGCATCAATTAGCGATAGAAATTCTTAGTAAGCTGATTAGTATTGATCCGAATTATTCTCCTGCATATTTTAACCGAGCTCTTGAATATAAGGAGTTGGATGATAATAAAAATGCGCTTAAAGATTATGATAAGGCCTTGGAATTGGAGCCTAATGATGAGAATTTACTTGTTTTAAGAGCGGAAGTACATGATGAATTGGGCGATGATAAAGGTGCTATTGAAGATTGTACCTCTCTTATTAAATTAAACCCGACTAATGCTAAAGCCTATTACATTCGTGCCCGTGCTCAATATGATATACCCAATTATCAAGCTGTTGTTGACGATTGCAGCCAGGCAATAAAAATCAAATCTGATTATTGGGAGGCGTTCATCATTCGAGGGAATGCTTTTGATTTTCTTGGTAAATATCAAGAGGCTTTGAAAGATTACAATAAAGCTATCGAGCTGAACCCAAAGGTTACAGATGCTTATGAACAAAGGGCAATAGCTCGACTTGCCAAAAGTGATATTACTGGCGCCCTTTCTGATCTAAGCAGAGCAATTTTGATTGCTCCCAAAGATCTAAAATTAATTGAAAAAAGAGCCATATTAAGAACCGCTACTAAAGATTATAAAGCGGCCATTGAGGATTATTCAAAGATTATTGAGTTGGATGCTACGTCCGCAAAAATGTTTATGGCGCGTGCTGAATTGTTTATATTACAAGGTAATAATGAGAAAGCATGTGACGATTATAAAAGAGCGGAAGCATTAGGGAATGGTGCAGCAATGAGTAAACGGATTTTTAATTGTAAATAAATAATGCTATTTCGGAAGGAAATAAAAACAATGAGTATGAGTGTAAATAAATTTGTAATAGTACTTCTTTTGCTTGCTCAAAGCAGCTTTGCGCAATTGGATTTTGGTAAAAAAAAATTTACCAAAGCAGATACATTGCGGGGTACGCTATCTCCGCTGCGTTCCTGTTACGATGTTTTGTTTTATGATTTAGATATAAGAGTTGACATTGATAAAAAATTTATTTCCGGAAGTAACACGATTAAATTTCTTGCAAAAAATGATTTTCAAAAACTTCAGATTGATCTATTTGAAAACATGAAGATCGAAAAAATTGAATTTAATAATTCAGCAAACGAAGAACATGGCAAGGAGCTGAAATACACACGTCAGTTTAATGCCGTATTTGTTGAGTTTCCGGATATAATAAAAAAAGAAAGCGTACGGTTTTTGAAAATTTATTATTCGGGAAATCCTCAATCGGCAAAACATGCGCCTTGGGATGGTGGATTTTCCTGGGATAAAGATAAAGAGGGTAATCCATGGGTAGGTGTTTCCTGCCAAGGTACAGGTGCAAGCCTTTGGTGGCCCTGTAAGGATCACCAAAGCGATGAGCCGAATGAAATGCTTATCCGCGTTACGGTTCCACCAGGTTTAAGTGATGTTTCAAATGGAAGACTTAAACAAAAAACTACATTACTTGATGGCTGGACAAAGTTTGAATGGTTCGTTTCCTATCCAATTAACAACTATGATGTAACGCTTAACATTGCCAATTACAGATCTTTTAGCGATACCTATTTTAATCCTGCTTTTAAAGATACACTCACATTAGATTATTTTGTGTTGCCTGTTAATTATGAAAAAGCAAAAACACAATTTGAACAGGTAAAGCCAATGCTCGATTGTTATTATAAAATATTTGGTGAATATCCTTTTGTTCGTGATGGTTATAAGTTGGTTGAAGCTCCCTATCTTGGTATGGAACACCAAAGTTGTGTCGCCTATGGTAATAAATATAAGAACGGATATCTTGGTGTGGATATGTCGGGAACCGGTTATAAATTTGATTACATTATTATTCATGAGTCGGCCCATGAATGGTGGGGCAATAGCATAACAACCAATGATATTGCCGATATGTGGATCCATGAAGGATTTGCAACCTATTCAGAAGCATTATATGTCGAATGCCTGTATGGTTATGATGCATACCTTGAATATATTAATTCTGAGAAAAAAAAGGTTCAAAATGATGAACCATTAATTGGCAGGTATGATTTAAATAACGAAGGCTCCGGTGATATGTATCCCAAAGGTGCATTGTTGATCCACACTATTAGAAGCATAATTAATGATGATAAAAAATTTTTCGAGATCATTAAAGGAATTCAAACCACGTATCGGTATAAAACAGTTAATTCAAATGATATTGAAAAATACATCAGTAATAAATCAGGTATTGATCTTTCAACTGTTTTTGAATTATATCTGCGTGGCGTAGCGATACCAAAATTAAGTGTAAAAATTGAAGAAGATCCCTGGGATTTGAAAGTAACGTATCGTTATAATTTATTAGGTGCCAGCGAAAGTGAAGGATACCAGGGAGATCAGCCATTTTATACTGCTCCTGTAAAAGTAACTTTAAAAAAAGAGGAGTTTAGTTTTATTTATCCTACCACCGAATGGAAAACAATTATTATACGTGATATGAAAGTTGTTGATTTTAAAATAGCGACTGATCTATTTTATATTGATAAAGAGATTATTTTCGTGTATGGAAATGATTAATCGATTTCAGAAAATGATATTAAAGAAAAATATAGTAGTAATAATTTTTTCTGTGTTTTGTTTATCAGTATTTGCGCAGGAAGCCAAACCAGATAAACAAAACAAGCAGGTAGTAACTGATACAGAACCTTCTTTCCCAAAAGGAGACAATGAACTCTATCAGTATGTATTATACAATTTAAATTACTCTGATGAATCAAAAAAGAAATACGTTGAAGGTGAAGTTACCATTAGCTTTGATGTTAAAGCAGACAGCACGGTGAGTAATATGGTATTGATAAGTGGAGTTGGTTATGGAATTGATGATGAAGTGAAAAAGTTAATTCAGAAATTAAAATTCATACCCGGTATTCAAAACGGTTTTCCGATAAAAATGAATACCATGTATTCGTTTCCTATAAAAGCACATTAGTATCATGCGAAATATAATTATACTGTTACTTTTTATTTCAGAAGCATCATTTGCAATGGAACAAACTACAAGCGGTGATTCTACACTTTGTAATAAAATTGATACCACTTGCATTGAAAGTTGTCGTAAATTGTTAATGGCGAAAGTCGTTTTGGAAGGGCGTTATAATTCGTTTAGCATAACAGATAATACTTTCGGAAAAAAGTTAGAGTATAGTATAAATTCAAATACTAATTTGGGCTTTGGCTTAAATTATAAAGGGATAGGAGTAGAATTTCAATTTTCACCAAAATCATTAAATAATGATAATGCATTGTATGGTAAATCAAAACAATTTTCTATTTCCACAAGTGCAAATGGCAGACGTTTTATCTACGATGTATATTTAAGATCCAGCCAGGGCTTTCATACCACAACCGGAACTCCTATAGAAGGCGATACAACCGGAGCTTTAGCCTATTATTACAGATCCGATATTCAAAATATAAATTTAGGAATGGAATGTGTATACCTTTTCAATAACAAGCATTTTTCAAGTTCAGCTCCCTATAATTTCACACAACGTCAGAAAAAAAGTGCAGGTACAAAACTATTGGGAACATTCTTTTCATTGTATACTATTGGCGCTGACTCTGTCATTTTTCCTGATTCATTAAAAAATCGCTTTAAACCTGAGGTTCAATTTAAAGATGCGGCTAACCTTGTTTGGGGTATATCATTCGGATATACTTATACGTTTGTCTTTCGTAAGTATTGGTTTTTAAATTTATATGCACTGCCCGGATTATCCATTCAGCAGTATATAGCTACGAATGCTTATAGCGAACAAACAAAGTCGAAGGTGTCGCTGGGGATTGCATTTCAATCACGCCTTTCTTTTGGTTATAACAAACCAAGATATTTTTTCGGTTTTGCTTTTTTAGGAAATAACTATACTATTAATAATGATAAGAGTTCTTCACTTAACTATAAGTATGGCTCTCTTCGTTTTTATTACGGCTACCGCTTTAATTTGCGCAAAGATTATTTAACCCGAATCGCAAAATAATTATAAACATATTATTTTACATTTTAAATGTAAATAATATAAACTAAATTCTTTCCTTATTTTATTTCCCATCCTAATCCAATACAGCTCGTATATGCCATTTATATACTGGTTTTACTGTGGTTAATACACAATGCTGCGTTATTATATAAAGCCAATAAAAATATTTTTTTATAAATTATATTAATTGAAGCCTAATAATAAGTGCCAATACAGGCATATTTATTAACAAAAGGCTCATTTATCAACAATTTTGTATTTTTTTTTCTTTAAAACTTGCGTTTTATATGGAATCTATCATAGATTTGCCACATAAATAATGTTTAACCCTTAAAAACAAAAAAATGAACAAAGCAGAATTAGTTGATGCTATCGCATCTGAAACAAAATTGACAAAAGCAGATGCAACAAGAGCATTAGAAGCATTCGTTAACGCTACAACAAAAGCACTTAAAAAAGGTGATAGAGTTGCATTAGTAGGTTTTGGTTCTTTCTCTGTTGCTAAAAGAGCAGCAAGAATCGGACGTAATCCTCAAACAGGAAAAGCTATTAAAATCGCTGCTAAAAAAGTAGCTAAATTTAAAGCTGGTACTGAATTAGGAAAAGCAGTTAACAAATAGTCTTTGTCAACTAAAAAATAAAAAAATCCCTCTTCCAAATTTGGAAGAGGGATTTTTTTTATTTAACATATTCTTTAACCCAATTTAATTGGTGTTTGGCATATTTACCTTAAATAATTGGTGTTAAAAATACAGCCCTAAAGAGTGATAAAAAAACTAAATTACAGACGAAAAATAGTATTGGAACATTTTATTTAAACACATATCTAAGTCCAACAGTTACCCCTGCAGTAGCATTATTGGTTATCACTCTTGATGTTATAACGGCACCGTTCGGATGATTAATGTTTTTCTTATAGTCCTTATTCTCTGCATCAGTAAAACCATAATCACCTCTCAAAGACGCATCTATCGATAACATTTCGGTTAATTTATACCCAAAACCTAAGGATAGTGCACCACCAAAATCGAAATCTTCGTAAGCATTTTTATGGTCCTTGATAATTTCTCCTCCATCTTTATTAGTAAGTCTGGCATTTGTAAGTATACCAAGCTGAGGTCCAATTTTTCCAATGAACATCCAATTTGCGCCTATGTCATTAAAAAAAATAAGCTGAAGAGGGATTTTCAGATATTCTGTTTTTCTGATCTGTTCCACGCCTTCAAATTTATATCTCTGACCTTGGTATGAATACAATACATTGAATCCCACGCCCATAGTTGTGCTATAGCCGTATTGAGCTGAAATACCAAATGAACTGGTTAAAGTATTCAAATATTCAAATTGATTGTTGTCCATATCATCCTTATTCATGAGCCAACTCATTTGAGGTGTTCCTTCTATGCCCGCCTGAAATCCTTCTTGTGCTTTTGCACTATTAGGGTGGACAATCATGTTTGTTGCAATAAGAGCAACAGTTACTGCTATCTTTTTCATTTTGTTATATTATTAGTTGTTGCCATCTTGTTTTTTATTCGCATGCCTTATTATGGCATTATTGAGCAATTGAAATCAATAGGACAAATTGATATATCAAAGATATATTGGTGGAAGAGCAAAAGAAATAAGGTCTATCAGTGCTAATAATGAAGTTCATCACATCGCATTTGATGGATCAATTGAACCGATGCAAATGCAGCGCTGGTAGGCAGTTTTATTTAGATGAAAATAAAATGTGGTAGTACTAATGGAGAATGAAGAAATATAAATGGCTCTTCGAAAAAGCAATTAAAATGTGTAAATAATATAGAAAATAAAAAAGATGTTTATGCGTTTTGACACATTAAAATCAATGTCCTTTTTCCTCCCAAATCATGCAAAGATTCACAATTGTTTCAACAGCTTTTTGCATATCCTGTATTGAAACCCATTCATGTTTAGAATGAAAAGCATGTTCGCCAGCAAAAATGTTAGGACAAGGCAATCCCATATAGGAAAGACGAGAGCCGTCCGTTCCTCCTCTGATACTGGATAATACAGGTTCAACCCCCGATCTGCGAATTGCTTCCAAAGCATTATTTACTATTTCAGGCTTTTTATCCAACACTTGTTTCATGTTACGATATTGTTCTTTCACAGTTATATCGTATCTTGAATTTGGATAGTTTTTGATCACCGTATCCGTTAAATTTCTTAAGAAATCTTCTTGCGTTTTCAGTCCTTCTTCATCAAACGCACGAATTATAAATTGAAGCGTTGATTCTTCAATGGCCCCTGAAATGCTTACCGGATGAACAAATCCTTGCATTTTTTCTGTGCTTTCAGGACTCATTCTATCTTTAGGTAAGGCGGCAACAATTTCGCTTGCAATTTTTATTGCACTTTCCATTTTGTTTTTTGCAAAACCTGGGTGTGTGCTTACACCATGAATATGTATAGTAAAGCCGTCAGCTGAAAATGTTTCATTCTCTATATGTCCCAGCTCTTCACCATCAATAGTATAACCATAGTCAGCACCCAATTTTTCAATGTTTACTTTATCAGCTCCTCTTCCAATTTCTTCATCAGGAGTAAATAAAATTTTTATTGTTCCATGTTTTATTTCCGGATGTTTCATTAAGTGGTGCGCAGCATCCATGATCTCTGCCAGGCCGGCTTTGTTATCAGCACCAAGCAACGTAGTGCCGTCAGTGGTAATAATGTCGTTACCTATTTGTTTTAATAAGGATGGATGTTCAGCTACTTTTATGATTTGTGTTTTATCATTCAGTAAGATCATATCTTTCCCGTCATAATTTTTATGTACCTGTGCATTCACACCTTTACCGGAACAATCAGGAGAAGTATCCATGTGTGAACAAAAACAGATCACAGGGACTTTTTTAGTGGTATTACCGGGAATAGTTGCATATATATATCCACATTCATCCATATGAGCATCACTGATACCCATTTCCAATAATTCCTGCACTAACACACGGCCTAAGTCTTTTTGTTTTTCTGTTGAAGGGCAGGTAGGAGATGTTGGATCGCTTTGCGTATCAATTTTTGTATATTTTAAAAAACGATCTGTTACAGTGTGATTGATATTCATAAGAGCCTCCTTAACCTTTCTTTCTTATTGGAGAAAGATTTTTTTTAGTTTTAAATAATTAATTCGTACTGCGAATTACAGTATTTTTGTTGAATAAACAAAGTATGTTTATCGATAATAAAAATTACGTTACGCAAAATAACTACCCAATGGAAAGTTTGAAAGGATCGAAATATAAACGTTTAAGCAACGAAGAATTACAGGTATTAGAAAAAGAGTTCATCAACTTTTTATCTTCCATGCAAATAACGGGACCTGATTGGGAAAAAATGAAAAAAAATGAAGCTGAAAAAGCTGAAGAATTAATTGCCGTATTCAGTGATGTGGTATACGATAAAGTATTAACAAAAATAAAATTTCTTGAATATCGTGATGAAAAAACCTTGAATATTTTTAAATGCATGGACGATAAAATTGCTTTGGTTGGCTTGCGTGTGAAGGAACATAGTTCTTTAGATCTAACTGCTCCCGATATATTCAGTCAATGGACCAATAACAACACAAGTTCAATAAACGTAATTAAAACGGAAAAAGAGTACATTAAGGAAAGAGGAGTGGAAATATTTGAATTGTTACAAACCGGCTGTTTGATCACAGATGATAAGTTATTTAATTTATTGATAGGGATGGTGTAATAATCCGTAATAATGGTATCCGGACGACATTATAATTTTAAAACCATCAGAACTGATAATTATCAACAATTAAGTGTGAACGTATTTAGGGAATTCTTCAATTTCTGATGATTAATAATGAGTACTTTTGTAATGATGAAAAAACGTAAACCGCTGATATTAGTAACCAATGACGATGGAGTTACAGCTCCCGGAATTGCTGCGTTAATTGAAGTAATGAAAACATTAGGTGATGTGGTAATAGTTGCACCGGACAAAGCTCAATCTGGTATGGGACACGCCATTACTATTAATTCGACATTACGCATCAATAAAATTAAAATATACGATGTAAAAGCGGAGTATAGTTGTACCGGAACACCGGTTGATTGCGTTAAATTTGCCGTGAATAAAATAATGCACCGCAAACCGGATCTATGTGTATCGGGTATTAATCATGGTACCAACATGTCTATCAATGTAATTTATTCGGGTACCATGTCGGCCGCTGTTGAAGGCGCAATTGAGGGCATTCCTTCTATTGGTTTTTCACTTTCTGATAATTCGATCGATGCGGATTTTACTGCCTGCAAAAAAATTATAAAATCCATTGCTGAAAAAGTATTGAAAAATGGGTTGCCTGCAGGTGTTTGTTTAAATGTAAATATTCCTAAATTAAAATCTGAATTAATCAAAGGAGTGAAGGTTTGTCGTCAGGCAAAAGCTGTTTGGATAGAAAAATTTGATGAACGTCACGATCCCAATGGCCAGCCATATTATTGGCTAACCGGTAAATTTGAGAATTTTGATACCAAAGAAAAGGATACCGATATTTGGGCACTGGAAAATGGCTATGTATCCGTTGTTCCAACTCAATTTGATATGACGGCACACAAAGCTATTACAGAAATTAGTAAATGGAAATTGTAAGGGAAATTAGTTCAAAGTTTAAAGTTGGAAAGTTTAATTTAATCGCGAATTAACAATATACAATATCATAAATGGAAAAAAAGACGAATCCTTAATTTACGAATCATAAAATCAGAAGCAAACTTTCCAACTTTCAACTTTCTAACTTTTAACTAAGCTATATGAAAAACATTGATTTTGATAAAACATGGATTGGTCTTGTACTTGGCTTGATAACACCGTTTATTGCATTTATGCTTTATTATTTTATCAACTATCATTACATGACCTTTAGAAATTTCATAAATTTCATGAAGTTGGGAAATACCTACACTCCAATAATTTCTTTATGTGTTTTAGCCAATTTAATTGTTTTTTATTTATTTATTTATAAAAATAAATATATGGGAACACGCGGTGTATTAGCTTCCACATTTATCTGGGCTGCCTTTATTGTTTATTTAAAATTCTTTGTAAATAACTGATGAACTATTATATTATTGCTGGCGAAGCATCAGGTGATTTACATGCATCTAACTTAATAAAAGAGTTGAAGGTTTTGGATACGAATGCTCAATTTCGTTGCTGGGGTGGGGATTTGATGAAAGAGCAGGGGGCTGAATTAGTTAAACATTACCGGGAATTAGCATTTATGGGATTCACCGAAGTGTTGATGAATCTACGCACCATCCTTAAAAATATCGAATTTTGCAAAAAAGATATTTTAAAGCACAAACCGCATGTGTTGATATTAGTGGATTATCCAGGCTTTAATCTTCGAATAGCCGAATTTGCAAAAACGATTGGTATAAAAGTATTTTATTATATCTCGCCTCAAATATGGGCATGGAAACAATCCCGCGTTCATAAAATAAAACGAGTGGTTGATAAAATGTTTGTGATACTTCCATTTGAAAAAGAGTTTTATCAACGCTTTGATTGTAATGTTGATTTTGTTGGGCATCCATTGCTTGATGCTGTTGAAAATTATTCAAAACAGCCAAGCACATTATCAATTCAAACAGCTAAAAAAATCATTGCATTACTTCCAGGCAGCAGAAAGCAAGAGATCGCAACGATGCTTCCTATAATGCTTTCAATGCAAAAGTATTATCGTGATTATTTATTTGTAATTGCCGGTGCCCCCTCTCAAAGCAAAGAGTTCTATCAAACATTTATATCGAATTCTGATGTTGAAATTGTTTATAATCAAACCTATCAGTTATTGCAAAACGCGGAAGTAGCATTAGTTACTTCCGGCACAGCAACGCTCGAAACAGCATTGTTTGGTGTACCTGAAGTGGTTTGCTACAAAGGCGGAGCCATTTCTTATGCAATTGCTAAGCAATTGGTAAAAGTAAAATACATATCCCTTGTAAATTTAATAATGGATAAGGAAATTGTGAAGGAATTAATTCAGGGTGAATTGAATGAAACCAATCTCAAAGTTGAGCTGGATAAATTATTAAATCCTGAAACAAGAAATAAACAATTAGCTGATTATGCCGAACTTAAGGATAAATTAGGTGGT
The DNA here is from genome assembly GCA_040389865.1 of Bacteroidota bacterium. GTDB lineage: Bacteria > Bacteroidota > Bacteroidia > 2-12-FULL-35-15 > 2-12-FULL-35-15 > 2-12-FULL-35-15. The sequence goes on along the minus strand of JAZJZM010000013.1, from coordinate 275,767 downwards.
TCAGGAGCATCTAAAAATGCGGCTTCTTTAATGATAAATTATTTGAGATGAAAAAAAATAATTTATTATTAGTCTTATTACTATTATTTTTTGTGTTTCAGGCAAAAGCGAATATAGTTAGTGTTCGTGTTTTGACTACGAAAATTATAAATACATTAATTTTTTCACCTGTAGGCGGCAGCTATTCTGTATACGGTGATGGGGTGTTGCTGGAGGATTGTGATCCAACCGGTATTTTTCAAATGAGTATTGAAGGTGATGTTATTCGTTTGAAAACATTTGAAAGAGAGGTCGGGAAATTTGCGGTTATAAAAATGATCTCAAAAGGACCTTATGCAGCATTTAAAGTGAAATCTGTAATTCCTCAGGGCAAAGTCCGTACGTATGATGATGACCTTGAGATCATGTTAACTCAGGATAGATCGCAGCTTTTGCTTATCAATAAAGTTGATCTGGAACATTATATTGCCGGGGTGGTTGAGTCAGAAGGTGGTAGAGGTAGTAATTTGGAATATTATAAAATACAAGCTATTTTATGTCGTACTTATTTATTGGCACATCTCAACCGTCATATTTTAGAGGGATTTGAGGTTTGTGACGATGTTCATTGCCAGGCCTATGCAAATAAGGCAAGTGATAATAATATTTTAAAAGCCGTACTTGCATCAAAAGGAATAGTAGTGGTTGATAATAATTTGAATTTGATCACTGCGGCATTTCATTCCAATTGCGGGGGGGAAACTTGTAATTCACAGGATGTTTGGGCAATGTCAACAACGTATCTGAAATCGGTCAGGGATACGTTTTGTCTTTCGCAATCTCAAGCGCACTGGCAACGTATTATTCCTTTGGAGGATTGGCAGGCATACATTCAATTAAAGCATAAGTATCCTGTTGATGATAGTATGAATTTTATTCGTGGAACATCCTTTTCACAGGCCGCAGGGAGGGAAATTTATTTTAAAGATAAAGATCTGAAAATTCCACTCAAAAATATTCGTTCCGATTTCAAATTAAAATCAACTTATTTTTCTATTGAACAGGTTGGGAATTCAATAAAGTTTAAAGGCCGTGGATATGGTCATGGTGTTGGGCTTTGTCAGGAAGGCGCTATGCGAATGGCGAAGTTAAAATATTCATACGAATATATTCTTCATTACTATTATAAAGATGTGAATTTGGTGGATGTTTCAGCACTAAATTATTTCAGACAAGAGTAGTTACGAATAAACGAATGGTTACTAATTTACGAAATAGTGTGTAAAAAAAATAGCAACCATAGTTTCGTAAATTCGTTTTTTTTATTTGTTTATCCGTAACCTGTAAATTCGTTTTATTATTCGTTTATCCGTAAACTGTAAATCTGGATCGTATTGTTTTCCTTAGCAAAATAAGCTACTTCAACACCACCATCTTCATCATTTTAGAATGGAAATTTTCGTTCCCTACGTGGTAAAAATAAGTTCCATTTGATAAAGTCTTAACATCTATTGATATGGAAGTTTGTTTGTCGGAAATTTTTTCTTGTTTTACAAGTTCGCCAATCGCATTATAGATACTTAATGTTAAGTTGCTTTTATTATTTAAGGGAATGTTAACCTGCGTAATTGTATTAGCCGGATTTGGTATGTTTTGAGAGATAAAATATTCTTTGGAACTCTGTTCTTCTATTTTGGTTGTTGATGATATGATGTTAACCGAAAGGTCATCAAAATAAAATCCATCCAAGGTAAGCCCTTGATCACTTATTATTTTAAAACGAATTTTTATGGTTTGTCCGATGTAGTTATTCAAACTCATTTCTTCCCATACCCAGGATGGTTGAAAACCATCATACAATGGACTTCCAAGGTCCTGACTACTATTACCCGCTTTTGTAAATTTCCCGCATAATGGTACCCATGAGAGTCCGTTATCATCAGAAGCTTCTACTTCCACATAATCAAATCCGGCTTCAATTTCCCATTTTGCCCAAAAATTTAATGAGGCCGACAATGCCGAAGTCAAATCTATATTCGTATTTAATGTTAGCTTTTTGTTACTGTTATCATTATAATTCCCTGTAGGGCTATCGGTTATAGAGCTTGGGGCCGAAACAAATTCGGTGTTTGATATTCCCCAATTACCACCGGAAGATGTAAAATTGGAAATAGAAGATCCATTATTTGTAAACAATACTATTGTGGATCCATAAATTTTTGTGATCGTATCGTTGTTATCATAGGCCCCATTATTAACGCGGAGTATATAGCTAAATGTCTGTCCGGGAGTGATTGATGAATTAAGTGTGTAAGAAATTGAATCCTGCTTTATTTGTAATAAACTCATCGTTGGGAATGTTTTTGGAGAGCCAACTGATGTGATCCAACTGTCCAGAGGAATAATAGAAACAGTATAAACAGCAGGACTGTCTAATCCAAGGCGTTGAACGTTAAAATTAAAATAATCGTTTTGCTGATAGATTGCTTGAGGAGAACTATCTTCAACAACAGCATATTTTCCTGCCAGATGAGCCATATAAAGGTTTTGGCTGATATTAACTTTGCATATAGGAATGATATTACTTTGGGCTGGCCAGAATCCATCCGAAGCATCACCCGCTTCAGGGGTCATGGATAAAATTTTCGGTTTAGAGGTTTGTTCGCCATACATCCAATCATCTGAATCGCCATTGGTAACATAACCTACTGTTTGATCTCCAGTCCCAAAAACATAACTGTTGTCGGTGGTAAGTAGTTGAGCATAGTTTACATAAGTTGCAGAATCCGGAGTATAGATAGATAATTGATAACCCCATGGGTAAACAAGTAAATTTCCATACGTATGATAATTTAAGGTGATTTTAAACTGGTGGTTGTCACAGAAATATTTAAGGGCTTGAGTTTCCGGCTCTGAAAATGGAGAAGGTCCGCGATACGTATCATCATTTGTGCTTGGAGATGATCCCGTATCATCATAACCCCAATTAAATCCATAATTTCTATTTAGGTCAATACCGTAGGTGCCGTCATTATTATTTCTTCTGTTTTTTCTCCACATACCACCTCCATTAGGGTCGGTGGTTTGATTATATACATAGCCATCGGGGTTAACACAAGGCACAAAATACATTTCTGTATTATTAATAAGATTTTGAATTTCAGTGCTTGTAGCGTAATTTTCTAATAAATACCACATGTAAAAAATCAATTGTGAAAGTGAGGCGGGTTCCCTAGCATGGTGTAACGAATTATAAAGTACTTCAGGTTCAGTTTCATCCACATTAGGATTATCTGAAATTCTCACCCAATATATTGGTCTGCCTTCAATACTGGTAAAGGAACTAATGGGAGCTTTAATGGAAATTAGGTTAGGGTACAGAGCAGCCATATTATTAAGCTGGGTAAGCATCTCGGCATAAGTAAAATAGCCTCCCATAGTGCCTAATTGAAAGTTAGAAGGCGTAACGATATTATTACCTGAAGATGAATTGCAATCAGAATTTTGCCTATTCAGGCTTTTTTCTACTCCGGAATAGTCGGCATTTTCTTTTTTTTTTAATGATGGTTCTTTATTTTGTTCAACATAGTATTTAGCCACATCGTCAATAATAATTTCAACCGTAAAACCGTTTTCTTTTGCAATATTAATTTCACGTTCCGAAAAATCCGAGATAAAATAAATATTTTTTTTACTTTCTCCGTGATCCACAGCTAAGCCAAGTTTCGAAAGGTTTTTTAACGTTTTTTCTTGGGTATCGAGGTAAATTTTAGCCCTCGAATATTTTGCTTTTTGGGCATAGGTAATAATGGGGAAAATAATTACGAGTAAGAAGAATAGTAATTTTTTCATTTCATTGTATTTTTAGTAAATATAAAATATATTTCTCGAAAAAACAATGATTTATAGTATAACTGCGGGCAAACGCATCTAAAATTGCCTATACAGGTCGCACCTATGGCGCTTATTTTCATAACAATATTATTTCTATAAACAGGTCAATCCTACGGATTTACTATTTATAAAAATCCCGGAAGGGATGTCCTGTTTGTAGAAAAAATCTATATCGCCTGTAAACAAAGCCTCATAAAGGCGGCCTGCCGAAAATTTAAAATTTAGATGCGTTTGCCCTGAGTATAACTGCGGGCAATGTCTTTAATTTTAATTACGCATTAGTATTGAGAATACTTATCCGAAAAAAAAGGTGAAAAATTAAAGATATTTTTCTTTTAAAAAAGACAGATAGTTACGAAGGTTTGATTTGTGATTTTCCTGGTAGTCTTTATCAAATATTTCATATTGAGAGTCGTAACGGGTAAAGGCCATAAAAAAAGCATTCTTTTCAGAAAAAGCCTGTAATGAATACTTGAAATAATTTTTTCTTTTATACAATGGCAGACGATTCACTCCAAGCACTATTTCTTTAATTAATTTATTTTTCTTTTGTTTTTTTATTTCTTCCGTTTCCTTTGCAGATAGGGTAGAGTAGAGGCTGTCCAGTCGTTCTGTGCCTTTTAATATATATTCTTTAAAATTAGTTTCATCTTTCTTACTCTGTTCGTAATCGGTATATTGTTTTGAATTGATGCCGTATTTAAAAATTAAAAAATTTTCTGCTCCTTTATCGCCAATAAAATTGGCTAAATTTTCATTAAATGTAACATCGTTTTTTACATATATTGTTCCATGAGTGAGTTCATGAATGATGAGATTGGCAAGCTGCCCTTCACTTTTATAAAGCATATTGGAAAGAATAGGATCTTTAAACCATCCAAGTGTTGACCAACCTGAAGGGCTATACACATCCACATCATACCCTTCTCTTTTTAATGTTGAAATTGTTTTTGTCGCTTCATTTTTATTAAAAAATCCTTTGTAAGAAACTGCGCCTAAAAATGGAAATGTCCATTCTTTTGCTTTAAACGAATAAGGCTCACAAGCGGATACAGTCAGTAAAATTGATTTGTTAAGTTGATTATAAACTGTTGAGTAATTGTTGCTTTCGTTGATCCCAATACTATCAAATGCATATTGTTTTATTTCAACGATCAATTTCAATTTTTGTTTTAAAGAATCAGGGAAAGAAGCATCTTGCAAAATATCTTCTATAGGTTGTGAGTTCCAAACTATTGTTAACTGTCCTTTTCCCTGTGAAATCCCATAAATCACCATATCGTTCCAAATCAAACAGGATAGCATGATAAGCAGAAACACTATTTCAAAAGAAAACCGGATGATTTTTTTTAACATGTAACAAAGGTATTAAAAAGCCAGCTCAGTAGAATATTCTAAACTTATATAAGTACAATTGTTCGGTAGTTTTCCCGAATTGGGCTAAAGCCTATTTAATCAAAGGTTTTATAATTGTCACGACCTTAAGGTCGTGGCTACTAAAATTCAACGATGACGTGGCTTTAGCCAAAATTGATTAAAAAGGACATTGCGGTTTTTAGATTTTATTTTCTACATTTGAATCAAAAAAAAATCATTATGTTTTTTATATTCTCTAAACTGCTCATATTTGTTATATCTCCATTGATTTGGATTGTTTTTTTATTGTTTTTTTCTTTTTTTTCAAAGTATCCGGATCGAAAAAAGACAAGTTTACGTTGGGCCTTGGTATTAACCCTCTTTTTTTCAAATTCCTTTCTATTTGATGAGTGCTCGCGCTTATGGGAAATTCCGGCAACACGTTCTGAAAATATTAAAATGTATGATGTTGGGATTGTTCTTGGTGGTATGAGTGTGTATGATGAGGATTTGGACAGAGCGCAATTTTATCGTGGTGTAGATCGTTTGATGCAAACAGTGGAATTGTATAAGCAAGGGAAAATAAAAAAAATAATTTTTACCGGAGGATCAGGGCGCTTGCTACACCCTGAAATGAAAGAAGGGAATTATATCAACCGTTATTTGCTTTATATGGGAATTCCGGAAACAGATTTTTTTATAGAAAGCGAATCAAAAAACACTCATGAAAACGCTTTGTTTACAAAAGCATTAATAGAGAAAAAAAATATAGAAGGAAATTTTTTATTGATTACCTCTGCATTTCATATGCGTAGAAGCTTAGGTTGTTTTAATAAAGCCGGCATTAAGGTTGAACCGCATAGTACCGATCGTTATGCAGGGCCACGTAAATATGAATTTGATCATTTGTTTATTCCCGAACCTTCTATAATTTATAGCTGGGATACCTTGATACATGAAATAACAGGATTTATTACCTATAAAATAGTCGGGTATAGTTGATACAAAAAAAAGAGTTCTCTGATTTAAATCAGAGAACTCTTTTTTTTGCAACGATAATTTCAGTTTAAGAAAGTGCATTTAGTTTTTCAATAAAGCCAATTGCTTTATCTTCCAGATCTTCTGAAATTTTGTTAAAGTGTGTTTTTACACCTTTGCCTTTTGTAATATCCTGAGCGTTATTCACACGAAACATTAAGTCATCAGCCAAATCAACTGCTTCATCAATAATTGAATTGATTGCCTTGTCGTTTTTAGCAGGGTTGTTTAACATTTCTGAATAACATTCTTCCAACACATCACCAAGTACATTGTTAATGTCTTTTTTAATATCTCTGCGATTAGCCATTTTTTTATGTTTAGATTTATTTTTCTACAAAGTTAGTAGAAATAAAATCGGTATTTCTTATTTATTTTCTATAATCATGCTTTTTCGAATTATTAGCAAAATTTTTAAAAAAAAAGTATAACGTGCAGGGGCTTAGGTATCTATAAATGATTATGCCCGAACAAAAGACAGCATCTTAAGTTCGGACATAATTTTTTTTTACTAATATCGGTGGAAATTAATTTTTACCGATAGGTGTTGTGCCTTTAAACTTTTCAGGGAATTGTTTCATAATACCCATAGAAAGCATATCTGACATTTCAAGAATTTCATCATGCACTTTGTCGTAAGCCACAACATCAGCATCATAATTTTTGTCTTTTCTTGCCATTGCTTCATCAGTGGTTAACTTCAAATGATCGTGCATCATCATTTTCATGTCTGCAAGTTTCCAGTTCGGATTTGCTGTGCTTAAGAATGTAGAAATATCATCCGCATTTTTAAGCCACTTATCATTGGCTTCTTTAAATGCTTTGTCATTGTCATTTTTTTTCGCAGTTAATAAGTCTGCTGCTGTTTTAATATGAACATATAACAAATCCGTCAAAGCTTTTCCGGCAGCATCTCCATAATACGGTTTTATAGCATTCCCAATATGATCCTGGTTTTTAAGTAATCTCTTTACTGCCAGATCTTTCCCAGGCAGGTCATCCATAATGTTAAAGATCACATTACGTGTCCACATAACATGGTCTTCCCATAATTTTCGCATATTTGTTTTTAATTCAATTTCACTGGCTGGATTTTCATCCGATCTATTTTCACTGTCAGATGCAATAATATTGTAACTCAGTGCTATTATTCCTATTGCAACAATCGATATTACTAAAAGTTTTTTCATTTTTTTTATTTTTTTGGTTAGTTTAAATTCAGAGATAAAAAAATATTCCTTCCAATTATATTTCTAAATCACTCAAAAAGATTAAAAAGAGGAATAAATTTTCTCAGATTGTGGAATCTTCAACTCAAAAAAATATGAAAATCTAAAAGTTGATCTTGCATTTTGTTTTTTTCTTAGAGCCTGTTTAAATTTTATTCAAAATAATTTTTTGCCTTCTCTCGATTTCTCGACTCTGCTCGAAATAACCGTGTGTGCTGTCATTTCGAGCGATTCGAGAAAGGTGTGTTAACTTTATAAGCAATATTGCTATTCTTTTATGTAAAATTTAAACAGTCTCTTAATTTTTTTGTTTGTGAATACTTCTATTAATCAATTACTTTTGTACACTATTGTCAATTCTATTTGTTATTATTTTTAATTTGAAAAAAAATGGAAACGAAAAATGTAATATTGGTGGATGAAAACGATGTCTCTATAGGTGTTATGGGAAAAATGGAGGCTCATCAAAAAGGAAAACTTCATAGGGCATTTTCAATATTTGTTTTCAATTCTAAAAATGAATTATTGCTTCAAAGGCGGGCCTTGGATAAGTACCATTCCGGAGGACTATGGACCAACACCTGTTGCAGCCACCCTTTGCCGGAAGAAAATTTAAAAGAGTCGGCACATAAACGTTTACAAGAAGAAATGGGCTTTGATTGTATTCTCAATAATGCATTTCATTTTATTTATAAAACCGAATTAGATAACAGATTAACGGAACATGAATTAGATCATGTATTTATAGGACGTTATGATAAAAATCCGGTTATAAACATTGAGGAAGCAATGGATTGGAAATACGTGGCTATTGATGAAATTAAACAAAATTTGAAAATAAATCCTGAGCAGTACACGGTTTGGTTTAAAATTATTTTTGAAAAAGTTTTAGAAAATATTTAAACTGATAGTGTGTTTATATTTTCACTCTAATTTTATTACCAATCCACCATAGCCCTCCAAATCATTTTTATCAGTACTATTTAAGAATAGCAAAGCTTCGCCTTTTGGTAAATCAAGTTTTATAGTTTGCTTTGACATATTCAGTACAACAAGATATTTTTCAGTTTCAAGTATCCGGTAAAAAGCGAAAATTTTGGATGTACAGTATTCTTCTGCAATTTTTAATTCCCCTGAATGCAATGCCGGTATTGATTTTCGGAGTGCCAGTAATTTTTTGTAAAAAGTAAGAAGGGAGGTGCTGTCAGCATTTTGTTTTTCAACATTTAGTGTTGCATACTGTTGAGAAACAGATAGCCAGGGATCATTTCCCTTAGTAAAACCAGCATTATTTTCATTGTTCCATAGCATAGGAGTGCGGCATCCATTACGGTTTATTGCTTCCTTGCCCATGTTTGCAATAAATTGAGGTAGCCACTTGTAACGCTTTGCCATCGGGTCTTTCCCGTTCTTTAAAGGGATATTTGTTTGAGGCATCCCTAGTTCTTCTCCATAATAGGTGAAAGGGATGCCTCTTACGGTAAACTGAAACAGTGCTAATAATTTTGCTTTATTAATATCGTTTTTTAATCTTGATATACTGCGTTTCCTATCATGATTGCTGAACACATAAGTGGGCATAAAAGGCTTCTCGAAATTTTTCTCAAATAATGTAACTAATTTCTGGTACGCCTTCGCTTTAAATGGAGTACCAAGTGTTTTGAACAGGAATACGCTGTTCAGCCCGGGCTGGCCATTGTAGTTGCAGTACTTTTTCAATAAATTGGCATCTCCAAAAACTTCGCCTATTAAGTATTTGTTCCCCGTTTTATCCAAAGTTTTTCGCAGTTCTGTGGCAAATTCAAAACTCTGTGTATTGTTTATATTATACTTTGCCTTCTGAAAAAAGCCATCCGGATTTTCTTCATTTGGGATAATTTTAAAACTAAAAGGATTGTTGCTGAAAGTTGAATCTTCATAAATGGCGTTAAAAATATCAAGCCGAAATCCATCAACTCCTTTCTCTGACCAGTAGCGGGTTATGTCAAGCATCGCTTTTTTTACGTCCTTGTTTCGGTAATTCAAATCAGGTTGAAAAGGAAGAAAAGAGGCCCAGTAAAACTGTTTTCGTTCCTTATTGTAATGCCATCCGCTGCCACCAACCATCGATTTCCAGTTGTTTGGTAGGCGTGTTCCTTTTTTTCCTTTCCCATCTTTCCAAACATACCAATCTGATTTATTGTTATTTTTTGAATGCGCTGATTCCTTGAACCAGGGATGCTCATCAGAAGTATGATTCATCACCAGATCGAAAATGACTTTCATGTTCCGCCTGTGTATTTCCCGGATCAATTGATTGCAGAGCGTTGAATCGCCATACTCGGGGGCAATAGAATAATAATCGCTGATGTCGTAACCAAAATCCTTTTGGGGGCTCATGAAAAAAGGGGAGATCCAGATCGTTTCAAATCCCAACTCCTTGATGTAATCTAATTTTTGGATGATACCTTTAAGATCACCGATGCCATCTCCATTGCTATCATAAAATGAGCGGGGATAAATTTGATAAACTGTAGTTCTTCTCCACCAGTCGTTTGTGGTTTCCTGGGATATAGCCGTTAATAATGAAGAAAGAAAAGATAAAACAATAATAATAATTTGTAGCTGTACTCCTTTTTTATTTCGAATTAACATACGGTTACAAATACTTAGTTTGTGTTATTTCTATCCAACTTATTTTTATTTACCTGCTTAAAATTAGTAATTAAATAATTGAATTTTAATATTACAATATTAAAAGGAACAACCTTTGATCTTATTGAATTCCAATGTTTAGATAAATAGTTGATTTTTAAAAGCCCACACTAACTCAATATTTTATTAATTAATATGAATTCCAGTTGTGTTTGGCTCAATTTTCCTGAATTGTAATTTTCCTGCTTTGGCGATTGAAAATACCTTCTTAACGAATTTGATAACTGAAAGGCCAGATCAAGGAATAAACTTGTATTAGAAATAAAATCAGGAAATCATGAAATTTGTAATTAAATTTTTTTCAATATTATTTTTGTTAAATATATGCGGCATTGTTAGCCCCGAAAAAAGTACTGCTCAGGGAGCTGGTTTTCAACTGTTTTACGATAATTTAAGTCCTTACGGACATTGGGTAGATTATCCTAACTATGGTTTTGTATGGATACCAATGGTGGATGCTGATTTTTTTCCTTATGCAAGCAATGGACATTGGGTATTCACAATTTATGGATGGACCTGGGTATCGCATTATAGCTGGGGATGGGCTCCTTTTCATTATGGACGATGGACTTATGATGATTATTACGGTTGGTTTTGGATCCCCGATAATTTATGGGGCCCCGCATGGGTAGCGTGGAGATCGAGTCCCGGGTATTATGGATGGGCGCCTTTAGCACCAAATATTACAATTAATATCGTAATTATCGGGGGATACAATCCTCCACCGGATCAATGGGTTTTTGTTCCCAATAATTATATGGGTCAGGATGACATCAATCATTATTATGGACCTCGGAAAAATAATCAAATGTATATTGATAATTCTACTGTTATCAATAATACATACGTTGATAACAGAACTCGTACCACCTATATTTCAGGACCAGGACGAGAGGATGTGCAAAAGGCTACCGGTGGCAGTGTAAAATCTGTTGAGATAATTGAAAATTCAAAACCCGGGCAATCTTTGGAAAATGACCAGTTTAAGATCTATCGTCCGGTAATTTCTAAAAGCGAAAATAAAGATGAAAGACCTTCAAAGGTTACAGACAAAAAAGATATAAAACCTATGTCAGAAAGAAAGTCGATAGAACCAAAAGATGGCGAAGAGCTTCATAGGAAGCCGGAAATCAAAGATCCTACTCAAAAAGAAATTCGACAAAAACAAAATATTCCGGATGATATGGAAAAAAAAGAGCCCATTCAGCGCAAAGATGAACCTAAAATTAATCCTGAAAAGAGAGAGTTAGAACCTAAGCCAACTCCAAAAGAGAATCGGGTGAACCAAGATATTCCAATGAAAAATATGGAAAAAGTTCCAATTCCAAATGAACAACCGGAGAGAAGGCAAGAGCCAAAAAGACAGGTTCAACCTCCACCGCAAATAGCCCCTCCACCAAGAGTAGCTGAACCAAAAACGAATGTGAATCCCCCTGCACCAGCGGTGCCGCGCACTGAACAAAAAAGGAAAGAAAAACCAAGAAATAAGTAGATAAAAATTATTTTATAAACTGTGCTAATATAAAAATGCTATGAAAACAATTTTGATCCCAATAGATTTTTCTGAAGTATCAAAAAATGCTGCTGAATATGGTATTCAGTTTGCCAATGAAAGAAATGCAAAATTAATTCTTTTTCATGTTTTTCATATTCCCGTATATGCCGGTGACGACCTTTCTTTTATACCACCTTATGATGAATTAGAAAAAGGCAATATGATTGCTATGGAAAGATTTGAAAAGGAATTGCGGGAAAAATACTTGTTTACAAATCCCATTGAGAATATTATCAAATCGGGTTTCTTGATTAGCGAAATTGTTGACATTGTTGAAGAAGAAGAGATCGACCTGATTATAATGGGAATTTCGGAGGCTGGTAAATTATCCGAAATATTGCTAAGCAGTAGTAGTATAGGAGTTATTAAAAATACAAACTGTCCAACCCTGGTTGTGCCGGAAGGAGTGAAGTACCGACCAATAAATACAATAGTACTTGCTTGCGATGATATCGAGAAAATAGCAGATACAAGCGCTGCAAAACAAATAACGGAATTTGTAGAATTATTCAATTCCAAATTAATAGTGCTTAATGTTATTGATTCTTTTGAAAATCTGGATCAGGAAGTTTTATTGGAAGCAAAAAAGGAAGTTCTTTTTGGAGACTTAAATTATTCTGTGCTTTTTATTGAAGGAGATGATTTAATAAAAAATATAAATAATTTTGTCGAAAAAAATAATGCCGATCTGTTAATTATGATTCCGAGAAAACACGCCATTTTTTCGAAACTATTTAGCGAAAGCAATACAAAAAAGATGGCATTCAACTCACACATTCCATTGTTAGCTATCCATGAGTGAAATTCAGCCGAGTCGAGAAAGGTGCGTTAGCTTTATAAGCAATATTGTTATTCTTTTATATAAAATTTAAACAGGCTCTTAAACAGTTCTCAATATTTTAAATTTTTAATTTGAATTCCGCAGATCCTTTATTTTCAAACAGTGTCAGGTTGTTTTTACAAAGATCAATAGTATTTGCCTGTATACTCTTTGTGGAAAATGTAGTATCCGCCCAAACAAAGGATACGCTTATTATTTACAAAAAAATACAAAAATTTGCATATCGTCATAGAGCCACTACCTTATTGTATAAGGCTATTTTTGTTGAACCTGTCCCCAAAAAATACGAAAAAAAATCCTTGTCTGATGATCAAAAAAAGACCGATCCTAATTTGAAGTTTGAAGGACTTATCATAAGGAATATTGATATAATAGTTTATGATCCTTTTGGATACTCAGTAAATGACACCACCAGGAAAGAAATAAATGCATTTCAAAAGGTTGGTAATAAATATCATATTGCAACCCGTCATAAGATCATTCGAAATTTATTGTTGTTCAAGAAAAATGATAAAGTTGAATTACTTGTTATAAATGAATCGGAAAGGATAATAAGAGATGCAAGTTATATAAACGATTCACGAATTTATCTTACAGCCGTTCGTGGTAGCAGGGATAGTGTGGATATATTGGTGGTAGCGAATGATAAATGGACATTGGATGCTCCTGTTTCGGGCGGGATTTCAGGTGGCCACGTTAGGTTTAGAGAACGAAACATTTTAGGTTCGGGTCAGCAATACTCACAATACATTGGTTATGATTTTGGAACAGGTGCCTATGACTACCGTGGTGATTATGTAATTGGGAATATCAGAAACACTTTTATTTCTTCTTCCCTATTTTATACTACCGACAAAAATTTAACATCTACCGGTTTTTCTTTAAGCCGTCCTTTTTATTCTGCTTTAGCCCAATGGGCAGGCGGTATAGCCTGTACAAAAGTTTGGGGGACGTATATACAATCAGATACTATTGCACATGTCGAAAATAAATACCGACTGGATTATGTTTCTTCTGATGTTTGGGTTGCTAAAAATTTTAATCCGGGTACCGGTAAAAGGATCAATAGAAAAAACATAAATATTGTTCTTGCTTTGCGTTATGCCGATACACGTTTTCAAAGTAAACCTCCCTATACAATTGATACAGCCAAAACAAACTGCAACTCTACTTTATACCTCAGCAGCATCGGTTTTTCACTTCGGAAGTATTATAAAGATCAATACATTTATCGTTTTGGGGCCAACGAGGATATAGCGGAAGGATTAGTTCTACAGTTTCTATACGGCCTGTTATATAAAGAGCAAAATAGTTTTAAATATTACACAGGCTTTGAAGTGTCACGAGGAAAGCATTTTGAGAAATTAGGCTATTTATCAGCTAGTTTCATTTATGGCACTTTTTACAATAAGTCAATTTATAAAGATGGTACTGTAAATGCTGGCTTGTATTATTTCAGTAATATATTTGGAATTGGTAAATGGTATTTTCGCCAATTTATAAACTATAAATTTGTGTATGGCTTTAATAAAGGCCCAACCGAAAAGATCACACTTCGTCCCGATGAAATGTATGGTTTTAATAATGGTACTTTATTAGGTAGAACCAAAATGATTTTGAACCTCGAAGCAGTTGCTTATGCTCCGTATAATATTATTGGTTTTCGATTTGCACCGCTTTTATTAGTTGGGGCCGGTTTACTGGAAACCGATAAAGTTAAATTGTTTCAAAGTATTGTTTATCAGGCCTATTCTGCAGGTTTACTCATTCGGAATGAAAATTTGCTCAATGCAAGTTTCGAAATTACTTATGGTATATATCCTAATTTACCTGATGGAAATACTCGTTTTTATAAGTTTAACCCCGTTACTAGTTTTACACTTAAAGTGAGAAGTTTTGCTATTTCAAAACCCACAATAGTTGACTATTATTGATTTTTACCCTGATTTTTTTTTGTTTTCAAAAATTTATTAAACAGGCTGAATGACTTGTCAGTGCAACATATTCCACAATTTTGAATAGTTAAACAGATCTCAGTTTAATGTGTTGAAATAAACAAAATAGCATCTGAATTTTTTCGGCTATCTAAAACACCCTTTCACCGAATATAAAATGAATAATTTAAGCAAGGGAGATACTTTTGTAGTATAAATTAAACAGATATAAATCAAACAATTTAAATTAAAAAACAGTATGAAAAAATTATTTACTCTTATTATATTTTTTGTTGCTACAAGCATTTTTTTTACATCTTGTAATCAAACAGTAGGAATTTCTTTGACCAAGCGCCATTATAGAAGTGGGTATAATCTGGAGGTTTCCGGTAAACCATCAAAAGTTAAAACAGCTGAGCTTGAAACAATGGAAAATACAAGTCCTGAAGAACTTGAATATGCATCAATACAATCTTCTGGTGAAAATTACATCAAACCTAAGCCGATGTCATTTATAGATAATAGTTCAGAAAATACGATTAAGGCTGATAATGAAGCAAATGTTGTAAATAATAATGGAACAGGTCATTTGAATAAAACTACTTCAAAACCATTGTCTAAAATTATTTCATCGGTTAAAAGGATCGCTAAAACGCCTTTTTTATTAAAACATGTCATATCAGAAAATGAAATCTCTTTTGGGAAGGATGACGATACTCGGGACAAAGGCGGCTTAATATGGACAATTATTGCAGTATTACTTGTCCTGTGGCTTCTATCACTTCTTACCGGTGGATGGGGATTAGGAGGTTTACTGTATCTGTTTTTAGTAGTTGCATTAGTGTTGATCCTATTACGATTATTAGGAGTTATTTAAAATGCAATCCTTTTGAAAATGGAAATTCATAAAAAGTATTTTACTTAAGGTGTACATTGATTTGAAAGAATAATAGAACGACAAACAGTAGAAAATTACGCTTTACCTCTATGTTTGTTTTGTTTCATTCATAAAAACCAATCGTTACCCCTAAAATAATGGCCTAAAGATTTTTTTATTATATGCTACTTATATAATTAAAAAAACTATCTTTGCATCCCTATTAGAAATTAAATGCGGATGTGGCGTAATGGCAGCCGCGCCAGACTTAGGATCTGGTGCCGTAAGGCGTGGGGGTTCGAGTCCCTTCATCCGCACAAAATTAAACCGTAAGTAGCTATTTAAAAGGCTCTTACGGTTTTTTATTTACTTATTTCCCCCACACTTTCGGATCAT
Organism: Bacteroidota bacterium; assembly: GCA_040389865.1. Lineage (GTDB taxonomy): Bacteria > Bacteroidota > Bacteroidia > 2-12-FULL-35-15 > 2-12-FULL-35-15 > 2-12-FULL-35-15. Next base: position 259,974 of record JAZJZM010000013.1, on the reverse strand, counting down.
AGAAGTATTTATGATATTTAATTTTCTGAACAATTACCTAACTCCACCACTTACACCCCTTACTCCTGATTTCTTTTCACGTAATTTTTTTGACTTCTTTATGTAATCAATAAAATACTGCTCCCCTTTATCTGTCAAGGCGACTAAATCACCTTTGTATTCTATTAAATTTAATTTAATATAAACACCTATTGTTTCAGCGGTAATGTCTTCTTTTATTGGTGTATACTTAATAATGGAATCCACAATACTTGGAAAATATTTTGATTCTTCACTTTCAATAAAACGGTTAAAAGCTTTTTCTTCAAAACTAAATTTTATGGCATCTCTAAATCGTTTTTGCGCTTCTGGCAATTCACTAATTTTAGATTTTGAGTCATCTTTCTCGTTACCTAATACTTTTGAAGTTGCCTGTAATTCCTCATTATCTTCTCTTAATGCCTTTATAATTTGCTCTGATTTTTTATTTTCATCTTCTAAACCTTTATTTATTGCTTTTAATTCTACGTTAGTTTTAGTTAATTCTCTTTTTTCACCGGTATTAATTGAATTCTCTTGTGATAATTTATCTAATGCCTTTGAGTCCAGAAGAAATTTTACATTTTCCTTTGACAAAGTCTCATTTTTACTTTTTAATTCCGAAATGCTTTTTAAAGCTATTTCATTTTCTTGCTTAATCCTAAGTAAATCAGCTCCGTTCTCATTGCCCCGTTTAATCATATCAATCTTGTTTTTTTCAGATAGCTCTCTTTCCAAATTATATTTTTCTTCCAGTTCTTCTACTTCTTTTCGTGAATACCATTCAGCTCTATTATGTGTAGCTTGGTATTCAGTAGCCCATTTACCCCAAGCTCTATATATTTCTTGTCCAAAAACCTTTAAATACTTAAACGCTAACATTGTTACTAATCCCCAAAAAAAGGAATATAAAATTATCCAATGAAAACCATGAATAAACCCAAATGCCTCAGAGCGTTCAAGCTGCTGCTGAACCCACGATACTCTTTGTTCTAAAGTTTGATTTTCATCAAAGTTGAATATGCCGAATACAACAACTCTGTTAGTGTATAACCATACAGCTATGACTGAAGCAAAATATGGGTTCTTTAGCCTGTTATCTAACCATTCTTTAGCAGAATCTTTAACTTCACCTAGTTCCATTTTAATTTGATTGTGATTCAAACAAAAATAGACATTATGAATTAATTACTAAATAAAAAGAATTACTTGCATAATCAACCCAATTGCTACACAATATCATTTGAGTACCGTTTTGAAGGGAGGTTTATTTCAGTTGTATATAAGTAGCTTAAATTATTTTCAAAAAAAATGCTCGCATACGAATGTCATTATAATAGCTATCACAAGGATTAATGCTAAAATTGCATCAAACTCACATTGTGTTTTTTTGATTTCTAATCCCCCCGCTGAACGGGGGGGGATTTTCATTGAATAACCAGGCTTTTTTCTGATATGGCGTAGATTATTTAGTTTCCGTTTTAAATCATAAATATGCTTTAAGTGCTTCAGAAAGGTCCGATTTGGGGTTACCAATGGTAATACCCGCTTTTCGGTCCTCAATCATATTTCTGGACGACCTGTCATAATGGTTCTTCTTATCCAGGTCTGCTCCTTTTTCTAAAAGCAGTATAATTAAGTCAAGCAGGTCTTTTTCTCCCAGATAGTTCTTTACCGCTGTCCACAATGGGGTATTGCCGTAATTGTCTTCCGCATGGATGTCTGCGCCATGTTTAATCAGGATCTTAGCCAGTGCAAAGTTCGGGAACAATGCGGTGTAGTGTAAAGGCCTCTGCCCTCCCTTATCCTTAGTGTTCACATCCACTCCCAAATCGATCAGGGCCTCAAAATCGGATGCCCTTAGCTTTTCACTTTCAAAAGCAGTAATGATGTAATGAAGAATGTTATCATACTTGTTCTCATACCTTGCATTTACACCATCTACCGCTTTAAATGCGGCCAAAGCATCATCTGCTGAGGGAAGGCGGACCGCTGCCTGTAATTTCTGTAAGTCTGTCATATCTTCTAATTTATTTATCTGCTGTATTTCCTTTTGGTGGTAGCGAAAAAGGTAGTCCCCCCCGGCTTCAGAGTTGTGAATCCTGCCCTCGCTCGTTTCCGGTTTTTCCGAAAGGAAACCTACAATACACCGTAGTTTTCTTTTCCTATAAAGTTAAAAGTACTAATTTACAGGAGTATAATCTCGCTACCGGTCGCCTCAAAAACTTTATTTATATAATTTAGCACTACACCGCGCTGGCCGGAGGGGCTTTTTCCAAATTACGTTATATAGCTTAACCGAATAGATGAGGGATTTCTTCCTTACATAAAAATTCTATAAAAGCATGCTCTAATTGTGATTCAGTAAATTTACTCATAGCCAATTTTATTATCTATTACGTATTTCATTACACTACCTGCTGGTGTCGTAAAATATTTTTGCAATGGGCTATTGGGGACTTTAGGTAAAGTTCTTGTAATCGCTTTCGTTTCTAACAAAGGCTCGATGTGCTTCTTAAAATTATCATTGTGTTTCTTTAAACCTAAACAATTTTCCTGGATCTCTTTATTTGATTTTGGGGACTGTGTGAATGCAAGTATTTTTAATTGCTCCGCTGTTAAAGTATAAGCGTCTTTAATGTATTTTTTTATTTGCTTGTCTGTGGGCGGTTCATTATGAAATAATATTTTGGTTAATTTTTTTGCTAACACTTCTAGCTTTTCTTTTGAAATATGGCTGATATCAAAACGACCTGTTAGTTCTTTACCTTGGTCGTTAGCTTGGTCGTTAACTTGGTCGGTAACAAGGTCGGTTATTGGTGCAGCACTGGGAAAAGCCATTCTTAAAAAGTTTGTAGAGAACTTGAAGCAGTCCTTTGAGTAGCTCTCTAATATCCGGGGGACACCCGAACCTAAGTGTTCAACCAAGTTCAAATCTTTGTAAATGCGCATTATTTCTTTGTTCCTTGGCACAGAATATCCTTCAAAAAATTCATCTTTACTTAATCCTTCAGGTAAACCACCGGCAGAAGTAATTTCTATTCTATCGGCAAATATTTCAAACTTAGGCGGAACTTCAGCAGTATAATCATTATGTACAAAAGCATTAATAATAGCTTCACGCAGAGCAATAGAATCCCACAATCGTTTATTACCTCTTTCTTTAGATGTGATTTTAGTAATTGTTTTGTTTTCTAAATCTATTTTATCCAATACTTGTTTGGTAGCCTTTACAATAGAACAATTACCATATTCATTACTTTCTACCAAGTTAACTCGTGTAGTTCCTTTGTATTTTGCAACTTTAATTGAAGTGCTGTTTTTATCAGCCATTAAATAGGCTGCGTAATTGTAATCTCCGTTTTCAGTGAGTAATTCTAAATTAGCGGCAAATTTGGTATTTAATTTTATGCCTGTTTCATTATAATAAATTTTGAGTTGCTCAAACTTTAAATCTTGCTTATTGGATTTAATTTTACTGATAGAATTACGAGTACGCTTAGCAAATAATTCTTCAATCATTTTATTAGACATGGGTTCGGCTGCAGTGCCAATACGAATAAAACAACCACGCTCCGACATACCTTGCTTTTTTATGTAATAAGGTTTTTCGGAACCACTAGCAATGATAATTTTTATAATATCCTTGCCGTTCTTGGTTTCACTAATTACATCAAATAACCCCATACAAGATGGGGAAATATTATTTTTTAAACGATCTTTTATTTTAAGCATGTCGCCATCAGGATCAGCTACACCAATAGTTTTGCCTTTTTTATCAATACCAATATATATAACACCACCCTCGTGATAGTTTAAAAAAGCAATCACTTCTTTTTCTAAGCTATCAGTTAGTTCTTGTTTGTATTCTATGCGGTTTGTTTCTGACATAATAGGGTTATATTCTACAATATTTTTTTAAGAATTGATTGCATAGTTATTAATTCAAACCGTTTCCAATTTATCCCCAACTCAACTAAATTTTATTTTCGGGCTAAAATCTCATCAGATGTTAACCTATTAGGTCTTTCAGGAGCCATGAATTAATTTAAAACTTCGTTTTTATTGGGATTAAATTCTACAAAATACGGACGTATTTTAAAAAGTGACTCCTAATAGTTAAACAAATCTACAATACATCGTAGGTTTCATTTCCGATAAATATAAAAGTACTAATTTACAGGAGTATAATCTCGCTACCGGTCAAATAAAAAAACGGTATTTAAAAAAGAGCCCCACAAATTGTTGGACTCTTTTTTGTTCTATATTGTGGTGGGGATTTTTTTTTAATACCCTAATTTGAAACTGAAGAACCTCAATACCCAATGCTCTCTAAAATTAAGGAATATACCCACCTTGACAAGTCGATGCTCAACCTTGTTACTGTTGAGTTTTTTATACAGTTAATTAACGTTACGTTTATTGCTTTTCTTCCCTTGTATATGAAAGCGGAACATTTCAGTGATGCTGAATATGCTCATTTCACTTCCTACAGATATTTGGGAACACTTGTACTGGCCTTGTTTTTAGGCATATATATCAATGGGAGAAAAATAATACCGATGCTTTATATTGCCGCCATAGGTTCTCCTTTGTTTGGCCTATTGATATTAACAGGTGTATATTTCCATAATAATAGTTTAATTCTCATTGCTCATTTATTATGGGGCTTGGCTTATACCTTTATTCAAATACCCATTTTGCCTTTTATAATGCGTAATGCTTCCGCTGAACAGCAGACGCAGGTTATTACCTTAAATTTTGCAACCTGGAGCATTGCAACTATAACCGGTAGTTTGCTCGTTGGTGTTTTAAACAGTGTAGATGCTATTTTATTTAGCGAGCGTAATTTATTGTTTGCCATAGTAGTCTTTAGTTTTCTGGGTGTTTTTTTTGTATCGCGAATTAACAAAACGGAATATATTCCCGTGATAGCAGAAAAGCGCAGCAACTTAAAAAAATACGATTGGAAAATAATAATGAAAGCACTTATACCTACGGCTATTATTGCCATTGGTGCCGGTTTTACCATTCCATTTATGAGTTTGTTTTTTTCTAATGTTCACAATATGAGTACTTCAGCATTTTCATTCCTCAATTTTGCTACCGCTATATTGGTAGTTATTATTGCAATATATATTCCTCATTTTAAAGAACGGTTCGGGTATCAAAAAGCAGTTGCTACAACACAATCATTGGCGATACTTGCTTTAATAATAATGGCAACCACACAGTATTACAGTTATTTGAATTATGCGGTTTGTATAGCAGCTCTTTTTTATCTCCTGCGTCAGCCATTGATGAGTATGGCTGTACCCATAACTTCCGAAATTACAATGAAGTATGTAGGAGAACGCAACCGGGAAATGGTTAGCGGTTTAACATCCGCAATTTGGTCGGGAACGGCTTATTTTAGTGCCATTGGTTTTGGAATACTACGGCATTTGAAGGTTGATTATGTAAATATTTTTTGGATCACTGCCGGAATGTATTCGATCGGTGTGTTTTTGTATTCTTTACTGATACGTGATTATAATAATCGGGAGAAAGCCGGATTGATCTGATCATCAGTAATTTTTATTGCATTAGATTTTATATATTTAAAATGCATTATGATTACAATGAAATTGAGGGTTAAAATGCTTACACACAATTTTCTCGACAAGCTCGAAATGGCTGTGTGAATGGTCATTTCGAGCTTATCGAGAAAGGTGCGTCAGGTTCAATAAGCAATATTGTTATTCTTTTATATAAAATTTAACCGGTTCTTATCTTGTTCGGCTTATTTCTATAATTTTCTCTGGAGATACATATATCGAGCTTATTTTTCAGGAAAAAATAAAATAAAAACGATAAGAAAACTTAAGCCTTCCTTCCCAACAAAAAAATCTATAGTTTGGGCTATTGAAATTATCTGATTAACGAAAATATAATTAATCCTTTCTTATTCATGATACTTTTGTAAGGAAGATTAACAATGGAAAGGAGCCAAACTTGATTGGTTCATAAAATTGTAAATCACTGAGCTATTAGTATAGTTGTTGTATTGAACTTGATACTATTTAAGTTCAACATGTTAGCTAAGCCCGTAAGGTTAGACATTAGCTTTTTGAGGCTGGACAACTATACTATAGCAATAAAACCAAAAAGCCAACCCCGTAAGGTTGGCTTTTTGCTATTAATACTTGGGCAGAATAGTAAAAAGTATCCTGTTAATTTTAAATTTTAATATGTAGTAAAAAAAGAAGATCTCTTTTTTACAATTCGCCAATATCTTCATTCCACAGTTTTGGGTTATTACTAATAAATTCCTTCATCATATTTTTACATTCTTCTATATTCAGATCGATAACTTCCACTCCATGCGATTCCATAAATTCTTTTGCTCCCGAAAAAGTTTTTGATTCACCTGCATATACTTTTTTGATCCCAAATTGTACTACAGCTCCTGCACATAAATAACAAGGCATAAGTGTTGAATACAAAACAGTGTTTTTGTAGCTGCCTACACGTCCTGCATTTCGTAAACAGTCAATTTCAGCATGAGTAACAGGATCATTATCTTGTACACGCTTATTATGGCCATACCCAACAATTTTTCCTTCTTTTACCAATACACTCCCTATCGGTATTCCATTTTCACTTATACCAAGCTTTGCCTGATCAATGGCCGCTTTCATAAATTCATCCATAAAAATATTTTTTAGCGTGTTTTACATTTTTTAGTATAAAAAATCCTTCAAACAAATAAATAAAATGCAAAAAATAAATAAAATGCTGATAATTATGAAGAATAGTAATAAAAAAAAACATATTTAATTAGCTATTAATCTAAAATGCAACGAACTGATAATCCACTTCCAAGACTTCCATCATCTCTTCCTACATCGCTATAGCTATGGCTTAAAGTACGCCCCCATGCCTTATCCTTAAGCGACTCAGTAGAACTCCAGAAGCAGCCATTATTGCCCACATATAGAAATGCTCCAACATTATATCTGTAACCTCCTGGAAGTCCTGAAAAACCTGATTCATTATTAGAATTTTCGTTTTGTTTCCATCCTCTTTTTGCTTTTATTTTTGACCCGGCTTCAGTCTGCCCAAGATTCTCGATGAGTTGTTCCCATTCATCATCCGATGGTATATGAAAACCTCTTGGTGCTAATCCACGTGGGTCATTTACGGCATACCAGTTATATAATTTGCCATATTTACTGCCATTTTCAGCTTTGTTTTCATAATAACACCAGGCTCCGGTCTTTAATTTCGACCATACCGCAGCATCTTTTACCTCTGGTATCGAATCTCCATTGCGGTAAGTGCTTACATTCAGGTTTTCAGCCATCCATTTTTGACTGCTGATCTTAATTACTTTAAAGATTCGTTTATCCTGATCTGTTATCTCTTCTGTAGAAGTAAATACTATTAATGCAATTAATGCACTAATAAAAGTGATTCCCATTTTCATCGTACCTGAATTTTAAATATTAATTTCTTGTTTTTAATTCAATAGCATTCATATCATAGGTATAAATTCCGATCGGGAGAAGTACTATTAATGCAAAAGTGGAATATTTTTTTTATGAGAATATCTGTTTCTCAAGATGTTATAAACATTAAAAAGTTAATAGCGGACCCAATAGTGTGTCGTATTTAAAGAATTAAGAGCAGGTCGCCTTTCTAAAAACAGCCTTTTTTAATACCAACATTACTGAAATAAAAAAGGGTACATATCTCAAAATATTTTAATGCAGAAAAGGGCGAAAGTCTTTTATTTGCGACACTTGGTGGAAATTCGATAGTTTTAGAATGAAAACTATTTTTGTTACAAGTGGATGATTTTCATATATTTGTAGAAAGAAAGCAAAAGATAACATTTATTTAAATTTAGATTAAGACCAATGAAAAAACATTTACTTATTGGGATCGCAATTAGTTTTGGAGGAATAGCCATTGCGCAAAACTCTTCTAACCATGTTGCCCCAAAACTCAAACCTGCAATCGCAAACAAGGCCGTTCCTTATAAAAAGCAAATGATTGATTCAGGCGCGCCTTCTTTTCAGGCAGCGGTTAATTCTTCCAATGCTCATCATCAGAATAGTGTTTCATCAAGGGCTACAACTTCAGTGGTTATAGGCACTACCATGTATGATTTACAAACAAATGCTTCTGTATGTAATCGTATTGTATTAAATGCAGATAGTACTGTAGCTGCCACCTGGACCATGTCGCATAATGCTGCTCCATCCAGCTCACCAGACCGTGGTACCGGTTATAATTATTTTGATGGAACGGCATGGGGTACTCCTCCTGCAGCACGTATTGAAACAATTCGTTGCGGATGGCCAAATATAGGGGTTACTGCAACCGGAGGAGAGGTGATCGTATCTCACGAAGCAACCACCGGTGTTGGAAACATGCATGTTTTAACCCGACCGGTTAAAGGTACAGGAGCATGGAAAGATACAGCTCTTGGTTATCCCGATGTGTGGTCACGTATGGTTGTTGGAGGTGCTAATGGAAATAGCATCCATATAATTTCACAAACTACCGGTGTTGATGGCCTCCCATTTCACGGACAGGATGGCGCAATTGCCTACTCTCGCTCACTTGACGGAGGTACCACTTGGGATAAATATCATACGGTTATTGCTGCTATAGATTCTTCGAAATATTTAGGTTTTGGCGGTGATTCTTATGCAATGGATGCAAAAGGCGATACAATTGCTATTGTTGCCGGAGGATTTGATGTAGATGTGGTTTTACTTAAATCCATTGACAATGGTACTACATGGGTCAAAACAATTGTAAAACAATTCCCAATTGCTTTGTATGATGATGAAACGATGACTACAGATGTAGATCTTGATGGTATTATTGATACGATTGAAACCAATGATGCTTCAGTTGCTGTATTACTTGATAATAAAGGGGATGCCCACGTTTGGTTTGGCAGAATGAGAGTGGTTTGTGATGATCCGGGAACAGCCACCGGACAAGGATTATCTTATTTTCCCGGAACTGATGGTTTATACTATTGGAACGAAACCATGACAACAGGACCGGGTGCTTGTGCTTTTGCACAGGATATTGACGATAATCAACAATTAGATGTAGGTGCTTGGGGAACTTACCAAACCTCATTATCATCTATGCCAAGCGCTGGTATTGATACAGCAGGTAACATTTATCTCGCGTACGGAAGTATTTATGAAGGGATTTCCGATGATGGAACCGTTGCAGGAGGGAAAAGTTATCGTCACACTTATTTGTTGAGATCCAGTGATAATGGAGTAACCTGGTGTGGCCCTATTAATGTTGTAGATCCTGATAATGATCCGATGTATGATTATACCGAAGGTGTATTTGCAGCAATTTCGAGACGTATTGACGACAAAGTTCATTTGATATATCAAAAAGATTCTAGTCCCGGACATGCTTTAGGAACTTCAGGTACCGATCCACAAAGTGGTAATGAATCCGAGATCGTTTACGTAACCCTTCCTATTACCGATTTTAATGCTTTTCTACCCAATACTTGTGATAGTCTTTTTTATTTTCCAGTTAATGTGGGTATAAAAGAAAACAAGGAAAATGGAAGTAGCGTTAATCTGTATCCAAATCCGGCAACTAATTCAGTTAACTTATTATTTAATTTAAGTAATGCTGAAAAAATAAATGTAAGAATATACAATGTAGTTGGGCAAGAGCTAAGTAATTTCGAAAAAGAATTACCGGCAGGGAACAATTCTTTAAATATTAATCTTGAAAATTACAAACAAGGAGTTTATTTTGTAAAATCAACAATTAAAAACCAAGTGATTACCAAAAAGTTAATTGTTGAATAATTAATTATTCAATTTAAACGAACTCCGATGGATCAGCGATTCATCGGAGTTTTTTTATGCTTGTGTTGCAAAATACTTTTGAATTAAAGCTATTGTTTTGCGTTAAATCGGAAGAATATTATTCTACGAACTAAACGTTTATTTAAAAGATGGGAAAAGGGTTATTAAGTTAAATGATGCTATCTTTTACACTTCGTTGGAAAATGGAGTATTACAATTTATTGACACGGTTTTTTACATTAGACTTTATATGTGTTGATTTCATAACGTAATCAACCGAAATTCTCGACAAGCTCGAAATGACCGCGCGCGTGGTCATTTCGAGCTTGTCGAGAAAATTGTGTGTAAGCATTTTAACGCTAATTTCCAACCTTAGTCCCTATTTCAACTTATATAAAGTATATTCAGAAAATTTTTTTACACTGTTTGAGGATAAAATAAAACGCCCCTGCAAATCTTGCAGGGGCGTTTTATAAAAATGAAATTTCTTATTTACCTCAGATCTTCTACTGATATTCCAGGGTGAGCTTTCGGGTTAAAACTGAAGTTAGCGTCAGGGATATCACCATTACCAACAAATGATTTTATGGCATAGGTTTGAGTGGTTCCATCCTTCATCATCATCTTTACACTGATAATTTGTTTTTTTGCTTTATCAATGCTCAATTTAACGGTATGAAATTTTTGTTTATCCGGGTTCTCAGGAAATAAACTGATCGTTTGCGTTGTAGCATCTTCCGAATCAAATTTATATTTATAACCTTTTTCATACATTGTAAAAATGGAGGTAGGGCTTAAAGCACTATTGTCTACTTCCATATCTTTTATTATCACCTCGTTGGCATCTGTAACAAAATCCCAAACTGTTTTACCGTCCGAATAGATCTCGTGGCCCGGAATTACCAATTTGTATTTATCACCTTTCGTGTCAAGTTTGGAATCCTGAGTTTCCTTGGTCTTGTCTTTTTTTTCCAAGGTTTTGGTAAAGGATGCTTTAATACTCGTGTACGCTTTTGTTTTAGCACTTAATTCATCTAAAATCTTCTTAGCTTTCAGATCGTTTTGAGCAATAGACGTTAAATATCCTAATGTCAGCAGTGCAATTATTGTTATTTTTTTTGAGAACATTTTCGTTATTTTTTTAATTGTTATTGGACTTATTCAAAAACTGTTCCAAAGATAACATATCCTTAATTAAAACTTCACGGGCCTTTGAACCTTCGAAGCGGCCAAGGATTCCGGCAGCCTCTAATTGATCTACAATTCTGCCTGCACGGTTATATCCTAATTTCAATTTACGCTGGATCAGAGAAGTAGAACCTTGCTGGGTTGAAACCACAATTTCGGCAGCCTGATTGAACATGCTGTCCCTTTCAGATGGATCCATATCTTCTTTTCCGCTTCCTTCACCATTTTCATCAACATATTCAGGCAATAAATAAGCGTTGGGGTATCCGCGCTGACTTCCAATAAACTCACAGATCTTTTCCACTTCAGGCGTATCAACAAAAGCACATTGCAAACGAATAAGATCGTTGCCGGTTGACAATAACATATCTCCTCGTCCGATCAACTGGTCGGCTCCGCCCGAATCTAAAATAGTGCGGGAATCAATTTTTGATGTTACCCGAAAGGCAATACGTGCCGGGAAATTGGCTTTTATAGTTCCTGTAATGATATTTACGGATGGCCTTTGTGTTGCAATAACAAGGTGAATACCAACAGCACGTGCAAGCTGCGCTATTCGGGCAATAGGTGCTTCCACCTCTTTTCCGGCAGTCATTATCAGATCGGCAAACTCATCAATTACTAAAACAATGTATGGTAAAAATTTATGTCCGTTATTAGGATTGAGTTTACGGGCGATAAACTTAGAGTTGTATTCTTTAATATTCCGCACCTGTGCTTCCTTCAAAAGGTCATAACGCTGATCCATTTCAATACACAAGGAGCTTAAGGTATGTACTACTTTTTTAGTATCTGTAATGATCGCATCTGCACTATCGGGTAGCTTCGCAAGGAAGTGTCTTTCAATTTTATTAAACAGCGTTAATTCTACTTTTTTAGGGTCAACCAATACAAATTTAATTTGAGAGGGGTGTTTTTTGTATAATAATGAAACAAGGATAGCATTTAATCCAACCGATTTCCCTTGTCCTGTAGCTCCTGCCATAAGCAAATGCGGCATTTTAGCAAGATCAAAAATAAACGTTTCATTGCTGATGGTTTTTCCCAAAGCAATAGGCAGATCCATTGTTGTGTTCTGAAATTTTTCTGAAGAGATAAGAGCCCGCATCGGAACCATTTCAGCATGTGAATTAGGAACTTCAATACCTATTGTTCCTTTACCCGGTATTGGTGCAATGATACGGATCCCAAGTGCTGAAAGACTTAAGGCAATATCATCTTCAAGGTTTTTTATTTTTGAGATACGAACACCGGCAGCAGGAATAATTTCATACAAAGTTACCGTAGGGCCAACGGTAGCTTTTATTTTCTGAATTTCAATGCCATAATCGCCAAGTGTTTTTAAGATACGATCTTTATTTTCGTTCAGCTCTTCGGTATTGATCACGATCTCTTTGGAGCCACCATAATTTTCCAACAGATCAACCGGAGGAAATTGATAAGAGGATAGATCCAAGGTAGGATCATATTCGCCTACCTGTGCAATTAAAGCCTCGCTGATTTTTTCGGGACTTAATTCTTCTTCTTTATTTTCAGTACTTACAACCGAAAATTGTACATCGCTATCCTCTGAAGTTAATATGATTTCTTCTTTTACAACAGGCTTTTCAACTTCTTCAACTATATCATGTTGCACATTGTTGGTAATAAAAAAGCCTGTGGTGAGCGAAGTCGAACCATCGTCTTCTTTAACAGGTTCTGTAAGCTCTTCCTTAACCTTCTCTTCTTCCTTAAACGTATTGACCAATGTTTTTTTAGTTTCATTGTCAGGCAGAGGGGCGGTTTCGGGTTCAATGTTATTTGTTACCGGAGTTTTTTTACTCAGATCAAATGACATATTAAATGCAGCCACTAAAAAAACAATGAACATGAAAAATAACGATACGCCTGTTCCAATATGTCCCAAAAGCTCATTCAGCTTATTGCTCATTGTATATCCATAGGCACCTCCCAAAAAGGTTAGTTCATCGTTAGGGAAAATATAACCAAGCGTTATTGAAATAAAAACCAGGAAAAAAAAGGAATAAATATATGCGTTACGGAAATTTGTAGGTCCTACATTAAAAGTAATGCGCAAGCCTGTAATGAACGCTAAAAAAGCGAGAAGGTAAGAGGATACCCCAAACCATTTGTAAAGAAAAAGATGTGACAGGAGTGCACCCAATTTCCCCAGCCAGTTGTCAACCTCCGAAGAAGGCATATTGCTCAATACGGCAGCCTGATCGGGATTCTGAATAAAGGAAGTAAAACTTGTAAAACAATAGGATGTAAAGGCAATCGTTAAATAAACCGAAAATAATAAAAGTGTTAATCCTGCTATTTTTTGAAAACGCTCATTGTTAACAATTACAAGTACAGCATCCACTTTTTCACGAAATTGAGATCTGGAAGCCGATTTATCAGAACTATTTTTTTTCTCCTCCACCGAATTGGTCGACTTCAGTTTATCTCCTTTTTCGGTTTTACTGTCTTTTAAAGTATTTTTTAAACTATTTTTTTTAGGCTCGGCCATTAATATTTTAATTGAAAATTTGAAAAAAAGAATAAATTATCTGCTAATAGCCATAGCTTTGGCAGAAACATATCGTATTTTCAAATTTTGGTAGTGACATTATATTCATCTTTTACTTATAAGTAGTAAATATAATAATAGACAAAAGGTGAAAAATAAAAATACCAAAATCTTATAAACGTGGTATTGTGAATAAAGAAAACGCCTTATATATTTGGTTATTATACCAAAAATTGAAAAAATCAATTACCAAAAGATAAAATAATGTTTTTAATTAAATTATATTACAACATTACCCCCACAGGGGCAAAATCTTTGTAGAATGTTAAAAATCCCAAAAAAATAAGCCCCATAGGGGCGAAATATTTCGCTCCTTTGAAGCTTAATAGATGGGTGAGGCTGTTTTCTATAAAGATCTCGCCCCAACGGGGCTAATAAGTATGTAACATCAGTTAATTAAATATTTTTATATTTGTATGGAGGCTTGATTTTTCATCTTTTAATGGATAAAAATTCTTGCGAAAATTCACACTTTATTTTTTTATCGATCTTAAATTTTACAATTCGATCGATCTGCAATTCTAAAATTATTTTCAAATGACCAATGGATCTTTAGAACATTCTGAAGAAAATTCTTCCACCTCCCTTTACAGTGAAGATCTTGCGCCTGTTCCTTTGTCAAAACGTACCTGGAACACCTGGAATTATGCTGCACTATGGATAAGCATGAGCTTATGCATTCCAACCTATATGCTTGCGAGTTCGCTCATTGAAGGAGGGATGAATTGGTGGCAGGCAATTCTTACTATTTTTATTGGTAATACCGTAGTACTTGTTCCCATGGTATTAAATGGGCATGCAGGTGCCAAATATGGTATCCCTTTCCCCGTATTTGCCCGTGCAAGTTTTGGTGTGCGTGGTGCAAATATTCCGGCTGTATTAAGGGCTATTGTTGCCTGCGGATGGTTTGGAATTCAAACATGGATTGGAGGTTATGCAATTTACCTGATGCTGAAAATCTGGATCCCGGCACTGGAAACCATTCCACAAATTTTCCCGACCTCTTTTGGTCTTCAAACCGGCCCTGCCATTACATTTTTTTTGTTTTGGCTGATCAATATGTTTGTGGTATACCTTGGTGTGGAAAGTATTAAAAAATTATTGGTTTTTAAAGCTTTTTTTCTTCCTGTTGCAGCCCTGTCACTTTTGTTTTGGGCTATTTCAGCTGGTAATGGTTTAGGCCCCATTCTTTCTCAGCCTTCTAAATTTGAATCAAGTGCTGCTTTCTGGAATTATTTTTTTCCTGCTTTAACAGGCATGGTTGGTTTTTGGGCTACATTGTCGCTCAATATTCCTGATTTTACAAGGTATGCAAAAAGTCAGCGTGCTCAGATAATGGGCCAAGCCATTGCACTTCCTGCTTCCATGACCTTGTTTTCCTTCATTGGCGTAGTTGTAACTTCAGCCACACTTATTATTTATGGAGAAACTATTTGGGATCCATTAGTGCTTGCAGGTAAATTTGAAAGTAAATTACTGGTAAGCATTGCAATGATCGCTGTTGCCCTTTCAACGCTGGCTACCAATATTGCGGCCAACATTGTAAGTCCGGCAAATGATTTTGCAAATTTATCTCCTTCAAAAATTAATTTTAAAACAGGCGGATACATTACCGGTTTAATAGGATTATTAATTTTTCCCTGGAAACTTATTGCTGATCCTACAGGATATATTTTTACCTGGCTGATCGCTTATTCAAGCTTGCTGGGACCAATAGGAGGGATCATGATAGCGGATTATTATTTTATTCGAAAACAAAATCTCATTGTAAAAGAGCTCTATCAATTAAAAGGACAGTATACTTTTAGCAATGGTTTTAATAAATTTGCGATCATCGCCTTGCTTCTTGGAATTGTTCCAAACATACCAGGATTTTTAACCACTATTGGTGCTATTGATAAAGAGGCAATATGGCATTGGGTTTCGCAACTTTATAATTATGCATGGTTTGTTGGATTTTTTGTTTCGGGGATCACATATTTGATAATGATGAGAAAAATTGCAATTGACCCTGAGAGGGTTTCAAACCCTGTTAGGGGTAAAGAGTAATATAACAGGACACTTACGATGGTAATTGTCTGGAAATATCTCGATATTGTATAATGCTGCGTTAGGGATTCCTTCGACAAGAGCTCAGGATAAATTCCGCGTAATCCTTTTTTTTTAGAAAAGATTGAAGCCCTTCGACTGGGCTCAGGATAAACTCCAGGCCCGGCCCTTTCTTTTCAGAAAGGGAATGCCCAAAAGAATTTTAATTTAATAACAACACTTGAAATTTCGAAAAATAAATACAATAAAACAATAACCCTAACAGGGTTTGAAACCCTGTCAGGGTGAGTAGGGAAAAGTAAAATGAGCGAATCAGTAAAACATAAAATAGAAGAACTTTCCAAACAAATTGAGGAGCACAATTACAAGTATTATGTAATGGCAGAACCTACTATAAGCGATTTTGAATTTGATAAATTGCTTGAAGAACTTATTAAATTAGAGAAAGAATATCCGGAATTCCTTAGTCCGGAATCACCTTCGCAGCGAGTTGGCGGGCAGATCACCAAGGAATTTAAAACTGTTAAACATAAATACCCAATGCTTTCATTGGGGAATACTTACTCCGAAGAAGATCTGACAGATTTTGATGATCGTATAAAAAAAGCGCTCAATACGGAGTACGAATATGTTTGTGAATTAAAATATGATGGTGTTGCAATTGGATTGACATACAAAGATGGTGTTTTGGTGCAGGCTATAACCCGTGGTGATGGCGAAAAAGGAGATGATGTTACCACCAATGTAAAAACCATAAAAAGTATTCCTTTAAAATTGCGCGGACATGATTATCCAAAAGAATTTGAAATTCGTGGTGAAATTTTCATGTCGAGAAAAGTGTTTAATGAATTGAATAAAGAACGTGAAGAAATTGCTGAGCCATTATTGGCGAATCCTCGAAATGCGGCTGCCGGAACCCTCAAAATGCAGGATTCCTCTATTGTTGCAAAACGTAACCTGGATTGCTTTTTATATTCCATTTCGGCTGAAGATCTGCCATACCAAAGTCATTTTGAAAATGTGAAGGCCGCTAAAAAGTGGGGATTTAAAATTTCTGAGTTCATGGAAAAAGCTGCCAGTATTCAGGATGTTTTTAAGTACCTTGATAAATGGGACATAGAGCGCAATAATTTAGAGTTTGATATTGATGGTGTTGTTATAAAAATAAATTCTTTTGAACAACAGCGAATACTTGGTTTTACTGCCAAGTCGCCTCGCTGGGCGATAGCATACAAATTTAAAACACAGCGTGTAAGTACTATTTTAGAATCTATCGCCTATCAGGTGGGCCGAACTGGAGCAATTACTCCGGTAGCAAATTTAAAACCTGTATTGCTTGCAGGTACCACTGTTAAACGTGCATCATTACATAATGCCGATATCATCGAGAAATTGGATGTACGTATTGGAGATACTGTATTTGTTGAAAAAGGCGGAGAAATTATTCCCAAAATTATTGCTGTTGATGAAAACAAACGCCCTGAACATGCCCATAAAGTAAGCTATATTACACATTGCCCCGAATGTGGCACCGAGCTCGTTAGAAATGTGGATGAAGCAAATCATTATTGTCCGAATGAATTAGGCTGTCCACCTCAGGTAAAGGGTAAGATGGAACATTTTGTTGGGCGCAGGGCATTGGACATTGATAGTCTTGGTGCAGAAACCATTGCACAATTATATGAAGCGGGATTGATAAAAAATTGCGCTGACATATATGAGCTCAAAAAAGAGGATCTGTTGAAAATAGAGCGGATGGCTGAAAAGAGCGCGAATAATTTGCTTGCCGGGATCGAGGCATCAAAAAAAATCCCTTTTGAACGGGTTTTATACGGTATTGGGATTCGGCATATCGGTGAAACTACTGCCAAAAAACTTGCTTACTATTTTAAAAATATTGATGCTTTAAAAAATGCTACATTAGAGCAATTACTTGAAGTGGGCGATATTGGTGAAAGAACAGCAAAAGCTATTTTAGATTATTTTACCGATAAACATACTGCTGAGATCATTGAAAAATTAAGATCACATGGTCTTCAATTTGAACTTTCGGAAGAGCAGCTCATCAATTCAAGTGATAAGCTGAACGGATTGTCATTTGTTGTTTCTGGTGTATTCAGTAAATTTTCGAGGGATGATCTGAAGAAAGCAATTGAACAAAATGGAGGGAAAAATGTTGGTTCAATTTCAGGTAAAACAAATTTTGTAATTGCCGGAGAAAACATGGGACCTGAAAAGCATAAAAAAGCAGAAAAATTAGGAGTACCGATTATTTCGGAAGATGATTTTATAAAAATGATAAACTAAATAAGAACACTGGTAGGTTACTAATAACGAATAAAAAACGAATTTGCGAAACTACATTTGCTATTTTTCAACATACAGTTTCGTAAATTTGTAATGATTCGTTTATTCGTAACCTGGAAAATTTGTAATGATTAGTTATTCGTAACCAACAATGAGCATATTAAAAATAATAAAACAAGTAATTGGTAATGGCTACATAAAACTGGAACTAAAGGACAACCCCAGGGTGCGCACGCCTATTCGATTTGATTTCAATACTATAAAAACTGTTGGAATTTTGTTTGATGCCACTAACCCCGAAGATTTTGAATTGGTAAAACGTTATGTATTATATTTACGGGAACATCGTAAAAAGGTGAAGGCATTGGGTTTTTTTAGTACAAAACAAATTCCAGATATGGCCTTTTCAAAGCTGGAATACGACTTTTTTTCAACTAAAGATTTAAATTGGTTTGGAAAGCCCTCATCCATGGTCATTCAAAATTTTATTGATGAAGAATATGATCTGTTGATAGATCTGAATATTAACGATCACTTTCCCTTAAAATACATTTCAGCGCTTTCTAAAGCGAATTTTAAGGTTGGTAAGTTCAATGAAAAAGGCCTGGAAATTTATGATATGATGATCGATTCTGATAATACAAAAACATTAAAATATTTTTTACGACAAGTTGATGTGTATGTAACGATGCTTAATAAGGTAGAACCGAGTTTGAATTAAAGAAGCCCCTCCCGGCCTCCCCGAGGGAAGGCGATTGGGGTAATAAAAAATAATTAATTAAACAAAATACGTAAAAGTCCCGCATTAGTGCGGGATTGGAGGTTTTCTTTATGAACTACATTTTATTTGACGACATTACCCGAAACAATCTTTTACCGCTCACATTAACACGGCCTGTTGCCGACATTCGGATCGGTATTCTTACTATTCGTGAAAAGTGGGAGAGAACATTGAGTGCAAAAACGTCCTCAAAAACGCAGCAATATTTAAGCAAAAAATATCCTACCGAATTTGCTATTGATACAGATAATGTTTGGATCAACGGATCATATTGTCCAAATGAAAAATTAATTGAAGAGATCAGGTCATTAAAGCCAATGGAGGTTTTATTTGACGCAACTACAGTTATAGCTGCAAATTCGGGAGATGTAAAGAGTTTTGAAATTATTTTAGTTGATGCATTTACAAGATATCAATCACATGCAAAAGCCTTGCGTATTGAAAATACCTGGGATATTTTTTCGAAGAATGGGGAAGCAATAAATGCGGATTTTGCACTGCTTACTGCTGGCCGTAAGTCGCTTGCATTAAGTTCTACCAACCAGGTGATTGGTGTAGAAAACATTTTTGTGGAAGAAGGTGCAAAGGTGGAATGTGCTATTTTAAATGCCAGTACAGGGTCTATATACATTGGGAAAGATTCTGAAATTATGGAAGGTTCTGTTGTAAGAGGGCCATTTGCATTGTGCGAACATTCAACTTTAAAATTATCTTCGAAAATATATGGACCAACAACTATTGGCCCGCACTGTAAAGTAGGAGGGGAGATAAATAATTCAGTGATATTTGGTTATTCAAACAAAGCGCATGATGGTTTTCTTGGAAACGCTGTACTTGGCGAATGGTGCAACATTGGAGCTGATACTAATAATTCAAATCTGAAAAATAATTATTCTGAGGTGAAGTTATGGAATTATGAAAAGGAAGATTTTGTAAATACCGGCTTAACTTTTTGTGGTCTTATTATGGCCGACCATAGTAAATGCGGCATCAATACCATGTTTAATACAGGAACCGTGGTTGGAGTTAATGCAAATATTTTTGGAGCCGGATTTCCACCAAATTTTATTCCTTCATTTTCCTGGGGCGGGGCATCAGGGTTTACTACCTATAAAGTAAAAGAGGCTTTTGCTGTTGCTACACGTGTATTTGAACGCAGAGGTTTGGTGTTTGATGAAACGGAGCGGGAGATATTGACTCACATTTTTGAATTAACAGAGAAAAAACAAGTAGAAAAATAGAACGCAGATGACGCGGATTTTTATGATCAAATAAGATTTTTTACTTATTAGTTTTATCTGTGTTCATCATAACAATCTGCGTCATCTGCGTTCCATTACTATTTGGGTTTATTTATTCCTATCCAATTCCAATAAAACAGAAAAATACACCATCCTGCCAATTCTAGGGCCACCATAAACCTGGAACATTTTATTGTTCAGCATATTGGATGCACCTAATTTAAATGTGGTATGGATCTTAGGCACGAATTTACTTATTTGCGCATCCAGTTGATCATACGTAGGTACTTTGCCGGTAAATTGCGGAGAGCCTTCATACATAAAGCCTTCAACCCATTTGTAATTAATACTGAAACCTATGTTATTAATTGGAATAGGGCTTGTCTTTTTAAATATTCTTGAAAATAATCCAAAATAAGTATTGATCTCACGCCCGCTAAAGCCTATATTAAATTTATTTTTAGGTGTATTAAAAGCAGGAATAATAGGATCTTCAGCACTTTTCTTTTTTAATTCGTTCCAGGAGTAATTTCCTGTAAAAGCAAAGAATTTTTGGAAATAATACGTTAAGCCTACCGAAGCCCCTTGCGTGATCACTACTTCATTCGAGTTGGCAGCAACACGATAAAATGTAATGGCTGATATGGTATTAGGGTCACCTGGTGCAAAATTAACATCGCCTCCTAATTTATAACCTAAAAAATCTTTATAATAGCTGTAATAATAACTTCCGTCAAAAAAGAGATTATTAAAAAGTGTTGTTCTATAACCCACCTCAAACGATTTTACTTTTTCTGGTCTAACCGGTGGAATATCGAAATAAACCAGTGAGCTTCTTTGCGGAGATGCCACGCTGTAATAATCCCCAATAGATTCTACAGTGACCAAAGAATCGAACCCATTAACGTTCCCGATCAAAATAGCTCTTCCTACATTATAATAAAGATATTGATCTGCTAAAGTAGGATTACGAATGGCGGAGGAAAAGGATAAGCGTAGAATATTATTTTTATTAAAATTATATACTACAGATGCAGCAGGAGAAACAACAAAATTGAAATTTTGATTTTTATCAACCCTGGTTGTTAAATTTAATTTTAACTTTTCATCCATTACTTTTTTTTCCAATCCGGCATAGGCACCGAATTCATAATTAGTAATTTTTACACTTCCCGTATCACTGAATACAGTGCCTTCTGAATTTGGTTTATACAACCTGGAGTTTGCACCAATAGTGATGTCCATTGGTTTAGGCGTGAATTTATATTCACCATGAATATGGTAAAGAGCTGATCTGTCAGTCAATCTTGAACCACCTTCTCTATAAGTAGATTTTGAAGTAATGTCATTAAAGGCATCTTTAAATGCTTGCGTTCCCGGTTCTAAACGATTATTATCAGCATATCCTCTTGCATAGGAATGCCAAAGTGTTAAGGAGTCGGAATAGAGATTCATTACTGCATCAGCCTGTGCGTAATCGTAATAATAATTTGGTGGGCCCCCCTGTGTTGGAAAACCTGGCAAGGCTCTCACATTGTAATTCATTCCGCCCGATTCCCAATGAGGAGTTGTATTTGGGACTGCTCCATTCCAAAAATTTCGATAATCTGTGCCCCAGGTAGCATTGTCTTTTGATCGGTCCTGAAGTAAAAGCGCTGTAAATACTGCGTCATACGACTTTCCTGCATCTTCATTGGTGGCATAAGCGCGGATAAAAAATTTATCTTTTTTTACCAATTCAACCCTGTTTTGGAAAAAATAAATATCTTTTAAACTGTACCTGTTATCACCCTGGTAAACTGTCGTACCTGTTCCAAAATTAAAAGCATAAATAAGTTCCACTTCAGGTTTTATCCTGTAATGAAGTGCTGCGCCAACCTTCAAATTTTTAGTGTTGTAGTCCACCAGATCTTTTTCTTCATACCCTGTTCGGTACCATCTTTTTAATCCCCGGTATTGAATTTGCTGACCTTTGCTGGTAGCGTTATTTTGTCCGGAAGTTAAGTTTTCATCTCCATAACGGTTAACGGCATCGTATCCACCCGGGTTTTTGGTTCCATCATCTGATTGTTCGGTAGCATCCATATTGTCGGCTTCCCAGTCGTTTGCCCTCATGTAGGATAAATTTACTTTAAATGCGAACTTATCAATACCTTCTTTATTTTTAAAAACCTCCGCATAACGCACAGCGGTTTCCATTAAATTTCGTTCGCCAACTTTAAAAGAAAATGCTACTCCCGGTTTGATAAAAGGATTTTTGGTGGTCATGCTTACTACACCGTTAAAAGCATTGGGACCATAATATGCCGAAGCAGCACCCACAATAATTTCTACTTTTTGCACATCCAGTTCAGATGAACCTAAAAAATTTCCAAGCGAAAAATTTAATCCGGGACTCTGGTTATCCACACCATCAATAATTTGCAATGATCTTACAGGAGAAGTACTATTGAAGCCCCTTGTATTGATCACTCTAAAACCAATACTGGCAGCCATAATATCTACACCTTTCAATTGGCCTAAGCCTTCATAGAAATTGGCTGCAGGCGTTTCTTTAATTGCAAGTACATCCAATGCTTCAATAGTAAGGGGAGATTCTTTTTGTTTTTCGGTGATACGGTCTCCAACTACTTCTACTGTCTTTAATAGAGTTTCATTGGGTTTTATTTTAATAGAAATTGGACTTTCTATTGAATTAACAGTGCTTTCAAAAGTAACATATCCTAAATAAGATACAGATAACACAAAAGGCGGGGAAGTGGTAGCAGTAAAATTAAACTTTCCATCCATATCAGTAAGGCCGCCCTGGGTGGTGCCTTTTATAACCACAGTCGCCCCAAATAACGCTTCATTTGTTTTACCATCTTTAATTATTCCGGTTACTGTTTGTGCGTTTGCGGATAGTGACAGAAATAAGATCGATAAAATAAAAAATGTTCTTAAAAAAGTAAGTTTTTGTTTCATATTAAAGTATTGATGTTTTTATAGTTAATTCCGCATTATTTGTAGATAAATGAAATAAAAAGGTAGGCTAAGATAGAATATTTTTTTTAATGAATTTGAAAATCATAAAACAATTTTCCTTGTGCTGTGTCGGATGTTTTAATGATGAAGGATCAAACAAAAAAATGTCAAAAATAACACTGTACATTAATGTAATTTACTAATGGTAGAGCAATTGTCAATTAGTTATTATTATTAGGTAAGTTATGTTTGATGCCAACGGTTGCGGGCTAGAAGCTATGCAGAATTTACTTGCACAAAACTGTCCCTTAGCACAAATATAAATTAAAAGAGATGATTGAATGGCAAATGCAGAAACTCCGCATTGCTTTTAGCCCGGGTGGCTGGTAAATTCGTCTACCGACCCCAGATTTAAGCTGTATTGTAAAAAGGATTTAATAAAATTTATAGTTTGTTCTTTATTGTCTTCAGGTCTAAATTTATTGTACTTATAAATTTTGTCGCAATAAATATTATTTAAGTTTTTATTAAATTTTAATTCGTAATAACAGTCCCCACCCATAATGGAATGAATAAATAAAGTTTCATTTTCAAAATAGGCTAAATATCTTGAAGCAATGTCGTCAGGTATATAACCTGCCTTTATTTTGTCAAACTGAGTAGTTTTGAATATAAATTTTGATTTGATTTCTGAAATATTTCCAGTGTCAAATTTGAGATGATTCCAAAATTTTTTTTGTGCAATTACCATAGAATATTAAATTGTAGTATTGTCATTGCTTGCCACTAACGAGCGGCTTGGCGATATGGCCGCCTTCGTAAACGAAATTAATCAATTACCAGTGGCGAAAACAAAATAAAAAATAATTTTCTGCCGCTGTGAAATGTTTTTGCCACCACCTATTTTACATTGCGAACTTAAATGATGAAATTTCCTTTGAAACGTCTATGTAAATAGATGATGTGGCTGCAGTTTTTAGTTTCGGGCAAATTTTATTAAGGGGTTAATATCACCTTTGTCGCCTTCTCTAATTGATCTTATATATTCTTTTCTTGTCTCGTCTGCTTTAACCATGTTCGATTGATTCCAAGAAAATATTTTTTTACCAAATATTGATTCAATTATTATGTCTGCCATTATTCTGGAATGCCTTCCGTTTCCATTGGGGAAGCAATGTATGTTTACTAAACGATGCTTAAATCTGATTGCAATTTCATCGGGTGGATAAGTTCCATTTTCAATCCAATAATTAGTATCGTTAAGTAATGTTCTTAATTCGATTCCAATGATTACCCATTTAACTCCAATGTTTTTTTCTGATTTTCTAAATTCGCCTGCCCATGACCACACGTTCCCAAGCATTTTTTTGTGCAATATTTTAATGAATGCTTCAGTTAAAATTTTCTCTTTTTTTAATTTGGTATTTATGATCCATTTAATTGCATCCTCAATATTCAATTGTTCATGCTCATCCAATTCACCATGAGTAGTAATTGATTTTATTAAAAGGCCTTGTTTTTCTTCTTCACATAGAGGTGTTTGACCATCCGCATATTTTAAATCTAATCCCATAATGATTTGCTCATTTCTCTTTTTATTTCATTAGTTAATTCCACAATAGCACGATTAATTTGATCATCACTATTTCCTTGGTTTTCTAATTTCATATTTTGATTAGTTCTTAATACTATTTTCCGAGCAAGCTCTTCTGCTTTAAAGGTTACTAAATTTTCTAATGAGTTATGCTTTGGCACAAAACCATACACGAATTGCATATCTAGTGCTTTACCGATTTCTTTTAAGGACTTTATTGAAATTGATTGAGAAAATTCTCTTTCTTCAATTTTTTTGATTCCTTGTTTAGTCATGTTTAATTTTTTTGCTAATTGATCGAGAGTCATATTTAGTGCAACTCTAATATTGTATATCCAGCCCTTATCCGGAATAATAACTTTTTCTGTTCCTTGGAAGGATTTTAATTTTCTATCTAGCTGTTCTAGCAATAGCTTTTTCTGATTTCTCATGGCATTTTAACTTTACAATTCCCCATAAAGGTAAACATATATATTTACAAATAGAAATAAATGTAAACAAATATATTGACAATTGTGTTTAATAGTAAACTAATGCGTTTACAAATATTAATTATAGTAAACTTATATGTTTATATATTATTGTTAATGTGTTGATAATTAGTGTTTTGTTAGTGTGTGGTTAGATGTTTCTAGGATTGTGTTATCATTTATGATTGTAGTTAACGAGCGGCTATGCGATGAGCGGATTTACGAAGTAGTATTTGTCCGTAGGGACAAATGTTTATTTGAAAAGACGCACACCAAATGTACTAAAATGCAAGCTTATAACATAGCCAATGTTAGTTGCATTTGTTTCTTTTTTCGTGCCACTACGTTCTGCGTAACGGTCTACAAGTCAGCAAACACAGGTCGTACCGTTTTGTATTTTTTTTGCGTAACGGTCCACAAGCCAGCAAACACGGGTCGTACCGTTTAGTATTTATTTTTTTTCTGCGTAACGGTCTATAAGTCAGTAAACACAGGTCGTACCGTTTTGTGTTTTTTTTTTCTACGTAACGGTCTACAAGCAAGCAAACACAGGTCGTACCGTTTTGTATTTATTTGTTTTCTGCGTAACGGTCTACAAGTCAGCAAACACAGGGCGTGCCGTTTTGTATTTTTTTTTTCTGCGGAACGGTATACAAACCAACAAACACAGGTCGTACCGTTGGTAATGTGCAGATTTTATGTTCGCAGCTTCTTTATTTTTAACTCATCCAATGTCCTCTTGCTGTAAAAAATTTCCATTTGTTGGTGACTGTCTTTTTGTAAATATAATACCCGCCAAATCCACAAAGGTCTCCGCAATAATTAGAGAAATAAATAATTACGACTTGTTTGTCTACGGAGAAGATTGGAATACTAAAGTAGTATCTGTCCGTTTTTTTTTGTTTTTTACTTTCAAGTCTTGTCCCAGTAAAGGGTTGGTGCCAAACCGTGTCTTTAAATTTTTTATACTGCTCAAGCATAAATTTCCTATCATTTTCGTTTAGCAAGGAGTCAATTTCTTTACCCCAAAAGATGTAGTCAACATCATTCGTGAGTATCTTTTGAAAATCTTCGGTTGTCTTAGGTCGAAAAAAATTTGTGCTGTCCCAATGCTTTGATATTTTAGGGTTAACTGATATTTTTCTAAACAGTTGTTTACTAATTCTGTCTTTGTCACTTTTTATCAATGAATTTAAAAAGCTATAAATTTCTTTGTCACTGATTATAGAACTATAAGTCTGAGCAAAGGAAAGCTGTCCTGTGAAAAGAAACAAGGTCAGTATGAAAGTAATTGTCTTCAATGATAGATTGTTTTTCTTAAAGTTGCTGTTACATTTAATCCCCGTGCCTTCTTTCCATATAATGGCTCCCTAACACAGGTCGTGCCGTTTGTGTTTTTTTTCTGCGTAATTGTCCAAGAAATAGTTAAAAAACGAAAAACTTGTTTGTCGATTTATTGCGTTTTTTTTTTCTTATAAATACGCATAACGGTTGCGGGCTAGAAGCTGTGCGGAATTTACTTGCACAAAACTGTCCGATAGCACAAATATAAATTAAATGAGATGAAGTGAATGGCAAATGCAAAAATTTCCGCGCAGCGACCGCTGAAAAAAGCATTTGCAACTTGCAGAAACTCCGCATTGCTTTTAGCCCGTGTTATATGCCGCTTTTCTTTCTGTCATTCCAGGTTCATTATTTTGTCGGCAATTTGTCGACAGTGTTCAATGTTTCCTAAAACACCGATAGTAACTGTTTCAATTTCATATAATGTTTTAGCTATGGTTTCCTTGTCAGCGCCATTAGTTTTTAACTTAAATATCGTTGGTGTATAACCTTGATATTCGTCTCGTGGTGCCATGTCGTTTACACCGATTGGGTCCCAATCATTCCAAAGAATTTCGTCTATCTCCTTATACAAGTCTTTTGGTTCAGTCTTTTTAAGCAGCGATTTAAAGTCTGCTACAAAAGTCGTAATACAAGTTTGGTCTGTCTGGAAATTAAACTTTACAAAATGGTCTTCGTGTGTTCCGCCAACTTGTCCACGCACATTTAATTGTCCGCTTGGATCAATAAAGAATTCTATAAATGCGTCTGAGTCGTTGTCGTCAAGTAGAGTTTTTCCAGTTAATGTCAATTGCATATTTGACAAGTCCAAACACATTGTTTCTAATTGATCATGTCTAACACAAAAATGTGCTGTCCCGCTGAATCCGTGAGAGTGAACTGTCAAGTCAAATGTAAAATTGATTTGAACTAAATATCTTGTCGCAAACGAAAGTCGTTCCGTATTTGTGTTGGTTTTAAGTTCAATTATGTCGTCAATTTCTATCATTCAGTGTCTGTTTCGGTGTCGTCCTAAAGTGGCATATAACACGTTTATAAGCGCAACTAGTTGCGCTTATTTGTCTTATTTGGAATATATGCGCAAAGGTTGCGTATATTTCTTCATTAGGCGCAATTTGCTTTTGCATCTATAATTTATTCTGATCAGGTAAGCTCAAAAAGATTCTCAACGCCAATAGTTCGCTCAACAGTGAATCCTTCTGCATATTCAAAACCTGCATCACGACCCAAAACACTCATTTTACCTTTAACTACATCGAAAAAGTTTTTCATGGAAATAGGGGATTCTGGCTCTGTTGAATCAGGATTATAGAATTGGGATTTGAAAGCTTGAATAGCCTCCATTTTTTTTTCTACAAATGCGGTTATATCTACTACAAAATCAGGTTTTAATTGCCTGTCTTGTATATAATGATATACTGCTTTAGGCCTCCATGCTTTTTGATCAACAGAATTAAGTTGTGTTTCAATACGTATTAATCCACTGTAAAAACAAGCCTCCGAAACCAATTCGGATGCTCGTCCATGATCGGGATGGCGATCACTTATAGCATTACAAATAATAATTTCGGGCTGGTATTCGCGTATCTTTTTTATGATCTCGAGTTGGTGCTCCTTATCATTTTTAAAAAATCCATCTGCCATACCTAAATTGTCACGCACGCTTACGCCCAGTATTTTGGCAGCATTAGCAGCTTCCACTAAACGTAATTCTCCACTGCCACGCGTCCCCAACTCACCGGAAGTTAGATCTACAATTCCGCATTTTTTTCCTAAAGCGATATGTTTTAAAATCGTTCCCGAGCACGACAATTCAACATCATCAGGATGTACACCTATTGCAAGTATGTCTAATTTCATAAATTCCAAATTCTAATTTCTAATTTCTAAAATCTAAATTCTAATATCTACTTTTCTGAGATCCAATTTACAATTTTATCATCCATTGGTTTTTCTTTAGAATAGGCAACATCCACCAGGTTTCCTTTTTCATCGATCAAGTATTTCTGAAAGTTCCATTTTACTTCCGAATCCATTTTCCCATTTTTTTCTTTTTTAGTAAGCCATTGGTAAACAGGATCGATATCAGCACCTTTCACGGAAACTTTTTCCATGATCTGAAAAGTAACACCATAATTTTTGGTGCAGAACTCTTTTATATCGGCATTTGTACCCGGTTCCTGGTGCATAAAATTGTTGGCAGGGAAGCCAATAATAACAAAGTTTTTGTCTTTATACGCTTGAAATAATTTTTCAAGGTCTTCATACTGTGGCGTGTAGCCGCATTTAGAGGCTGTATTCACTACCAACACTTTTTTACCTTTTAATGATGAAAAATCAAAATCATTTCCTTCAATGGTTTTAGCTTTCAAATCATAAAATGATGTTTGTGCTTGAGCTATACCAGCACTTATCAGGATAAGGGCAATTAATAAAATGTTTTTTTTTGTTTGCATGGATGGAGGTTTATATTTAGGTTTTTACTCTTAATTTTTTTTTCATTTCTAAGGCTGGTAAATGTACGAAAAAGTATAGGTTGGTGAAATTAAACAAATTTAAAGCAAGAGGTTGATAGTATTATCGAATAGAGCATTACCTTTGTGAACTTTATTGATCTGATTAGAATACTATTGAGTATTGTATTCAGGGGTAAAGGATATTAAATGGATACAGTTTTTTATTCAATAGGTGTAATAAGAACTGAATTCGTAGTTAGTTATAGCCCTAACAGGGTTTGGAACCCTGTCAGGGTGAAGGGTAAGGCGTTTTTGTAAGGTATATTTCAAATTAATTGTATGTTATTTCTTCAGGTAAAATATCTTGTTGCAAAAGAAGTGAAGCTTGAAATGCGTAATAAATATGCCTTAGGAGGTATTTTATTATATGTGGTTTCAACAATATTTGTAAGTTATTTGTCTTTTAAACAAATTATCAATCCTGCTACCTGGAATGCTTTGTTCTGGATCATTTTACTTTTCGCCTCTATTAATGGTGTTGCTAAAAGTTTTTTAAATGAAACACGCGGTAAGTTGCTGTATCTCTATACATTGGTGAGTCCCCAGGCGGTTATCCTTTCTAAAATTATTTACAATTCCTTATTACTTATTGTTTTATCAGGATTATGTTTATTTGTGTATTCGGTATTCATTGGCAATATTATTCAGGACCTGTCCTTATTTTTACTTACGCTTTTATTGGGTAGCATTGGTTTTTCATCAATGTTAACAATGGTTTCGGCAATTGCATCCAAAACAAGTAATAACTTTACCTTGATGGCCATTTTAAGTTTTCCGATAATGGTTCCATTATTGATGGTATTGATCAAACTTTCAAGAAATGCCATTGATGGTTTGGAGAATTGGGACTTAAACTATTTGATGGTTTTGATGTTTTTAAATATAATAATTATCGCTTTATCATATTTATTATTTCGTTACCTTTGGCGTGATTAGAGCATGTATTTGTTAAGATGAAAAATGTACCATTAGAAATAAAAGTCGTTGATAAAATAAGTGTTGAGCATTCTATTAAATTTCCAAAATTTAGAATTAAAATTCCAAAGTATTGGTGGAAAATAATTGCGGTACTGCTTGTACTGTACACCATTATTGCAGGATTCCTCTTTAAAGTACCGGCCCAGCCTATCCTTCACGAAACCATTCGTAATTTATATTTTCACGTGCCCATGTGGTTCAGCATGATGACAATCCTGTTCGTTTCCTTATGGCACAGTATTAAATGCCTGAGTAATTCTAATATTGAAAGTGATATTGTAGCTTCCCAAGCAGCACATACTGGAATGTTAGTAGGAGCACTTGGACTCATCACCGGTTCATTATGGGCCAAATACACCTGGGGTGCCTGGTGGGTAGCTGATACCAAATTAAATGGTGCCGCCATTACCATGCTGATCTATTTGGCTTATTTTGTATTACGTGGTTCTATTGATGAAGAGCAAAAACGTGCGCGTATTGCAGCTGTTTACAATATATTTGCGTATGTAATGCTTATTGTATTTTTAATGATCTTACCACGGTTGAGTGATTCCCTGCACCCCGGTAATGGTGGCAATCCCGGGTTTAATAACTATGATTTGGACAGCAACATGCGTTTGGTGTTTTATCCCGCTGTTATTGGATGGATCTTACTTACCGTATGGATCTTTACGTTGCGTGTACGCCTTGAAAAAATAAAACGAAAAACATTACTAAATGAATAGCTTTTATAAAAAAACAGCAATTTTAGCAGGTATGTTACTGTTATCTGTTGGTGCATTTGCTCAGGAGAATTGCGAAAGAATTGAAATGGCCGATGGCTTGCACCAGTCCGGAAAAATATATGTTGTTGTAGTTTCACTTTCTATAATATTTACCGGAATAGTGGGGTATTTAATTATGCTCGACAGGAAGATCAGCAAACTGGAGAAAGAGATTAAAAATAAGTAACCTCAGTCCGTCCTTCGGACACCCCTCTCCAGTTGGAGAGGGGAAGGGGCTGAGGAAGAAAGGTGTTTTAACAAAAAAGAAAAAAATGAAAAAAATACACATTGTCGGAATTGTAATTATTGCCGTTGCGATTGGAGCCATATTTACAACAATAAATAATACAAGTACTTATGCAAGTTTTGTTGAAGCTGCCAAAGAACCCGGTAACGAATTTCACGTTGTTGGTAAATTAAACAAGGAAAAAGAAGCTGTGTATGAACCTAAAGTAAATGCAAACCTATTTACCTTTTATATGATCGATAATAAAGGAGAAGAACGTAAAGTAATATTGCACAAAAATAAACCACAGGATTTTGAACGTTCCGAACAGATCGTATTGATAGGTAAAATGGAAGGTGAAGAATTTGTTGCATCTGATATTTTAATGAAATGTCCATCGAAATACAATGATGGTAAACCACAAGAAACAGCTAGTAAATAAATTGGAGAATGAATGATTTAGAGAATTGGAGAATTAAAAAAATATTAAAATTTTGAACTCAATAACTCTCTAATTCAATAAATCTCTAATTCTAAAATTAAATTATGGAGTACATCGGTGAACATTTATTGATCGGAAAAGTTGGAAATGTATTCGTTATTCTTTCCTTTGTTTTTGCACTTATAGCAAGCATTAGTTATTTTTTTGCTGCCCGCGATAATGAGGAGGCTGCATCCTGGAAGCGCATTGCGCGCATTTCTTTCAGGGTTCATGGATTATCTGTAATTGGTGTTGTTGCAACTTTATTTTTCATGCTTCAAAATCATTATTTTGAATATGAGTATGTATGGCATCACAGCAATAAGGAAATGCCCATGCGTTATATTTTATCCTGCTTTTGGGAAGGGCAGGAGGGAAGCTTTTTATTATGGACCTTCTGGCATGTGATACTTGGTTTCATTTTACAACGCACTTCAAAAAATTGGGAAGCCCCTGTAATGGCCACCATTTCAATTGTACAGGCCTTTTTAGCATCAATGCTTTTAGGGATCTTTGTTTTTGAATATCGTATCGGAAGTAATCCTTTTACTGTTTTACTTCGTCAACACCCCGATTTTGCTAATATTCCTCTTTTCGATAACCCCAATTATTTAGAAAAATTAGATGGACGAGGCTTAAATCCTTTGCTTCAAAACTATTGGATGACCATACATCCGCCAACTCTGTTTTTAGGCTTTGCATTAACTGTTGTACCTTTTGCATATGCCATTGCAGGTTTATGGAAAAAGAAATTCAGCGAATGGTTGAAGCCCGCATTACCCTGGACCTTTTTGGGGATCATGGTTTTGGGAACCGGTGTTTTGATGGGTGGTGCATGGGCTTATGAAGCATTAAGTTTTGGAGGCTTTTGGGCCTGGGATCCTGTTGAGAACGCATCATTGGTTCCCTGGTTAACATTGGTAGGAGCAGGCCACGTAATGCTTATCAGCCGCAACAATCCTCAATCTTTATTTATTACATTCCTATTATCTATACTTAGCTTTATACTGATATTATATTCTACATTCCTTACCCGTAGTGGTATTTTAGGTGAATCATCCGTTCACGCGTTTACTGATCTGGGTATGTCGGGTCAATTATTGATCTATCTATTTTTCTTTTTAATATTAGGTATTGTTCTTATAACGGTCAATTTTAAACACTTTCCAAAACAAAAAGAAGAAGAAGGATTATGGTCCCGCGAATTTTGGATGTTCATTGGTGCTGTGATACTGCTTGTTTCCTCTTTCCAGATCATGTTTTATACCTCTATGCCGGTATGGAACAAATTATTTAATTTGAACAAAGCCCCTGCAAAGGATGTAATAGATTTTTACAATACTTGGCAATTGCCATTCGCCTTTTTAGTGACCTTATTAATTGCGGTTGGGCAGTATTTCAAATATAAAAATACTGACATTAAATTTTTTGTAAAAAAAATCTCATTGTCATTTATAAGCGCATTATTGATCTCCGCAATAATGGGTTATTTCTTAAATTTCAGTAAACTGTTTTATTTCTTATTGCTCTTCTCATCGGTCTTTGCTGTTGCTGCAAATGCTGATTATATGATCCGCATATTAAAGGGCAATGTTAAAAAAGCAGGGGCCTCGGTTTCACATATCGGTTTTGCCTTGATATTGTTGGGAGCCTTAATTTCTACTTCTAAAAAAGATATTATTTCTCAGAACAGTTCGGGCAGAAGCATTGAAAGTTTGGGTGATAAAATGTCGAACAATGATAATATTTTATTGACTCAGGGAGATACATTACCAATGGGTAAATATTTTGTAACCTATACAGGAAAGCGCTTTGAAGGTATCAATATCTACTTTGATGTAATTTATTTCAGCGAAAATACCGATGGTAGTTTTAAAGAAGAATTTTCGTTGGCCCCCCTTGTTCAAACCAATCCCCGAATGGGAAATGTTGCTGAACCCGATACCCGCCACTTTTTAACTTTTGACGTGTACACCCATGTTACCTATGCTGATCTGGAAAGCTTAAAAGAAAAAAAGGCTGAAACCAAAGATGAATATGCGCTTGCTAAAAACTATACATTGAAAAAGGGGGATACTATTTATTCTTCCAATGCCATTATTATTTTTGATTCACTTTCAACTTCTTTCGACAAAACACCTTATCATTTAGAAAAGGATGATATTGCTGTAATGGCCAATCTGCGGGTATTAGATGTTACTAAAAAACATCAGGCTAAGCCTGTATTTGTAATTCATAATAATACGATACAACCAATAGGATCAAAGATCGATGAACTTGGATTACAATTTATGTTCTGGAAACTCAATCCGAAAGACGGAAATATTGAGATCTCAGTGCAGGAAAAAAAGGAAAATGTTCGTGATTTTATTGTGATGCAGGCAATGATATTTCCTTACATAAATATTTTATGGATAGGTTGTATTGTAATGATCATAGGTACTGTACTTGCTATTTTGGAAAGAATCAGAAGGAATGCAAATTAGAAATTTACCGCAAAGACGCCATGACGCAAAGAAAATAAAAAGTACTTAAATCTTTTGCGCCTTAGCGTCTTAGCGGTGAAAATATATTTATTTTTTATTTTTAATGGAATTATCAAAATATAAAATTGTAATTATTGGTGCTGGAAATGTGGCCACACAGCTCGGTTTAGCATTAAAAAAATCAAAACATTCTATTGTTCAAGTTTATAGCAAACGTAAATCTTCTTCAAGTAAATTAGCACAGTCCCTGAATTGCGATTTCACAAATTCTCCCGAAAAAATAAATACTACCGCTGATATTTATATTATTGCCGTAAATGACGATTCTATCATTGAAGTAGCGAATCTATTAAGACTAAAAGACAAAATCGTTGTGCATACTTCAGGAAGTGTGGAAATGAATATTTTAAAACCTGTATCCAAAAATATTGGCGTGTTTTATCCACTGCAAACATTTTCTAAAAATAAGATAGTTGATTTTAATGTGATCCCTGTTTGTTTAGAGGCCAATAATATCGTCACTTTTAAAGTTCTTCAAACACTTGCAAAAAGTATTAGCAGTAATGTTCAAAAAATAAATTCGGAGCAGCGGAAAACGATCCATCTTGCTGCTGTGTTTGCATGTAATTTCAGTAATCACTTATATACAATTGCTTCCTCTATTTTAGGATCGGCTAATATATCATTTGATGTTTTGAAGCCATTGATTGAAGAAACCGCTAAAAAGATAAAAAATACTTCTCCTATTGAAGCGCAGACTGGTCCTGCGGTACGTAATGATATAAAAACGATCAATAACCATCTGAAGATGCTTTCGGATAATAAAGAGTATCATCAACTTTATAAGTTGATCAGTAAAAGTATCAATGATTCAAATAAGAGTAAAAACGCTGTAAATTAGTCGCTATGGAAAATTTCAAAACAAAATTAACACGTGTAAAAACTTTTATTTTTGATATTGATGGAGTACTTACTGATGGCTCTGTAACAATTATGCCTGATGGTGAACAGCTACGCACCATGAATATTAAAGATGGTTATGCCTTACAACTGGCTGTAAAAAAAGGATATAAAATTGCTATTATTTCAGGTGGCAAATCAGAAAGTGTCCGCAAACGACTTAATGGATTAGGTATTTTTGATGTGTATTTAGGATCTGATAATAAAATCGATACGTATGACGAATTTATACTTACGTATGAGATCAATCCTGATGAAATACTTTACATGGGCGATGATGTGCCGGATTATGAAGTAATGAAGCGCATTGGAGTACCAACTTGTCCTAAAGATTCTTCACAAGAAATAATAGATATTTCGATTTATGTATCCGATAAAAATGGTGGCAAAGGCTGTGTGCGTGATGTAATAGAACAAGTGATGCGGGTACAGGGTAAGTGGTAAAGAAGAAGTTATCAATGAGAGAATTTAAAAATTTATCGTAGGCAATTTAGCAAACGCAGTTTCGTAAATTCGAAACGATTGGCTATTAGTAACCCCAAAGGCATGAAAAATATTTTAGTAATAGGCGCTGGGCGCTCCGCATCATCGTTAATTAAATATCTTTTAGATAATTCTATAAAGGAAAGCTGGAATGTCACTGTTGGTGATATTTCCCTTGATCTTGTAAAACAAAAAACGGCAGATCATCCGAATGCACGCGCTATTGTTTTTGATATCACGAATGATCTTCAACGTGAAGAAGAGATAAAACGCGCAGACATTGTAGTTTCAATGCTGCCTGCGTCCATGCATCTGGATGTAGCAAAGGATTGTGTTCGTTTCAAAAAACATTTGACAACAGCTTCCTATGTTTCTAAAGAGATGGCAGAACTGGACGCAGAAGCAAAAGCTGCCGGTATTATTTTAATGAATGAAATTGGTCTGGATCCGGGCATCGATCATGCTTCTGCCATGAAAGTGATCGATCATATTCATGCACAAGGCGGAGAATTAATTTCTTTCAAATCTTATTGCGGAGGCTTGGTTGCCCCCGAAAATAATGATAATCCGTGGGGTTATAAATTTTCATGGAATCCACGCAACGTAGTACTTGCCGGACAAGGTACCGCTCAATATATTGAGAACAATGAATATAAATATATTCCCTATAACCGTTTGTTCACTCAAATTAATACCATTGAAATAGATGGCTATGGTTCTTTTGACGCGTACGCAAATCGCGATTCATTATCCTATCGTAAATTTTATAATATTCCCGCTATTCCAACCATGCTGCGTGGAACCTTACGTATGCCGGGATATTGCAAAGCGTGGAATGTATTTGTGAAATTAGGTTTTACAGATGATACTTATAAAATTGAAGCATCTGATAAACTAACCTACCGACAACTTTTAGAAGCTTTTTTACCTGAAGGCAAGCAATCCACAAAAGAAAAATTGATCGCATTTATGGGGGCTGAATCCGATGCGGAAATAATGAGCAAAATAGAATGGCTTGGTATATTCGAAGATAAAAAAATACGACTAGCCAATGCAAGCCCCGCACAAATACTTCAGGACCTGCTTGAAGAAAAATGGAAATTACAAGCGCATGATAAAGACATGATCGTAATGCAGCATCAGTTTGAATTTATGCTTCCAGACGCATCAATTACTGAAGGAAAGAAGAGTAGGTTAATCAAATCTTCATTAGTAGTAAAAGGGGAAGATCAAACATACACTGCAATGTCAAAAACAGTAGGTTTACCATTGGCCATCACTACTAAATTAATTTTGCAGGGCAAGATAAATGCACACGGTGTACTTATACCTACCACTAAAGATATCTATGAACCATTATTGGCAGAATTAGAATCCTTTGGAATTAAATTTGTAGAGGTTGAATTGTAATAGGTGAATGACCGCCCGCATTGAATAAATATACCATAAAAAAGAGTCCCGTTCTTCGTGAGAAGAACGGGACTCTTTTTTTATAGAAAAACAACGATTACTCTAAAATAATCTTTTTAGAAATAGAACCTTTGTTCAACTGAATTTTAGTAATATATAATCCAGTTGAAAGTCCTTCACGTTGAATAGTATATTTTTGAGTGTTTAATCCAACAATTTGTTTAACCATTCTTCCGGTTACATCATATAATTCAACACTTTTTATAGTGTTTGAACCTTTTGCAGAAAAATTAATTTCAGTTGATGATGGATTAGGAAAAATAGTAATGTCAGATACATTAACGCTTTCATTAACTCCTGCAGGGTTAGGAACACAACCAGCCAAACCTAAAGCACAAACAATACGTGGATTTAAATAACCTTGAATGGTATCGATGTATAATCTTCCTTTTGCAGCTGACATATCAGGATTGCTTAATTTTTGCTTGCAATTAACAATCGGTCCATTTGTTGTACCTGAATATCCATTGTATTGTGCAATGAAAGTAGCTTCACTCCACCAATCCCAAGGACTTCCTTGTTCAGTTGCACCATCAGTTCCTGTACAAGTAGCCGTAACAGGTACTGGAGTTACAAAAGGGTATAAACCTTCTAAACCATCATTTATCGTGTTAGCTCTGGTTGTATATACGTCAGTATATATCGAACTGTTGAAAATTGCGTTATTGTCAATAGATGATTTATTAACAACTCTAATAACGTCATAACTACCACTTGCCTCAACAACAAATGCACCAGTAGTTGGAACAATAACAGCTCCTGTTTTATATGGAGCATTAGCATCTTTGTAGCAATGTAAACCTACTATTGGAACTTCTCCTGCGTTTATCCAAGAAGTATCTCCAATTGCACCGCCAACATTGAATGCCATGTTTATAGTAGAAGTGTGAGATGGTAAGTTAGCAGTATTTAAACCAGTTGTATTTGTTCCATCAAAATTACCGGATAATGATTGATCAATATAAGGTACTGGTGGAGTAGCTGAGTTATTTAAGAATTTCCCTAATTGAATTTCAGAAACTTGATTCAATGATGCATAAGCAAGAGCTATGTATCCACCAGAACCTAAACCTCCTACCGCAATTTTGGTAGTATCAATTTTATAAGTGTTCACAGTAGCTTTATCTGCTTTGAAATAACGAACGCAATTTTTTGCATCCTGGATAGAACGGTAAACTGCATTTAAGAGTGTACCGGTTCTTATATCTACATCGCCAGAAATAGGGTTCCAGCCCAAACGGTAATCCGCTGCAACTGCAACATAACCTCTTTTTGCAAATCGTTTACACATTTCAACTACTGCACTGTCTGTTTTTGAACCAGTAGCTTGTCCATTCGCTACTGCTGGAAGAAAACTTCCTGTATGAAGTACAATAACCAATGGTCTTGCAGTTAATACATCTCCGGTTGGTTCGTAAACATCCATTTTTAGGTCGGATGGTGCAGGAGGAGTTGTTATAACACTAATGTTATTTCCGTAAACAACATTTGATGTTACTGTTACTGAAGTGAAAACTTCAGTTAAATACCTTCCGGTTTGTGAAAAGCCATTTAAAGAAACGGCTAAAAGGCATAATGTTGCGACTAATTGTAATTTTTTTCTCATCATTTAGGTTTTTTTAGTGATTAAGTTTTTTGCAAAGATAGTTTTTTTTTTTATTTGACAGTTATTGTGGAAAAGTTTTGCGAAATGTATTTTGGCATGAAATTGTTTAAAAGACTTTGTACTATCTGTTAAAAAGATGATAATATAAATAACTGGTCAATGCTTAACTTGCTCATTATCAATTAGATTTCGAAAAAAAGTTGTAAATAACGTTTTTGCCTATTTCTATTTCAAATCCTCAGCATCACATTTTAAAAGAAAGGGTTCAAATACCTGGGAAATATACAATTTACCTTTATAATACAAAGCGGTTGAACCACCACTAATGTCAGAACCATCATTAGAATAAACAGCTTTGTATTCACCTGTAATTATGTTTACACGATAAACAACGGTAGGAGAGATGTTCTTAGGGTCTTTATAATGTTTTAAAAAGGCGATTTGGTTGAGATGGGCAGTAACAAGTATTTCATTATCAGTGATAAAAGTAATATTGTCAAGCCCCTTCAGCTTTGCAATTGTTTTTGGAACATATCTATCCTTGTTATCTATCGTATTTTTCAATACGTAAAGTTTATTGCTTCTTATTGTTGAAAGTAACACAAAGTCAGAAGGACAATGATTGATGGCTATTCCATTTGCATACGAAAATCGGTCAGCGGCTACATTCCATTGTTGATTCGAGGGGTGATAACTAACAACGTTTGAAGTTTTTAATTTCAGTAGTGATTCCATTGCACTTCCTCGTTTGCGTGCATCATTGGTAACAAAAATTTCTCCGGCACAATTGGCTGTAACATCATTTGGAGACACAAGTAATGGAGAATCCAGCTTTTCTTTAAACTGCAGGTGATCAGCAAATACAGTATAAACAATAATTGAATGTTCTTTTTTTTCCTCGTTGTGTGAAATACAATACAATAATATTTCGCCTTTTAAATTTTTAACCAGATCAAAACCATGAGGGCGAAACACCATTCCTTGTGGTTCATTCAATCGTTTCAAAATTTTATAACTGTCGTTATTTAAATTTACTTCGCAAATTTCGGCATAAACATCTTTTCCATTTCTTCTTTGTAAACAGGAAGCCAGAATTCTGGGATAAGAACTGCTGAATGTATCAAGTACTATGTCTTCGGGGCCGGGGCCAACTTCTATTTTCACACTGTTCCTGTGTTGAACAAGAGGAAGTTTAGGCGAACAGGCTGTGAATGCAAAAACAATAAATACTGGAAACAAAAATTTCATAAGATCAGGATGGATAATTTTTATTTTTTTTATTAAAGCGGGAATTTTTCTTTAAAAAGCGAAAAGTTATTTATACTCATTGAAAGATATAGATACTAGCCCCATACATTTAAATTTCATTTCAGCGCACTAGTAATTCGGTATTAATGTTCTAATGGTTCTCTGCTCGTGTGTCGTACCCGTAATATTTTGATAGTATCTAATTCTATTTTGAATGTTATACGATAATTATAAATTACGTATTGCTCTGTACTCTCCATTATTATCTGATTTAAGTTTATCAACTATATAGATTTTTTGGTCAGTAGATAATATACTTGTTGATGCTACAATTCGATTTCTTACTTTTTTTGCATTTTTTTCAGAGACTTTTTTTATGTACTTGTATAATTCTTTTAGTTGCTCTTTTGCTAAGTTGGACCAAATTATTTTATATTCTTTCTTTTTTACCATCCCTTCATTTCCTTTTCTAAATCTCCTTGTGTCGTGAATTCTCCTCTAGCTATACGCTTTTCAGCCTCTGCAATTTCTTTATTGTATTGCTTTTTTGTAATACGTTTATCAGCTGATTCAACATGTAAAATGTTTTTGACCATATCTAATAACAATTCTTGTTGTTTAATAGTAAGCAATGGCAAATAGGTTTCTATCTGTTTTTTTATTTGAGTAGCTGTCATAATAATGATATTTATGGATTCACAACAAATTTAATCAAATAAACTTTGATGTCAAAAATTGCGAGATTAATTTTAGAGAGTAAAACAATATCAAAAAATAAATGGTAAGAAAATAAAAAAACTTAAAAATAAGTGGAAAACCCAAATTGAAACCCTGCTGTTCTGGCTGCTGGATTGCCTACTAGATCCCGTTCCCAATGATAGCGATAGTTAGCTCTGATAACAGTTTGTGATGATGGCCTGAAACTAATTCCGGGAACAATTGCCGTTACATGATCATAAATGTTTTTTCCGGTTTCATTAAAGGTGCCTTTGTTATAATCGGTGTATTCCAACCTTAAAGCAACATTAAAAGTGCTGTTTTCCCATCCCAGAATTTTTCGTTTAATTACTGGTTGAACAATATCAATAAATCCTCCTTGTTGTTTATTTCCAAATTGTTGGATATAGGTTGTTGGAACATCGATCATCGCCCAAACCCATTCTGCATTTATATACGTATTGATCTTAGGGATTGTGGTATTAAAATCAATAGCAAAGAGATCCACTCGTCTTTTTTTATCTACTTCCACACCATCTAAATTAAATTTATTGTAAACACCACCCATCCACGAAAAACCAATTTCCCCCACTTTTCGGTGACGAAGTGCTGTTTTTGCAGTAACAAGTGGCACTCCATTAAAACTTTCTTCAAATCGTTCAGGGCTTTCTTTACTTGCCGGAAGCCAGGTTCTATTTTGCTGATTTGAAATTATTTTATCATCAAATCCATTTGTTAAATAGGCTTCATAGGCCCATACCCATTTATTACGGGCATATTTACCAAAAAGACCAAAACCTACATTGCTCCAGGTGGATGGAATAATAGTGGTTGAAGAAATAGGACGACTGATGAATTCCCATTTCGGGCCATCATGATTTTGATTGAATCCTCCTATAGGATTCATTATTACCCCACCTCGCAAATTAAATAAAGGATGAAACTCAATATCCATCGAAGCAAATTCAATTGCAATTTCTTTTCCACCTTCTTCAAATTCAATTTCTGATAAAAATTTTATTCTTTTTTTGATCGTTGATGACAAAAAAATGGTCATTCGGGGAATTTGAAATGATAAACCTTCGGTAACTCCATCGGTAGCGAAATAACTGCTGTTCGCCTCTAAATAACCACCAATGGAAACAGGCAATTTTCCCATCTGTAAAAACGGACGGTTATAAACTGCATCCATGTTCATTTTTAAATTGGATGTATCGGGTTGAACACGTTTTAAAAAAGAAGAATCGTTTTGTGCAAATGCTTGCGAAGCAATTGCGAATAAAATAAAGAGTAGTTTTTTTTTCATCATTAAGAGGTTCTTTAATCTGGTTTTAATATTTTCTCAGTGCAACTCTTTTTATTCTCTGTGGTTCTCACTGTAATGAAACATTAATACAGAGGTTCACAAAGCAAACACAGAGATTCACAGAGTATTATAGGTTAATATTGCATTTTTTAGACTAATTGTAAATAAATATTATTTTCATCCATAGTTACCGGAAATGATTTTAACGATTGTTCCGCAGGGCCTTGCACAACTACACCTTTATTAGTAAATTCACTACCATGTGCCGAACAGGAAATCAGATCACCATTTACATTTAATTCATTCGACTGATGCGTGCAGCGTAGTAATAAGGCCTTAAACTCTGTTTCCGAAAAACGATATATTACAATTGGGAAATTTGAACTCTCCACTCTCATAATAATATATTTCCGGAACGAGATTTTATCATCTTTTTTAACAATAAATTCAGATTTACTTAACTGAACAGAATTGTTATTTACAACACCTGTAACATGATGTACACCTGCACAACTATCAAGTAATACCGAGAAACCCAGACAGGAAATCCCTACAGCTCCGCATCGTTTAATAAAATTCCTACGTTCCATTATTAAAAAAATGTTAAATTTTAAATTGTAAATGTTGAATTATAGCCGCCCCCCTCTTCATTTATCATTCAACATTTATCATTTATAATTTCCTAAAGTGATTCAAGAAATTTTACTATTTGCGCTTTTTGTTGTTCCGATAAAGCATAAAATGCTGCTCTTCTACTCGATGCTTCACCTCCATGATAAGAAATAACTCCTTCAAAAGTAGTTGCCCTTCCATCATGAAGTAAAAACATATTTCCTCCTTGCGAATCTTTTGCAAGCCCAATTCCCCAAAGTGGTGGTGTTCTCCATTCGTTACTATTGGCGCTTCCTTCCGGATAGCTATCATCCAAAAGTTCTCCCATATCGTGTAATAAAAAATCAGAATAAGGATGAAATGTTTGATTGCTTAAAGCACTGATATCTGATTCAGTTGTTACAAATGTGGACTTATGGCAACTTGTGCAACCGATCCCCTCAAATAAATTTTGACCGGCCACCACATCAGCATCATCACTATTCCTGCGTGGTGGTGCTTTTAAGGTACGCATATAAAATACCAGGCTGTGTACAAAACTTGATGAAACCTCCGGATCAGGAACATGATCACCTGTGTTAATCCCCAATTGCGCATTATATAGGTCCTCCATATCAAAATCGGAAGTAATACCAATATCCTGTTTTAGTGCAAATACAACCTGATCCTGAATAGTCACTTTTTCAGCTTTCTTTCCAAAACGGCCTATGTATTTTCCATTATTTGAAATATGAATACTTTGTGGAGTAAAAAAATTGGTAGGTGTAACGTAATTCGCTCTTCCTGAAATACCATCACCATCAACATCACTCGAATCGGCATTGGCCAATATCGCAGCATCTGATAATGCTGCGATATAGCCTAAACCCATTACTGCCGGGGCTAAGCGCTTAGTAAAAATATTTGCCTGGCTTGGAAATACTTCCGGGGCGTATCCGGGAATAGCACGCTCCTGTAACTGCGGACCTCCATGATTCAATAAATAATCAACCTGTCCATTTTCAATTTTTGCGAAACGGTTAACCATTGTTGAAGGATGTCCTTTTCCATTACCAACATGGCAATTGGAGCAGGATGTTTGAACAAATATTGGGCCCAAGCCTTGTTCGGGGCCAAATATTTCACCAAATGCCGCATCACCAATTAAGTGTTCAATTTCCTGTTGCGCAGTTAATCCGGGAATTGTTCCTGCTAAAATTTCTTCATCTGGAGGGACTGGTGGCAGCATCTTTTCGCAGGAGATCATCATTACTAAAAAAAATATTAAGCTTCCAAGTAGTATTGTTTTTTTCATATTCAAAGGTTCTTTATTGCGCTATTTTAAGTTTTTGTTTTTGTACCCAATTAACAATTGCCCACTGAAAAATTGCTCAATTGTCGAATTGTTTTAAATCTTTCAATTAATTATTAAACACAGAATTGCCTACTGAAAAATTGCATCAATTGTTAAATTAGTTTGTTTCAATTGTTCAATTGGTTGTTTCAATTAATTATTAGGTGCCCCCGAACTTATCCAGCATTTTATTTTTTTTCTGTCTTCTAAAGAAAGTGGACCTGTTGGAGGCATTGTTTTGTTTACAATAACCCTGCTTTCCAGTGTACCTGATGATGCCAGTGTTTTTAACCCGGGATAAGTAGTGAAGTCTCCATTGCTTGAACCGGCATTATGACAACCTGAAGAAACACAATTGGCATTAATAATTGGTTTTATTTCTGAATTATAACTTGGACTTACACCTGTACAATCAATAACCTCATCCTTCTTTTCCTTTTTACATGCCGGAAATAATACCAGCATACAAGTGATAAAAAATAAAAGAAGTTGTATGGTTTTTACCGTTTTCATAATACAAATATAATTCATTTTTTTAGATTAGTCTAAAAAATATTTATTATTAATTTAAAATTATTTTGTAATTTTGTCTAAAATCATTGTTTTGATGCACTCATTTACAGAAGAGAATTATCTCAAAGCCATTTACAAACTCATTGAGCAGGAAGGCGATGTTGTTAGCACCAACGCTATCGCTGAAAAAATGAGTACCAAAGCAGCATCCGTAACAGATATGCTTAAAAAACTTTCGGATAAAAAATTAATTAATTATCAGAAATATCAGGGCGTAACCCTTACTTCAAAAGGTGAAAAAGTTGCTCTTACAATCATCAGAAAACACCGCTTGTGGGAAATGTTTTTGGTCGAAAAGTTGGATTTTAAATGGGACGAAGTTCACGATGTAGCCGAACAATTAGAACACATTAATTCAGATAAACTGATCGAAGAAATTGATAAATTTTTAAACTACCCTAAAGTAGACCCTCATGGAGACCCGATACCGGATGCGAAAGGAAAATTAAATGTTCCTAAATCTCATTTATTATCAAAGTTCAAAAAAAATGATGTTTGTATTATGACCGGTGTAGTTGATCACTCTACAGCATTCTTGCAATATCTCGATAGATCAGGCATTTCATTAGGAACTGAAATTAAAATAAAAGAGATCATTGAATTTGATCATTCACTTCAAATTACAATAAATAAAGGTGCTTCTGTTTTTATAAGTAATGATGTTGCAAAAAATATTTTAGTGATCATTAAATAAATTATGAGAAACGGTTCAAGAAAATC
Source organism: Bacteroidota bacterium (assembly GCA_040389865.1). Classification (GTDB taxonomy): domain Bacteria; phylum Bacteroidota; class Bacteroidia; order 2-12-FULL-35-15; family 2-12-FULL-35-15; genus 2-12-FULL-35-15. Next base: position 215,119 of record JAZJZM010000013.1, on the reverse strand, counting down.
ACTGGAGGAAGTACATTCAAGTGTACATACAGATAAAAGCAGTTTCTGGCGGAAACTTTTTGCCTATATGGGACCAGCCTATTTAATAAGTGTTGGTTATATGGATCCGGGCAACTGGGCTACCGATATTGCAGGTGGTAGTCAGTTCGGTTATAAATTATTATGGGTGCTTTTAATGAGCAATGTTATGGCATTGCTTCTTCAGAGTTTAAGTGCCAGGTTGGGATTGGTGAGAGGACTCGATCTTGCGCAAGCTTCCAGGGCTACTTATCCGCGGGTTGTAAATTTTTGCAATTGGATGCTGGCCGAAATTGCTATTGCAGCATGTGACCTTGCCGAAGTGATTGGGATGGCAATTGGTTTACAATTATTATTTAACATCCCCCTTTTAGCAGGTGTTTCCATTACTGTGTTAGACACCCTGCTGTTATTAGTATTGCAGAAACATGGCATCCGTAAAATGGAAGCTTTTATTCTGGCTTTAGTTGCAACTATAGGCTTTGCTTTTATCGCGGAAATGTACTTTGCTCAACCCGATGGTGCCGAATTGATAAAAGGATTTATACCTTCTATTCCTAATGATCAGGCGCTTTATATCGCTATTGGTATTATCGGTGCTACCGTTATGCCACATAATTTATACTTACATTCTTCACTTGTTCAAACCCGTAAAATCGACAGAACCCCAAAGGGGATTAAGGAAGCGATAAAGTTTAATTTTATAGATACCAGTATCGCATTAAATTTGGCTTTGTTTGTAAATGCTGCTATTCTTATCCTTGCTGCAAGCGCTTTTTATTCAACAGGTAGATTTGGTGTTGCTGAAATTCAAGATGCTTATAAATTACTTGAAGGAGTTCTTGGAACTCACCTTGCTCCACTTTTATTCGCTGTGGCGCTTATCGCTGCAGGGCAAAGCTCAACATTAACAGGTACTTTATCAGGTCAGATTGTTATGGAAGGTTATTTAAATATACGTATTCAACCTTGGTTAAGAAGATTAATAACCCGAATGATCGCGATAGTACCTGCTTTATTAGTTATTTCAATATTTGGTGAGGAGGCAACAGGTGAATTATTGATCTTAAGCCAGGTTATTTTAAGTATGCAACTCGGATTCGCTATTATTCCCCTTATTCACCTAACAAGTGATAAGAAACACATGGGAATATTTGCAAACAAAACATGGGTAAAAGTATGTGCATGGCTTGTTGCCATTATAATTGTTGGATTAAATGCTAAACTTGTTTTTGAAACCGTAAGGGAATGGTTGGGGACTGTTGAAAATCCATTCATTTTATATGTTACTGTTGTTCCTGTGATAGTTGCAGCGGCTTTGTTATTACTATATATCACTTTTAGCCCCCTATTAAAAAAACAAAACGTTTCGGAAAACAAGGTTCCGGATGGTACTCCCGAAGAACTTGAAATTCTTCCTATGCTGAAGTATAACAAGATTGCCATCACAGTTGATTTTAGCAAAAGCGACAGCAAGGCCATCAGCTATGCATTTGCGCAAGGAGGGAAAAGTGCCGAATATATTCTGATACATATTGTTGAAACAGCGGGAGCAAGATTGCTGGATCAGGAGATTGATGATCTTGAAACAGTATCTGATAAAGAAAATTTGGAGAAATACAGAGTAGAACTGGTTTCAAAAGGGTATACGATCGACACTAAACTTGGTTTTGGTAACCCTAAAAAAAGTATTCCTGAAATTGTAAATAATACCTCTTGTGATCTATTAGTGATGGGTGCCCATGGCCATAGAGCATTAAAGGATATTATCTTCGGAACCACCCTTGATGCGGTTAGGCATAATGTGAAAGTCCCAGTGTTGATCGTCAGATGATAAACCTATATCTCTTCACCAATAGGGAAGGGGGATACACTTCTTTTTTATAGGAAAATGATTGATTATCTCATTTTTCATTTCTTCCATAAGCAGAGGTATTAAGGTGATTGTTTTATATTACCTTTGTAACCTTATGGCCACGGAAAATTCTATTAATATAAAAAACAAAAAAGCATCTTTTGAATATTCATTTATTGATAAATATGTTGCAGGTCTTCAATTGACCGGAACAGAAATAAAATCAGTACGTGAAGCGAAATCGAATATTAACGATGCTTTTTGTGTGTTTTTAAATGATGAACTATTCATCCGTAATATGCACATTGCGCCATATTTTAACGGGACGTATAATAATGTGGGTGAAAAACGCGACCGTAAACTATTACTCAATAAGCGGGAACTGGACAAACTTCAGGGTAAATTAAAAGATAAAGGATTAACCATTATTCCTTTACGTTTATTTATTAGTGAAAAAGGATACGCCAAGCTGGAAATAGCTTTGGCAAAGGGTAAAAAGCTATACGATAAGCGGGATGATATTAAAAAGAAAGATATAGAAAGAGAAACGAGCCGGAGCCTTAAATAGCGGAAGTTCTTACCCTAAGAGGGTTTTAAACCCTGTTAGGGTTAAATTCAAATTATAAATTCGATAAATTACAACAAGCAATTCACCCCCTTTCGTATTTCAAATCACAAACCGGTTATTTAAGATAAATTGTATATTTTTGCAACCTAAATAAAAAACAAAATGGATTTTAGCATCAACGAAAACCAGCAAATGATTGCTGATATGATTAAGAAATTTGGTAAGGATCATATTAGTCCTAAAATGATGGAATGGGACGAGTCTCAGGAATTTCCGGTAGAAGTATTCAAAAAGTTAGGTGAACTTGGGTTGATGGGCGTACTTGTACCTACAGAATATGGTGGTTCCGGCTTCTCCTATACCGAGTATGTTACTGCAATTGTTGAGTTAAGCAAAATTTGTGGTTCAATCGGACTGTCAATGGCAGCGCATAACTCATTATGTACCGGTCATATTTTAGCATTTGGTAACGAAGAACAAAAAAAGAAATATCTTCCTAAATTAGCTACAGCCGAATGGATCGGTGCATGGGGCTTAACAGAAACCGGTACCGGATCCGATTCGGGTGGCATGGCTTCAAACGCTAAAAAAGATGGAGACTATTATATTATCAATGGTTCCAAAAATTTTATTACACATGCTATTTCTGGAAATGTAGCAGTTGTAATAGTTCGTACCGGTGAAAAAGGAGATAATAAAGGAATGTCAGCTTTTATTATTGAAAAAGGAACTCCAGGTTTAAAATCAGGAAAAAAAGAAAATAAATTGGGGATGCGTGCATCAGAAACCGCTGAACTTATTTTCGATAATTGCCGTGTACATAAAGATCAGATGATGGGCAAAGAGGGCGAAGGCTTTATGCAAGCGATGAAAGTACTTGATGGTGGACGTATTTCTATCGCCTCATTGGCTGTAGGTATTGCAAAAGGTGCTTTGGAAGCATCCATAAAATATTCAAAAGAGCGTGAGCAGTTTGGGAAACCGATTTCTCATTTCCAGGGAATATCCTTTAAATTAGCAACTATGGCTACAGAAATTGAAGCCGCTGAATTATTAACATTCTCTGCTGCTGATAGAAAAAACCAAGGATTAAAAATGACCAAAGAAGGTGCTTACGCTAAATATTATGCCTCTGAAGTATGTGTAAGAGCAGCAACAGAAGCGGTACAGATTTTTGGCGGCTACGGTTATACCAAAGATTTCCCTGCCGAAAAATATTTCCGTGACTCAAAGCTTTGCACCATTGGCGAAGGAACATCCGAAATTCAAAAAATAGTGATTGCAAGGGAAATTCTGAAATAGTTCTTGCCAAAATTGCACGAATTAAGATTTAACAGGGATATTTGGAAGATTTGTTTTCATTGAAGCAAAAATGAATCTTATGAAAACGTGCGTGAGCCCTGAACAAACGCGATGGAGTGCAGCACGTGGGGAGGAATCGTTTGTTCTTGAATTTTTGTTTCTTTTTTTTCAAGAAAAAAGAAACACACACAGTTTTGTTTCTTTTATTTTGATTAATAGTCCTGAAAATAGACCTTTTTTAATATTTATTTTTTTAATTATCATAATATTCTTACATTTGCATCCCAAGTTTGAAAGAACTGACAAAAATTAAAATCAAAAATTCAACAAATCTAAAAATAACAACATGCTAATTGTACCAATTAAAGAAGGTGAAGCAATCGAGAAAGCACTTAAGAAATTCAAAAAGAAATTTGAAAAAACAGGTGTTGTAAAAGAATTACGTGAACGTTCAAAATTCACTAAGCCATCTATTGTTTACCGCGAAGGAAAGAAAAAAGCGATTTACAAAGAACAAATGCAAAGAAACGAAGAAGAACAATAGTTCCCTTCTCAATACTATATCTCGAAAGAGGAAAAATTTATTTTATTGCTGCATAACTTTAATAAGGTTATGTACGTTAAAGAATATAAATTTTTCCTCTTTCTTATTTATAAGATGTCGTTTTTTAAGTAGCCATCGCAAATTTTTCGATGCTTCGACAAGAACTCACATAGGCGAAGCTCAATATGACCAGTGCGTGGTCATTTCAAGCTTGTCGAGAAAGGTGCGTTAGCTTTATAAGCAATAATGCTATTCTTTTATATAAAATTTAAACAGGCTCTTAATATCATATAATAAAAAAAAGGAAGTACTTAAATCATTTTTTTTTTCATAAGTATCTTAATAGATCTGCGTACCATAATACGAAGTACTTTAATTACATAACACACAATATCCTTTATACATAAATTTATGGATATAAATGCTTGCAAGGATGGTTTTCTGGAATTCATCCAATATGAAAAACGAGCTTCCAAACATACATTAGTAGCCTATTCTAATGATATAAAACAGTTTGTTACTTACCTAAGCACCTCTTACGAAATAACAAAAATAGCAGAAGTAAACCATACCATTATCCGCTCCTGGATAGTTAGTTTGATGGAGCAAAAAATATCACCTCGCTCAGTAAACCGCAAAATTACTACACTTAAAACCTTCTATAAATTTTTATTGCGACAAAGCATAGTAACTGAAAATCCTATGTTGAAGATCCTTTCACCAAAAACTTCCAAACGATTACCTGTTTTTATTGAAAAAGAAAAAATGGATACGCTGCTTGATGATACCGTTTTTGGTGATGATTTCGAAGGACAGCGTAATAAATTAATCATCGAGCTCTTTTATGCTACTGGTATTCGTTTATCAGAACTTATTAATCTCAAACAATCCAATGTGGATCTGTATCTATGTCAGATAAAAGTACTTGGAAAGCGCAATAAAGAGCGCATTGTTCCATTTAACACAATTTTAAAAGATCAAATTCAACAGTACATAACAGCCAAAGCTGATTTGAATGACGAATTTTTGTTTATCAATAAAAATGGCAAGCAATTGTATGAAAAATTCGTTTACCGGATCGTAAACACCTACCTTTCACAAATAACCACAGTAAACAAAAAAAGTCCGCATGTATTGCGTCATACATTTGCCACACATATGCTTAATAACGGAGCTGATTTAAACGCGATCAAAGAATTGTTGGGCCATGCCAACCTTTCCGCAACACAAGTTTACACACATAATACTGTAGAGAAACTTAAAAATATACATAAACAAGCCCATCCGAAAGGGTAGGAAAAACAATTTGGCAATTTTTTCAATTTTGGAGTAGTAGGCAATTTATAAATCTCCCTTGTGAATTGTTTATGTGATAGAGAAGGGTGTCTTTGTCAGTTCGAGCGGAGTCCAAAACAAGAGAGCGAAGAGGGGAATGGAAAAACGAAATAATTTTTAGAACAAGTCCCTCTTTGCGTTACTTGTGAGATAGGATAAGAGGCCTTGTCAGTGCGAGCGGAGTCGAGAACTGCAGCGTGGGCGGGGAATAATAGTGAAATTATCTTATTCAGCAACAACAAAAGAAAAACACACAGTTTTTTTAAGAAAAAAACGCACTTTCTTTTTAGAAAGGGAAACACAACAATAAATCTGATTTAGACTAAATGGTTTTTGATTTGTGAATGAAAAACGAATAATTTCAATCTCCCAAAAGAAAAATCTCATCGTTTTGTATAATTTCAACGAAATATTCAAGGATTTACAAAAAAATATTTCTATATTCGCAGTAACATATTACTTCGCTCTGAAGAACTCTAAAAATGCTTTTTAACAATTTAATATAGGAGAACTAATTATGACAATTAAAATTCAATCAGTGCATTTTGATGCAGACAAAAAACTTGTAGAATTTATACAAGAACGTATTGATAAACTAACACATTATTATGATGGTATCATAAGCAGTGATGTTACGCTTCGCCTTGATAAATCAAGTGCTGTAGATAATAAAATAGCTGAAATAAAAGTTCATATTGCAGGGAATGATCTTTTCGCAAAAAAACATTGCAAAAGTTTTGAAGAAGCAGTTGATACAACTATTGATGCATTAAAAATTCAGGTAAAAAAACATAAAGAGAAAATTCAAGGAATTTAAACCTTTTTATTCAATTTTTTGGTTAAATTTGCCCCGGTTTTAAGGATCGGGGCATTTTTTTTGAAAAAAAAGAAAAAAAATATTGTTACTCTGTAATTAATTCTTACTTTTGCAATCCGTTTTTGAGGAGTATCATTGAAATTTCTCAAAAATTAGTATTAAGAAAAATATTTATAGTTCTTTTAAATTATAGCTTACTAACAAAATAAGCCGATGTAGCTCAGTTGGCCAGAGCAGCTGATTTGTAATCAGCTGGTCGGGGGTTCGAATCCCTCCATCGGCTCTATTTTTGTTATTTGTTCTATTTTGTAGAATATAAGTCGGGGAGATACCAGAGTGGCCAAATGGGACAGACTGTAAATCTGTTGTTTCGACTTCGAAGGTTCGAATCCTTCTCTCCCCACAATTTTTTTGGGAGAAATAAAAATTGGAATTTATTTTTTTGAAAATAATTTAGATAGTTCTTTAATATAGTTTTTTTGTATTAGATTAAAAAACGGATTAGCTCAATTTGGTTTGTGTAAGCATTTCAATTGTCGGGTTTTAATTTTAGTTCTTTAATATCACATTAAAAAGCGGAAGTAGCTCATTTGGTAGAGCGTCAGCCTTCCAAGCTGAGGGTAGCCGGTTCGAGCCCGGTCTTCCGCTCTTTTTTTAATTTTAATGCTATTTAGCTTTTCATTAAGCTGTTGTAGCTCAGCGGTAGAGCACTTCCTTGGTAAGGAAGAGGTCGGCAGTTCAATCCTGCTCAACAGCTCTTAATGGGACTGGGTAGATGAAATGAATTTTTTAATGTTGGTTCAATATTAAATTCATTTAAAAAAACGTAATCAAGTAAATAAATAATAGAAAAACAATAATAAATAACATAACCCAATGGCTAAAGAAAAATACGACCGTTCCAAACCACACGTAAACATAGGAACAATCGGTCACGTTGACCACGGTAAAACTACCTTAACCGCAGCAATTACTGTTGTATTAGCTGAAAAAGGTCTATCAGAAGTAAGAGATTTCTCTTCAATTGATAATGCACCTGAAGAAAAAGCTCGTGGTATCACCATTAATACTTCTCACGTAGAATATTCTACTTCTAAACGTCACTATGCTCACGTTGACTGTCCGGGTCACGCGGATTACGTTAAGAACATGGTTACTGGTGCTGCTCAAATGGACGGTGCTATCCTTGTTGTAGCTGCTACTGATGGTCCTATGCCTCAAACTCGTGAACATATTCTTTTAGCTCGTCAGGTTGGTGTTCCTAAAATTGTTGTGTTTATGAACAAAGTGGATATGGTTGACGATCCAGAATTGTTGGAACTTGTTGAAATGGAAATCCGCGAATTGTTGACTTTCTATCAATTTGATGGTGAAAATACTCCTATCATTCAAGGTTCTGCTTTAGGTGGTTTGAACAAAGATGAAAAATGGATGCCAAAAATCATGGAATTAATGGATGCTGTGGATAATTATATCCCTATTCCGGTTCGTGAAATTGACAAACCATTCTTGATGCCGGTTGAAGATGTATTTACGATCACTGGTCGTGGTACTGTTGCTACTGGTAAAATAGATACAGGTGTTATCAACACAGGTGATGAGGTTGAAATACTTGGAATGCAAGATACAAAAATGAAATCAGTAATCACAGGTGTTGAAATGTTCCGTAAGATTTTGGATCGTGGAGAAGCTGGTGATAACGTAGGTTTATTGTTACGTGGTGTTGATAAAAAAGATATCCGTAGAGGTATGGTTATCGCTAAGCCAGGTTCAATTACTCCTCACACTGAATTCAAAGCTGAGATCTATGTTTTGAAAAAAGAAGAAGGTGGACGTCACACTCCATTCCATAACAAATACCGTCCTCAGTTTTACTTACGTACAACTGACGTAACTGGAGAAATTGATTTACCAACAGGTCGTGACATGGTTATGCCTGGTGATAACGTAACAATTACAGTTAAATTAATTGTACCGGTTGCAATGGATAAAGGATTACGTTTTGCGATCCGTGAAGGTGGTAGAACAGTTGGTGCTGGTCAGGTAACTGAGATCATCAAGTAATAAATAATAAAAAATGTAGCATAACAGTGCCCCGAAATATCGGGGTGCTGTTTTCTACTAAATAATGGGTGTACTTCAAAAGTATATTTTTGAGGTTTGGATAACACGATTTGGAGAATAAACAGGTGTAGTTCAAGGGTAGAATAGAGGTCTCCAAAACCTTTGATGGGAGTTCGAATCTCTCCACCTGTGCAAGATAAGTTAAAAGTTTAAAAGTTAAATTTAGAAAGGTTTAAGACGAAACTTTAAACTTTCCAACTTTAAACAAAAAAAATATGAGCAACTTCAAAACATACATTAACGAAACTACCAATGAACTTTTTCACAAAGTTAGCTGGCCAACTTGGGGTGAATTGCAAAGCAGTGCTATTGTTGTAATGATCGCTTCTGTGATCATTGCCCTTTTAGTATTTGTTATGGATTTTGCTTTTAATAGAGGAATGGAATCTGTTTATCAATTATTTTCATAGAAGAGACAAGACTCTTAATACATAATACTTAATACATACTTTAATAAAATGGTCGAGCAAACAAAAAGCGAGCAAGCAAAAACTACTGACACTACTAAAAAGTGGTATGTTGTGAGAGCTATAAGCGGTCAGGAAAAAAAGGTAAAACAATATATTGAAGTAGAGATCAACCGTTTGGGATTAAGTAGCTATGTTTCTCAAATTTTAATACCTACCGAAAAAATTTATCAAATACGCAATGGTAAAAAAGTTAGCAAGGAGCGTCCTTTTTATAGTGGGTATATTTTAATTGAAGCATTATTAGTAGGCGAAGTGCCTCACGTTATAAAAAATATTACAGGCGTTATTGGATTTTTAGGTGAAACCAAAGGAGGTTTACCTGTACCAATGCGTTTGGCTGAAGTAAATCGTATTTTAGGAACAGTAGATGTTCTTGAAGGAAGTGATGCACAATTAAATATTCCTTTCATTGTTGGTGAAACAGTAAAAGTAATAAACGGGCCATTCAATGGTTTCACCGGAACTATCGAAAAAGTAAATGAAGAGAAGAAGAAGTTGGAAGTAATGGTGAAAATTTTCGGCAGAAAAACTCCATTGGAATTAGGTTACATGGAAGTAGAAAAAGAAGGTTAGTACGTTAGTTTAAAGTTAAAAAGTTTAAAGTTTGAAAGTTATACTTTCCAAAAAAATTAGACTTGAAGTTTTAAACTAAAATAACAAAATAGAAAACGATTAAGTGTTGTAGATAAAAAAATATTAATACCGTTTAAAGTGGAAATACAAAGTAATGAGTTGAGCTTCCATCATCAACAAACTTTAAACTTTCAAACTTTAAACTTTCAAACTTTAAACTAAAAAATAAAATGGCAAAAGAAATAGGTGCAATGGTTAAGTTGCAAATAAAAGGAGGAGCTGCAAACCCGGCACCACCAATTGGTCCTGCATTAGGTGCAAAAGGTGTGAACATCATGGAGTTTTGTAAGCAATTTAATGCTAGAACTCAGGATAAAGCAGGTAAAGTAATTCCCGTAATTATTACAGTTTATAAAGATAAATCATTTGAATTTATCCTTAAAAACCCACCGGTAGCAATATCGTTGTTGGAAATTTCAAAAGTGAAAACAGGTTCGAAAGAATCAAATCGTTTAAAAGTAGGTAATGTTTCTTGGGCGCAGATCCGTGAAGTTGCTGAAGCTAAAATGCCCGATTTGAATTGTTTTTCTATCGAATCAGCAATGAGTATGGTTGCCGGAACTGCCCGCAGTTTAGGATTAACTGTAACTGGTGAATCACCGTTAAAGAAATAGAGAATTTTAGATTTGAAGAATTAGAGAATTTCAATTCTCCAAATCACTAGATCTCTAAATCACTAAATAAAAACAGATGGAGTCTGAATCATTAGGACGTTTGCACATCACAAATTAATAAAAATGACTAAAATTTCAAAAAACAGAAAGTTGGCCATGTCAAAATATGATGCTACAAAATCATATTCTTTGGCTGAAGCTACTAAAATTATTAAAGATATCACCAATACAAAATTTGATTCATCGGTTGATGTAAGCGTACGTTTGGGTGTTGATCCACGTAAAGCAAATCAAATGGTTCGTGGTAGCGTTTCTTTACCACACGGTTCAGGTAAAACAATGCGCGTATTAGTGCTTTGTACTCCAGATAAAGTAGCTGAAGCAACTGCTGCAGGTGCCGACTTCGTTGGATTAGATGAATATATCGAAAAAATTAAAGGCGGTTGGACAGATGTTGATGTTATCATTACTATGCCTTCAGTTATGGGTAAAGTTGGTGCATTGGGTCGTGTTTTAGGGCCAAGAGGTTTAATGCCAAATCCTAAAACAGGTACAGTTACTATGGAAATAGGAAAAGCTGTTACTGATGCTAAAGGTGGTAAAATTGATTTTAAAGTAGATAAAGCTGGTATCGTACAAGCCTTAGTTGGTAAAGTATCATTCGATAGTAATAAACTTGCCGAAAATACAAATGAATTGTTACAAACAATAATGAAATTAAAGCCCTCTTCTGCAAAAGGAGTTTATGTTAGAAGCGTTTATTTGTCTTCTACTATGAGTCCAAGTATCCAGATCGATACTAAGTTTTTAGGGTAATTTTAATTTTTAAATAAAACAACCATTTGCAACGGCTTCCACGATGTAAATAAAATTAACAGAAATGAAAAAAGAAGATAAATCAAAAGTAATAGATTCCCTGGTTGAGCAATTGGCAAACAACACTCATTTCTATTTGACCGATATTTCTTCATTAAATGCTGTAAAAACGTCAGCTTTAAGAAGAATATGTTTTACCAAAAACATTCAAATGCTTGTAGTGAAAAATTCATTGTTGAAGTTAGCAATGGAACGTAGCACAGCAAAAGAGTACCAACCATTATTAGGTTCTTTGAAAGGTTCTACAGCAATTATGTTTTCAGAAGTTGGAAGCGATCCTGCTAAACTTATCAAAGAATTTCGTTTGAAAAACGATAGACCACTTTTGAAAGCGGCTTATGTTGAAGAATGTGTTTATATTGGTGATGATCAATTAGATGTATTAGCAAGCATTAAATCTAAAAACGAAATGATTGGTGAGATCCTTGGATTGCTTCAATCACCTGCTAAAAATGTTATATCTGCTCTTAAATCGAGTGGTGGCAAATTAGCTGGTATCGTTAAAACCCTTTCAGAAAAATAAATAGAGAATTAAAGAGATGGAAAATTGGAGATTTAGAGATTCTCCAATTCACCAGATCAACAAATCAACAATTAAATAAAAAATAGTAATTAATAATTAAAACAATAAATAAAATGGCAGATTTAAAAGCTTTCGCTGAGCAACTAGTAAACTTAACTGTTAAAGAAGTTAATGAGTTAGCTAAAATTTTAAAAGATGAGCATGGTATTGAACCAGCAGCAGCAGCAGCAGCAGCTCCAGTAGCTGGCGGTGGCGCAGCAGCAGTAGCAGAAAAAACTACTTTTGATGTAATTCTTGTTGAAGCAGGTGCAGCTAAATTAGGTGTAGTTAAAATTGTAAAAGATTTAACAGGACTTGGCTTAAAAGAAGCTAAAGATTTAGTTGATGGTGCTCCAAAACCAATCAAAGAAGGTGTTTCTAAAGAAGATGCTGAAGCAGTAAAAAAACAATTAGAGGAAGCAGGAGCAAAGGTTGAAGTTAAATAATAAACTGTTGCTTATACACAACCTATAAGGTATAGAGCTCAACTCCGATCTAAAATCGGGTTGTGATCTATACCCTTTTGTTGTTTATTTTTGAATTCAAATGGTTAAAATAAGTTAAATAAGATCTGATTGGATTTTTATTTAAATAAAATGAATTAAATTTGTTAATTGTGTTATAAGTTATTAAGGCTGAGCCTGATAAATACATTAACTAAAACTACCGGTTTAATCTTGTTATTTTTTAAAAGCCTGATTAATTTTAAACTTATTCGCTCTAATTCTTTAATCAACCAAATAAATCCTAAGCACCTTGACTCCAAATAAAAAAAAACAAAGAATAAGTTTCGCTTCTATTAAAAGTCAAATCGATTACCCTGACTTTTTAGATATCCAACTTAAATCGTTCCAGGATTTTTTTCAGTTAGAAACTACTTCTGAAAATCGTCAAAACGAAGGACTTTATAAAGTTTTCGCAGAAAACTTTCCTATTTCAGATGCACGGAATAATTTTGTGCTTGAATTCCTAGATTATTTTATTGATCCTACTCGTTACTCTCTGGAAGAGTGTATTGAGCGTGGTTTAACATACAGCGTTCCGCTTAAAGCGAAAGTTCGTTTGTATTGTACTGATCCTGAACATGAAGATTTCGAAACCATTGTACAGGATGTTTACTTAGGTACTATTCCATATATGACTCCAAAAGGTACTTTCGTTATCAATGGGGCAGAACGTGTTATTGTATCTCAGTTACACCGTTCACCGGGCGTATTCTTCGGTCAAAGCCGTCACTCAAACGGTACTAAACTTTATTCAGCAAGAGTTATCCCTTTCAGAGGATCTTGGATAGAGTTTTCTACCGATATTAATAACGTGATGTACGCTTATATCGATCGTAAGAAAAAACTTCCGGTAACAACATTATTAAGAGCAATCGGATTTGAAAGTGATAAACAGATCCTTGAAATATTCGGTCTGGCTGATGAATTAAAAGTTAGCAGAGCCGGTTTAAAAACAGTTATTGGTCGCAAATTAGCTGCTCGTGTTCTAAAAACATGGGTTGAAGATTTTGTAGATGAGGATACCGGTGAAGTTGTTTCCATTGAGCGTAACGAGGTAATTATTGACCGCGAAACGATCCTGGACAATAACCACATCGATTTAATTATGGATGCAAATGTAAAATCGGTGATCTTACATAAGTTAGATGTAAATGCTGGTGATTATGCCATCATCTACAATACCTTGCAAAAAGATACTTCCAACTCTCAAAAAGAGGCAGTGGAGCATATCTACCGTCAGTTACGTAACGCTGAACCACCTGATGAAGAAACAGCTCGTGGGGTAGTGGATAAATTATTTTTCTCTGATAAACGTTATGATCTTGGTGAAGTAGGCCGTTACAGAATCAACAAAAAGTTGAACCTGGAAACACCTTTTACTGTTAGAACATTAACAAAAGAAGATATTATTTGCATCATTAAGTATTTGATCGAATTGATCAATGCAAAAGCAGATGTGGATGATATTGACCACTTATCAAACAGACGTGTACGTACAGTTGGTGAACAATTGTATTCACAGTTTGGAGTAGGTTTAGCACGTATGGCTCGTACCATCCGTGAAAGAATGAACGTTCGTGATAATGAGGTGTTTACACCTACCGATTTGATCAATGCTAAAACATTGTCTTCAGTTATCAACTCGTTCTTCGGAACCAATCAGTTATCACAGTTTATGGACCAAACCAATCCTCTTGCAGAGATCACGCACAAGCGTAGACTTTCAGCACTAGGGCCTGGAGGTTTATCCCGTGAGCGCGCAGGTTTTGAGGTACGTGACGTTCACTATACTCACTACGGTCGTTTATGTACTATCGAAACTCCTGAAGGTCCGAATATTGGTTTGATCTCTTCTCTTTGTGTATTTGCAAAAATAAACAAGCTCGGATTTATCGAAACACCATATATGAGTGTTACTGATGGTAAAGTAGATGTTGATAAACCAGTTACTTATTTAAGTGCTGAAGAAGAAGGACAAAAGATTATAGCTCAAGCTGTTACCCCTATTGATGAGAAGGGTAACTTTAAAGAAGCTAAAGTTAAAGTTCGTTATGAGGGAGATTTCCCGGTAGTTGAACCATCAAAAATTAACTTGATGGACGTTGCTCCAAATCAAATTGCATCTATTGCAGCATCATTGATTCCTTTCTTGGAGCATGATGATGCCAACCGTGCGTTGATGGGTTCTAACATGCAACGCCAGGCTGTACCTTTGTTACGTCCTGAAGCTCCAATTGTTGGTACAGGATTAGAGCCTTTAGTAGCTCGCGATTCCCGTGTATTGATCAATGCCGAAAGTGATGGTGTTGTTGAATACGTAGATGCTAACGAAATTGTTATCCGTTACAACCGTACGGATGATGATCGTTTAATTAGCTTTGATGATGATGTTAAACGTTACCAGTTAACTAAGTTCCGTAAAACCAACCAAAGTACTTGTATTAACTTGAAGCCTACTGTAAAGAAAGGTGAAAAAGTTACTAAAGGACAAGTATTATGTGATGGTTACGCAACTCAAAGTGGCGAATTAGCGCTTGGCCGTAACATGAAAGTTGCATTTATGCCTTGGAAAGGTTACAACTTTGAGGATGCGATCGTAATTTCTGAACGTGTTGCACGTGAGGATATCTTTACGTCCATCCATATTGATGAGTATTCTTTGGAAGTACGTGATACAAAACGTGGTTTAGAAGAATTAACATCTGATATTCCAAACGTTTCTGAAGAGGCTACTAAAGATCTTGACGAAAACGGATTGATCCGTATTGGTGCAGAAGTTAAAGAAGGTGATATTCTTATCGGTAAAATTACTCCAAAAGGTGAAACAGATCCTTCTCCGGAAGAGAAATTGTTACGTGCTATCTTTGGAGATAAAGCTGGCGATGTTAAAGATGCATCTTTGAAAGCACCTCCATCATTACGTGGTGTGGTTATCGACAAAAAATTGTTTTCAAGACGTATAAAAGATAAGCAAACTAAATCAGAAGAAAAACCTTTGTTGGATAAGATCGACAAAGAAAATAATATTGAAGTTGCTGCTTTGAAAGCAAAATTAATAGACAAACTTTTTGTTTTGGTTAATGGAAAAACTTCTCAAGGCGTTTTCAACGTGTTGAAAGAAGAAGTTGTTCCTAAAAGCACAAAATTCACACAAAAAAGTCTTGAAAAAATTGATTTCTCTACTGTTAATCCAGGTAAATGGACAACAGATAAAGATGTTAATGAAAAGATCAAGACCTTGCTTCATAACTATTATATTAAGTTCAATGATCTATTAGGTTCTTTCAAACGTAAAAAATACGCACTTACCATTGGTGATGAGTTGCCTGCTGGAATTGTTCAGCTTGCAAAAGTGTATATCGCTAAAAAACGTAAGTTGAAAGTTGGTGATAAAATGGCGGGTCGTCACGGAAATAAAGGTATTGTTGCTCGTATCGTAAGAGATGAGGATATGCCTTTCCTTGAAGATGGAACAATCGTTGACATTGTATTAAATCCCCTTGGTGTACCTTCACGTATGAACCTTGGTCAGATCTATGAAACTGTTCTTGGTTGGGCCGGACAAAAATTAGGTGAAAAATTCTTTACTCCTATTTTTGATGGTGCTTCTCCGGATCAATTGAACGAATGGTCAGATAAAGCAGGATTACCACGTTTTGGACGTACCTTCTTAACAGATGGTGGAACAGGTGAAAAATTTGATCAGCCGGCTACTGTTGGTGTAATCTATATGTTAAAATTAGGTCACATGGTTGATGATAAAATGCACTCCCGTTCAATCGGACCATACTCTCTTATTACACAACAACCTTTGGGTGGTAAAGCTCAATTCGGTGGTCAGCGTTTTGGTGAGATGGAGGTTTGGGCACTTGAAGCATTTGGTGCTGCCAACATCCTTCAGGAGATCCTTACCATTAAATCTGATGACGTTGTAGGACGTGCAAAAGCATACGAAGCTATTGTTAAAGGTGAAAATATGCCAACTCCGGGAATCCCAGAATCATTCAACGTATTGTTGCATGAGTTAAGAGGTTTAGGATTGAATATTGCTCTTGACTAAAAGAGTTTGAAAGTTAAAAGTTTGAAAGTTAAAAGTTCTGAACGCTAGTAATAGAGAACAAAACTTTTAATTTTTAAACTTTAAACCATTCAACTTTAAACTATTTAACTTTTTAACTTTAAACTAAAGAAAAAAAATGGCTTACAAAAGAGATCTCAAATTAAAAAGTAATTTCACAAAAATCACAATCAGTCTTTCATCACCGGAAGCAATTTTAGAGCGTTCCAGTGGTGAAGTAGTAAAGCCGGAAACTATCAATTACAGAACTTACAAACCAGAAATGGGTGGTTTGTTTTGTGAGCGTATTTTTGGACCGGTAAAAGATTGGGAGTGTGCTTGTGGTAAATATAAACGTATCCGTTACAAAGGTATCGTATGCGACCGTTGTGGTGTAGAAGTAACTGAAAAGAAAGTACGTAGAGAACGTATGGGACACATCAGTCTTGTTGTTCCTGTTGCTCATATCTGGTATTTTAAATCATTACCCAATAAAATTGGTTATTTATTAGGTTTACCTACTAAAAAATTGGACGTTATCATTTATTACGAACGTTATGTTGTAGTAAATGCTGGTGTTAAAGGTGCTGATGGAATCAATTATCTTGATTTTTTATCTGAAGAAGAATATTTGAATATTTTGGATACTCTTCCAAAAGAAAATCAATATTTAGATGATAACGATCCTAATAAATTCATCGCTAAGATGGGAGCAGAGGCATTAGTTGCCCTTTTGAGCCGCGTTGATCTGGATTCATTGTCATTCGACTTACGTCACAAAGCAAATACAGAAACATCTCAACAACGTAAAAACGAAGCTTTAAAGCGTTTACAGGTTGTAGAAAGTTTCCGTCAGGCAAATACACATATTGAAAATCGTCCTGAGTGGATGGTTGTTAAAATTGTACCGGTTATTCCACCTGAATTACGTCCTTTGGTGCCTTTGGATGGTGGCCGTTTTGCTACTTCCGACTTAAATGACTTGTACAGACGTGTTATTATCCGTAACAACCGTTTGAAACGTTTGATCGAGATCAAAGCTCCTGAAGTAATTTTACGTAACGAAAAACGTATGTTACAGGAATCAGTAGATTCATTGTTCGACAATTCACGTAAATCAAATGCTGTTAAAACTGAATCGAACCGTGCTTTAAAATCACTTTCCGATTCATTAAAAGGTAAACAAGGCCGTTTCCGTCAGAACTTACTTGGTAAACGTGTTGATTATTCTGCACGTTCGGTAATTGTTGTAGGACCTGAATTGAAATTACATGAGTGCGGATTGCCAAAAGATATGGCAGCAGAATTATTCAAGCCATTCATCATTCGTAAAATGATCGAAAGAGGTATTGTTAAAACTGTAAAATCTGCTAAGAAAATAGTTGATAAAAAAGAACCTATCGTTTGGGATATATTAGAGAATATCTTAAAAGGACATCCTGTTCTTTTAAATCGTGCTCCTACATTGCACAGATTAGGTATTCAGGCATTTCAACCAAAATTAATTGAAGGAAAAGCGATACAGTTACACCCTTTAACGTGTACTGCATTTAACGCGGATTTTGACGGTGACCAGATGGCGGTTCACGTTCCATTGGGACATGCAGCTATTTTGGAAGCTCAGTTATTGATGCTTGCTTCTCATAACATCTTAAATCCTGCTAATGGTGCACCGGTTGCGGTTCCATCTCAAGACATGGTTCTTGGTCTATACTACATGACCAAGGGTAAGAAAACTACTGCTGATGAAAAAGTGAAAGGCGAAGGCTTAACATTTTATTCACCGGAAGAAACTATTATTGCTTATAACGAAAAACGTGTTGACTTACATGCATTTGTAAAAGTACGTTTACAAGTAAAAGAAGGCGATAAATTGGTAAACAAATTAGTTGAAACTACTGTTGGTCGTATCCTGTTCAACCAGGTTGTGCCTAAAGAAGTAGGTTATATCAACGAATTGTTGACTAAAAAATCATTACGTGATATTATCGGTAACATCGTTAAGGAAACAGGTATGGCTAAAACAGCTAAGTTCCTTGACGAAATGAAACAACTAGGATTTATGATGGCATTCCGCGGAGGTCTATCATTTAGTCTTGGTGATGTTATGGTACCGGACGATAAAGGTAAAATGGTTGCTGATGCTAACAAACAAGTTGATGAGGTAGTTGCAAACTACAACATGGGTTTCATTACCAACAACGAGCGTTACAATCAGGTGATCGATATCTGGACACATACTAACTCACGTATCACTGCTAAGGTATTGAATACCTTAACAAATGACCGTCAGGGATTCAACCCGGTTTACATGATGTTGGATTCAGGAGCACGTGGTTCGAAAGAACAAATTCGTCAGTTGGGCGGTATGCGTGGTTTGATGGCAAAACCTCAAAAAGGTGCTGGTGGTGGAGAGATCATTGAAAACCCGATCCTTTCTAACTTTAAAGAAGGATTATCGATCCTTGAGTATTTCATTTCAACTCACGGTGCTCGTAAAGGATTGGCGGATACAGCGTTAAAAACTGCTGATGCGGGTTACTTGACAAGACGTTTAGTTGACGTTGCTCAGGATGTAATTATCACAGTTGAAGATTGTGGTACATTGCGTGGATTGGTTGCTACAGCATTGAAGAAAAATGATGAGGTAGTTGAATCATTATACGATAGAATTTTAGGTAGAACTACTGTACATAATGTATATAACCCTTTAACAGGAGATATCATTGTTGATGCAGGTGAAGAGTTAACAGAAGATTACGCGAAACAAATTGCGGCTTCTCCCATTGAAGCAGTTGAGATCCGTTCGGTTTTAACGTGCGAAAGCAAAAACGGTGTTTGTGGAAAATGTTACGGACGTAACCTTGCTACAGGCCGTATGGTTCAAAGAGGTGAAGCTGTTGGTGTAATTGCAGCTCAATCAATTGGTGAGCCGGGTACTCAGCTTACATTGCGTACCTTCCACGTGGGTGGTATTGCATCTAACGTTGCAGCAGCATCTAAATTAGAAGCTAAGTATGATGGTATCATCGAAATTGACGAATTAAAAACAGTAAAACGTAAAAACGCTGACGGTCAAACGGAAGATGTTGTAATTGGCCGTTCGGCTGAGATGCGTATTATTGATTCTAACACTAGAATTGTTCTTACAACCGGTAATATTCCTTATGGTTCACAAGTTTATGTGAAATCAAACGGTAAGGTTAAAAAAGGCGATTTGATATGTGATTGGGATCAGTACAATGCTGTTATTGTTTCTGAATTTGCCGGTAAAATCGAATTTGATAACGTAGAGGAAGGTATTACTTTCCGCGAAGAATCAGATGAGCAAACAGGCTTTAAAGAAAAAGTTATTGTTGAAAGCCGTGATAAATCTAAGAATCCTTCCATCAAAATTGTTGTGAATAAAGATGTATTGCGTACCTACAGTATTCCTGTTGGAGCACATATCATTGTAAACGACAACACTAAGATTGAAGCAGGTCAGATCCTTGTTAAGATCCCTCGTTCTTCTGGTAAAACAGGGGATATCACGGGAGGTTTACCACGTGTAACCGAATTGTTCGAAGCACGTAACCCAAGTAATCCGGCTGTTGTTTCTGAAATTGATGGTATCGTATCATTTGGT
This sequence comes from Bacteroidota bacterium, assembly GCA_040389865.1. GTDB lineage: Bacteria > Bacteroidota > Bacteroidia > 2-12-FULL-35-15 > 2-12-FULL-35-15 > 2-12-FULL-35-15. Next base: position 195,210 of record JAZJZM010000013.1, on the reverse strand, counting down.
AAGATCAAACGTGGTAACCGTGAGGTACATGTTGAATCAAGAACAGGTGAAAAGAAAACATACTTGGTACAACTTTCTAAACACACATTGGTTCAGGAAAATGACTTTATCAAAGCGGGTGAGCCATTATGCGATGGTGCCATCACACCAAGTGATATCCTTGCTATAAAAGGGCCAACTGCTGTTCAGGAATACTTAGTAAACGAGGTACAAGAGGTATACCGTTTGCAAGGTGTGAAGATCAATGATAAACATTTTGAAGTAATTGTTCGTCAGATGATGCGTAAAGTGGATATCAGCGAAGCAGGTGATACTATTTTCCTTGAAAAACAATTGGTTAACAAATCAACGTTCATGGAAGAGAATGATAACTTGTATGCTAAAGTAGTTATACTTGATGCGGGGGATTCAACCTTGTTCAAAGCTGGTCAGATCGTTAGTGCACGTAAATTGAGAGATGAAAATTCTTCATTGAAACGCAGAGACATGAAAACCATTGAAGCGCGCGAAGCAATTCCGGCTACTTCAAGCCAGGTATTACAAGGTATAACACGTGCATCATTACAAACGAATAGCTTTATGAGTGCTGCATCGTTCCAGGAAACGACAAAAGTATTGAACGAAGCTGCTATAAGCGGAAAAGTAGATGGCTTGTTAGGATTGAAAGAAAACGTTATTGTTGGACATTTAATTCCTGCCGGTACCGGCTTAAGAGCTTACGATAAAATGATCGTTGGTTCTCAGGAAGAGTACGATCGCCTAATGGCTTCTAAAAAAGAAGCTTTGGAAGCGGAAGCATAAATACTACTAATTACGAATTTGTACGAATTTACAAATCGTGATTTGCTAAAATGCTTAACAAAAAAAGGGGCAGCAGAAATGTTTGCCCCTTTTTTAGTTAAAAAAATAAGTAATTTTACATTTCGTATAATTGGCATGAGATTTAAGAGATCAGATGAAATAGTTATATTTTACGTCTAATTATCAAATTCTCAAATCTAATATCTAATATCTAACATTTAACATCTCAAATTAAAAAAATATGGAAGAGCAAAACTCAAATCAATTAAATATTGAACTAAGCGAAGAAATTGCTGAAGGTATTTATTCAAATCTTGCAATTATTACACATTCAAACTCTGAATTTGTAATTGATTTTATTAAAATGATGCCTGGTATACCCAAAGCAAAAGTGAAATCACGTATCGTACTTACTCCACAACACGCGAAACGCCTGATGAAGGCTTTGAAGGATAATATCTCAAAATTTGAACAAGCTCATGGTGCTATCAAGGATACAGATATGCCAAATGGTTTTCCTCTAAATTTTGGTGGGCCAACTGCACAGGCGTAATATTTATTACAATTTCCGATCCTTACGAATTTATTAATCTTATTCAAGCAATATAGATTAATGAATTTGTAAGGATTTTATTTATAACATTTTTTCAGGTAATAATACCCCTATCTGCGGAACGAGGCGGGATGGACGGTCAACATTAGGCAATTTCATGGGGTAGTTGGATCAAAGCTGCCTGGATCGTACTCATACAATTAATGCAGACGGTTCTCATTCTCGCACGATCTCTCCTCATATTCATACATTGGGTGTTTCTATGGGTAATATAAGCAGCGGTACTATTCCAACAGAAAGCAGACCTACAAACGTTGGAGTGGTTTTTTGGAGAAGCGGGCAGTAGATTTGGTGAATTAGATTACAGTAATGTATGTTTTGAACTGTTAATCGAGCTATTTTGAGGTGCATTATTGATGATACGTAGCTATTATAGTTATATTCGCACTAATAATAACTAAGTTAATCGATTTATATTCTGTATACTGAACGGTATAAAATACGGACTTCTCCGTATTTTATATGTAAAAATTATTTTTGATTTTTGATTCATTATTGTTTGACTTTATAAAGTTAAATGGAATATCAAAAAAATTAACGTTTAATTTTCAAATTGCATTGATTATAGTGTTCTGTCTAAATGAGTTAGCTACCCTCGTATGCAATTAAGATGTATTTTTTTTATATTATTTTTTTCAGGGATTCATGATCTTATTGCTCAATGTCCTGTTACTATTGCTCCCCCAGGTTCTACAAATATTTGCAGCGGTAATTCTGTGTCGCTGCTTGCTTCCGGTACTGGTTCATGGTTGTGGAGCCCGGCAACCGGATTAAATGCAACAACAGGTAGCACTGTTTCTGCATCCCCCTCCATCACAACTACTTATACAGTAACGAGAACATGTCCTGATCTTACCACAGGTACAGCAAGTGTAAGCGTTGTTGTAAACCCGAAACCAACACCAAGTATTTCATTTAATCCGAATTCTGCGAAATGCAGCGGAACTGCAATTATATTTTCTGTTCCAAGTCCGCAAGGTGGTGCCACCTATGCCTGGAATTTTGGTGATGGCACAACAGGAAGTGGGACAAGCGTTTCTCATGCATTCTCAGCTTTAGGTAATGGCAATACCCCCTTTACTGTTACCGTTACAGCAACCTTTACAAGTACAGGCTGTACGGCAACAGCTTCGACAACTGTTACGGTAAAAAAGCGACCGGAAGCTGTATTGGTAGATTTAGTGAATACCCCCGAATTTATTAATTGTAATGGTGGTACTTTTTCATTATCGGTTGGCGATGGTGCAGTGAATACGTATACAAACTATTTAATTAGCTGGGGCGATGGAAGTACTAACTATACTTCAACAATCCCTCCTTCAACGTCACCCGGTGTGCCACATTCATACTCCACTCTTGGATTTAAGACCATTTTATATACCGTTACGAATTCTAACGGATGTACCACCACAAGCACCTATAGTGCTTTTAATGGTGGAAATCCCCAAGTTGGATTAGCAAATCCGGGTGGGACCACCGGATTGTGTACTCCAACTACTTTATCATTCCCTATTAGTAATTATTCAAACAATGCTCCCGGAACTATATATGTGGTAACAACTAATGATGGGACTCCGGCCGACACTTTCCAGCACCCTCCTCCAACAAGTTATGTTCATCAGTTTACAAAAACCTCTTGTGGAAGTACAAGTCCGGGTTATCCTAATTCATTTTATGTTAGAATTGAAGCGATAAATCCCTGTGCCAGTTCTTCAGCAACTGTAGAGCCAATAACCACCAATGCATTGCCGAATGTAGATTTTTCAATTTCTCCTGATAGTATTGCATGTGTAAATTCAACAGTAACATTCACCAATACCTCTTTTGGAGGCGCATGGGTTAATGCCCAAAACCAATGTGATACAACTAAAATTAGCAACTGGAAGATCACTCCCAGCACCGGATATACAGTAACATCGGGTAGCTTTGGGAACAATCCGCCATCGGTAAATTTACCAGGTACCTGGGGAAGCGGGGCTCTGGGGGTTGCGTTTAATACAATTGGTAGCTATTCCATAAAATTAAGAGTTAGGACCAAAAACGCTTGCGGTTATGATACTATCGTTAAAACGGTTTGTATTCAGCCGGTTCCGGTTCCTGCATTCTCCTTAAATAGTATTATTGGCTGTGCTCCACTGAGTATAACTGCAACAAATTCCTCCAATACACTCAATACCTGTTCTCCAGCAACCTATGGTTGGACTGTTACTTATGTTGCCAGTAATTGCGGAACTGCTTCCGCTTTTAGTTTTACCAATAGTACAAGTGCTTCATCTATAAGCCCTTCCTTTGTTTTTACCAATCCGGGAACCTATACCATCACCCTATCTGTCACTAATAAATGCGGTGTTTTTACAACTCTGAAAACTGTAACAGTAAAAGAAAAACCAAGTGTTGTAGTAAGTACTTCACCTCCAAGTGCTTGTTCCAGCCCTGCTTCAACTACCCCAATGGTAACAGCAACTAACTGTGGAGCAAATGCTATGACCTATGCCTGGACTTTTGCAGGAGGAGCACCTGCTACTTCCGGCATTGCAAATCCGGGAAGTATTTCTTTTTCAAGCGTAGGTGCGCATGCAATTTCTGTTTCTGTTACAAATGAATGTGGTACAACTGTGGGTACTACACCATTTACAATTAGTACTATCCCAAATCCGCCAGTAGTTGCAAATATTAGTCCGGTATGTATTGGAGACTCTATTCATTTATTTGCATCGACAGTTGCAGGTGCAAGTTATAACTGGACGGGTCCCAGTGGTTTTACTTCAACGCTACAAAATCCGGGTATTGGTAATGCTCAACTTGCAAATGCCGGATCGTATTCAGTAACAATTACTGTAAATGGTTGTACTTCCAGTCCTGCATCCAAAACAGTTACAGTGAATCCATTACCGGTAGTTGTTGTAAATTCTCCTTCCATTTGTATCGGACAAAGTGCAACACTTACTGCAAGTGGTGCTAATACCTATGCCTGGATCCCTAATACAAATATTTCGGGCATAACAGGTGCAAGTATAACGGCCAATCCTACATCTACTATATCCTACACCGTAACTGGGACCAATACTACCACCGGCTGTAAAAATACATCCGTAAGCCTTGTTACTGTAAAGCCATTACCGGTTGTAAATGCCGGGCCGAGTATAACACTTTGTAATCAGCCGGTACCGAATACTTTAACAGGTTTTTCACCGGCCGGTGGTACCTGGACTGGGGCAGGAGTTAGCTCCGCAGGTGTTTTTACACCTTCTGCTTCCGGTATTTTTATTCTTACGTATTCCTATTCCGATGGAAGTTGTTCTAACCAGGATACGATGAAAGTTACTGTTATTGCCCCCCAGACAGTAAATGCAGGAACCGGATTTGCTATTTGTGAAAACATAGCTGCTCAAACACTTACCGGATTTACTCCAGCAGGTGGTACATGGTCAGGAGCGGGTATGACCGGCAACTCCTTTGATCCGGCAGCAGCAGGGCCTGGAATTCATATACTTACCTATTCGCTTGGTGCAGGAACCTGTTTAACCAGTGATACAATAAAGGTAAATGTTAAGGCTTCACCTACTGTTGTTGTAAATTCGCCAACTATTTGTGCAGGGGAAACGGTAATCCTTACAGCTTCCGGTGCTAATACCTATTCATGGGCGCCAAATACCAATCTTACTGCAGTTACGGGGGCAAGTGTATCGGCAAATCCAGGTTCAAGCATTTCGTATACGGTAACGGGTACCACTTCTTTAACAGGATGCACGAAAACAGCTGTTAGTAATGTAACTGTAAATCCATTACCTGTAGTGAATGCAGGGCCAAGCATCACCTTGTGTAATCAGCCTATTCCAAATACCTTAACCGGCTTTTCACCTGCCGGGGGTACCTGGACTGGTGCAGGAGTTACCGGAGCGGGTGTTTTTACTCCTTCTACGGTTGGAAATTTTATTCTTACCTATAGTTTTACGAGCTTAAATTGCACCAATCAGGATTCGCTCATCATTACTGTGGTAACCCCTCAAACAGCCAATGCCGGTACTGGCTATAAAACCTGTGTGAATGCACCAATTCAAACACTTAGCGGTTATACTCCAAGTGGTGGAACCTGGACAGGCCCTTCGATAACAGGCAATACATTTAATCCGGCAACTGCAGGAATAGGAATGCATATACTTACGTATTCTTTCGGAACAGGAACGTGTTTAAGTACTGATACCATAAGAGTTACCGTTAATTCAGCTCCTGTAGTTACTGTAAATTCAGCATTGTTCTGCTCCGGAGATTCATCAACTTTAACTGCGGGAGGGGCAAACACCTATGTTTGGGGCCCATCAACGGGATTAAATTTGAGCACAGGTGCCAGTGTAATAGCATTTCCAACAACTACTACTATTTATACTGTAACCGGAACCGTTACTGCAACGGGCTGCTCTGCAACAGCACCAAGCACCATTACTGTGAACCCTTTACCTGTTGTGAATGCAGGTGCCAGTATTTTGCTTTGCGATCAGCCAATTGCTTATACCCTAACGGGGTTTTCGCCTACCACGGGCGGCAGTGGTGCATGGACAGGGGCGGGGGTAACAGCAGCAGGAATTTATACACCTCATGGAGTGGTTGTAGATGTGCTTACTTACACTTTTACCGATTTAAACACCTGTGTAAATTCAGATACGATAAAAGTTACTGTTGTAACGCCCCAAGTTGCTGAAGCCGGGGCGAATGACACCTTATGTTTAAACAATGGATTGTTTAATTTATCAGGTTTCTCTCCTTTGGCTGGTACATGGACGGGGGTAGGGATAAGCTCCCCGGGGGGAGTATTTGATCCGCTGATAGCCGGTGTGGGAACACATTTACTCACCTTATCCTACGGGGCGGGAACGTGCTTTACTACGGATACAAAAAAAATAACGGTTAAACCGATACCTGTTATTAATCCGGGAGCAAACGAGATCACCTGTATAAGTGATCCTGAATATATTTTACCGGGCTTTTCTCCAACTGGTGGAACCTGGGCCGGTAACGGGATCACCAATGGCACAACGGGGGCGTTTGATCCTGCGGTTGCAAATATAGGAACCAGCACGCTTACCTATTCTTTTACAGATCCGGTTACCCATTGTACCAATACTGGTATTAAAACGATTACTGTTGGAGCACTTCCTGTAGTTGCCTTTTCGAAAGCGTTATCGGAATGTGTTAATATTCCTGTACTCTTTACAAATTCCACCACAGGTGCCAGCAATTATCAATGGGATTTTGGCGATGGCGGAACGAGTACGGCTGTTTCGCCTTCACATTCCTACACATCTGCAGGAACGTTCACTATTAAATTGGTCTCCTATTCAGTATTGGGTTGTACCGATTCACTTTCCGATACGATACATATTATTGCTCCTCCAAGCTCCGGCTTTACAGTGGTTTCGGATACCGGCTGTGCTCCGCTGCTAACGGATTTTAACAATACAAGCACAGGTTTATTTTGTTCCTATAGCTGGAGTTATGGAAATGGGAATATGTCTGCATTAAAAGTACCTGTGGCACAAACCTATTTGCAGGGGCTGTATGACACTACTTACTATGTTACCTTAACTGTAACTAATCTTTGCGGGGTATCCACCAAAACCAATTCCGTTTTTGTGATGCCAACACCGGTAGTCAATTTTGGAACAAATGTAAATTCGGGATGTTCACCACTATTGATAACAATGAATAATAACTCTACAGGAAACGCGTCTCAATATATTTGGAATTATGGTGACGGAAGTGCTACCGTAAGTGCTATAAACCCACCATCGCATATTTTTACTACAGGTGTAAATGATACCATTTATAAGATCAGATTAATAGGTTCCAATACCTGTGGAGCAGATACCATCACCAAATCTATACTTGTACATCCGAATACGATCAATGCTTTTTTTAATACAAGTAGCATTTCGGGCTGTTCACCGCATACTGTTACGTTTTCAGATTTTTCGTCAGGAGGTACATTTATTTCATGGGATTTTGGTGATGGTAACGTAACTACCTCAACCAATGCAGTTCATACCTATTTAACTGCTGGAACCTATATCTGCCGCCAGTTTGTGAATAATGGTTGTAGTTATGATACAGCAATGGTAAGCATCACTGTTTATCCTCCACCCACATTGTCGTTTACAGCGGATGTTGCAACGGTTTGTGTGAATCAGGCCGTTACATTTAACAACACCTCAACTAATTCTGTGAATTTTGCCTGGAACTTTGGGGATGGAGATAGTTCTATCCTTACCAATCCTTCGCACAGCTATACCAACTCCGGAAATTATACGGTGTTATTGATAGGGACATCAACTACATTTGGATGTATTGATACCATTTCACAACCAGTATCAGTTAATACAGCGGTAATTCCTCAAATTAGTTCAAACGCATTGTTTGGTTGTGAACCATTTATAGCAGCATTTAGTAATACATCACAAAATGCGCTTTTTTATAGTTGGGATTTTAATGATGGCAATGGATCAGTATTTGCTGCGCCTGTGCATACGTTCAGTGCCGCAGGTGTGTATAACGTGAATATGGTAGCTCAATCCCTTAATGGATGCAAGGATTCAGCACAAATCCAAATAAATGTTTATCCAAATCCAGCGGCTTCCTTTAGTTTATCATCCCTGTACTCTTGTTTAGTTCCTGCAACCGTTAATTTTACAGATAATTCAACAGGTGCCAATGGCTATCAATGGGATTTCGGAAACGGAGGGACTTCCGTATTAACTAATCCATCAACCATTTACAATACTGTTGGTCAGTTTAGCCCAACACTAATTACCTCTAATACTTTTGGCTGCCTCGATACTGCAATTAATACATTTACCGTTTATGCAACACCAATTGCTGCTTTTTCACCGAGTTTAACGGGAGGCTGCGAGCCTTTAACCATATCCTTTGCAAATCAATCACAAAACGGCTTATCCTATAGCTGGAGTTTTGGTGATGGTGGCACATCTGCAACTTCAAGCCCCGATCATATTTTTCAAAATCCCGGAAATTATAGTGTAACACTGATCACCAACAATGGTTTATATTGTGCAGATACCTTGCAGTATGCCAGTAACTTTACAGTGAATCCTAAACCGTTCGCTGATTTCAGCGTAAACCAGGTGTATACGTCCGGTATTCCGGTTGGGACACTTCAATATTTAAATTCATCGGTAAATGCGAATTCATATCTGTGGAATTTTGGTGATGGAAATAGCAGTAATACTGAAAATCCGCAGCATCAATACAATGTATTTGGTACTTATACCACCACATTGATAACAACTAATCAATTTGGATGTATTGATACAGCTCAGAAGAATGTTAATCCTGATTATTTTCAGGGTTTGTTTGTGCCAAATGCCATGATGCCGAACTTCGAATCCAGTGAAGCAAACCTGTTTTTGCCCAAAGGGAAATCACTGAAAACCTATCATTTACAAATATTCAATAGTTGGGGTACGCTACTGTTTGAATCAACTGCGCTGGATGCCTCCGGAAGTCCAAGTGAAGGGTGGAATGGTGTATTTGAAGGGAAAGAGTGCCCGCAGGATGTATATGTGTGGGAGATAGATGCAACATTTGTTAATGGGAATTTTTGGTTTGGTAAATTATATCCGAATGGTAAATTCAGTAATACGGGAACGGTTACGCTGATCAAATAAAGGGATTTGAATTAGGAAATAGCTTATAATCGTTTTAATGTGAACTTAGCCTATATTGTGCGAACGTCATGCTGAGCCTGTCGAAGTATGTGGGCTGCCCCAGCGCACACCCTTCGACAAGCTCTGGGTGACAGCACACGTTGTAATATCAAGCACTAGTGTTTATATTATTTATTAAATGCCTAATTCGATAAAAGGATTTGAATGAAAAAAATTATTATTTTTCTTTTTGTATTGACTGAATTGAATTTGGTGGCGCAGGATCCTGCATCCTCCCAGTTTTTTTTCAATCCTTTATATCTGAACCCTTCTTTTGCCGGATTCAACAAGAATGCCCGTGTGGGAACGGATTATCGTAGCCAGTGGACAGGCATTCCAAGTAAATTTGTAACCTATAATTTTTGGGGTGATATTTATACCCCTTTGTTCGGCTTAGGTTTTATGGCCATGCAGGATGTTTCGGGCGAAGGGTTTTTAAAAACCACAAGTTTCGGATTTCTTCAATCGTATGAAATGCTGATACCAAAAATTATCAGGATGCGGGCAGGATACAATGTAACCATCACTAATAAACGAGTGGATTGGAATAAATTGGTATTTAGTGATCAGCTGGATGGTTTGCAAGGTCAGATGTATCCTTCAGCTGTAACGGCAGGCAAAGCAGAAGGAAAAACATTTGCCGATTTTAGTGCAGGGCTTATGTTCGATCTGCCTAAAATTAAAAAAATAAGAGGAGCTGTAATTACCAATTCATTCGGTCTGGCAATCAACCACCTTACGCAACCCAATGATGGATTAAGAGGGAATACAGGTGTTTTACCATACAAGAGTACCTGGCATTATACAATGGTTATTGAAAAGAGGAAAGATAAAATGGACAAGTCTCCATTGTTTATTTCCCCTAATTTTATTTATGAAAATCAGGGGAAGTTCTCCACCACCAACATAGGATTTTACGTTTCAAAAAAACCAATGATAGGTGGCCTTTTTTATCGTAAACGAACATTTAGCAATTTTAAAGATGATGATTCATTCATTGTTTTTATGGGAATACATCAGGTACTCAATAAAGAACTGGCATTTAGAATTGGCTATAGTTATGATTTTACGATCAATAATTTAGCCAGTAATACACTGGGATCGCATGAGTTAAGTCTGGTTGCGGAATTCAGTAATCTGAAATTATTTGCCAAAAGCCAGAATGTTCGTAAACGGAATAAAAGAATTGCAGATTGTTCTGATTTTGGACCTTCTAAAGATTATAAAGGGTTTTAATTGTATTTTATTATACTTATCCTCTTCTTTGAATCTCTTTGAATCTCTTTGAAACCATGAAAAAACCACAAAAAACCACGAAAAACCACGAAAAACCATGAAAAATTACGCTAAATTAACGAAAAAACTAAGAAAAACTATGAAAAGACTTTGCTTTACCCTCCTATTTATGTTGTTTGTCCATGAAACAATCTTTGCCCAAAATCCGATTGAATTGAAAGCCAATACGTATGGCATTATGGATGCTTCTGGAAAAATTTTAAAGACTGGATATAATAAAATCAAACGAATCCAAGGCGGTGATTTTGTGGTGAAGGGGGAAATCAAACGGCTCCGAGACGGTAGCCCGGTGGTGGGGCATGGAGTGAACGGATGGTATTACTTGAATGGGGAATTATACAGTAAGCGCCAGGAAAAAAAGGATGAAAAAAGAAAGGAAAAGCAGGAGAAAATAAAAAAATATGTTGCTCCCATTGCACTTGTTCCTGCAAAAGTAATAGCAGTAGCCGGTGTAAAAAATGTCTCTTCCTATGGATGTGGAGTCTATTCCATTCAGGAGTTCAATTATAGCCGCCTGGTCGATTCGATGGGAAATGATCTTGGAGTTACTGTTGGAAGAAAGGATAATCAGACAACAGCCTATATTGATAGTTTAGATTATCCTTTTATAAATGGGACAGCCATCTTCCATACTACCATATATGGATCGAAGGTGTATACCGAAGAGGAGAGAGCCTACTGGGCAGAATTCCATAGAAAAGAGCAAGCAGAACTATTAAAACAGAAATTAAAAAAGCAGGAAGAGGCAAAAGCAATTGACGAATATGTGAATGGAGTTAAATGTGAAGAATGCGGTGGCACAGGAAAGGTCTATAATTTAGTTGAACATGTCAATTCTTTCGGAAGTACTACAAAAACTACTGTTAACACACATAACTCCGAGAGAGGATGCCCTGTTTGTTCCGGCAAAGGAAAAGTGAAAAAAAAATAAATCTGTGCTTTGTTACAAATATTTGCCACGAATTTCACGAATTATAACAAATTTATCTGCGTAAATTTGGTGAAATCTGTGGCAAATATTACCTGTTTAAAAGAACCTTACTGATTTTATATCTTGTTTTTTCTTAGCTAAAGCGCTTAACCTAGCCTGCAGCATTATTTCATGGGAACCACTGCTATACGTGTTTACAGGCTTTACATTAAAGTCGTAGGAATAACCTATGAATATGGCATCAGTGATACTTACCCCAATTAATCCAACAATAGACTCTTTGATGCGGTACGTTATTCCAAGGCTTATTTTTTCTTTGTAAACAGTTGTAGCGTTTAATTCATATTGAGTAATAAATCCACTGCTTTTTACCAGCAAAGCAGGTTTTATGGAAAAGTTGGTATCAATCTTTATTTTATATTTTGCATATAGGAAATAGTGCCTCGGATTAGCCAATACAGTAGCGTTTTTTAGTCCTCTATTGATATGGGTAGAAGATGCGCCTGCCGTGATGTTAGAAGCATTAAACTCTAAACCAAGTCCGAAATCGGGAGAAAAGGCGTTGGTGGAGGTGACAATTGCTTGAGGATCACTCCCTTGCTCGTAAACCAATTTACTACCATCCAGCTTTTTATTCATAAAACCGGCAGAAAGTCCACCCGAAAGTGTTGCAGATTCAGAAATACGGGTATGATACGCATAATTTATTTTCAGGTTCAATGTATTTTCAAAACCGATCCTGTCGTTTATTGCAGTAAGGCCTATTCCACCTTTAATTTTAGCAAGATACGCATGTGCATTTAAAAATTGTGTGGAAGGAGGATTGTCAACACCTATCCATTGTTGCCTTGCAACAATGGTTGCGATTATTTTATCGGTGTTACCTGTTGCGGCAGGGTTAAACATGTTTTCGTTATACATGTAATGACTGAACTGCATATCGTTTTGCGCCATAACAAAGTATGGGGAAAGCAAAAACAGGAAAAGAGTAATTTTTTTCATTCGCTTATTTTTTAATAACTTTAAATGTGGTTCTTCTATTGGTTTGATGTTCGTTTTCAGTTTGCGCATTTTTTTTAATAGGGCTTGATTCTCCAAACCCCATAACGGATAGCCTGTTTTTATCAATTCCATTTTCAATAAAATAATCTACGACATTTTGTGCCCGTTTTTCTGAAAGTTTCATATTATAATCATCCGAACCTATTTCATCGGTATGAGAATTTACCTGAATTTTTATGCCCGGAGTTTCCTTTAATATCCTTGTCATTTTGTTCAGTTCCTTTTTCGATTCCGCTTTTAGTTCTGCTTTATTAGAATCATAATAAATGTTAGGTATCGTTATTTCGGCATAGGTGATCTTTTGAAATTGAAAATCAAGGTCGGTGCCGGTGATTTTTGAGAATTCGGTGCTTGTTTTTATACCAATGGTTGTTAGATCCTTAGAATCGCTAAAAAAGCCTTCTTTTACAGCAGTAACAGCATAATTTAGTCCCGGTTGAAGATCCTGAAAACTAAATTCTCCATCAGAAGCAGTAGTTGTAGAATCTACACTGCCATCGTTGCCTTTTAAATAAACAGTTACCTTATTAACCGGTTTACCGGTTTTTGAATCAACAATTGTTCCTTTTGCAGTTAAAATAAGAGGCGCTTTTTTAAAAGAGTAAATATCATCTTCCCCTTTACCACCGCTGCGGTTGGAGCAAAAATAGCCCTCAAAAACAGAATTGCCGGTAAAAATTATTCCAAAATCATCAGCACAGGAATTTATAGGTGCCAGCAAGTTTTCAGGTTTTCCGTAGGAGGTGGCTTTTATTTGAGAAGAAAATATATCCAGCCCACCGAAGCCTATATTACCATCAGAAGAAAAATATAGGGTATCGTTCAATACATAAGGGAACATTTCGTTATAAGGTGTATTTACAGGCGCTCCTAAATTTTTTGGCAGCCCCCAAACTCCGTCTTTTCTTTTTATTACCCATAGATCTTTTCCTCCAATTCCTCCATCCATATTGGAAACAAAATAAAGTGTATTGCCATCAGCAGAAAGGGCAGGTTGACCGGTGCTGAAAATTTCATCTGAAAACTCAAAGGGTTTGGATTCGGCCCAAACATTTTCTTTTTCATTCCAAACGGAACAAAAAATATTGCAATTTTCTTTTGCACTTTTTTCACCGTTACATTTCATATAATAGCCGGTATTGCTTTTTTTATCGTAAACAAAGGCTCCTTCATTGTATTTTGTATTTATCCCCCCTTTTAATTTAAGAGGCTTGGTCCATTTACCTTTTTTAGGCTCTAAGGTAGTTTCATAAACATCAGAAAAGCCCTGCCCGGTGAAATTGTCAAAATTGCTTCCTTTTTCTTCCACTCTTGAAGAGGAGAAGATCAATTTTTGTTTAACCATTGTAAGACCAAAATCGCTGAAATCAGAATTTATTTCCAGTTCATTTTTAATGTCATACGAAATGTCAGATTTTTTACCGGATAATGCAAAATCACAGCTGGCTATCTTACGTTTTACCAGTTTGTCACCCGTTTTTTTTATGTAGGTTAAATAAGCAGATTTTGCAGCCTCATATTCCCCTGCTGTAACAAGTATATCACCATATAATAAAAATGTAGCAGGATAGGAATATCCATTTTCAATTGATTTCTCAAGCCATATTCTTGCTTCTTTATAACTATTTATAGCCGCATAACATGTGCCTAATTTATAATACACTTCGTTTTTATCAGCTTCTGCCACTTCTTTTTTTAGTGCTTTTTGATACAGTTCAATAGCTGTGAAATATTCCTTGTGGCTCACTGCAGTATCCGCTTTATGCGTAACCGATTGCGCATGCAACGTTGAACAGAACATTGAAACCAAATAAAAACAAAAAAATAAGCGTATTCGCATCATTCTAAAATTATCTAAATTATTCATTAATCAATGTGATAGGGCCGGTTTGTGTAATCAGTGTTTTATCAGGACCATAAATATTTATGATGTAAAAATAGGTTCCGGCATTCACCTTTTTTCCTTCGAAAGTTCCGTCCCAGCCTTGTGTTCCTTTAAACAATTGTTGCCCCCATCGGTTCAATACTGTTAAGTCAAGTCCTTTTAAAAACACATCATTGAATCCATCACCATTTGGAGTAAAGGCATTGGCAATAGGAGTAACTTTAATGGAAAGAGAATCGGAAATAGCCCCTTGGCATAGCAGATCACTGATGCAGCTTACACTTACAATATCCCCATCATGAAAAGCGTAAGACGAATAGGTATTTAAAGCACCGGATTGCACCAACTGGTTATTAAGGTAAAACTGATATACCGAATAATGATCGGGGCTCGCAGTAATGATCATTTCCTGTCCCACAAAAACTGAGTTATTATCAAAATTAGATGCCAATGTTGCAGTTGCCGCAGCTTCAATAATAACGGTTATAGGAATACGTCCTCCTGTATTTGCACAACCATTAATAGTTATAGCCTCTACCCAATACGTGGAATCACTATATAAATTACCCGTTACCATCGTATCGTTGTTTGAAACGAAATTTCCTCCAAATTCGCTGTCCCACCAATAAATATTGGAAGCTACCGTACTATCAGGTAGAACATAAACGGATGTAGAAGCTCCATTGCAAATTACAAGACTTCCTTCCACGTAATCATTAGTTAAAGTTGGTGAAGGGTAAACAATAATGGTAATAGAGTCGGGGTTATTGCTGCTTTTACATCCGTATTCATTGATCACTTCCAGGTAATACGTAGTGGTTTCCTGAGGCCCAACAATAAGCGGTGAAATTCCAATAATGCTGTTGTTTGGTATGGAGTCGTAAAAATTATAGTTTACAATACCACCTATAGAACCATTAGCAGTAAGGGTTACCGTATCTCCCTTGCAAATTGCATAATCGGTAGTTGTAATAACGGCAGGGGTAGGAGCAGGGACTACATTTACTGTAAGCATGGTAAGCGGGGAACTGCATGGGTTATCGCTGATGGTAAGCGTTACATTTTTTGCTCCAGGAGTATTCCAATAAACCACCTGGTTGGTAGCTCCGGAACCACTTACAAGTATGCCACCATCAAAATCCCAATAGTAGGTGGCAGTTGAGCTAACAGTACCAGAAAAAGTAATTAAAGTGTTTTCTCCGCGGCAAATAGTATCAGGCATAGTAAAAGCGGAGCTGGGAACAGGCGTTACAGTGATACTAACAGGCAGCCTTGTAGAAGCACATGTGGTAAGAGAATCGTAATATTCCAGATAAAAGGTGGTGTCGGCACTTATATTGGGGGTAATAAATGAAGGGTTGTCGAGTAACAACTGGGTTCCTCCTGTTTGAGCATCATACCAGTTAAAATGAGTGTTGCCCGAAGGGAAATTAGCGCTCAATGTTGCGGAAGTTCCCATGCAAATACTTGTTCCTGTTGAAACAGGAAGAGGTTCAGCAATAATAAACCCGAAAGGTGTGAGTGTAACGGGGATATCAGAAGTGATAGTGCCGCTGTTCCCTCCGGTGGGAGCTGTGGTTGTGGTTAAAACATAATTAAAGTTGGACGGTGGCCCTGATTGTCCACGCACTATTGAAAGGATACATTCCTGGATGGGTGAAGGGAAATCGCTTCCAAGGTTATAGTTCATGGTAATGCGTCCTACCGGAGTGCCTGTATTGGTGGTGATAGAAACATACCAGTCGGCTGAATTTAAAATTACAGGAATAACGGTATCGGCAACCATATTAACCCATGCTGCCCCTGCTGAAGTAGTTTGGTTATAAACAACGGGGCGAAATTTTATTGGTGATGAATTTAAAACGCCAATAGGATAGTTATAGATAGCTGCACCTGCAATAACGGCTCTTTTAAAATTTCCAACTACAAAATTACTGCTTGTACCACCTGTTAATGAGGTAGTTGTGTTACTGTTGGAAAGATAGATCTCATACAAAGTAGAAACAACGGTATAGGTATGTAAAACACCACTTGTAAGGCTTAAGTTGTTAGTTACCTGTATGTTGGAACCCTGATAAGTACTTCCGGAAGGTTTATTTATGGTAAAATTGTATAGATTACTACCTCCGGTTGTTATATTTTGATTGGTGGCACCATCTAAAATAACCTTGCCAGTACCTGCAGTAAAAGTGCTCGAATTATTAAAATCACCACCCACAGTTAGGTTTAAGTTTCCGGCTGTCCAGGTGCCGAGCAAAATGCTGAAATCGTTTTGAACAGTTATATTGCTTTGAGGAGCGACAATTACCGCTTTATTGATGGTAAGATTATAAAACGAACCAACTCCAGGAGTGATATTTTGAGTAGTATAGGAAGAGACGTATTGAACGTTTACTGTTCCTGTTCCCGCAACAAAAGTGCCCTGGTTATTCCAATGTCCAGTAAAATACATGTCGGAAGAGCCACCTGAAATTCCGGTTGCACCATTCAGCGTTGCTCCGGCAAGGATATCCACATTGTGAAGGATCAAACTGGTAATACCCGAAACCACAGTATTTCCGGCAAAGGTTACCTTAACATTCGGAAAAGAAGTGCTGTTTCTGTTAAATACCCCATTTTGTTCAAAATTTCCGTAAATAAAGGTGTTCACTGAATTGGCCGTAACGCCCATTCCAGGGCTTCCGTTGGTATTATTAATAATTATATTATGAAATTTTATTGTATTTGAACCATCTATGGATTGGGAAGCGTTGCCGCTGAAATCAACTGTGCTCGTACCTCTGTTAAATGTTCCGTTTATTAACCAGTCATTTTTTAAGGAAATAATAAAACTTGAAGCATTTAAAGTACCACCCGTATTTACCTGAATAGAACCAACTGTGATGTTCCCATTTATATTTATATCACCACCATTTACAATTACGGCAACATCATTTTGACCGGGAATTACACCACCTACCCAGGTAGAAGCTAACAGCCAATTGGCTGCAATGGCTTTACTGTTTATAGTTACAGCATTAAGCGGATCAACAAAAAGTGAAAAGGCGACAATAATACTAAAGAGTGATTTTTTAAGCATAATACGTTTGTTAAAATAAATTAAGAATATTTTTTTCTTTGTTTATTGTTGAAATACGATTTTAATAAAAGCGGAGGTGTTTTCAGTTTTTAACACAACCAGGTAAAGTCCTTTTGAAAGTTTAAGTTCGGCACCATCAATGTTAATTTTATGATTTCCCGCTGCCTGATTTTCGTTTTTTAAGGATACTATTTCCTTTCCTAAAACGTCATACAGGCCAATATTTACCTTTTCAGATCCGGTTAGTGTATAATCAAGCGTAGCAGTATTATTAAAAGGATTGGGGTATAGATTTAAACCAACAACGCTAATTTCTTCCTCCACGCTGGTGGTGTTAAGTACCACCATTTGTCCGTTTGAGCTTGAAACGGAAGAAAAAAGACCGGCACCGTTTTCGGAGCGGACATTAAAATAATAAAGCTGATTTAATACCAAAGGCAGCGGGCTATTGATAGCGATCATCTGCATAAAATTATCGGTAGAAGCAAGCAGATCAGTAACTCCGGGGCTTGTTCCGATCGAATAATGATATTTTACAATTCCGGAATTAGGATCCGATGATGGTGACCAGTTCGCTTTAAGTTCATTGGAAGAATAGGTTGTGTCGATATCGGCACCCGATCCATCGTTTATAAATGCTACAGCTGATGGAGCAGTCCAATCCACATCAACAGGAATTGAAATAATGGGAGATAGATTACCGGCAGAGTCAGTAACAATGGACTCTACTTTACCTGCTGCTAAAGGGGGACCTGAATTTTCAAAACGTATATCATTTGTATTTCCAGTACCAACATTAACCGTTACTGATGGAAGCCTTGAACGGAAAGTTTTGAAATAGTTGATCGTCATGTTTGCATCGCTTGTTCTGAAAGAAACAGCATTACCAGTAGCAATTGGTGCAGCATCTACCCAGCTTTCTGCAATAATATTGTTAATGTAGATGTCCATTTTTCCGTTAGTGCGGTCATACACTAATTTAAAATCATAGAATTGCCCTGCAACAAAACTATAATTTCTTGTTTTTACTAAGGTCATCAGGTCGTTGGTAACCTTGTAAAACTCCAGTTTATGGTCATCCATACTGAACCATACCAAATATGAGTTTCCTCTATTGGGCAATGAAGCGTTATCACTAAAAAAATGGAAACCAGCCTTTCTGTTGGTTCCAGTTCCATCAATTTTCGCATTCCAGTGATATAAATATCGGTTGGACAGGTTTTGAGTTAAAGGGGCAGAAATGTTTGTATTGTTCAATGTTTGATTACTTTGTTCGAGATAGCCGGAAGCGTTGGCCCATGAACCTGTATTGGTAGTCCAGTCGGGATTAATAATAGCATTATCAAAGTTATCATTTGCGAAACCTCTTGATCCGTTTGCTCTCCATTCTGTTCCATCAAAATCGATCACCCTGTAAAAGCTTTTACCCAAACCTGAGCCTCCTGAATTATCGGAATCAGTAAAGTTTGCTGTAAAATTGGTGCTTTGCCATCCTGTTACGGGTGCTATAACAGTATTTGGAGGAATAACATCACAAAAGGGTAGTATAAAGTTAGGCCCATAGGTATATCCATTACCTGTTAAAATTCTCCAGTAATAGGTAGCATTGGCCTGAAAGTTAAGGGCAGGTGTAAAGCCTATCGGCCCGGTAAGCAATGTAACATTGGAAGCCGGTTTGGTATAAAAGCTGTTAAAAGCCGAATCCAGTGATACTTGTAAAGTCCAGTTAACATTGGAATTGATCCAGCTAAAGTTAACCATTGTAGCAGAACAAGGGCCAAAAGAAACGATCAGATTTTCGGGACAATCAATTATTGATACGGCTACGGAGCGGCAGCTTGACCAGCAGCCCTGGCTATTTAAGGAGCGAAGGTAATAGGTTCCCGAAGTTGTAACATTGTATATACTGCTTGCATCCGTTGTATTTACTCCGCAACCGGATCCTTGCCAGTAATAGGTCTCTCCTAAAGGTGCGTTAGGCATAGTAAGTGTTACCGAACCGCAACTGTTGGTGCTGGATGTAGGAACAGGTGGTGTTGCAGGAGTTGCGGCTACTGTTACTGCAACAGAGGAGCATAAATTTGACCAACATCCGCCTGAATTTTCTCTTGCTCTTAACCTATAGGTTCCGGTAGAGGGGGCAGTATAAGTTAGTGCTGAGCTGGTGGTGCTGGTTCCGCAACTTGTACCTTGCCAATAAAACGTAACGCCAGAAGGTGGTGTTGCTCTGGTTAATGTTTGGCTTCCACAAGGGTTTGTAGTGGTAGTTGGTGCCGGGGGATCATTTGGGATATCATTTATTGTTACCACTATTGAACTACAGGTAGACCAGCCATTAGAGTTTTTTGCTCTTAAATAATAGGTTCCTGAGGAACTTACCGTATAGTTTACTGCTGAATTAGCAACGCTTGTTCCACAGCTTGTTCCCTGCCAATAATAGGTAGTACCGGAAGGTGGGCTGGCTCTTGTGATGGTTTTATCCCCGCAGGTATTGCTGGAAGTAATGGTTGGAGCCGGTGGAGCTGGAGTAGGATTGTTGCAATTATTGATGATGCAATAATAATAGGGCCAGTTCCAGTTAATTCCCGGATCGGTGTGGCTTTGGCTGGAATAGTGCTGATGACCTTTTATTCTGATAGAGTTTGCAAGCTGACAGGTGCCACTACCTCCATTGCAGGATGGCCCGTTGTAACAATTTGTAGGAAGTATTCCATAACCTGATTGGGTAATATCTTTTGAAAGATTACCCGATCCAGTATACATTGCAACGGTGTACCATGACGAATTGTTAATGTATCCCTCATGCTCAATCCCTATCGTATAGGGGTTGTGATTTCCAACATGCCATGCCTTTTGGTTTTCACGCACCATTTGAGTTATCTGTCCATCCGATGATCGTGCTACATAGTGGGCGGAAACACTTGCATTGCAGTTTTTAAACCAGGAAATGCATCCGGCATAAGAGCCTTGTACCGTATGAATGGTTATTGCAGAAACAGCAGTACCGCCCCTGGAGCTGTAATTACAACTTGTAGGATTCCATAAAGCGGGACCAAAATCAGTACTTTGCACAGTTGGTGGAGGTGGAGCATTAAGGCTTTTTTGGTATTGATTTCCATTTTGATCCATTATTGATCCTTCGGAGATACTTACGTGAGGAGAACTCAATATTTTATAATTGGCTTCACCAAAAACGTTTATCAGGTTTATAGTGTATTCCGGAAAAGAATAAGAAAGTTGATATTCTTTAGTATTAAGAAAAGTAAATATGGAGTATAACTGGGAGTTAAGTGCAAAGTCGTTTTGCAGATCACCATCAGGAAGTTCACTTAAAGCAATTAGAATCGATATTTGACTTTCAGGACTACTATTTTCGGAGGAAGATTGAGAAAGCAGGTAAGCATAAGCTTTAGCATAGGCGCTGATGTTAGTACTCGGATCCGTGATGATATCCGCTATTTGAAATCCTGAAAGTTGAGCCACCAATTCAAGGTTGTTTCTGAAATAATGTTTTCCATCCAGCGTGAGACCCATTACCCCGTATGCTTTTGGTAATTCAATACAACTTTCATGATCACCAACGTTATGAGTTATATGATCAAAACGGGTATTGCAAAAAGAAATAGCTTCCAGTATTCCTTTTGGGATTTGAGGATAGCTGATATATGCCTGGTTAAACTGTGCCTGGTAGTTGTTTACGGCCGGGATGTCCACTTGAGAAAAAGAGAAATGGAAAAGCCCTACGGAAAGTATGAGAAGTAAATGTTTTTTCATCAGCAAAAATTAAAAATTGGATTACAAATATAAACAAATATAAGAGATTTAATGGGTTGTTTGATGCCTGTTGAAAACCTTTGGCAGCCTGTTTATTTGGGAAATTTCTTTAATTATCAAGTTGAGGTGCCGTAAGCAAGATCAATCAAATACAATTTTAATAAAAGCGGAGGTGTTTTCCGTTTTTAACACAAGCAGGTAAAGTCCTTTTGAAAGTTTAAGTTCAGTTCCATCAATAGAAATTTTATGATTTCCTGTAGCCTGGTTTTCGTTTTTCAAGGAGACTATTTCCTTACCCAAGACATCGTATAAGCCAAGTTGTACCTTTTCAGATCGGGTTAGTGTATAATCAAGCGCAGCAGTATTATTAAAAGGGTTGGGGTATAGATTTAATCCAAGCACAGTGATCTCTTCTTCAATACTTGTGGTATTAAGCACTACCATTTGTCCGTTTGAACTGGCAATGGAAGAAAAAAGGCCTGCACCGTTTTCAGATCTCACGTTAAAATAATAAAGTTGATTTAATACCAATGGCAGCGGGGTATTGATGGCGATCATCTGCATAAAGTTATCGGTAGAAGCCACCAGATTGGTATCTCCGGGCGTTGTGCCGATGGAATAGTGATATTTTACTATCCCTGAATTAGGGTCCGATGAAGGTGACCAGTTTGCTTTTAATTCATTGGTAGAATAGGTAGTTGCGATATCAGCACCTGATCCATCATTTATGAAAGCTACGGTTGATGGAGCTGTCCAATCCACATCAACAGGAATAGAAACAAGAGGGGAAAGGTTACCGGCCGAATCTGTAACAATGGATTCTACTTTGCCGGCTGCTAAAGGTGGCCCCGAATTTTCGAAACGTATATCATTTGTATTTCCTGCCCCTACATTTATCGTTAGCGATGGAAGTCTCGAACGGAATGTTTTGAAGTAATTGATCGTCATGTTTGCATCAGCTGTTCTGAAAGAAACAGCATTACCCGTAGCTATTGGAGTAGCATCCGCCCAGCTTTCTGCAATAATATTGTTAATGTAGATATCCATTTTTCCGTTAATGCGGTCATACACTAATTTGAAATCATAGAACAGACCTGCAACAAAACTATAATTTCTGCTTTTTACCAAGGTCATCAGGTCGTTGGTGACTTTATAAAACTCCAGTTTATGGTCGTCCATACTGAACCATACCAAATACGAGTTTCCTCTATTGGGTAATGAAGCGTTATCACTAAAAAAATGGAAACCGGCCTTTCTGTTGGTTCCTGTTCCATCAATTTTTGCATTCCAATGATATAAATATCGGTTGGACAGGTTTTGAGTTAAAGGGGCAGAAATGTTTGTATTGTTCAATGTTTGATTACTTTGTTCAAGATAGCCGGAAGCGTTTGCCCAGGAACCTGAGTGGGTGGTCCAGTCGGGATTTAGGATAGTATTATCAAAATTATCATTAGCAAAGCCTCTTGATCCGTTCGCCCTCCATTCAGTTCCATCAAAATCAAGCACCCTGTAAAAGCTTTTACCCAAACCTGATCCTCCTGAATTATCAGCATCAGTAAAATTTGCTGTAAAATTGGTGCTTTGCCATCCTAATACAGGAGCAATAGCAGTATTTGGAGCAATAACATCACAAAATGGAAGTGTAAAACTAGGACCATAGGTATACACATTTCCGGTTAAAATTCTCCAGAAATAGGTAGCATTGGCCTGAAAGTTAAGGGCAGGAGTAAAGCCGGCTGGTCCGGTAAGCAATGTAACATTGGAGGCCGATTTTGAATAAAAACTGTTAAAAGCAGAATCCAGCGATACTTGTAAGGTCCAGTTAACATTGGAATTGATCCAGCTAAAATTAACCATAGTAGGAGAGCAAGGCCCAAAAGATACAAGGAGATTTTCAGGGCAATCAATTATTGATACGGCTACCGAACGGCAGCTCGACCAGCAGGCCTGACTACTTAATGAGCGCAGGTAATAAGTTCCCGAAACTGTAACAATATATGTACTGCTTGCATTCGTTGTATTTATTCCGCAAGCGGATCCTTGCCAGTAATACGTTTCTCCTGAAGGTGCGTTAGGCATGGTAAGTGTTACCGAACCGCAACTGTTGGTGCTTGCCGAAGGAACAGGAGGTGTTGCTGGAGTGGGTGCCACCGTTACTGCAACCGAAGAACAGGCAGTTGACCAACAGCCTCCTGAATTTTGTTTTGCCCTTAACCTATAGGTTCCGGTAGAGGGGGCTGTATACGTTAGGGCAGAGCTGGTGGTGCTGGTTCCGCAGCTTGTACCTTGCCAATAAAACGTTACGCCCGAAGGTGGAGTTCCTCTGGTTAATGTTTGGCTGCTACAAGGATTTGTAGTGGTAGTAGGTGGAGGTGGATTATTGGGTATGTCATTTATTGTTACGATTTTTGAACTACAGGTGCTTGACCACCCGATTGAATTTTTTGCTCTTAAATAATAGGTTCCGGAAGCACTTACATTATAATTCAATGCAGAATTAGCTACACTTGTTCCGCAGCTTGTTCCTTGCCAATAATAGGTAGTTCCTGAAGGAGGACTCGCTCTGGTAATGGTTTTATCCCCGCAGGTATTGCTGGAAGTAATGGTTGGAGCGGGTGGAGGAGGTGTAACGGTGCATGGTGAAATACTATTTGTAGAAGTATAATTATACCCTCTGTGTGGTACACAGTTTCCGCAGTCGCTAAATTGTGCATAAACATTACTTCCCCCACCGGGGCTTTCGTACTCCAAATGTATATGGTCACCACTTGAATTTCCTGTTGTTCCTTCAATTGCAATATAACATCCCTGTTGTACCTGTTGCCCCACGGTAACAGCAATGGATTTATTGTGTCCATACCGGGTACGGAAATTATCCGAGTGGGTTATAATAATATGATTACCATAACCTGTATTGGAGTAGATTACAGTGGTAACAGTTCCTGCCGCTACTGCAAGTACTTTGTCGTCAGCATTATTAGGCGTATCATAGTCTGTTGCAGCCGGATACGAATGAGGCCCCAGGTTAGTGCATGAACTGTTAGAACCTACAGGTGGCGGAGGTGCATTTGATCCATCTCGCGTAACACAATAAGTAGTTCCGGCCGGCCAGGGTAATTTAAAATTCAGTTGGGCTAAATTATTATTGGAGGGAGGCCCTAATTGTTTTTTTTGAAAGGATTCATTTGTATACCAGCCCAATACCTGATGCATAGAGCCAGTCTCTTCTGATAAAAGGAGCTCTTCATTGTTTTCTATGGTATAAACCATCAGTTTGTCGGCAACACCATGAATTAATTCCCTTTCCAGATCACTTGTAGCCAAATAGGTAAAACGTTTTCTATCGGGTGAGATCAAGGGGGTGGTCATGTATTTATTAGAAATAGCTAATTGCTTTAATTCTCCAGTTTCAAGAGCATAACTATAAATACCTTCATGTTCGTATCCTGTATCAAATTCAAGGCGTTCGAGGTATATTGTATTTTTATTGGCCGACCAGCACAAGGCATGAAATGCATAATTTCCAATTGAATTCGCATTATTAATTAATATTTTTTTAAAACCGGTATTCGTATCAAAAAGGAATAAGTTAAAATCATTGCCCATTATTGTTCTTTCGAGGCAGATCCAATTGGTTTGATCATAAGGGGATTGAATAGCTGAAAACAATACCCATCCTTCCTGCAGGATCAAGTTTTGAGAAACCTGTTCAGGAAAAAATACCAATACATCTTCATTCCATATCTTATTTTCCAGGTTTGTGAAATTGGTGAGTTCCTCTGCCGGTTTACTCTTTTCAGGGAGTTGCAGGAATATTTTTGAGTTCTTTTGAAATGCAATAGGGGATGCTGCAACAAAAAAAATCTGCTGAGCAAAAGAAATATGAAAGAAAACCACAGAAAATAAAAAAAGTAAATTTTTTTTCATGGTTGGATTTTATAAGCCGAATGTTGAATTATTTTTTTAATGCAGTAGTTTACAATAATACAAAATTTGCCCTTTAAAACAATTTAGAGCGATGATAATACTATTGTTTTTTAACAATAAATAGATTTATAAACTAAATATGCTGAGGGCGTTCGCCCTTCTTTATTGGTTGTTGCTTGTCTGTCCAAAGTTGCTGTGTCTGTGCTACTGAGCAGGCATACTATTCTGCAAGCTTTGGTCTGCGAATTGGCTCGAGCGGCTTGCAAATGAGTATGACTGCGAAGTGATTGCATTATAACAATAAGCTTAGCTGATTAGGATTATATTCACTCCAATTCAAAGGGTCTCCATGAATTCCTTGCTGAAAGTTGCTTGTTAACCAATCAATAAATGCAGTTGCCAATTCGGCAGGTGTTACAATTTTTTGTCCTTGAGTTGTGTGACAAACTCCAAGTAATTCTTTGGAAATAGCAGGTGCCATATTTCCAAAATAATAGAAATGGTCTGAAATTAAAACATTCTTTCCACGAGTATCTTTTCTTAAATGTTCGGGATTACACGAGCCATTAGTCATACAGTGGGCTGAATCATCTTGTATCCAATTTCCATCTATGCCCTTATGATAAAAATTATCGCCATACATAGTTACTAAAGTTCCGTTCATAACTGGTTTTTTATACTGAAACCTTTTATCATTCCAGTAATCTTCAAGAGTAATTTTTTCAGTTACCCGCATTGCATAAATCAGTTTTCCCTTTAATCTTTTTTTTGTAGTTTCTTCTAATGCACTTGACCCCGTTCCTATAATCCAATCACCTACTGACAACTTTTTACTCTTTCTTATTTCTGATTTGCAAACTGCAAGTGTGCAATATTTGCCAAACGGATTTGGTGCTAAACCCAAGTCGTGTTCTATCAAATATGAATACATAATCATGATTAACACTTTACTTTAGTTCTATGAAATAATGGACTTGCAATACTGCCATCAGGATTTTCAGCGGGGAAATTTTTACCATCGATACTGTCGCTTAATTTATCTAATGAATTCCAGCCAATCGCTGGACTTCCATACTTTTTATATGCTTCGGGTAACTCAACAGAATTATTACTTCCATGAGTGTAAATTCCAACTATTCTTTTACCATAAAGGTGAGCCAACCTTATTTCGTAATTCACCCATTTGCTATTGTGAGTATCAGGACCTATTAAGCAAACAACTGTTGAAGACATCTTTACACGAATTCTTAGGTAACGCTGTATTACTGCATCTGATGGAATTCTACCGTTTTTATGTTTCGTGCTGTCTATTGAAAAATTGCGGACATTGTTCCCTTTGTCAATTAATCTTTGCTTCAAGGATTGAACATGTGCATCATCTTCTCCTAAGTGACTTATGAAAATATTATTCGTTGTGCTCATTATCTATTTAATTAAGTGATTGATGTTCCACTTCGGGGGGAAATAATACTCAATTGCTTCTTTTCCTATGACAGTAAATTTTTGTTTGATTCTTGTCCTATGTGAATAGTCATCTATTTCTGGGTGTGCTACCCTTGCATATTTGCCTACCTCACAAAAAATATTTTGACAATCTATCAACTGCAAATTTCTTCCCCACAAATTTTGAAAGTCAAGATTCAATTTCTCAAATTCTGTTTCCTGATTGTCTGCCATCATCTGGATTATATCTTCAAACGAATAGTCGCCAAAATCTTTAAAGCATTTTAGAATTCCATCCTTTGCACCAGGACCAGCCTTCACAAATTCCATTTCATTAAAATTTGTGAGTGTGCTGTAATTTATATCGGTTACATATTGATAAGCCAAGAAATCTCCAATGGTAGGGTAGGAGTGCAAAAGAGTGTATGCCTCACTCATATTCTTGCAATTTTGAAGTTGATATGGAACTCTTTCCTTAATCATCAACTCAATTAACTTCAAATGGTTTTGATGTTTTCTTTCATAACCAAAGTTTGACCTTCCCGATGCCATGATGTAAGCGGCAGAGTATATCGGAATTCTGTTGTGCATCACTTCAGAAAGAACCTTGTCATAATGTTTGAAAGAATAATCTTTGAAACTGATTTTGCCCAACTCGTATTCTAAAACTTCCCATGTTGAAATGCGATTGAAGATTTTAAAAAGTAACAGTCGAAAAAAAATTTCTTCAGGTTTTTGACTGCCTTTGTAAATGACATTCGTTATTAAATACTGACTTACTCTGTCGGTTGCTCTGTAAACATTCGTGAACTTGTATTGATTAAGAATTTCGTCTTTCGTCCACGGAAAACTTTTATCATTGAATCGTTTGAAAAAAACATTTTGTCTCTCTGTTGCAAACTTCCAATAAGTGTTGTAAGCCACACTTAATTTGGGTTTGGTTTTCTTAGTCAGTATCAAAACTGGTTCTTGCTTGCTATGCTTTTTAATTAATTCTCTCTGCATAATTATTTCGTGAAACGGTTTGTAAGTCCTTTCAAAATTAGATAAATCACTTCGCTGATATGTGGTGTAATAGTTAATCGTAAATTTTCTTCTTCTGTAAGTCCATTTAATTCTGCAATTCCTTTAAGTCCGACTGATTGCAATGTTGAAAGATATTTTTTGTAGTCAATGGAATTGTCAGAATGTTTTCTGTTGTAAATCTCAACCATGTTTTTGTAGTCTGCATTTCCAAAATAGAATTCATTCGTAAAACTGACAGGTTGATTTCCTTTTAAAACTTCAATTGCGTCTCTTGTTATTCCACCAAACGCACCAACTAAATAAACAGGATGCTTGTGTTCAAGTGAAATTAAAAGTTCCTCTAAAATTCCCGGACATTTTCCTTTGAACTTCCGTATTGCTCCACCAATGAAAATTCTTGCATCGCAAGTGTTTTCCATTTCTTCTCTCATTTTTGTCAAGCATCTTGACCACTGATAAAGATTTTCAGGGGTAGATTTTTCAAACAGCTCTTTCGCCTCAACAATATTTAAGTCGGATGGAGGAGAGACTTTTTTGAAAGAAACACTTTGAATCAACGCTGTTTGCTGTTCGTCTTTCAACATTGTTGAAATCGGATAAGCCAAGTAGCTGAATAATCTTTCATTTGGTTGAAATTCTTTGTCTGCCTTGTAATAAGCTAATAACTCAAAAAGTAATTCGGTAAAACCCTGTGGTCGCAAATCTCCACCATACGCCAACTTTCCACCCAACGAAACAATGTATCGTGCAATTTCAATCATTGCATCTTTCTGATGAACTTCTCCGTAACCTAATTCGCTAAGATTGTCGCTTAGAGAAATTGAAATACCAATTGTTTTCCCTTTCAGAAAATATTTTCTTGAAAACAATTCTTCTCTACTTGTAACAGCTTCACCGCTACCAGAATCACTTGAAAGATTTGATATGTTGGTTTCGACTGTCATTTCATTTTTGAAATTGAAGGTAGCGTTAGCGGTGTGATGAAAACGAAATCATTATCCAACTGATTAAGCAATTCCATTTCCTCTGAGCCAAGTGGTGGGTCAGGATAAATCACTAAAGCAAATTCTTCTGTCTTATTTAGTCCGTCTTTTTTCAATTGAATGAAATTGAAAAGTTCGGGTGAAGTGCTGAGAATTCTATTTGCCTTTATTCCATATTGGTCGGTTAGTGAATCAATAAACTTAATTGTGTAACGATTGAAAAGGACTTGCTCCAAAGTCAAATCAATTATCTGTAAAAAGTTTTTGTCTTTGAATCTGATTGACGGATAATTTCCTAAGTATGGAAATGCTCTCTGTTCTTTGTTCTGAACTGCATTTACAATCACAATTGGGCAACCTGCTTTCTTTGCTTCCAGCACTTCAATTCTACACCATTCTCTTTCAGCATAGCTGTCAGATTGAAATACTACCAATGCAGATTCGTGTTCGGCCTTTTTTATTTCCTCTCCGAAATTTGAACCGTAAGCAATATCGTTTGTGTCAAAAAAAGTTTTGAGTTGCGTTGTTGAGTTGATAAAATCTCTAAAAGCAATTGCATCGTTTTTTGATTCATCATGTTTTGAATGACTGATAAATAATTTTACTGGTGGTGGAGTAGAACCTGATTCAGTTTCATCAGTCGCCTTTTTCATATTCATCAGCAACCTGCACAACTCATGCAGAACAGGGCTTTTGATTTCTGCATTTAGATTTTCGGCTTCATTTACTGGAATGAAATTCTTTTCAGAAAACTTTGCAGAAACCTTATGAGCACTTTTTGAAACTGCAATCGGATAAACTCTACGTTTGTCAGTTGCCTTATCGCACTCGTCAGAAATTTTGTCCAAGTAAGTTCGGAATTCAGGATCAAGAATAAACTTGTCGTCAACCAAAGCAATGACTGCCGTATGTTCCGATTCGCTAAAGTCAATGTCAATTGGTTGGCTTGTGTTGGCTGTTCTTGTGCTTCTAAAATAAACAGGAATTCCCATCGAACGGATCAATGGTTTGGTGAAATCTCTACATAAAGCTGAGTAAAGGAAGTCAGCTATTTGTTGCCCTTCTGGATAATCTGGATGCCAAACTATAAAAACAGATAATGGATTTGTGAAGGACATATTCAATTTTCATAGGTTGCAGATTGCTTAAGCATATCAAAATGAATTTTTCCACCGTTGTTTCTAACCAATTCATTGAATAATGAATAACCTTTCAAAATTGCTTGTTCCCAATCATTTTTAGATTTTATAGAAACTTCAAATGGAGCAGTCATACCTTTAATCCATTTAAGCAAGGAAGGACTAATTTTTTTGTTTTTGAAAAAATCTTTCTGTTTTGCTTTATTAAAAATGGTAAGAGAAATTGCTTCTTCTGTAATTGTTGCTCTTGCACCATCTTCAATTTCATCTACCGTGGGATTGCTTTTCCTTTTTCTTTTCATCATTGCTCTTGTGCAAGGCGACCAACCCAACATAGTTGCAAAGGTGTAATGAAACACATCGTGAAATCTGTAAGAATCACTTTCCAAAGAATTGTCGTCAATAAAATCTCCGACTTGCATTCCATTTATTGAAACCCTGGTCTTGATAGTTTTGCCTACAGGAACAGAATCAAAACACACAGTAAAATTCCGTGGGATTTGTTCCATCTCTGAAAAGCTTGAATCAAGAAAAGGCTTTACTCTATTCATTGTTTACTTAATCTTTTTACGGTTACTTTTACACTATCAAGTTCAACTTTTAGTAAATTTATTTCAGATTGACTTTTTTTCACAGTTGAATCCTTCGCCAACTCTTCTACTTTTTTACCATAGCCAAATTCAATTGCTTTTTTAGTGTCGCTCAAATCCGAATTGCTTTTTAGCCAAAGACCTGCAAAAACAACAATCAGAGTTATCAATAACCATTGCGTGTAATTTTTTCGCAAGTCAAGTTTGTCAATTCTTTCACTCAAAGCATTGGGTGAGGCTAACTCTCCAGCTTTGAGAGCATCAATGTATGCAAGAGGAATACTGTTCTGATTTTTGTGCTCCCCATTGTATGTTTCAGTTTCTTGTTCTGTAAGTTTAAGTTCTGCGAACCAAATTAAAAAATAAGGCTCTCCTTTTTCAAGTGATATTGGGCTTGTACCCGCATTGTAAACCGAAAACACAAGTTTGCCCTTAAACCCAGGATCAACATGAAATCCTGAAACATTAATAAGCCCTCTTAATTTTATTTTTGCTTTGATTGAGATAAAAGCAATTTTGTCAGTCGGGATATTTAACTCTTCTTCTGTAAGTAAAAGTGCAAACTGACCTGGGTTGATTGTTATTTGTTCTTTGGCGTCTTTGAGAATTTCTTTCTTTTTATCCTTTGAATCGGTTCTAAAAACTTCATTACCTAAAGAAAGTTCATATGCACCACTTTTTACCCTGCCAAAGTCTGTCGGAGCAGGTATAATCAGATTCTTGTCTTGAATGAGTTTTTTTAAAAGTTCTGTGCCTAAATATGCCATTTTTCGTATCTAATAATTAATCAAAGGTAAGATTATCCCTTCTCATTAGCAAGGTTTTTATCAACAAGATTTGCTCTTATTACCATTGGCTTTCAGCTTATTGTTTGCAAATAATTGATACGAATTGTCGGGGATTAATTTTATCATGTCTCAAATACGGTATGAATCTAATTTTGAATTCCAATAGGACTATTATTGCTTCACTTATAAAGCGTAGCGAAACCACACTTCACATTGTCATTTATTCAGGGATGAATCGTTTGTGGATTATGCTTGTTATTGGAATTGAGTTTATTTGTGAGGTGGCAGAATTTAGCTCTTTTGGTTTTGCTAAGCGTTGGTTTGTGTGTCGGGCAAAACCAAATGTGTTAAATGCGCGGTTGGCTTTTCTGTCTTGTATGTATTTTTGCTCATTTTCTCTGTCTGTTTGATGTTAACCTGTCGTTTCCCAAGGTGACGCATAACGTCAAGCTTTGCAAACTTTGCGATTTTATCTTTGAGTTCTTTGCGGTTTAATTAACAAATTTCCAGGACTGTTATTAAATACAGTTTTAATAGAAACGAAATTGTTTTAAGGTAAAAGATTAAGAAAGACTGGGTTTGTCAAATTGATTTTGAATAGGCCCACAATGCCAGATCAAACATCAATAAATTGAGGCCTTAGTTTACTTAGCTAGCTGAAAAGTCCCTTGTATATTATATTCTTTCCCATCAAAAGCAGAAGCCTCGATCATATAGAAATAAGTACCTTGAGATGCCTGATTTCCACCCATTGATCTGCCGTCCCAACCACCCAAAATAGAATTCCACTCGTACATTTTTATTCCCCATCGGTCCATCAGAATAGCATGAAATGTTTTAATTCCGTTGGCTTTCATCATAAATACATCATTGGTGCCATCACCATTAGGAGTAAAAATGTTAGGTATAATTAATTCTGATCCATTTTCATAAATAACATTGATGAATGCCGTATCAATACATCCACTGGTTGTTTCTGTTATTACAAGGGCTACATTAAAATCTCCACCTTCAGCAAACGTGTTGGAAGCGTTCAAGGTAGTGGCGGTATTTTCATCATCAAAAATCCAAAGGAAATTATCTGAAGCATCTACGCCTGTGCTTAAATTAGTAAAATCAACACCTATAGGCGCGTAGCCGGTATAAGCGCTTGCAATTCCGCTGGCGTTAATGTTAAAATTACTTACAACAGCAGTTTCTATCGTACTAACGCAACCATTACTTGTGGCAACCACATAGTAGGTAGTAATTGTACCCGGATCATTAGGCGAATACGTGCTACTATTGCCCTGAACTAAAGTTGTTAATCCGGCATCACTATACCAATTTATTGTGCCGGGACCGGTAGCTACCAGATTTATTGGTTCACCGGTACAGGTGGATGCATCTGAAACAGAAACAGGCAATGGAGTTTGGTGTATTAATACCGCTGTAGTGTCGGAGGCGGTGCAACCATTGGCATCTGTCACTACCACTGTGTATATACCGCTCATAGCGGTTGTGGAATTAAAGAGTGCAATATTTTGCACGTTTGATGTAAAGGAATTTGGTCCTGTCCATGAAAAAATGGTACCTCCTGAAGAGATCAAATACAAGGTATTGCCGGTACACATTAGTCCAACAGCGCCATTGGTAGCAATTGCCGCAGGGAAGTTGTTAAGTGTAGCAGTAGCAACAGAGTTTGGGCTTACGCAACCATTAGTTTCGGCAACAACATAATAGGTAACCGAAGTACCCACAGGAACAGTGGGCGCATACGTACTGCTATTGGCCTGAACTAAATTTGTTAGTAATGAATCGCTGTACCAGTTTATTGTTCCGCTGCCGGTTGCTGTTAAAATTAAAGGATCACCAACGCATTTTGCAACACTCAAAACATTTACGGATTGTGGTACCTGGTATATCAGTACTTGGGCTGTATCAGTGTCTGTACAACCGTTTCCATCTGTTACGGTAACCGTATAGATCCCACTCATTGCTATTGTACAATAGAGTATTGTAGGATTTTGAGCAATTGAACTGAAGGAATTCGGTCCCGTCCAGGAATACGATGTGCCTCCGGAAGAAACAAGATGTATAGTATCCCCGTTACAGCTTGTTCCATTAGCACTATTGGTGGCAATGGCATTAGGCATTGGATAAACAGTAACACTTACTGAGGCAGTAGCGAAACATCCGTTTCCATTGGTTCCGGTAACAGTATAAGAAGTAGTTGTGCTTGGACTTACTGATATTGTTGCTGTTGTAGCACCGGTACTCCAAACATAAGAGGTTGTTCCCGATGCTGTTAAGTTTACACTGGAAGTATTACAAACACTTACCGGACTGCCAGAGTTAATTGAAACAGTTGGTAAAGCATTTACAGTTATTGTTTTAGTTAATGTTTGTTTAAATCCGCATACCCCACTGGCAATACAGGTATATGTGATGGTTGTAGAAGGGGTAATGCTTATACTTTGGGTTGTTGCTCCGCCAGGAGACCATTCGTAGGAAGTAGCTCCAGTGGGACCAGTTAAGGTGGTACTGCTTCCAAAACATACAGAACTTGCTGATGCTGTAATTGCAGGAAACTGTACTCCTGAATTGGCAGATATGGTGTAACTACAAATGTCACCGGCAAAACCATCCACCATTAAAAAATAATCATTACCAATGGTAAGATTATTAGCGGTGATCGTAAACCCCGTTGAGTTTTCTTTGAAGTTAGAAACAGGAGTGAAATTACAACATCCTGTTGCCGAAAATATTTGCATTTGAATACCTCCCTGTGGATAATTTCCTTTCCAGCAATTTCCTATTGATACGTTTAAAGCTGCCGTAACAGCACCTGCAGTAAATCGTATCCAGGAATTGTTATTAATGTTCACATCAAAAGCCGGAGCACCGGTTCCCCAGGAACCTCCCTGACCGAAAATACCACCTGTATTTGTTCCATCGGGTTGATCAACGCCTGAAGTATTTTCATTATTGCCTCTCATATTACAAGGTCTATCGGGACTGAAGGCAGCACTTGTTGAGGCGCTATATCCATTTAAATCACATATATACAATGCGGTTGAACAAAGATCATTGGCAGGAGAGGATACACATATTCCGAAATTTCCGGAAGCGGTACCGTACCCAAAATAGCGAATAAAATAAGTTGCACCCGGAGTTAATCCCGATTGTGAAATATAGGGTAACATATCATAGGCGGTGCCAGGGTAATTATGATCATCCGAACAGGTAATTTGTGTTAATGAGCCACATGTTCCGCTATACAAAACCATTGCAGCATCGTTCATTCCATAACCGGGTTGTGGGTTAATTGTTAATTTTCCGTTAGCCGGTGCAACCACGCTAAACCATACATCTTTGCTGGTTGATGAATAGCCTCCATTCATAGCACCACTACCTCCTACACATGCCGATGGAGCAGGCACACCTGTGGTAGCACTGGCACCTGTGGTTGTAAATTTCGAATAATTACAATCGGCAGTTACAGCCGGCAAGGCAATTGCATTACAAGGATTATCATTTGTAGGAGTTGATGATGAAGGAGGCCCCGTAACGCAAATGCTGAAAGTTGTTCCGCCATTTCCATTAAAATAATCGTAAACTCTGATAAAATAGGTGTTACCCACAATTAAACCAACTCCGTTGATCACTTCATTACCATTGCTCAAGCCGTTATCCATACATTTTGTAGAACTAAGGGATCCACATGCACCTGAATATAGTTGAACTACAGCATCCATCGAGCTCGAAGGGTTAACTGTAATGGTTGCAGTGGTGTTGGTTGCAACAAATTTGTACCAAACATCATCATCCGCTGTTCCAACACAACCAGCGGAGGATTGTGTCGCGCCTACAGTTGCTCCCAAAGTATTGGTACATGTTGCGTTCACAGTTAAAGCAGTAGCGCCTCCACAAATATCATTGGCAGGAGCAGCAGGCGGATTTGTGATACAAATAGTAAAATTACCACTTCCTGAACCTGCACCATAATTGTAAACTCTTATTTTATAGGCTGTACCTATTGTTAATCCTGATGGATAAATAGTTTCTGTTTGACCTGAAATAGCTATGTCCTGACAATTCAATGTTGTTAATGCACCACAAGTTCCTGAGAATAACTGTAAAACAGCATCCATGCCTGCTGCCGGTGTAACTGCAATTACCTGGCTTGTTGCAGTTGCTGTAAACTGATACCAAACATCATCATCGGCATTGCCAACACAGCCCGAAAAAATACTTGCTGTAGCACCTGTAGTTGTACCTGTAGTTGGTGAAGAGCAGTTTGCAGTCACACTTATAGGTGTGGGGGTAGCGCAATTATCAGATTGAGCAAAGATTTTGCCCATTAGTAAAACAAATATTAACAAAATAGAGTAGTGCTGTTTCATATTTTCCTGTAATTTAATAATTTAAATTAGGTGTTTTCGATTGTTAACATGCTTGAACTAAATTGTAAAATGCGAACCTTATTACTCAACAGGCAATTCTTCAGTGGTCATCTCAAGATTTTGATATCCTTTTACTTCAAGAATTTTCTTTAAATCGGTTGTTTGAAATAATTCTTCTCCTTCCGAAGTTCTTGTTTTTTCAGTAACAACCACAATGATCTGTGCAAAACCGCTCTCCGCTTTAAATTCGGATTTAAATTCAGTAACCCCTTTCAGCGCTAATACATCATTATTTAGCAGGTTAACTTCATCTAATGATTTAGCACCTTCAAACGTATAATAATAAACTGTTTTTGTTATTTGTCCTTCTTGTTTTGACGTTTGGGCCGTCATTCCGAACATAGAAAAAAGACATAGAAACACAATAAAAACTGATTTTATACAATTCATAGTTTGAAGGTTTTTTGTTTTTAACATTACGAAGTTAATAAAAAAATGATTAATCTGTAAAATAGCTGGTTTTTTAATAAAATGGTTTTTTTATTGCTTTTTGATCCTTAAAAGATTGTTGTGCTAGTTTTTTTAATTTTCATCCAAAAAGTATAGATGAAGAAATCTTCATTTTTTTTATTTCGAAGGAAATATTTGTGCCAATTGATTGAATTAGGCGTTTTACGATATATGTAAAACTATTTGGATGAGGTTTATTGAAAATTTAAGTATTGCAACTATCATTTTTCATTTTCCGGCTACTCAAAAACCAATTTCAACGAATATCAAAGAACATAAAAAGTATGGTATATATTTTCGCGCTATGAAAATTTGTACACATTATTAATTATTCAAAACAAAACAACAAAAAAAATGAGCCACACATTGCATGCAAAAGCTGAAAAAATTAAAAGCAATATTAAAGGTACTGCTGAAAAATCGAAAGAAACAATTAGGGAGATCATTGCCTCAAATTCCAAATACATTGGGCATGCAATGGATTCTAATAAAAAAATTGTTGATTCGATAAAAGCGAAATTGGATCAACAGGAAATAGAGGATTCAGTTACGGATACCTTGAAAGTTACTTTTGGAAAATCAGTTGAACTTGCAGAAGATGCTCTTGAAACCATCATCAACTCCTATACTAAACAAATGGAATTGAATGTTGATTTTAATACCAAATTAGTGGATGTTATTAAGGAGTCAAAAAGCGGGAATCCTGATAAGGTGTTGGAGTTGATTTTTGAAAATTTTGAGGCATCCCGCCTATTAACTATTAATAATACAAAAGAGATTTTTGATTTCTATAACAAACATACAGATCTTGCTTTGGATTTTAATCAAAAATTTGGTGACAATATGAAAACTCAAATAGAATCATTCTCCGGTTTACAGGATAAAAGCCTGGATAAGTTTACAAACTATGCCGCGGAATGGTGGAAATAGTGCAAACTATTTGACAAAAGCAAAATAGAACACAGATAACGCGGATCAAACGGATATGCACTGATAAAATCAGTGAAAATTAGTCGGATTTGGGTTATCTGTGTTTTAATCGTTTTATTATTTATCAATTAGTTCGGTACTTTTTTTATCAATTTTGGCTAAAGCCTTGTCATCGTTGAGTTTTAGTAGCCACGACCTTAAGGTCGTGGCAATTATAAAACCTTTGATTAAAGGGGCTTTAGCCAAATTATGGAAAACTACCGAACCATTGATTTACAAAAGTTGTGAAATAATCAAAAAAAATAAAAAAATGAAAATTCTTAAGAAAATTTTAATAGCAGTTTTAATCATAGTTGCAATTCCTTTAATAGTGGCCATATTCACAAAAAAGGACTATGCCGTAGAAAGAGAAGTAGTTATCAATAAACCAAAACAAGAAGTATTTGATTATATAAAATTTCTTAAAAATCAGGACAATTTTAGTGTTTGGGCAACCAGGGACCCAAATATGAAAAAGGAATATAAAGGAACTGATGGAACAGTTGGTTTTATTTCTTCGTGGGACAGTCAAATGAAGGATGTTGGCAAAGGCGAACAAGAGATCATGAAAATCAATGACGGGGAAAGATTGGATTTTGAACTGCGATTTAAAGTTCCTTTTGAAGCCACTGATAAGGCTTACATGAGCACCGAAGCTATGGCGGAAAACCAAACAAAAGTAAAATGGGGATTTGATGGTAAAATGAATTATCCAATGAACTTTATGCTTTTGTTTATGGATATGGAAAAAATGTTGGGAAAAGATCTGGAAACAGGACTTTCAAACCTTAAAAAAGTTCTTGAAAAAGAATAAAGGAGAGTTCGCAAAATTGAAAAAATAATATTAACCGCAAAGACACTAAGGCGCAAAGTGCTGATACTAAATTGTTTGTTTTTAAATTTTCCTTTGCGTCTCTGCGTCTTTAGCGGTAAAAAATGAATTTTTAGCACTACCCTAAAGTAATTTTATTGAATTAGATTTTTATATTTTAAATACATCCAATTCATAAATTCTGTTTGTTATAAATGCTCCCCTCTTTTATTTTTCAGGCAATTAAATCCAATTTCCATCGTTTAGCTAAAATCCGTACATTCGTAATCTAATTTTGATACAAATTTTACTATGTTAAAAGGGATTTTTCAATTTATAAAGAGCAAAACGTTTTTTCTGAATTTAATTATTTACATCATATCTCTATCGTTATTGATATGGTTAGTGATCAGTAGCCTGGGTTCTTATACAGGCCATGGAGAAACGATAAAGGTGCCTGATTTTAAAG
Organism: Bacteroidota bacterium; assembly: GCA_040389865.1. Classification (GTDB taxonomy): domain Bacteria; phylum Bacteroidota; class Bacteroidia; order 2-12-FULL-35-15; family 2-12-FULL-35-15; genus 2-12-FULL-35-15. The sequence goes on along the minus strand of JAZJZM010000013.1, from coordinate 157,011 downwards.
GGCTGAAAGTGCTTGAATTGGATAAATTTACAGCAGATAAAAATTTACGTTATCTCATCATTGATTCTATTTATGATGCTAAAGCTCCCAAAGGATCGGTGATAAAGCAAGAGCCGGAGTTTAATGCTGAAGTGAAAAAAGACCGGATTATTTATTTATATGTTACCACTAAATTGCCACCTAGTATTCAAATGCCTAAACTGATCGATCGTTCCTTGAGGCAGGCAGTAGCAATGGTTTCTACTTATGGTCTTAAGTTAGGTAAAATTGAATTTGTTCCGGATCAATGTGCGAATTGCGTATTAGATCAACTGGTTAAAGGGAAAAAAATTGAACCAGGGGCATCCATTCCAAAAGGAACGACTATTAGTCTGATAATAGGGAAGGGGCTCAGCGATGAGGAAGTGGGAGTTCCTTGTTTATATGGTTTAACCCGTAAAGAAGCTTTAGAGAAATTACTTGAAGCTTCCTTAAGTATTGGTGCTATAGCATTTGATGAACCCAAAGATTCCCTTTCGGCAAGGATCTACAAACAATCACCTTCGTGTGGAAAACAGGCAAGTATTAATTTGGGAGGGAGTATTGATCTATTTCTAACAGCAGATAAAAATAAAATAATTCAAAGATCAGATACTACTGCCAATAACAAAAAAGTTGATGATGAAGATTTTGACAATTAGAATTTATATAGTTTTCTCGTTTTTTATGATTGTTTCGTTTTCCTCGTTTTCACAAGGTTTGGTGGAGAACGATCTAACAACCAACCAAGTACTTGTAAAAAAATGGAGTGACTTAAAAATGAGTCTTGATCTGAGAGCCTCCTCAATTTATGATACCATAGATCTGGATACGGTCAAAGGCTTTTTAGATGATTTTTCATATAACAGTTCTTATCCTGATTCAACACTTTGGCTTGATAACCAAGTGTTTGTTAATCGTGGGTATGCGAAATCACCAATTTCAGTGGGCGCTGCAACTTTCGATGGCTTAAATGAAAAAGGATATCCGTATGACTTTTTTGTCTCTCCTACTTCTTCTTCGTCCGCGGATTCTTTAACATCAAAACCAATTAATTTATTAAACTATATTAATAATGGAAGTCCGGTGAATTACCTTATAAGTGATTCTCTTTATTTTAGTTTTTTTTACCAGCCTCAGGGCCTTGGAAATGCGCCCGATCTCAATGATTCGTTGGTGCTTGAATTTACAGCGCCAGGGATCACTTCCTGGAAACATATTTGGGCTGTAAAGGGCAGTTCTCTTAGCGCAACTGATAGCAGCTGGAAATTAGTGATGGTGCCCATAAAAAATATTCAGTATTTAAAAAAAGGTTTTCAATTTCGCTTTAGAAATTATGCAACAGTAAGCGGAAATCTCGATCATTGGAATATTGATTATGTGTATTTGAATAAATTCAGAACAAAGGCGGATACAATTTTTGAAGATGTAGCTTTTGTTTATAATACACCGTCTTTGCTCAGCACGTATTCCGCAATGCCTTGGAAACATTATAATTCCACATTTATGAAAACCACTTATAGCAATACCATTCGTAATAATTATTCAATTGCAAAAAATGGCAGTTTCGTATATAAAATTTATGATGCTACCGGAATACAGGTAAATACAACCTATTCGGGAGGGAATGATAATATTGATCCTTTTCCTGGCTATTTTGGCAATCCAGCTTTTGTTGCACCAGTGTTAAATTTTACAATTCCTCCATTAACAGACACTACTAATTATACCATTGAATGTATCTTATCTACCAATCCTGATAAGCATAAAAAAAATGATACGATCCGTCACACCCAGGAGTTTTTAAATTCATACGCTTATGATGACGGAAGTGCGGAAACAGCTTTTGGTTTGAGTACTTTAAATGCTCAGATGGCTGAAAAATTTACGTCCACCATAGCTGATACGTTACGATGTATTGATATCTATTTTAATCCTCTTTTAACGAATGCAAATTTATATGCTTTTTCTTTAAATGTTTGGAATGATAATGGTGGATCTCCCGGAACAGCCATCTACACAAGTGATACCGTGATGAGGCCAATGTATGCTCAAGCAGGACAAGATCAGTTTATTCATTATTATTTATACCCACCTTTATATTTAAATGCAAGTACTTTTTATATTGGATTTACACAAAAAACCACACAATTTTTAAATATAGGGGTTGATAAAAACACCAATACACAGGATAAGATATTTTATAATGTAACAGGCTCCTGGAATAATTCGCCATTTGCAGGTTCGCTGATGATGCACCCTGTGTTTGGCATTGCGGATTATTATGCAGGCATAGATTCGCCTGATTCAAAAAATAAAAATACGATTTCGGTATATCCAAATCCGGCAAATGATAAGCTTTATATTAATTTGAATTCAGATAATGGTTCCGAAAAAATTACGTATTCTATAATTGATCTCTATGGAAGAGCTGTATTGGAAAACAAATCCGATAGCGCTGAATATATTGATATTTCAAGTCTTGCTGAAGGTGTATATTTTATTCGTATTGTTGATGGAGTGCAGGTTTCAACAAATAAATTTATTAAAGCTAATTAAAAAAAATGGAGAATTAGTGAATTAGTGAATTGGAGAATGCGTTGATTTTAGTAAATCAGTAAATTGTCCAATTCTCTAGATCTCAAACTCTCTAAATCTCTAAATCAAAAATGAAAGAAGAAGAATTTGATATTGCCGAAGATCAAGATGATGACCAGGAGTTGTTTGAGCACTATCGGATAGAAGTAGAAAAAGGACAACATTTATTGAGGATCGATAAGTTTTTGATGAATCGCACCCAAAATGCGACACGTTCCAAAATACAGCAATCCGCTGAAAACGGAAGCATTTTAGTTAATGGAAAACCTGTTAAATCAAATTACAAAGTAAAACCATTTGATCTGATCACCGTTGTATTAGCCCATCCACCGCGTGAAGTCGAACTGATCTCTCAAAACATTCCTATCAACGTGGTTTATGAAGATAATGATCTGATCATGATCAATAAAAATCCAGGAATGGTTGTTCATCCGGGGTATGGCAATTATAGCGGGACGTTGGTGAATGCTTTGGTGTATCACTTTCAAAATCTTCCGGTTAATAAGGCTGGAGAAAAGAAAGATGAGAATGGGGATGTGGTTCAACGTACTACTCCCAGCCTACGACCGGGCCTTGTTCATCGCTTGGATAAAAATACAAGCGGTATCATGGTGGTTGCAAAAAGTGAAATTGCAATGGTAAGATTGGCAAAAGATTTTTTTGATCGCAATTTAGATAGGATATACCATGCTCTTGTATGGGGCGATTTTAAAGAAGATTCCGGAACTGTAACAGGTAATATCGGGCGTCATCATAAAGACAGAAAAAAAATGGATGTGTTGGATGATGATGATGAAACGGGTAAACATGCTGTAACACATTATAGAGTGTTGGAACGTTTCGGTTATGTTACGTTACTTGAATGTAAACTGGAAACAGGTCGTACTCATCAGATACGCGTGCACATGCAGCACATCGGACATTCATTGTTTAATGATCAATTGTATGGTGGCGACAGAATATTAAAGGGAACTACATTTGCTAAGTACAGACAATTTGTTGAAAATTGTTTTACCTTATTGCCTCGTCATGCATTACATGCAAAATCATTAGGATTCACTCACCCAACAACCAGTAACTATATTCACTTCGATTCTGAATTACCTGAGGATATGCAATCGGTAATCACAAAATGGCGTGGATATGCTGTTTCGATGGGATTAGAGGAAGATTAAATAGTTTAAAGTTGAAAAGTTATTTAGTTTAAAGTTCTGTGTATTGCACCCAACCTGAAACTTTCTAACTTTGTAACTCTTAAACTTTAAACTAAAAAACAAATGGAATTTACTGCCCAACAAATAGCTGGTCTTTTAAACGGCCAAATTGAAGGAGATTCGACTGTTAAGATTACTAAATTAGCAAAGATAGAAGAAGGTGTGGAGGGCGCAATCTCGTTTTTGGCTAATCCAAAATACACTCAATATATTTATTCAACAAAAGCTTCTTTAGTGATAGTTAATAAAGATCTGGTTTTAACTGCGCCTGTTTCTGCAACACTTGTGAGAGTGGATAGCGCTGAAACGGCTTTCGCTAAGTTGTTGGAGATGTATAACCAGGTGAAGCTTAATAAATCCGGCATTTCAAAATATGCTTTTATTTCGGAAAGCGCAAAAATTGGAAGTAATATTTATGCCGGAGAGTTTGCTGTGATTGGTGAAAATTCAAAGATAGGAAATAACGTAAAAATATATCCCCAGGTTTATATTGGCGATAACGTGGTTATTGGTGATAATACAACCTTATTTGCAGGTGTTAAAATATACTCTGAAACGGAAATAGGTAAAGACTGCATTATCCATTCGGGAACTGTGATTGGAAGTGATGGATTCAGATTTAATCCTCAAAATGATAATCAGAAAATCCCTCAAATTGGAAATGTAATAATTGAAGATAATGTGGAGATAGGCGCTAATTGTGCTATTGACAGAGCGACCTTGGGTTCAACCATTCTTCGCAAAGGTGTAAAGTTTGATAACCTAATCCATATTGCACACAATGTTGAAGTTGGTGAAAACACGTATATCGCTGCTCAAGGGGTGATTGCGGGCTCTTCAAAAATTGGTAAAAATTGCATGTTCAGCGGACAAGTTGGAATAGTAGGGCATGTGAATATTGCTGATAACACCATGATCACCGCGCAATCAGGTATATCAAAAAGTATTACTAAAAAGGGCGAAATACTTATGGGCTCTCCGGCATTTGAAGCCGGAAAATATAGAAAGGCATACATCCATTTTCGTAACCTTGATTCCCTCGTTCAACGTGTTGACAAGATGGAAAAGGAAAATAAAAAAGAGAATTAATTTTTAAAGAAAGAAGTTGTCCATAACGGTCAAATATGCGATGCCGTGCGTTTGGCTTTTTGAGCGTGTCGGCTAAGGTATAGCATATTTTATGTTGGGCGCATATTTTCTTTTCAGTCGAATTACAAATTCGAGAAAAGTCCAAGTACCTGTTTAAAAATCCTTGGAACCAGCAGTCGTAAAACACCGTTCGTAAAAACCCTCCAGTCGTAAAAGTTCGTAACAAGGAGTTCGCAAAACAAAGATTAACGAGTTACAACCACTTTATTAAATGTTTTCCCCATTTTATTCTCCGTTAAAAGTGTGTAAACACCTTCTGTCAGAAGGTTTGTGTTTATTGTGGTATTGCTCTCCACTTCTTTTTCAATTACCAATTTACCAACCACATCATACATTCGTATTATAGTTTTTTCTACAATACCTGTTATGTTTAACACATTAGTCGATGGGTTTGGATAAATTTCTATTGTTGAATTGTACTTAAGTTGTTGAACTCCAGCCGTTCCAAAGTGTTTTACATTAGAGCGGGAGGTTGCGTAATCAGCGCGCGTTGGGGAACAAACTCCGCCTGCCATTACTGCTTCAACATAATAACTGGCATTTGGAAAAGAAGAATATTGTATATCCGTATATCCAAATTGGTTGCCAGTTGTAAAACCAATGAGTATGAAGTTTCCTGTTGAATTATCATCTCTATAAACATTATAAGTGGACACTGGAGTAGTGTTGTTTTCTATTTGATAAGGTGTCCAACTGAAGTTACCGCCAGTGTTGGTGAGGTAAATAGTATTATGGTAGTTACTAAAAAGCGACAACACTCCGTGAGCATTTTTACTTTTTAATTTATAACGGTATCCTGTATTGGCAGGATTAGCGGCTAAGTCATTAAAGATGCTCAGAGAATCATGAACAACCGAAGCGATTCGCTGGTAATTGTTGGTGGTTATTTCACGATAAACAATAAAGCTATCGATCGGGGTCATATTTATGTTTGTTTTTTCCCATACTAATAAATTATGAGTTAGGGTAGAATCTACTGTTACCAAACAAATGGGAGGAGTTGGCGGAATTGGCCCAGCTTGAATAGTTTGCGTATAAGTGTTGGTGCAACTATTGGCATCTGTTAAATGTAAAGCATAAGTACCGTTACAAAGCCCACCAATAGAATCAATTGAAGCTAAAACAGTTGAAATAGAATCAAGCCATTGTGGTTGAATAGTACCCGTACCTCCGACTAAATTAGCTTTTATTGAACCGTCACAATATAAACTGGAACTTTCATTTAATGTTGTGAAAGTGGCGGTAGGCAATGGATTTACTGTAATAGTTTTTGTTGCTGTTGTAGAACATCCTGCGGTTGTTCCTGTTACCGTATAGGTGGTAGTGGCTGCAGGGGCTGCAAATGCTACTCCATTGGTAGCTTCTCCTGTCCACGTATAATAATCAGCACCCCCTCCATTAAGAGTTATCGATGTTCCTGGGCAAACTGAGTCTGCACTTGCGTTAGCAGTAACGATGGGTGGATTATTATTTAACAATACCGATACATTTGAAGAAGTATTAGCTGTTGCCAAATCGGCTTTCCCATCTCCGTTAAAGTCTGCACTAATGATTGATCGAGGAGAACTGCTAACTGCAAAGTTAGTAGCAGAGCCAAAGCTACCTAATCCATTGCCCAACAATACCGATACATCGTTTAGAGAAAGGTTAGTTGTTGCCAAATCGGCTGTCCCATCTCCGTTAAAGTCAGCACTGGTTATTGATGTAGCAGTACCGCCAACTGCAAAGTTAGTAGCAGAGCCAAAGCTACCTAATCCATTGCCCAACAATACC
>JAZJZM010000013.1:0-150159 GCA_040389865.1 Bacteroidota bacterium | reverse complement strand
CTGCAAAGTTAGTAGCAGAGCCAAAGCTACCTAATCCATTGCCCAACCATACCGATACATTGTTTGAAGAATAGTTAGCTGTTGCCAAATCGGCTTTCCCATCTCCGTTAAAGTCAGCACTGATGATTGAGAAAGCGTAACCGCTACCTGCAAAGTTAGTAGCAGAGCCAAAGCTACCTAATCCATTGCCCAACCATACCGATACATTGTTTGAAGAATAGTTAGCTGTTGCCAAATCGGCTTTCCCATCTCCGTTAAAGTCAGCACTGATGATTGAGAAAGCATCACCGCCAACTGCAAAGTTAGTAGCAGGGGTAAAACATACCTGTGCTTTCACCTTCTGAATTGAAAGTTGAAAGCTTAACGCGGCAAAAGCAATCAGCGCCATGTATAGTTTTTTTGTTTTCATGTTTTTTTGTTTAGGTTAATTTAATTAAAGATTAGTATTTATTTTAAAGTCTAAGCGTAATGGTCTATAAGTACTTTTAACAATGGTCGTAACATAAAGTTCGTAAAATAAATAACGGTCGTTAATTTTTTTTTTGCTTAAAAAGTCGAAGTCCACCGATTTCGAGTCTTTAAATAAATTTGCGCCCAACATTTCCCTAAACGCAACTCAGTAGTGCTTATTTGTTGTTTTTGGTCGGTATGCGCTATCGACTAGGTGTATTTCCTAATTTAATCAATTTCCAAACTATTAATTCAATTCCGGTAAAGAATATTTTCTTCCGGCATTCTCTTTTTTCAAGTAATCCATTAAAGGGCTAAAATAATCAAGCATTGCTTTTGCACTTAATTCGCTTCCTGTTTTTTCTTTCAATACTTCTCTCCAGTCTTTACTTGCACCGGGTGTCATTATATCAGCAATAAATTTTCCAACTTCTTTATTTCCATAATAATTAGTAGCATGTGGATCCTGATGCAAAATGTTTTTTGCAATATGGTCGTGCACCTGGAACAATAAAATATAGGATAAGGCATAGTCATAATATTGTGCAGGGTCGTCATTAATATGTGTTTTGGTAGCTGCATCGCAATACTCTTCACCACGGACTGTTGGAGGGGCAATGCCTTGATATTGTTTTGCCAGTTCCCACCAGCGTTTGTTCAGTTGATCGGCAGGTAGGTTGTTTGCATAAAAATCATGTTCAAACATACTCATGGTTCCTGTGCTGAAAGGAATGAATACCACGTAGTTCAACGCTTCTTTCAATAAAGTTTGCATCTCATCCGATTTTGCATTTTTAGGAATAAGATCTAAGTTTTCCATAAATGGTTTTTGCATGGCGGCCATACCCATCATACTTCCCAATGCTTCATGGTAAGCGCGGTTAGCACCTTCACGTAATAAAACCGGCACTTCAGGATTACTATACGATAAATAATAATAGATATGCCCTAATTCGTGGTGTGATGTTTCATACCACTCGCTATTAGGTATTACACTCATTAGTGAACGAACATCTTTATCATAATCCATGTGCCATGCCGAAGCGTGGTTGTTTTTTTTATATTTTGCATCGGCAGGAGCGGGGTATAGATCTGATTTCTCCCAAAATGTTTTTGGTAATTCGGGGAAGCCAAGACTAACATAAAAACGTTCTCCTTGTTTCACGATCCATTCCGCATCTTTTGTTTTTAAAGCACTGTCTAAATTAATTCCTTTAACGTCAACAAGGCTTCCCCAGTCCTGTCCCCAACGGTTAGGCAACCAATGAGCAGGAATCAGATCAGGGACATCTTTTACATTGTATTTTTTTGCAAATTCATATCTTGCATACGTGTGTAATTCGCGATAAAGAGGATATAATTCTTTATTGAATTTTTGCAACATGTCTATCATTTCCTGATTAGTCATACCATAATCTGAAACCTGGTATTCGAAATAATCTTTGTATCCTAAGCCCTGAACTGTTTTGTTACGCAGGTCACGCAAATTCAATAAACCCTCTTTTAAACCTTTCCCTACTTCTTTACTTGCTTCCCAAGCTTCCTGACGTTTTGCAAGGTTCTTTTCAGAGCTTAAAATTCCATCTATATCATTTGTGGAAACCGTTTTTCCAGCAATCTTAAAATTAAAACCAAATAAATTTTCGGTTTGTTTTGTTTCCGCTTTGATACGTGCTATTACGACATCCTTAAGAGTTTCAGGGTTATTGGCGGCTTTATATAAAATGCTTTTTAATTGTTTTACCTGCAGTTCATTCAATTTATCCTGTTGAGCAAGATATTTATTTGATGCATTAATAATGGATGTACTTCCGGTGAATTCAGCTAATGCCTCCTGTGCTTTATTATTAGCAACTGAATTGGTTGAATCACCTTCTATAATGCGTGTTTGAGTCAGCCACGAAGTTTCATTCGCAACAACATTCAGTTCCTGATATTTTTTGTTGTAGTCATCCAAAAAGCTTTGAACACTATCTTGTAGCGCTTTATTTGCATTGTTGGAATTACCGTTTTTGTCATTACTACATGAATAAAAAAGTATTGCGCTTACTAATAGAATAAGAATTTTTTTCATCTGAAAATGATGGCACAGATTAAAAAAAAGATTACACAGATTATTATTTTCATTACTCTTTGTGAAAGTTAATTTTAATTTTTGTTTCATTTTGTTAAATTGTTAATTAAATAAATCAATTTTGATAATCAGCACATTGGCACATTAGCAATCAGAACATCGTTTTATTTCACCTCACCTACAAAGGTTTTTTGAAAATCTTCATACTTGGTGTTTTTGTACATACCGGTTGCAAAAAACTTAAGCATCGGTTCAAATTGAACGGCTTGGTAGTAGCCCACTACCGTATGTATCCGTTTTATATCTGCATCTAAAAATACTACGGAAGGGTAAGAAAGCTTGCCATCTAAAATAGATATCGCAAAATCATGAACCGGACGTTTTGTTTCGGGAGGATTATTATTTTTAAAAACAATACCGTTGAATGCAACAGAATCGCGGGTTTCTGCATTAAATTTAACGGGGTAAAAATGTTCATTTAAGTATTTGGCAATAATAAGGTTACCAAATGTATTTGCCGACATCATTTTACAAGGACCGCACCAAGTAGTATAAACATCTACCATTATTGGTTTAGGATTTTTCTTTTGCAATTCAACAGCTTCTCCAAAGGTGTACCATTTAACGGGGCCAGTCAATTCATCTGCGGGAGCTTGGGCATTGATAGCGGACTTATCAAATATTATCCGTAAGGAAAAGAGGATGATCAGTAATAGTTTTTTCATTTGTAATTAATATTGAATAAACGATAAATGAACTATTTAACAATTATTTTTTTGACAAAATATTATTTTACACCTTGCATCAGTTTTTTTACCAAAGGAGAAATTGCAATTATAATCACTCCCGCTATCAGCGCGTAAATTGCCAGCTGTTTGTATCCGTCAGCATATACTGTTAGTTTATCCAAATTACTTGCATTTTCAGATGCTTCAGAAATGTTGGCTCCAAGAAGACCGGCAAAATATTGTCCATAAGCACTAGCCAGAAACCACATCCCAATTATTACTCCTTGTGTTTTTTCTGGTGAGAGTTTAGTCATAACCGACATTCCAATAGGAGATAAACACAATTCACCAAAAGTAATGATGAACCAACCAAAAGTGAATAAATCCAGGGAAGTATGTCCACTCTCATCGGCAAAAAATTTAGTGTAATAAAAAATATAAAACCCACCGGCCAGAAACAAAAATCCTAAGCCGAATTTTACTAATGTATTTGGTTCAATTTTCTTTTTGCTCATCCATATCCATAACATACCAATTAGTGCTGCAAAAGCTATAACAAATAATGAATTAGCAGAATTATTTACACCGTTAGGATCTACTTTTGTTCCAAGAAGAGTATCTGACAAATTGTTTGTTGCAAATAAACTTAACGAACCACCGCTTTGCTCAAAAAATGCCCAAAAAACAATAGAAAACAACATAAATATTAATGCTGCAACTAATTTTTTATTCGCTGCTACTGAAAAATTCCGCATTTCATAAAACAAATAAATCAAAGATGCAGGTCCAATAATATACATGAACATATCTGTATATGCTGTTTTTGAAACGAGGATCATTATCAAGGGAATAAATGCCAGTGAACCTACGTAAGTAATTATTTCAATGATTCTTTTTTTGTTAGGCTGCATAGCCTGTAACGGAGAAAGTCCAATTGAACCAAGGCTTTTTTGTGTTTGAGTAAAAGTAAGCAGGCTTATAACCATAACAATGGCAGCAAACCCAAAAGCGAGGTTCCAGCGCAAATGCTCCGGAACTAATGATGCAAATAAATTACCGTTTGCAACCGCAATGCAAATATATCCTCCAATTAATGCACCCAGGTTTACCCCGGCATAAAACAAGGAGAATCCTGCATCTCTGCGATTATCGTCATTAGCATACAATTTCCCTACCATTGCTGAAATATTAGGTTTAAAAAATGCAGTTCCAATAATTATTAAACTTATTCCAAGAAAGAAAAATTGTTTCGGGTCTATGGATAAAGTTATACTACCTACAATCATAAGCAGTCCACCCCAAAATAAAGATTTTCTATAACCAAGAATTTTATCTGCAAATATTCCTCCAATAAAAGTAAAAGCATATACAAACGCTTGGGTTGCACCATATTGAAGATTCGCTTCAGTTTCATTCATTTTTAGCTGTTGCACCATGAATACAACCAGCATCCCTCGCATGCCATAAAAACTGAATCGTTCCCACATTTCGCTAAAAAATAAATACCAAAGTTGCTTTGGATATTTGCCTTTGAAAGATTGTATTTCTTCTATAGTCTGAATTGCTTCCATAAAGATAGTTTGGTATTAAAAAAGCAAACCGTTAGTTTGATCACTAACGGTTTGTATTATAAATTTGTATTGGATTTAATTCACACCGTGCATCATTCGCTTTAAGACTGGTTTTAATGAAAATAAAATGATAGCAGCAATACCTGTAAGTACAACAAAAACCATAAAAAATTCATATAAATTATGAATAGTTAGTCCGACAAAAACCGGGTAATGATCGCTAATTTGAGCAGTAACAAGGGCCTGTGCTTGCTCAGCTGTTGGTATAATTGTTTTATCTAAAACACCTTGTAAATCTATTCCTAATTTTTCAGCAGCTTCAAATTTATCTCCAGTTGCAGGTAAAATAGCTCCTAAAGAACCGGATAAAGCATAGCCGGCTGCATTGGCAATAAAGAAAACGCCAAACAATAAAGAAGCAAAACGTCTTGGTGCTAATTTGCCTACTAATGATAAGCCAATCGGAGATAAACAAAGTTCTGCAAATGTTTGAATCAAATACAAAAGTATCAGCCATTTAATGCTAAGCAAACCAGTATTTCCCAGATCCTTTACATTGTATGCAATAATTAAATAACTTAATGCAATCAGCGCTAATCCCATTGATTGTTTAACAGGTGAAATAGGTTCTTTGCCAGCAGCCCTTAGTTTATCCCAAAGAATACTGAATGGAAACGCAAAAGCAAAAACAAAAACTCCATTAAATACCTGGATCATTGATGCTGGCATTTGCCATCCAAAAAGAAATGTTCTATCAGTTTGATGATCCGCAATAAAAGTTAATGAACTTCCAGCTTGCTCAAAAGCAGCCCAAAAGAAGATGATAAAAAATGAAACGATATAGATAACCCAAATCCGTTGGCTTTCAATTTTAGTTAATGATTTGTCAGAAATAATTAGTCCTGCCAATGTTATACCACTGGAATAAATAATTGGATAGATAATAGTTTTTATTGGATTTGTACCTGCTAGCAAATATCTAAATATTATAAAAAATACAATAAATGAAATAACCGCAATTATTAAAGCCTTTGGAGTAAAAACCGCTTTTTGAGATTCTCCTTCCTCGTAATGAGAATCATCATTTTGTGAGGGCAGCCCTCCTAATGGTTTACCATCCGGAGTTACAACATATTTGTTTTTCAAGAAATAAAAAACTGCAGTTCCTAAAAGCATTGCTATTGATGCCGCTAAAAAGCCCCATTTAAAAGCATGAACATCTCTAACTCCACCAGCATCTTTTACATCACCAATTAAAGGACAGATTGTTTGTCCTAAAAATGCTCCTAAATTAATTCCCATATAAAATATTGTAAAAGCGGTATCCAATTTATTTTTTTCTTGCTTTGGATACAAGCTGCCTACCATACTTGAAATGTTGGGTTTAAAAAAACCGTTTCCAAAAATAATAATGCCCAATGCACTCCACATTAATGTTTGAGCAAAACTTAAATTTGTAGAAAATACACTTGCGCTTGCAAATAGGAGAAATTGGCCAATTGCCATCATTAATCCTCCAAGGAGAATACAATTTCTGTTGCCGAAAAAACGATCAGAAATAAAACCTCCCAACATGGGTGTTAAATAACAAAGCCCAAGAAATCCACCATAAATCAAAGTAGCATCGGCTTCTTTCATTGTTAATGCATTAATCATAAACAGAGTTAAAATTGCCCTCATCCCATAAAAGTTGAATCTTTCCCACATTTCTGTTCCAAATAAAACCCATAATCCTTTTGGGTGACTTTTTTTAGCTGTTTCTGTTGACATAGTTTAAAATTTGTATGGTTTAAAAATTTATTGAAGCGTGCGAATGTAATGAAAAATTATGAATTTGAAAATTAAGGATATTTCCAAGCCAGAGTTTAAAAAACTGAAAAATTCAGGCATTTTTTATTTGTTTTATACGTATAGGTTTATTAACTTTGTCGTATAAATTTGTATTATGGATGCGAAGATCACTTTATCATTTGATAAAAAAGTAATTGAACGTGCTAAGCAATACGCGGAAAGCAACAATATCAGCCTGTCGCGCCTTATGGAATTTTTGTTGGATAAAATCACCACCAATAACTATTCATCCTTAGAAGATCTACCTATTTCTGATTGGGTGAATGCTGTTGCAGAAGGCCCCGCAGAATACCATATAAAGCCCAAGAAACGCTCAAAATTAAAAACGGAATACATGAACCGCAAAAAATGAAAGTATTTCTTGATGCAAATATTCTTATTTCAGTACTTAATAAAGAATACCCATTATTTACCTATAGTGCGAGGGTATTAAGTTTAACCGATAATTCAAAATTTCATCTCTACACTTCACCACTCTGTTTGGCCATGGCTTTTTATTTTTCAGAAAAGAAAAATGGTAAGGCTGAAGCAAGGCGTAAAATTAAAATACTTATAGAAAAGCTTCGATTTACTACTATCAGCGAAAAAATGGTGTTTGAAGTGGAAAAAAATAAAAAAATCCATGACTTTGAAGATGGCTTACAATATTATTCAGCTATCGACAGTGGATGCAAGTATATAATCACCGAGGATCAGAATGATTTTTATTTTTCTGAAATCGAGGTAATGCCCAGCAGACAGTTTTTAGAGAAGTATGTGTTTTAAAATACGGATAGCGAATCTTTACGAATTTACGAATCAGTGTTTGCTGTTTTAACACACAGATTCGTAAATTCGTTTTTTTATTCGTTATCCGTTCTATAGATTATCCAAAATAAAATTCGTCATTTTTGTAAATAGATGCAATCGTGTATTGCCTCCTGAAATTCCATGGTTTTTATCAGGATATATGAACAGATCAAACTGTTTATTTGCATTTACCAATGCTGTTACCATTTCCATTGTATTTTGATAATGAACATTATCATCGCCACTGCCATGGATCAACAGGTATTTCCCTTTTAATTTATTAACATGATTGATAGGTGAGTTATCATCATACCCATTGGCATTTTCCTGTGGAAGGCTCATAAAACGTTCTGTATAAATATTGTCGTAATAACGCCAATTGGTAACAGGAGCAACAGCAATAGCAGTTTTGAAGTAATCGGCACCCTTTGTGATACATAATGAACTTAAATACCCTCCGTAACTCCAGCCAAACGTACCAATTCGGGTTTTATCAACATAAGGCAAGGTTCCTAAATATTTGGCTGTTTCTATTTGATCAGCTACTTCCAATTTCCCTAATTGTTTATACGTACATTTTTTAAATGCTATCCCTCTGTATGCTGTTCCTCTATTGTCCACACACATTACAATATACTCTTTTTGGGCAAGCATTTGGTGCCAGAAATAACCACCAGCGTCAAAACTATTATTTACCATATTACGCCCCGGTCCACCATAAAAAGTAAGGAATACGGGATATTTTTTTGAAGGATCAAAATTTTGTGGTTTTATCATCCAGGCATTTAATTCAATGCCCTCCGTGGTTTTGAACATGAACAATTCTTTTTTACTCAAATTAATTTCTTGCATTTTTTTTGTTAATGCTTCATTATTTTCAAGTATTCGAATCTGTTTGCCATTTGCATTATAAATAGCGATGGAACTTGGAGAATTTGCAGAAGAGAATGTATTGATATAATTTTTCATTCCTTTACTGAACTCAGGTGCATGTGTTCCTTTTTCAATTGAGATTTTTTTCTTTCCGCTTCCATCCATTTGAATTGAATAGATATCTTTTTCAGTAGCTGTTGTTTCAGACGCAGTATAAAAAATATTTTTTGTTTTTTCGTCAATACCTTTAAAATTTACCACATCCCAGTTGCCTTTAGTGATCTGATTTACCAGCTTTCCACTTATATCATATAAGTATAAATGATTAAAACCATCCTTTTCATTCATGATAATAAAATTCTTTTTATCATTAGTGAAATAAACATAATCTCCTTCACCTGGATGAATATCAATATACGTATCGGTGGTTTCAGAGTAAATGATTTTTGTTTCACCTGTAGTAGCATTGGCAAACATCAGGTCTAATTTATTTTGATGGCGGTTCATCCTAACAATGGAAAGTGTATTTGCATCCATGGTCCATTTAACACGTGGAATATATTGGTCGGTTTCTTTACCAATATCCATCAGCTTTTCCGAAGTACTTGCCAGGTCATAAACATGAATAGTTACAATCGAATTATCTTCTCCTGCTTTCGGATATTTAAAGCGATATTGAGTGGGGTATAGCTTGTTGTTAAATTCATCAAATGAAAATTCTTTTACTTTACTTTCATCAAATTTGTAATAAGCAATTTTTTTACTGTCGGGGCTCCAGAAATAAGCTACTGAAAAAGCGAACTCTTCTTCATGCACCCAGTCAGTAGCACCATTTATGATATTGTTTTGCTTGCCATCGGTTGTAACTTGTGTTTCTTTACCGGAAGTCAGATCTTTAATAAATATATTATTGCCACGTACAAATCCTACTTTACTTCCATCAGGTGAAAAGCTGGCATGCATTTGTTTTTCGCCTTTGGTAACAGGGCTTAGCATTTTTGTTGTACGATCGTAAACATAATAATTTTCACGGGTAGAATGGCGGTAAATTTGTTCTTTTTCGGAAGCGATCAGGATTTTGTTTTCATCCGCGCTGAATTGATATTTGTTAATATTAATGGCTGATCCATTGATCAGTAATTGGCTTTTACTTACAATTATTTCAGGAGCTGTTACTTTTTCATAACTAAAACGGAAAATTGTATCATTTTTGATCGTGGAATAGTGAATTCCATCGTTCATTGAAACTAATCCAAGTACGCTATTGCTTTGGAACGTACCGTTTTTCCAGATATCTTCTAATGTGATCTCTTTTTTTTGTGCACTCAGGTTATTAACCAGGAGTAATGAAAAAACTGATAATAAATAAATCTTCATATTGTTTTATTTGTATAATTTTGATGGGAACGAAAATAGCAATTTTTTTATGGTTATTGAGTTAATAGTTGTTAGTTATACACCTGTTTCGTAAATTCGTACAGATTCATTATTCATAGCTTTATCTGTAACAATTAAATAATAATCTTATGGAAATTCAATTCAGGACAAATGAAAAGGTAGCCGCAGAGGCGGTGATCGAAGTGTTTAAAAGCTCCGGTATCAATCGCCCTACTGATGATGTAAAGCGGATACAAACAATGCTTGATAACTCCAACCTGATAGTTACTGCATGGAAGGGGATGGAGTTAATTGGTATTTCCCGATCTGTTACTGATTATAGCTATTGCTGCTATCTTTCTGATCTGGCTGTAAAAAAAGAATATCAAAAATTTGGGATCGGAAAAACGTTAATTGATATTACTCAACAAGCTATTGGTGAGCAGACAATGCTACTTTTACTTTCCACAACATCCGCTATGGAATATTATCCAAAAGTTGGTTTTGAAAAAGTAGAAAACGGTTATATTATAAAACGGAAAGTATAATAATGAAACATTTTTTGATCATTTCTATTACCTTACTTTTCCATATTACAATTTACTCGCAAAATGTAAGTGTAATAAAAATCACTGATCTGGAAAAACGTATCCGAAATAATTCCGACACTACTTATATTGTTAACTTCTGGGCTACATGGTGCGTCCCATGCGTTAAAGAATTGCCCGATTTTGATAGTATTAACACCACTTATATCAATAAAAAAGTAAAAGTGATATTGGTGAGTTTGGATTTTAAGGAAGATCTAAAAATAAAATTAATGCCTTTTATGTTGGCAAAAAAAATAAGATCAGAAGTAGTATTGTTGGATGAACTTAATGCAAATTATTTTATTCCAAAAGTATCTGATGAATGGACTGGCGCAATTCCCGCCACATTGGTAATTAACAATCAAAAAAAGCTAAATCATTTTTTTGAAAAAAAATTGAATTACGAATTTTTGAAAACTGAAATTGAAAATAGTTTGATTAACCACTAAGAAAATGTCATTAAGTCAAGAGTTAATAAGGTTAATAAGGCTTCCCACACACTTCGACAAGCTCAGTGTGACATCGCGCGATGGTCAGTCAGAGCTTGTCGAAGACTGTGCGATGGCAAAAACAAGTGAAGCCGTTAAACGCAACATTTTTAAAAAATAAAAATCATTTTTAATCATAAAAAAATCAGCGTCATCAGCGTTCCTTTTTTACAAACAATATAGATCATGAAAATAAAATATATCAATCTTTTCTTACTGCTTGTTGCCGCAGGAGTTTTTGTGTATGCATTTTTTGTTTACGACAATAATAAACCTATCAGATATCTCCCTATTTATGGAGAGAAAAACTATGAATCAAAAAATGGGAAAACGGATACTACTTTTCATACAATTCAGGATTTTAGTTTTACAGATCAGGATGGTCAAACAGTTACGGAAAAGGATTTTGATGGGAGTGTTTATGTAACTGATTTTTTCTTCACTACCTGCCATACTATTTGCCCTGTTATGAGTACACAAATGGAACGTGTTGCTGAAAAATTCAAGGGGAATAAGGAAGTGAAGTTTTTATCGCATACTGTTGATCCTGAAATTGATACTGTCGGGCAGTTAAAAAGATATGCAATAAAGCACAATGCGGATACTAAACAGTGGATGTTTGTTACGGGTGATAAAAAAGACCTTTATGGTATTGCGAGACAAAGTTATTTATTGGATGCAGAACAAGGCGATGGTGGACCTGATGATTTTATTCATACGCAAAATTTTGCCTTAATAGATAAAGATAAACGTATACGTGGGTATTATGATGGGATAGATTCAACCCAGATGAATCAGTTAATGAAAGATATTGAATTACTGCTGGCTGAATATCATTATAAAGAGAAAAAATAATTCCACTGATCCTTATCAGAAAATTAGTTAAGGATTCTTCTTAAATATAATGGTTCGGTATTTTTTTTCTCAATTTCGGCTAAAGCCTTGTCATCGTTGAGTTTTAGTAGCCACGACCTTAAGGTCGTGGCAATTATAAAACCCTGAATTAAATGGGCTTTAGCCCAAATTAGGAAAAAACTAACGAACTATTAAAATACATAACTTCATAAAATTAAAAATTCATTATGTCATTGTTAATTCCCTTCTAGAAACAATAAGAATCAGAGCAATTAATTCAAATACTATTCTTCTTGGTAAATAATATCAAAACATCTAAGTCTTTTTGGTAAAAATCGGTAACGTTTACCATTGATAAAGTCCTTTTTTTTTCATAAATTTGGTCTATATAAGCTATTGCATGAGAAATCTTACTTCGGTTATTCTTTTGATAATAAGTTTCTCTATTTCTTCTTTTTCCCAGGTTTATAATCAAATGCAAAAGATCATAGCCTCCGACAGGGCTAGTGGAGATGTTTTTGGTATTGCCGTATCTGTTAGTGGCAGCTATGCCATTGTGGGTGCTCAATACGAAGCTGAAGATCCCGCAGGTATGAATTCGCTTGTATATGCTGGATCGGCATATATTTTTGAAAAAAACAATAATGGAGATTGGATTCAAACACAAAAAATTGTCCCTTCTGATAGAACAGCAAATGATTATTTCGGTGGTGCCGTATCTATAAACGGGAACAGGGCAATTGTGGGTGCTTATGAAAAAAATGCAATTGGTACAAACTCATTTTCTCATGCAGGTGCTGCCTATATTTTTGAAAGGGATGGGAATGGAATCTGGACTGAAGTGAAAAAAATTGTTGCTTCCGATACCGGGGCTACTGATCATTTCGGCTATTCTGTATCCATAAGTGCTGACCATGCTATTATAGGCTCTCCCATTGATTCTGAGGATGCTGTAGGTGGAAACACGCTTAATGGCGCTGGATCAGCCTATATGTTTGAGCGGGATGGAAACGGTAACTGGAATCAAACGCAAAAAATTGTACCTGCTGATAGGGCTGGTGCTGATTTTTTTGGAACTTCGGTATCGATAAGTGCTGATTACGCCATAGTGGGAGCCTATCAGGAAGATGAGGATCCTGTGGGTGGAAACACACTAAGTAGTGCAGGTTCGGCATATATCTTTAAAAGAGACGGGAACAATGTATGGAATCAAACACAAAAAATTGTATCCTCCGACAGAGCCAGTGGCGATCGTTTTGGAATGTCGGTATCCATCAGCGGGGCTTATGCCGTTGTAGGAGCATATTTGGAGGATGAAAATGAAACCGGTGGAAGCACCCTCAGTAATGCAGGTTCAGCTTATATTTTTGAAAGGGACGGAAATAACAACTGGATCCAAACAAAAAAAATTACCTCTTTTGACAGAGATCCCAATAATTATTTTGGACAATCGGTAAATATCAGTGGAAACTATGTGATCGTTGGAGCTCAGCATGAATCAGCGGATGTACAAGGTGGAAATATTTTTACTTCTGCAGGAGCAGCTTATATCTACAAAAGAAATGGAAACGGAAATTGGAACCAAACACAAAAAATAGTTGCTTCCGATAGAGCAAACAGCGATTATTTTGGTTATTCTGTTGCTATCAGCCCGGACTATGCTTTTGTAGGTGCTTATCTCGAAGATGAAAATTTAACAGGTGGAAACCCTCTCAATGGTGCCGGATCGTCCTATATTTTTGAAGCTTGCCAGCCATCAAGTTCAACGATCAATAAAACAGTTTGTAGCAACTATACATCACCCAGCGGAATTCACATCTGGGAAATTACCGGCACTTATATGGATACCATTCCTAATGCAACAGGCTGCGATAGTGTAATAACCATTCACCTTACAATAAACAGTTCCAGTTCCACAATATACCCCGCAGTTTGCAATAGCTATACTTCTCCAAGCGGGAATTATACATGGACAAGCACAGGCGTTTATAATGATATTATCCCAAGTTTTATCGGTTGTGATAGCGTAATAGCCATTTACCTGACCATTAATAATTCAAGCTCAATAATTAACGTATCAGTTTGTGACAGCTACACTTCACCAAGTGGTAAATATATATGGACAAGTTCTAATACTTATTTGGATACTATTCCAAATGCTCAAAGCTGCGACAGTATAATAACAATTAACCTGACTACCAATAGTTCCGGTTCAACTATAAGTAGAACAGCCTGTAATAGTTACACCTCACCAAGCGGCAATCATATATGGTCAAGTTCCAACACCTACAAGGATACTATACCAAATGCAAAAAATTGTGATAGTGTGATAACAATTCACCTGACTATTAATACACTTGCAACAAGCTCAACAATGAACCATACCGCTTGTATCAGTTATATTTCTCCAAGTGGAAACTATACATGGACAGCCGCAGGTACTTATATGGATACAGTTCCAAATACTGCAGGCTGCGATAGTATAATAACCATCCACCTTACTATTAATACTATTTCTACAAGCTCAACAATAAACCAAACAGTTTGTAACAGTTATACTTCACCAAGCGGAAACTATACATGGACAAGCTCCAATACCTATATGGATACTATTCCAAATGCAGCAGGCTGCGACAGCGTAATAACTATTAATCTTTTGGTTAACAGCACTCATTCGGCAATAAACGAAAGCACTTGTTATAGTTATACATCACCAAGTGGAAATCATACGTGGACAAGCTCCGCCATTTACATGGATACCATTCCAAATTCAGCGGGTTGCGACAGTATAATAACAATTAATTTGCTGATCAATAATTCAGGTTCAATGTTGTATCAAACTGTATGCAATAGTTATACTTCACCAAGTGGAAATTACACCTGGACAAGTTCAAATGTTTATTATGATACCATTCCAAATGCATTGGGTTGTGATAGTTTGATCGTTATTCACTTAATTGTTAATTCAGCTTCAACAGGGCCAACAATCAACCAAACAGCTTGCAATAGTTTTACTTCGCCAAGTGGGAATTACACATGGACAAGTTCAAATACTTACTATGATACCATTCCAAATTCGCAGGGTTGCGATAGTTTGTTGATCATTGATCTCACAATTAATAATGTAGATATAATGGTTAACCCAAATGGAACTATATTAACTGCAAATACTTCAGGAGGTTCTTGCCAATGGCTTGATTGTGATAATGTAAATTCAATCATCACAGGAGAAGTTAACCAATACTTTACTGCCCTAACAAACGGAAATTACGCAGTAATTGTAACAGAAAATGGCTGTACAGATACATCTATCTGCTATGCAGTTGTATCTGCTGAAGTATTGGAAAATACACTTCAAACTGAAATGTTAATTTCTCCAAATCCTGTAAAAACGGTCATAAATGTTTCATTCCTACAATTGAACAATGAAAAGGTATTTGTTGAATTATTAAATAGTATCGGACAAATTGTATATTCACAAATAGTGAAAAATTCTGCTTTAGGGAATTACAATTTAGAAATTAAAACTGATGGTTTGGCGAATGGATTGTACTTTATTGTAATTCAAAATAGTAATGTATTGTATAATAGCAAAATAATTATTGACAAGTGATACATTTGAATCAGGTGCTTAAGGTCAAAAAATTGTAATCACAACATGCCGTTATCATGACAAAAATCACTGAAATGTAATCTAATATTTTACTACTTTTAAACAAAATTAAAAATTATGGAATTTGTTGATTATTACAAAATATTAGGACTTAAAAAAGATGCTTCAGTAGAGGACATAAAAAAAGCGTACCGTAAGTTAGCCCGAAAATACCATCCCGATCTAAATCCCAATAACAAAGAAGCTAACAAACAATTTCAACAAATTAATGAGGCGAATGAAGTATTGAGCGACCCTGAAAATCGTAAGAAATACGATAAATATGGGAAAGACTGGAAGCATGGTGATGAGTACGAAAAAGCGCAGCAATCTCAAAGACAATCGTCCGGGCAGAGGGGAAGAGAGCAATCATTTGGCGGTTCACAGGGTGGTGATGATTTTTCTGATTTTTTCGGTTCTATGTTTGGAGGATCAGGTAGAGGAGGAAGACAAGCTAAATACAGGGGACAGGATTTTAATGCGGAAGTACAACTTAATTTGATCGATGCTTATCAAACGCATCAGCAAACGTTATCAGTTAACGGAAAAAATATTCGGATCACAATACCTGCCGGAATTGAAAACGGACAAACAATAAAAATTGGAGGGCATGGTGGGCCTGGTGTTAATGGTGGTCCTGCTGGTGATCTATTCATTTCATTTTCTATAAGCAACAGTACCCAATTTAAACGGGAAGGAGATAATTTATATACAACAGTTGATTTAGATCTATTCACAGCCGTATTAGGTGGTGAAATTACAATTGATACACTAAGTGGAAAAGTAAAGTTGAAAGTACCACCCGAAACGCAAAATGGAACCAAAGTAAAGTTAAAAGGTAAAGGGTTTCCTGTTTACAAAAAGGAAGGACAATTTGGAGATTTATTTATAACCTATGCAGTTAAAATTCCAACCAATTTAACTGACAAACAAAAAGAGTTATTTGCTGAATTGTCACAATCTTAATTTTAAAAAATTAAACCAATGGAAACAGGAAATTTAATATCGACAGAAGAATTTTGTATCAATCACCAAATTGAAATTTCATTTATCAGTTCTTTACAGGAATTTGGCTTAGTTGAAGTCACTACTGTTAAAGAAACATCTTATATTGATGCAAATCAATTACAAAAATTAGAAAAGATCTTACGATTATATTACGACCTGGATATAAATATAGAGGGGATTGAAGCCATTACACATTTACTAAACCGTGTAAATGATATGCAGGATGAAATTATTACTCTTAAAAACAAGTTGAGTTTGTATGAAGAAGGTGAATTGTAAACTGCTATTGCAAACCAATTAAATAGTTTTGAAACTCGGAGCAAGCAAGTAATTTTGATCAATTAATTTTTATCGTAATGGCAAAAGAACAAGGAACAAAGGAAAATCCATGGACACTTCAAACACCACCACTGTCTTCCACCTTCACAATGTACAAAGACGAAAAGGATGGTAAAGAAATTTTAGTTTGTACAGTGGGTAAAACTGTTTTACATTATCAATACCGTTGTCTTGCCGACTTACACTCGATGCTTAAAAAACATGGCGACTGGATGGAATTAGGCAGTGCAGACGAACAAAAACCTGCAAAAGAAGGTACTGTTGAAGCTTGGGGACGTTCAGAAAAAAATCCTGTAGGTGGATGGTATGGCTTAAAGAAAGGGCTTCGCGGGCGATTTGGAATGTATGTTCCTCCATTAATGGAAAAACTAGGACTTGCAGAACTCACACACGAAGCAAAAGGAAATAAAATGAGAGCAATTAAATAGTAACACACATAACAATTGAAATGGTAGATTTAATATCCCCGCCTTCTCAAATCTGAAAAACGTAAACTTTGGATCACGGTCCTTTCGATATATTTGAATCCATTGACCAAATCTAAATCAATCCAAATCAATTTTGAATTCAAAACATATTATAGTTATTGGTGGCGGAGCAGCCGGCTTTTTTGCTGCTATTAATTGTGCAAAACTTCATCCGGATTATTCTGTCTCCTTATTTGAAAAAAGTTCTAAACTCCTTTCAAAAGTGCGTGTTTCGGGTGGTGGCAGATGCAATGTTACACATGCTTGTTTTGATAACTCTTTACTGATAAAAAATTATCCTCGTGGCGAAAAAGAATTACGGAATGCGTTCAGCAGATTTTCTGCAACAGATACTGTAAAATGGTTTGAGCAACATGGAGTTGAACTAAAAACAGAAAAAGATGGAAGGATGTTTCCTGTAACAGATAATTCTGAAACCATTATCAGTTGCCTGATGCAGGAGGCTGAAAAAATGGGAGTAAAAATAAAATTGAATTTGGATATAACAGAAATCATAAAAAACGAAAATAATACATTTACTTTATCAGCCAATGGTGGCGGTAGTTTTGATTGTGATAAATTAATTATTGCAACAGGTGGCAATCCGAAAGATACAGCCTATGATTGGCTAAAAAAATTAGGACATACCATTATAAAACCGGTACCCTCTTTATTCACATTTAATATTCCAAATAATCTAGTTACCCAATTGATGGGTGTTTCCGTCCCTAATGCAAAAGTTCGTGTTCAGGGAACAAAATTAGAAACGGAAGGTCCTTTATTAATAACTCATTGGGGCATGAGTGGACCTGGTATACTTAAAGCCTCGGCTTGGGGGGCGCGTATTTTAAGCGATTTGAACTATAATTTTACCGCATTAATAAATTGGTTACCGAAATATACCGAAGAAAAATTACGCATTGAGTTTGCCAATCAACGCGCTGAAAACCCTGCGAAATTGATTTTGAATAATTGTCCGGTAGAATTACCAAAACGACTTTGGGAATATTTTGTAAATAAAGCAGGAATCTCCGAAGGCACACGCTGGGCTGATCTACCAAAAAAAAATTCAAATATTCTTATAACAATAATCATTGCTGATGAATACAAAGTGCAGGGGAAAACCACTTTCAAAGAGGAGTTCGTTACTTGTGGGGGCATCAGTTTAAAAGAAATTGATTTCAGTACAATGCAAAGTAAACTGGTTCCTAACCTTTATTTTGCAGGTGAAATTATGGATGTGGATGGCATAACCGGTGGCTTCAATTTTCAAAATGCCTGGAGCAGCGGATGGATCGCGGCACAGAGTATTGATCTGTGATAAAATGTTGACATAACCTTTGTTATAAAGTAAGAAGCCATTGAATATATTTCGACAGGCTCAATATGACCAGTGCGCAGTCAGTCAGAGCTTGTCGAAGACTTTGGGCATGCGTTTCTGTTGAAAAAAACATTTTGCATAATGCCATTGCCTTTCCGTCTTTGTGGCATTATTTTTTTGACCTTACTACCCCTGATAAACAGATAAGTAAATAGCCTTAAATCTCGAAAATTATTTTAATTTTGTAGGATATACAAAGTTCAAATTAAAAAAAACAGCTATGCCAACACTTACCATGAAATACCCTGAAGTAAAAAATTATGTAGGCGGGAAATTTGTTCCTACCACCACTGATAAATTTTTGGATGTAATATCTCCGATTGATGGAAGTGTATTGTCGAGAGTTCCTCTTTCTTCAAAAGAAGATTTGAACCAGGCAGTGATCGTTGCAAAAAAAGCGTTTGAAACTTGGTCTAAAACACCCATTAAGGAACGTGTTCAGGTGTTTTTTAGATATAAAACATTGTTGGAGAAACACATGCTTGAATTGTCGCAATTGGTGCAGGAAGAAAATGGAAAAACATTGGATGAAGCAAGAGCTGAAGTTGAAAAAAGTATTGAGTTAACTGAATTTGCATGTTCTTTGCCACAATTGGTTGGTGGTGAAATTCTTGAAGTAAGCAGAGGCGTTGAATGCCGTACGGACCATTACCCAATAGGTGTTGTGGCTTGTATCGTTCCTTTTAATTTTCCAAGTATGGTTCCTAACTGGACCATTCCAAATGCAATTGCTTTGGGAAATACTATGATCTTAAAACCATCGGAGTCAGTTCCTTTAAGCTCTCTTCGTATAGTTGAATTATTAAAAGAAGCAGGTTTACCTGATGGAGTATTGAATATTGTAAATGGCGATCGCGAGATTGTGGAAGCTATCTGTGATCATCCGGGAATTGAAGCGGTATCCTTTGTTGGCTCTACTAATGTTGCTAAAATAGTGTATGCAAGAGCTTCTTCAAATTACAAAAGAGCCTTAGCTTTAGGTGGTGCAAAAAACCATTTGATAGTATTGCCGGATGCTCATCCTTCAATGACTGCATCCAATGTTACAGCATCCATGTCGGGCTGTGCTGGTCAACGTTGTATGGCTGCATCGGCTATGGTTGCTGTTGGCGCTGTTGATCATATCATTGAACAGATTTGTGCAGAAGCAAAAAAAGTAGTTCCCGGTGAAAACTTAGGACCTGTTATTTCGAAAGCTGCAAAAGAACGAATTGAAAATTATATTACTGAAGCCGAAAAACAAGGAGCTAAGATCTTAGTTGATGGTAGAAACTATGTTGTTAAAGGAAAAGAAAATGGTTTTTATGTAGGACCTACGGTTATTGACTTTGTGACTCCAACAATGAGTGTTGCAAAAGAAGAGATCTTCGGACCTGTAATTTCTATTATCAGAGCAAAAGATGTGGATGAAGCATTGGCTATTGAAAATGCAAATCCTTATGGAAATGCAGCTGCTGTATTCACACAAAGTGGTGCTATGGCGCGTTATGTTATTGATCGTGCAAGTGCCGGTATGATTGGTGTGAACATTGGTGTTCCTGTTCCAAGAGAACCATTTTCTTTTGGTGGTTGGAACGATTCAAAATTTGGAGTAGGTGATCTAACAGGAAAAAGCTCCATTGAATTCTGGACAAAATTGAAAAAAACGACCACCAAATGGAATGCAGAAGCAAAAACCAATTGGATGTCCTAAGAATTAATGTTGAATGTTGTATTGTAAATGTTAAATGTTTTAAAAAGATTTAACATTTAAATTTTATCCATTATTTTTTACAACAATAATTTTTTAAAATCTAAATCATATTTCGCATTAATAACACCCATTTATCATTCAACATTTAGCATTTAACATAATTTTTAAAATATATGACAACCAAAACCCTATCAACATCAAGCAAAGAAGAAATTCTAAAAAATAATTTAGAACATACCATCTTCTCCTGGTCAAAACAAAGTGGTTTAAATCCAATAAATGTAGCAAGCGCTAAAGGTGTTTATTTAACGGATAGAAGCGGTAAACGTTATTTAGATTTTACTTCTCAGTTAATGAATGTAAACATCGGCCATGGCGATCCTCGTGTTACTGAAGCTGTTGTGAGACAGATGAATGAAGTTAGTTATGTGAATCCCGGTATGGCTACTGAAGCAAGAGGTTTACTTGGTAAAAAATTAGCAGAGATCACTCCCGGTACTTTAAGCCGCACTTTTTTTACAAACGGAGGCACAGAAGCTGTTGAACATGCTATTAAATTGGCACGCTTACATACCGGTCGTCATAAAATAATCACCTTATTCCAAAGTTATCACGGTGCTACGTATGGTGCCTTAAGTGCAGGTGGCGATCCACGCGGCTTGCCGCATGATAGCCAGGGAGTGCCCAATATTATTCATGTGGAGAACCCCTATTTTTATCGTTGTCCATGGAACAGTGAAACACCAGAAGAGTGTGCTGAAAATGCAGCAGCTCATCTGGAACGTATTGTAAAATATGAAGGTCCGCAACACATTGCTGCTATTTTAATGGAAGGCGAAAGTGGTTCATCAGGTTGTATTAAATATCCAAAAGGATATTGGAAAAAAGTAAAAGCCATTGCTGATAAATACGGCATCTTAACTATTGCCGATGAAGTAATGAGTGGTTTTGGCCGCACCGGCAAATGGTTTGGTATCGATCATCATGATGTGGAACCTGATATAATGTGTATGGCAAAAGGCATTACAGCCGGTTACATTCCATTAGGCGGTATGATCGTTAAAGAAGAAATTGTAAAAGCTTTTGATAATAAACCTTTACCAATTGGTTTAACGTATTCTGCTCATGCGGTTGCATGCGCTGCAGCTAACGCAGTTCTTGATATTTACGAAAAAGATAATCTGATCGAAAATGCAAAAAACATGGGACATTATTTAGATGCCCAGGTTGAGAAATTAAAAGACAAACATCCAAGCATCGGTGATTTCCGCAATACTGGTCTATTAGGCTGTATTGAATTAGTAAAAAACAGGAAAACAAAAGAGCCAATGGCTCCTTGGAATGCAGCACCGAATGAAATGGAAATAATGAATAAAGTAGCAGCCAAATTAACTGAATTAGGCATGTTCACCTTTGTTCGTTGGAACTGGATATTTACTGCTCCTCCATTAATAATCACCAAAGATCAAATGGATGAAGGACTGGATATCATTTCAAAAGGGATCGCTATTGCGGATGAGTATTGTAATTAGTTTGGTTTCATTATTCCTTATAGCACTATGTGTTTATAGATGATTGTAATTAATACAAATACTTGTAATAGAAACGTGCGCTAATAAAAATGTTGGTGGCCAGTTTAAGAAAGAATTCTTTGTTTCTTTTGTAGTGCATCGGAAAATCATTTTAACTTGGATTTTCGACTGCTGTATTTTCGCTATTCAGACACATCAAAAAATATTTGGAGAACAATGCTAACAAGGTATCTACAAAACAAAACCCAAAAACAAACCAATGAAAAAAAAACTTTTTACTACTATTATTTTATTTTTATTCTTGATTCCTTTTAATTCATCTAGCCAAACTAATATTATGGCAACAGATTGGAAAAAGTTATCAGATTTAGAAAGTAGCCTTCAATTACAATTAAAAGCAGCTGCAACTGGTTTCCATTTATCGTTGAACGATGTTTCTATAGTAGATGGGACTTACTCTCTGAGGGCATGTAAAAAAGACAACAAATTGAATCCAATTGAACAAACCTGTATTGGCGTAAAAAACAATAAAAATTTAATTTGGCTGTTATATTTTGCCTTAATTTATGATAAAGAAGGAAGATATACTGACAACGCTTATGCTGGGTATATAAAAACAGAATTTGGAGAACAAAAAAACAAATATTTAATAAAAGTTAAGAAAACAAGGCTATATCCAGAAAACAATATTTTTACTGAAAGTATTACTTTTGAAAACGGTATTACTTTTATTATCGAAAATCGAATTTTCATTAGAAGAGTTGAATTACCTGACAAGCAAATTCTTTATGTAAAAGATTATTTTTATGAAGACTGCAATGTAAATTAAATTTTTTAGAATAAATTTAAATTAAAAAAATATGAAAAAATATGAATTTTCAAAATATGTCATTGGTAAAAATGTCGAGGACATTCAAGAAATTGTGAATGCGAAAGTGAACAATACTTCAAAAGAATTTAAATGTAAAGTAATATCTACATCTGCTATTATAGTTGACAATGAACCTTGTTTAATTGTAACCTATGAAATCGAAAAAAACTAAGCCTAACTCTTAATAAAATATTTTTAGCCCTTGTTGGTGTTGCTGAAGTCATAGAGAAGCAGCCATTGCAGGTGAATAGCATCAGCAATTGCATAAAGCAAGTTTAATCGATAACGAGTAACATAAGGACTTATTAGAATATTGAAAAGAACCATAGGTTCGACAGATATTATAACAACGGATTTTAATCCGTTGCTATAAAAACCCAAACCAATAGTTGAGAACCATAGGTTCGGTCCATTTTTAACTAAGTTTTAACTATTTAAATTGTAGATAGCAATGGCAAATACATACCATCAAGTATATATTCAAACTGTTTTTGCTGTTAAATACCGTGCTGCTGTTATTGATCACGAATGGAAAAACACTCTTTTTGCTGTCATCGGCAATTTGATAAATGAAGCAGGTTGTAAAACCATTATCGTTAATGGTGTTCAAGATCATGTTCATTGTTTTATAGGTTTAAAACCTGTTGTTTCTGTTTCTGAATTAATGAAAACAGTGAAAGCCAAGTCCTCAAAATATATTAATGATAATAAATTAACCAACGCTAGGTTTGAATGGCAGGAGGGGTATGGTGTATTTTCTTATGGTCAATCTCAAATAGATAGGGTATATACGTATATTCAAAATCAGGAAGAACATCATAAAAAGCAAACTTTTAGAGAAGAGTATTTGGATTTTTTGAAAAAATTTAATGTGCCTTATGATGAAAGATATATTTTTGAGGAGTTGAAATAAATATGATCCGAGCCTACGGCTCTTAATAAAAAGTAAGATATTCTCGTTCAACGGATTAAAATCCGTTGTTACAATATTGGTCGAGCCTACGGCTCTCAAAAGCAGGATGGTTTTAATTAACGGATTAAAATCCGTTGTTACAATATTGGTCGAGCCTAAGGCTCTCACAAATAACAATAAATGAAAAGTTTTAATGTTTCCGATTTCAGCTATTTCAGTTGTTATTTCACTGGCAAATGGCGCTTGCTTTTTTTACATTTATATTGATATTTTGATTTTTTAATTCATTGTTCATTAATAAATTCTTGATAGCAAATTGCAGGCGAATAGCATCAGCAATGGCATAAAGCAAGTTTAAACGATGACACATAATAAAAAATTTATTAGAATATTGAAAGAACCGTAGGTTCGATAGATAATGTAACAACGGATTTTAATCAGTTGCTCTGAAAGCTAAAACTAATAGTTGAGAACCATAGGTTCGACACATATTAAACTAAGTTTTACGATATAAATTATAGACAGTAATGGCAAATACATACTCTTTCCCACAATTAAAATAAAATAGAATGGTAATTGATAAAATTGAAAATTCTAAACTTTACACATGCCTTAGTGAGAGAATCGCTAAGGCATTTGCTTTTATTAATGAAACTGATTTGTCAGCAATTGCATTAGGCAAATATGAAATCGATAAGGATGATATTTTTGCTCTTGTTCAGGAATATGACACCAAAGATAAAAGTGAATGTAAATTGGAAGGACATACCAAATATATTGATGTTCAATACATTATTTCAGGAGTCGAACTTATTGGAGTAAGGCCTTTGAAAAATCAAATACCTGTAACAAAAAACAATGAAGATGATTATGCCTTTTATGAAGGTGATTCCGACTTAATTAGAGTTGACACAGGGATGTTTGCAATATTTTTCCCTGAAGACCTTCACATGCCTTGCATTAAGTTAAATCAAAGCTCAAGAGTTAAAAAAGTTGTGGTAAAAGTAAGAATCTGATAAGAACATGATGTGATTTTCTGCTTCCTAATATGGTTACCTATGCTTAACTTTGTTGTGAGGATTTAAAAAATATTTATTTTAAAGATTCTCATATAATAACAGAAATGAAAAATTTTAACATCCCCGATTTTTATAAAAGTCCGGTAATTTCAAAAGTAAAAGAGATCCGGAAAATAACTGATCCTCGAAAAAAAGATTTCAGTCCTACTTTGCTTGATTTTGGACCTGTTCGTTTTTATATTGCACGTCATTTTGGTTTTTGTTATGGCGTTGAAAATGCAATTGAGATCGCTTACAAAGCCATTGAAGAGAATCCCGGAAAGCGAATATTTTTGCTAAGCCAGATGATCCATAACCAGGATGTAAACAAGGATCTGCTGCAGCGTGGTGCTAAATTTTTAATGGACACTTCAGGCAACCAGATCATTCCATTTACTGAATTAAATAAAGATGATATTGTTATTATCCCTGCCTTTGGAACCACATTAAAGATTGAAGATGCTCTTAATAAGATCGGTATTGAAGTTCGTAAATACGATACCACTTGTCCTTTTGTTGATCGGGTTTGGAAAAAAGCAGAAAAGCTTGGTGAAGATAATTATTCGATCATTATTCACGGTAAAGATAAGCATGAAGAAACACGCGCCACATTTTCGCGCAGTGAAAAAAATGCGCCTTCTATTATTGTTAAAGATATTCATGAGTCGCGTGTACTGGGCGAATTTATTTTAGGAAACATTTCTATTAATGAATTCGAGACTGTTTTCAAAGGAAAGTATTCTGATAATTTTGATCCGAAAGAACACTTAAAAAAGATAGGGGTAATTAATCAAACCACGATGCTTGCTACCGAAACACAGGAAATTGTTGATTATTTTAAAGCCATAATGATTCAAAAATATGCAACTGCAAATTTGAAAGATCATTTTGCTGATACCCGTGATACCTTATGTTATGCAACAAATGAAAATCAGGATTCAACCTATGGTTTGCTTGAAAAAAATGCTGATCTGGCTATAGTCGTGGGTGGTTATAATAGTTCCAATACATCCCATATTGTTGAATTGTGCGAACAAAAATTGCCAACATACTTTATTTCATCTGCCGAAGAAATAGTTTCGGAGAGTCGTATTAAACATTTTCATTATTCCGAGCAGAAGCATTCAGTTACAGATAATTACTTGCCCGAAAAAGCTCCTGTCGATATTATACTTACAAGTGGTGCTTCTTGCCCCGATTCATTGGTGGACGCAGTGCTTCAAAAAATACTTTCATTTTATCCGAATACAAAAACGATTAATGAGGTGATCAAAGGAATTGAATCGGGTGTTGTTTCAAAATAAAATAACCCAAATGTCATGCTGAACTTGTTTCAGCATCTATGAGATCGAACATTCCGGAATGACCATTAACATGGCACACAAGTTTAAATAACATTAGGCAAAACATAATATTTTTTTCTAATGATAATGGAAAAGAAAATACAATTAGTAAAGTCACAGCTGCAAAAGTTATTGTGCTGTATGCTATTGTTATTCCTGCCATTAATTGGAACCGCACAAAAAAAATGCACGGTAACTAATCAAACATTTCAATCGGGAGAATACCTTAATTACGTGATAAATTATAACTGGGGCGCTATTTGGTTAACCACCGGTGAAGTGGGGTTTTCTACCGCCACCAACGATTTAAACGGGCGAAAGGTTTATCATTTTATGGGAATTGGTGGAACCTATCCAAAATACGATTGGTTTTTTAAAGTACGGGATAAGTATGAATCCTATGCCGATACCGCTACATTAAGACCTATACGTTTTATCAGGGAAGTGAACGAAGGCAGTAGTTATGCAAAAGATGACTATGTTTTTAATAATCAAAAAAACAAAATTTATTCATCATCACAAAGAAACAAAAAACCTTTAAAGTTTGATTCTATAGCTATCAATTCCTGCACCAACGATGTTCTTACGGCCATATATTATGCCCGTTGTCTTGATTTCTCAAGTCACAAGCCTAATGATACCATACCGATCACATTTGTGCTTGATGGGGAAGTTTACTTTTCTTATATTGTTTATTTGGGCAAAGAAATAATTAAAAGCGAATTGTTAGGGAATGTTCGTTGTATAAAATTTAGTCCCAAGTTGATCAAAGGAACAATTTTTAAAGAAGGGGCGGGGATGACAGTCTGGGTTACCGATGATATGAATAAAATACCCGTTTATGTTGAAACCCCCATTATTGTTGGGACTATAAAAGTGAACCTAAATAAATATTCAGGTTTGCGAAATAAGATCGATTGTATTGTTCCGAAATAAAGGTTACGGATAAACGAATCTTTACGAATTTACGAAACTATGTTTGTTATTTTTAGTTTGTTATTTTTAATACGCAATTTCGTAAATTGGTAATGATTCGCTATTAGTAACCGTCAATTCTCGTAACCATTCGTTATTTGTATCCATTACAACCCAAAAACAGCCTCCGCTAAGCCTACTTCATCAAAGGATGCAGGTAATATGCAGGCTGCTACTCCAAGTTCCTGTAATTTTTTCTCCGTTGATTTTCCTATTGCAATTACTTTTTGATCAGCACTGATCTTCGATTTTTCAAAAAAGGAAGCCACGTTCGAAGGGCTTGTAAATACAATTACTTCCGCTTTCGGAAGAGTTTGATTTTCTTTTTTCACCGTTTCATAAACTACCAGATCAGTTAATTTATCAGCATCCGTAAACTGTTGCTGAATGGTACGCAGGCCTCCTTTAGCCTGAGGAAATAGAACGGTTTCGGTTCCAACTGCTTTCGCGAATTTTTTGCCGACTACCTTCGTATCGTTTATGGAACCTACGAATGCAGCATTTCTATTGTGTTTCTTTAATTCCTGTTCAGTCGATTTTCCAATCACTCCAAATTTTGTTTTGGGTTTTAATTCAGGGTTTTGTTCAAAGAAAAAATCAACCGCGTTGGAACTTGCAAAAAATACCCAATCACTTGGCGGTGTTTCAGTAAGTGTTACTTTTTTTGTTTCGATGAATGAAATGCCGTGTACCTTATACCCATTGCCTTCCAATACATTTTTGAAAAATGAATCATCAGTTAAGTCACGGGTAATGATAACAGAAGTAGGTTGTATCGATTTTATTTTTTCTACGATTTTCTCCGCAAGCCCTTCATCACTGTACGATTCAAGGTAAACCCTTTTAGGCATTGTATTCCAGGCTTCCGCTTTAGATGTCCATACCTTAAATTTATTATTTTCTTTGAAGCAATAAACGCCCAAAGGAAGCTGACATCCACCATCCAAAAGGTTTAATACTTTACGTTCAATACCAATAGTATCCTGTACTTTTTCTGAATTTAATTTGTTGATGTATTCAAATAGTTCGTGATCATCAGCACGGATCTGTAATCCCAATACACCTTGTGCAGGCGCAGGAATAAATTCTTTAGGATCAAGACGTAATACTTTGAATTCGCTCAGGTCAATTTTTAAACGTTCAATTCCGGCAGAAGCCAGCATAATGGCATCATACTTTTTATCACGTAATTTTTGAATACGCGTAGGAACATTACCTCTTAGATCTACAATTTGAAGATCAGTACGAAAGGCTAGTAATTGCGACTTTCTTCGTGGTGAAGAAGTACCAATAATACCATTTTTTTTGATCGCAAACTTTAAAGTATTGTCAGCCGATTCTTTACGAACTATTACAATATCAGCAGCATCTTCACGCTCCGAAACGGCAGCAATTTTAAGTCCTTCAGGAGAAGTAGTAGGTAGATCTTTTTGTGAATGAACAGCCAGGTCAATTTCTTTGCTTAACAAAGCTTCTTCAATTTCTTTAGTGAAAAAACCTTTTCCTTCCAATTTATCCAAACCTATATCCTGAATTTGGTCACCTTGAGTAACAATGATCTTTATTTCAGCAGTAAGTCCAAGTTTTTGAACTTTACGTAAAATGTGATTAGCTTGCCATAATGCAAGATCACTGCCTCGGCTTCCAATTATTATTTTTCTGTCCATTATTATTGATGTAATAGGTAATATTTAATATTTAATATTTTTTATATGTAATAATTAATATTTAATAGGTAATAAAGTACTATGTTTTGACTTGCCAGTAATGTTTGGGCTCTATTATCCATTTAGCGCTTCCATTACATATTACATATAAAATATTACTTATAACAAGCTTACTGCGAATTTTTCCTCGCTGCCGCCAGAATGCTTGCAAGTTCTTTCGCCTCTTTATATAATAATTCTACTTTATCTTTTGGTAAAACTTCTGTTTCAATTATCATATCAAGCCAAATCTCAGATTCGTCAGCTTCTTCAAAAGCAATACTTAGTTTAGCTACAAAGGCAGCTCTTGATTGTCCAATACATGCAGCTCTATAGTTGGCATATGCAGACATTGAAGAACGCATTAGTTGATTTTGAAAATATTTTCCTCCTTGATTTTGAGGTAGAGAAGAAGTTAATTTGTAACAGCGTAAAGCGAAGGTTTTTAATCGTTTTTGTAATTCGGCCTTATCCATTTATATTTAATAAGTAATATTTGATAGGTAATATGCTTATCGCTGCTGGAATTATTAGAGAAGTTAAACTTTTTCTTCGGAAATCATATCTGTATCGAATATCACCTTGAAAAATACAATGTTATTACCTATTAAATATTACCTATTAAATAAAAAATATCTTACTTTTCGAGAAGTATATCCTTCGCCATTTTCATTGGTACACTGATGTATTTTTTTTCCATGTAGGATAAAATCTTATCCAATACCTCTTTTGATCCGGAATCCAGGCTCAATATTTCTTTTGCAAATACTTCATTCGCAGTTTCCCTGATCTCCTTCATTTTCTTAGGCACTTCACTCATTGCCAACTCTACTTTGCGTGTTTTTAAAAGTTGTTTAAATTCAATAATATTTTTTTCAATGATGGTACTGCAAGCATCCATTTCCTGTTCACGAGCCTGCATATTTTCTTTTGCAACTTCCTGTAAATTGTTGATCGCAATTAAATTAACATCATAATTATTTAATATTTCAGCATCCAGGTCATTGGGGATAGCAAGGTCGATCACTACTTTTTTAGATCTGTCCTCAGCAACTAAACTCTTGTATATTGCAGGAGTGATAATGCTTTCGGAAGCACCGGTACAGGTAACAATAATATCAAAACCTTTTTTGTAGTTTTTTAATTCCGAAAGTGTATATGCTGTTCCGTTTAATTCTTCAGCTAATGTTTGTGCATTTGTTAATGTGCGGTTAAATATAGTGAAGTTGGCAAATTTATGTTTTTTCAAATATTTAGCCATGGTGGTATTGGTAACACCGGAACCAATAATTAAAAAACGTGCATCTTGTTTTACATTTAGCTCGCGTAGTTTACGGTACGCCAATGATACTACAGATACAGGGTTACGGGCAATATTAGTATGTGTGTAAACGTCTTTTGCTGTTTCAACAGTTTTTTTTATCGCCAAACGAATTAAGTCGCCTGTTAAATTAAATTCGTTGCATTTTTCATAAGCATTGCGAACCTGGGTAATAATTTCCCGTTCGCCAACTACCAACGAATCTATTGATGATGCGACATTAAATAAATGACGCAAGGCATCATCGCCTTCAAATACCTGTGCGTTCTCAATTGCCCAGTTAATTTCAGGCTCAGCCCAATCAGGATTAAATGCACTGAAGAATTTTTTAAGGTAAGCAGTATTTACGCTTTCGTTATTGGATAGCATAAACTCAACGCGGTTACAGGTAGACAGGTATAATAATTCATCAAGATCGGCTTCCCGCTTTAAAAAAGCTAAGCGACCTTGTAAAGCATTTTCTTCAATATGAAGCTTACCGATATCATTGATGTCGGTAATTTTGTGTGTAAATGCTATAATTTTAACTTTATTCACCAGGGCAATTTTTTTGTCTTTACAAATATCCCCTCTATTTCGGAGCTTATTGTCATGGAATTGTCAGGAGTTTAGTTTAGAACGATTCTTAATAGTTGAGTTGTAGTTTTGTAGTTTGTGAAACGGATGAGTATTAATTGTGGGGATGTCATCCCGATTGGCTTTTTGCCAAGAGGGATCTTGTCAGTCCTATGCTGTATGATAAATCCCAAAGAAATGTCATGGTCGCCAAACTTAGGGGTATGTAGTAATAAATAACTGAATTAGTATAAAAGCAGGTTTATTTGGGCGTTCCCCTTTCTTAAAGAAGAAAGGGGCGGGCTTTTCGCTTCAATCTTTTCTAAACAGAAAAGGATTTACGCTGCAATCCCTAACGCAAAGCATCCGTCTTCTTCCAAATCCTTCCTTAAAATTTTTCTGAATTGGAAAAATACAAGTCAAAAGCTACCTAAATTATAGTTTTCAACAATTATTTGTAAATTAGTTTGTTGGGAATAAAAAATCTACCTATCTTCGCGTCCCGAATTAAATAATTTTGGAATATTAAGAATATAAATTAATACTAAATACAGTGGAAGCAATTAGTTACAAAACGGTTTCAGCAAGTAAAGAGACTGTAAACAAAGGATGGGTGTTAATAGATGCCGAAGATCAAATACTTGGTCGTTTGAGCTCAAAAGCAGCCTACATCTTAAGAGGTAAAGATAAAACTAACTTTACTCCTCACGTTGATACTGGTGATAATGTTATCATTATTAATGCTGAAAAAGTAAAATTAACCGGCAACAAATTAACTGAAAAAGAATATGTGCGCCACACAGGTTACCCGGGCGGACAACGTTTTGCTACTCCTAAAGAGTTGTTAGCAAGAAAACCGACTGAGGTTATCAGAATGGCAGTTAGTGGTATGTTACCAAAAAATAAATTAGGTGATGCATTAAGACGCAACGTTTATATTTATGCAGGTGCAGAACATCCTCACGCAGCACAACAACCAAAAGAAATTAAATTAAATACAATTAAATAAAACAATGGAAGTAGCAAATACTCTTGGTAGAAGAAAAACCGCTGTAGCACGTGTATATGTGCAAAAAGGAACTGGCAACATTGTAATCAACCACAAAGATTACAAGGCTTATTTCACAACATCTGCTTTACAATATAAAGTTACTCAAGCATTCAGCGTTACAAAAACGTTAGGTGAATTTGATGTAAAAGTAAATGTAAAGGGGGGCGGGGTAACAGGTCAGGCAGAAGCTGTACGTTTAGCAATTGCCCGTGCTTTAGTAGAAATTGATACGAATCACAAACCACTATTAAAAGTAGACGGTTTAATGACTCGTAATCCTAAAATGGTTGAGCGTAAAAAACCTGGTCAGAAAAAGGCCCGTAAACGTTTCCAATTTAGCAAGCGTTAATATTATCTGGGAGTATGAGATCAATGAAAATTGATTTCATACTTTTATATAAGAAACATCTATCAAACAAAGTATTAATAATCATAAATAAAGACTCAATGTCATCAAGAACAAATTTTACTGAATTATTAGAGGCTGGATCACACTTTGGTCACTTAAAAAGAAAATGGAACCCGGCAATGGCTCCTTATATATTTACTGAAAAAAACGGTATTCATATTATCGATTTAAATAAAACTGTTGTAAAAATAAACGAAGCTGCTGAAGCTTTGAAACAAATTGCAAAATCAGGTAAGAAAATTTTATTTGTAGCTACTAAAAAACAAGCGAAAGATATTGTTGCTGATAAAGTAAAAGCAATTGGTATGCCTTATGTTACTGAGCGTTGGCCAGGTGGTATGCTTACCAACTTTGCAACTATCCGTAAAGCTGTTAAAAAAATGGCTACTATTGATAAAATGGCAACTGATGGAACGTTTGCAAATATTTCTAAAAAAGAAAAATTACAAATTTCACGTGAACGCGCAAAATTAGAAACCAACTTAGGTAGTATTGTTGATCTAACCCGTTTGCCTGCAGCATTATTTATTGTTGATATTTCTAAAGAACATATCGCAGTTGCTGAAGCAAAACGTTTGAACATCCCAACATTTGCTATTGTTGATACTAACTCTGATCCTAACGCTGTTGATTATGCTATCCCTGCAAATGATGATGCTTCTACATCTATCATTTTAATTACAGGTATCATCGCAAAAGCAATTGAAGAAGGTTTGGCTGAACGTAAAGTAGATAAAGAAAACACTGCAACTGAAGAAAAAGAAGGTGGTAAAACATCACGTGATGAAGCTGAAAAGTTAAGTGTTGATGCTAAATTCAAAACTACTGAAGAAGAAGGTGGTGCTGCAACAGCTACAAAAACAGCTGCAGGTACTGCTAAAAAACCAAGAAGAAAAATTAACTAAGAAGATTTTAGATGACGGATAGTTAGATGTTAGACACCAAACATCCAGCATCTAATATCCAACATCTTATTTTCCCAATACTAAAAATAAAAATATGTCAACAATGACTATAACAGCCGCAGAGATAAACAAGTTAAGACAAATGACTGGTGCCGGTATGATGGATTGCAAAAAAGCATTAACTGAAGCAGAAGGTGATTTTGAAAGAGCAATTGATGAATTGCGTAAAAAAGGACAAAAGGTAGCTGCTAACCGTAGCGATCGTGACTCAAAAGAAGGTTTGATAGTTGCTAAAACTACTGCTGATAACAAACGTGGTATTGTTTTAGGTGTAAACTGCGAAACTGATTTTGTTGCTAAAAATGAAGCCTTTATTACACTTGCAAATAACATTTTAGATATTGCAATTGCAAAAAATGCAACATCTGCTGATGAAGTAAAAGCATTAGCTTACGATAATAACATTACTATTGCTGATAAATTAATTGAGCAAACAGGTGTTATCGGTGAAAAAATTGAATTAACTAAATTTGGAATTGTTGAAGCACCTTTTGTTATTGCTTACAATCACCCGGGAAACAGATTGGCAAACATTGTAGGATTTAGTTCTGCAACTGTTTCTGCTGAAGTTGCAAAAGATGTTGCTATGCAAGTTGCAGCAATGGCTCCTGTAGCTGTTGATAAAGGTGATGTTGATGCTGATACCATTAAACGTGAAATTGAAATTGGAAAAGAACAAGCTCGCGAAGAAGGTAAACCGGAAGATATGTTGGAAAAAATTGCTTTAGGTAAATTAAATAAATTCTACAAAGAATCTACTTTACTTAACCAGGAATTTATTAAAGACCCTAAAAAAACAATTGCTCAGTATTTGAACGATTCTGAAAAAGGTTTGACAGTAAACAGCTTCAAACGAATAGCGTTAAGCTAATAAAAATAATTTTTTAAAAAGTCCCGATTTGTTCGGGACTTTTTTTTGCCCAAATGGCTGATATTATTTTATTGAATGTTGGTATCTAATCTGAAAATATACGCAACCAGTTGCGCATATTGGCCAAATAAGACAAATAAGCGCAACTAGTTGCGCTTATAAACATGTTAGCGGTAATTATAAGAAAAAAAATGAGAACCATCTTAACCATATTAGGACTCCTAACAATTATATTTTATGGTTGCGGAGACAAAGGTATAAACGACCTAAGTAGAAGAAATGAAAACTGGGTTTGGTTTGTCGACAAGAAAAGCGGACAAGGAATTTGGGTGCCACTTGGAAAAAATACAACTTTAGAAAATGGAAATTATACTGCGTTTTATTTTAATGGAAAAATAAGAGAGAAAGGTAAACTTGTTGAAACAAAACATGCAGACACAACCTACTATTACGACTTAAATGAAAAATTAATTAAATATATTGTATTAATACCAGACAGTTCAAATCAATACTATGTCAATGAGGGAATTTACAAAGCATATTCTCCTAAAGGTGAAATCAGTGTTGAAGGCATTGTAAAAGGGCATAAACTGACAGAAATAAATTGGCACGGAGCTGTTGACCATTTTATTCAGGTGTTTGACGCAATTTCACCAGCTCTGATTGAATTTCATAAATTTGCTAAAGAGCTTAAGACTGAACTGAATTCATATCAAGGGAAAGACATTATACTACCAACAAACCAACTAAAAATTACCGACTCTTTATTTTTGCTTTCAAAGGCAACTACTCTTAAATCATTGGAAAAACTTAAGACAATAAAAACCTTTGACACAATGCCCGAATTAAAAGAAGCGGCAATAAATTCAATGGTAACCCATAAGAACTATTTAGACAACCAATACTCTGAAATAATTTCTTTTACTAAACAAGGACTTAAGGAAAATAATATAGACAAGACATATTCCATATTTGAAAATATTTTGGCCACTGATAAGACCGAGAGTGTTTTTTCAAAAGCTCAAAATGACTTTCAATTAAAATTTGAATTTGATGAAGAACAAGGACGTTTCCTTGCAGACAGATATAAAAATTTAACATATTGAATAAAAAATAACTACCGCTAACATAAAATATGCAATACCTTAGCCGACATGCTCAAAAGCCTCACGCACGGCATCGCATATTTGACCGTTATTCAATTAAAAAATATTAAGCATTAAAATAAAATTCTAAAAAATATGAAA
The DNA here is from genome assembly GCA_040389865.1 of Bacteroidota bacterium. Lineage (GTDB taxonomy): Bacteria > Bacteroidota > Bacteroidia > 2-12-FULL-35-15 > 2-12-FULL-35-15 > 2-12-FULL-35-15. The sequence continues at coordinate 115,156 of JAZJZM010000013.1, read as the reverse complement.
TACAAACGTATCCTGTTAAAATTAAGTGGTGAATCATTAATGGGTAAAAAACAATTTGGTATTGATCACGAACGATTAAGCGAATATGCCGAACAGATAAAAGAAATTTCTGAGATGGGTATTCAAGTGGCTGTGGTAATTGGCGGTGGAAATATTTTCAGAGGGATACAAGCCGCTGAAGGCGGTATGGATCGTGTGCAAGGTGACTATATGGGAATGCTTGCCACTGTTATTAATTCAATGGCTTTACAGAGTGCATTGGAAGCCATCAAGGTAGAAACACGGCTTCAATCCGCAATTAAAATGGAACAGATCTGTGAACATTTTATCCGCAGACGTGCAGTCCGCCATCTTGAAAAACATCGTGTTGTAATTTTTGGAGCAGGTACCGGAAACCCTTATTTTACAACGGATACAGCGGCTACATTACGTGCTATTGAAATTGAAGCGGATATCATTTTAAAAGGAACCCGTGTTGATGGTATTTATACTGCTGATCCTGAAAAAGATAAAACAGCCACAAAATATGATACCATCACATTTAGTGAAGTATATGAAAAAGGATTGGAAATAATGGATATGACAGCCTTTACACTTTGTAATGAAAATAAATTACCCATCATTATTTTTGATATGAACAAGCCAGGTAATTTGAAAAAAATTATAGAAGGCGAAAAAGTAGGGACATTGGTAGAGTTTTAGTAAATCAATTCAAAATTTGAGGATTCTGTAAATTGAAATCAATACATTTACATTTTCAAATTGTTTTAAAAAAGGACGCAATAAATCATCAAATTTTCAAATTAAAAATTATGAACGAAGACATTCAATTTATATTAGACGATACCAAGGAACAAATGGAAAAATGCCTTTCGCATTTGGAAGCTGAATTGGTTAAGGTACGTGCAGGAAAAGCAAGCCCAACTATGCTTGAATCCATATTGGTAGATTATTATGGTTCTAAAACACCATTAAATCAGGTTGCGAGTATCAATACTGCAGATGCGCGCACATTGGTAATTCAGCCCTGGGAAAAAGCAACACTTACTCCAATTGAAAAAGCAATTATGGCTGCTAACCTTGGTTTAAATCCACAAAATGATGGTGTATTGATACGCATTTTAGTTCCGGCTTTAACAGAAGAGCGCAGGAAAGATCTTGTAAAAAAAGCAAAATCAGAAGCTGAAAATGCAAAAGTGAGCATCCGCACTATTCGTAAAGAAGCGAATGAAGAATTAAAAAAATTGCTTAAAAATAATGTTCCGGAAGATGAAATAAAAGAGAGCGAAGTAAAAGTACAGCAACTAACAGATGGCTTTGTAGTGAAATGCGATAAACATCTTGAAATTAAAGAAAAAGAGATTATGACTGTATAATTGGCTGGCAATAGAACAACCATCCTATTACTATAAACGAAAAGCGTCCTGCAAACTGCAGGACGCTTTTTCGTTTATATCTGGTGCCACAACAAATTCCTCTAATATCACCCCTTCGGGGTTTTAAAAAGCCAATTTTTATTTATTCTATAATAATAACAGCCCGGAGTTTATCCTGACGAAGGAAGGGGGCTTTATATTCAATACGCGCTAATCCCGAAGGGATGTAATGATTATAGCACAATGCAACATTCACAATGGAAAAACCCCGAAGGGGTGATATTAACTCATTTAGGGATAATTGTCGTACACCCTTTATACCTCATCAATTATTTATTTCGATCCCAATAGAACTGCATTTTTAACAACACTATAATTGTTTGTTTTTATATGAATAAAATAAACACCATCAGCATTGTTTGTTAGATCCATTGTAAAAGTGCCACCAAGAGTATTATCAATTTTTTTATGAGAGACTTCCTGCCCCACAATATTATAAACTGCAATATCAATGTCATTAGTTTTTGTAAGTTCAATTGAAACATTGAATGAACCATTGCTTGGATTTGGATATATGTTTACACGACTATCCAATAAGTTATCCTCAACCGATGCAGGAGTGCAGACAAATGAGCCGGCTAATGTGGTAACACCTGAATTAATAGGATCCAGCCATGGTTTTAATTGTCTTGAACTTGTAGTTCCATTAGAAGTCCAATGATAGGATAGTTTTCCGTAAGAATCAGGTTGTGTTGGTCCGCTGTTGGAAAAGCCACAACCATTTAACACACAGCATGAACCACCTCCTGTTAGTGTTCCGAAAATTAAACCCGAACTATTGAATACAGGCGAACCTGATGATCCCCCTTCTGTACTGCCATGCCCCGATTGCCAAACAAATTTCCAATGTGTATTGGGTACTTGGAATCCCCATGATGTGGAGGTTGGAGTAGTAGTGAATGTTGATATTTTTTTGCAATCACCGGCAGGGTGATGGATTCCAACTCCCCCCTGGCTTACGGTGGTAGCACGAGTCCAGCCATTGTAATAAGGGGTTACACCGGTTGGAAATGTAGCTGAAGTAATTTCAATCAACAAAAAATCTGATCCTGAACCGCCACCATCAACTGCACCTGCACGTCTTGTGCAACCAGTTTTTACTTTTGCTGGAGCTGTTCCTGCCGCACAACCGGATTTCTCAAAATCAAAATAAAATTTCCACTGGCTGAAGGCGGTTGTTTCAACGTCTTGATCATCCAGGGCACAATGCATAGCTGTTAAAATATATTTTTTACAATCCTGCGCTGTATTATTAACAAGTGAACCGCTGCACCATCCCGCATTACTACCTATAACAACCATAATCCTCACTACTCCCTTTTTTTGATTTTGCCAGTTGGCTCCATCCGGACACATAATATCTTTTTGACAAGTTTCCGATTCGTTGATCTGTATGCTTTTAAACTCGTGCGCTATTCTAAAAATACTAAAATGACCTTGACCTTTCACGTTTTTGGGTTCGTAATATTCAACAATTTGAACCTCTCCGGATAAATGATCCGTGGAAAAAATTCCTTCATTAGAATTAGCTTCTTCATTATTTTTTGAGGTAAATGCGCCAATTACTTCCGTTCTGTTTGCATTGTAAACAAATAGTTTGGCACCTTCAGGCAAATAAAAATTTTGATAGTAAAGCGATATTTTTTTTGCACCCGGAGATACAATTTTTATTTTCCATAGTTTATCACCATTGGGAAGGGTTGTGGAAGTTCCTGAGTTTAACAGATTATAGTTGACATCAAATAATCTATCCGTCAACGCGTAAGTTCCTTGTTTTACTCTTTGTTCCGATAAAGCAATTAGTGGTGCAAAATCAAAAGGAGGAGTGCTTACAGCTGTTAAAAGATCATCGTTTAATTGCTGCTCAATGCTATAGGGGGTACCTCCTTCGTTATCTTGTGCTAAGGATGTAATAGGTAATAGGTAAAATGTAATATGCAGTGTTGCCGCTAAAAATAGAATTTTTGTTTTCATTTTTGGATTTTTAAAACAGTACCCATTACATATTACATATTAAATATTACATATTAAATATTACATATTAAATATTAAACAGCTACTGTACTTATTTTGGTTCGTATTTAATAAATTTACTTCCTACTTTTAATGATAATGAACTTGTATATTTTACAGCGGAAATATTAAATTTTAATTCCTGATTTATTAAACTTCTGCACCCATCATCATTATCAGTATGTTTTAAAAACAGTGTTAATTTCGGAGGAATTGATTTAGCATACATTCCGTTTGAATACAGGTCAAAACTATGGTCCTTACAGCCTCCGCTATAGTTTACAAATATTGATAACACATCTCCTTTTATTGCTAAACTATCTATATTCGTTAAAGCTCCTCCAATAGTTGCGATGTCAAGATTTGAATCTATTATCACGTTTTTAATTTCGGATGAAGCATTGGTCTTAGGCGTAATTACCGGAGCTATCGTTTTTGTACTGGTCATTTTCTTTTTATGACAAGCCACAAATACTGCAACTGAAACTAAAATAATTAGTGTAAAATATTTTCGCATAATGATTCCTTTCTTCAAAGTTCGTTTTTTGATTTTTAAAAAACAAGTTTTAGAATGATTATTTCACCAAGGCTGATTTTGTAAAATGTCGCATTTAATGGGGAGTAGAGGCGTTTTACGAGATATTTTGTTGAAAACGACCTGTTTGGGTATGATTTTCTACTAAGAAAGCTGTTTTTCCTTCATTTTTCGGTAAAAAGTGGCGTGGTATATATTTTGCAAAAAAATAAATATTTTCTGAATAACACCGATTTTCCAAATTAAGATGTGGATCCATTATAAAATTAATATATTGTCATGGTAGGCTCATCTTCACCATTTACAAGGAAATTGCTGTTATTGTTCCTTATTTTTTCAGGGCTGTATTTTGGCAAAGATTTTTTTATGCCATTATTTATCGGAACAATTCTGGCTACCATTTTTTTACCTTTTTGCAAATGGCTCGAAGGAAAAAAAATCCCCAAATTATTAGCTCCTTTATTTTGCCTTCTAATTTTACTAATGCTTATAGCCGGTATAGTGATATTATTGCGTTGGCAAATTTCAGAATTGGCAAATGATGCGGCAATAATAAGAGAGAAAGCAACCAGAATTTTTGATGACCTTCAACAATATGTTTATGATAATGCAAATATTTCAAAAGAGGAGCAAACCCGAATTATTCGGGAGGAACAATCATCTGTTACTAAGATAATACCCACTATTTTAGGCTCATTGGCCTATCTGTTCACTAATTTCATCTTAATACTCGTTTATATTTATTTATTGCTTTATTATCGTATGCATATCAGGGATTTTATATTTCAGCTTTCTCCACCCGACCAAAAAAATGAAGTGCGTGAAATGGTTTACAAGGCAGCTAAAGTTTCTCAGCAATACCTAATAGGTCTGGCCAAAATGATCGTCTGTCTGTGGATAATGTATGGTATAGGTTTTACTATTGTTGGTGTTGAAAATCCTTGGTTTTTTGCTATTCTCTGTGGTTTGCTGGAAATTATTCCCTTTATAGGTAATATTACGGGAACTACTTTAACGGTATTGGTATCTGCGGTAAAAGGGGGCGACAATTCCATGCTTGCAGGTATAGTTATTACATACGGAGCAGTCCAATTTATACAAGGCTGGGTGCTTGAAACCATCATTGTGGGGCCACAGGTAAAGATCAATCCTTTATTCACTATTCTGGCCCTAGTTTTAGGGGAGCTTATCTGGGGAATACCGGGAGTTATCCTTGCCATCCCTCTTATAGCCATGCTTAAAATAGTGTATGACAATGTGGATACGCTGAAACCCTATGGTTTTTTATTGGGAGAAACTGAAACAACCCAACAAAAATCACTGTTAGCAAGCAAAATGAAAAAGTGGTTCAAAGAAAAAAAATCCTAAGGAAAAATAAAAGCCTGTTTAAAATTTAATTACATATTTTGTTTTTGAAGCTTGGCTCATTGTTAGCTTCTCTTGAAACTACCACCGGCTGTGTCATCCCGAACTTTTGTGAGGGATCTTTATATTATGAAAAATATTGCCAAAATCAATTAGAAGATTCCTCTTGGCGAAAAAGCCAATCGGGATGACATTGCTTATAAAATGTGGTTCCTATTCACAATTTAAAAAATATTTAGAAATTTAATCAAAGAATTAATTTTGAATAAAATTTAAACAGCCTCTAAAAGCAATAGATTTTAAAACGCCCCCATTAACAAACTATTTACTGTTAAATAATTTTTCAAGTGCAAACATTTCATCGCGCAATCGAGCAGCCTCAGCAAAGTCAAATACCTTTGCTGCAACATCCATAGCTTTGCGTGTGCGGGTAATAGCCTTTTGTAACTCATCTTTGGTCATGAATTGAACAACAGGATCGGCAGCATAATTAATTGTTTCATTCTCAACATAAGCGCGTGCCAATTTGCCTTTTGAATCAACAACCACAGTGGTTTGTCCCATAATTGATTCCTTTGATTTATTCAATGCAGTTGGAACCATACCGTGAGCAAGGTTGTATGCAATTTGTTTTTGCCGCCTGCGCTCTGTTTCATCAATGGTACGTTGCATGGAGCCGGTAATTTTATCGGCATACATAATTACTCTCCCGTTCAAGTTACGTGCTGCACGGCCAGCTGTTTGTGTTAAGGCACGGTCGGAGCGCAGGAATCCTTCTTTATCTGCATCAAGTATGGCAACCAGTGATACTTCGGGCAAGTCCAAACCTTCACGTAAAAGATTGATACCGATCAGCACATCAAAAACACCAAGACGAAGGTCTTGCATGATCTGAACACGCTCAAGTGTTTCCACATCAGAATGAATGTAACGGCAGCGGATACCGATGTTCAACATATATTTTTGCAGTTCTTCCGACATCCGTTTGGTAAGAGTAGTTACAAGAATACGTTCATCACGCTTTGTAACTTTATCGATCTCTTCAAGCAGATCATCAATTTGATTCACGCTTGGGCGAACCTCAATAATAGGATCTAAAAGGCCTGTAGGACGAATAACCTGCTCTGCAATGATCCCTTCCGAACGTTCCAACTCAAATTCTGCAGGTGTGGCACTTACATAGATGATCTGATTGATGATGGATTCGAACTCATCAAACTTCAAAGGACGATTGTCCATCGCAGCCGGCAAACGGAAGCCATAATCAACAAGATTGATTTTTCGTGCACGGTCGCCACCATACATAGCACGTATTTGAGGAAGGGTAACATGGCTTTCATCCACCACCATTAAAAAATCATCCGGAAAATAATCCAATAAACAAAAGGGCCTTGAACCGGGCAATCGGTTATCAAAATAGCGGGAATAATTTTCAATTCCGGAACAGTATCCTAATTCACGCATCATCTCTAAATCGTATGTAACACGGTCTTCAAGGCGTTTCGCTTCAAGATGTTTACCAATTTCTTTAAAATAATCTACCTGCTTTACCATATCCTCCTGAATTTGATAGATAGCACTTTTCATCGAATCAGGACTGGTTACAAATATATTTGCAGGATAGATAATTACATTCTCCAGCTTCTCAATGCTTTTCCCTGTAAGGGTTTCAAAGAATTCTATTTCTTCAATTTCATCACCCCAAAAGGCAACACGCAAGGAGTAATCTGCGTAAGCAAGGTTGATATCCACTGTATCACCCTTTACCCGGAAATTGCCGCGTAAAAAGTCTCCGGTGGTACGTGAATAAAGACTTCCAACTAATAAATGTAAAAATTTATTACGGCTGATAACTTCAGCTTTTTTGATCTGGATCACATTACTTTTAAATTCAATAGGGTTTCCAATACCATAAATGCAGGAAACAGATGAAACCACAATAACATCCCGTCTGCCCGAAAGTAAGGCGGAAGTAGTGCTTAAACGTAACTTCTCTATTTCATCATTGATCGCTAAGTCCTTTTCGATATAGGTATTTGAGCTTGGAATAAACGCTTCCGGCTGATAATAATCGTAATAGCTAACAAAATATTCAACAGCGTTTTTTGGAAAGAACTGTTTGAATTCTCCATACAACTGTGCTGCAAGTGTTTTATTATGGCTTAAAATTAAGGTAGGCTTTTGAGTTTGCTCAATTACATTGGCGATGGTAAATGTTTTTCCCGAACCGGTCACACCTAACAATGTTTGAGCAGGTAAATTGTTTTGAACCCCATTAACCAACTGCTTGATGGCCGAAGGCTGATCACCGGTAGGTTCAAAAGCGGAAGTTATTTTAAAATCCATGGTTAAGCAAAATTAATAAATAGATTTGAGATATTGGATGTGAGACTTTAGATTTGCTTTGTTTTGAAAAAAAAATATACCAGGCAATTCAATTTTTTACTTCTAAAACCCCAATACTCATTTCCCAAATCTAAATCGTATTCCAGATCCTCCATGCTTCTTCTGCCTGCTGATGAAGCATAGATAAGCCATTTACAGTGGAGGCTCCTTGTGATTTTCCGCGTTTTAAAAATTCAGTTTCGGCAGGATTATAAACCAGATCGTATAATAAATGAGAAGGTAATAATGATTGGTAGGGGATTTCTGGAGCAACATTAACATTAGGGTACATACCTACAGGAGTCGTGTTAACGATCAATTTAAAAGCAGATATGATATAATCTGTAAGCTCCTCGTACAAAAAAATCTTGGCTCCTGAATCTTGATTCCCTGCCCGAACGACCATTTTGTCGGGCGGGTTGCTTCTTGATTCTTGGTTTTTGCTTCTACTTACAAAATAACATTCAATACCAATTTCTTTTAGCACATATGCAACAGCCTTAGATGCACCTCCGGTACCAAGTATCAAAGCACGTTCGTGTTGTATTTCCAAAAATGGTTTTATGCTTTGCCTGAATCCAAATACATCGGTATTATAACCAATTAAAATTTTAGATTTTGGATTTTGGATTTTGGATTTTGGACTTACTATTTTAATACAATTAACTGCTCCCACTGCTTTTGCCGTTTCATCAAGATCATCCAGGAATGGAATAACACTTTCTTTGTAGGGAATTGTTACGTTTAATCCACAGAGTGCCGGATTGTCGGTAATTAATTGTGGTAATTGATCAATGTTATCAATGGGATAGAGATTATATTCACAACCATCAATATTTTCTTTAACAAATTTTTCGCTAAAATATTTTTTTGAAAAAGAGTGGGAGAGGGGAGAACCGATAAGTCCGAATGTTTTATTCATCAATAGGAATGTCTTTGTTATAAGATAATTTTAAGACGTCTTTCCCTTAAATTTTAAACCAGAGTTCACAGAATTTAAAGGAGTTTCACAGCGACTATTTTATTCCCTGTGAAAACTCAGTGCTTACCTCTGTGAACCCTGTGTTAAAACCTTTTTTCATTTTTATTTTGAACGATACTCTAATTCGTTTTTTTTGCCATTTTGGCTTTTACGATCTCAACTATAATTGGAAGTATAGAAATAAAAATAATACCTAAAGCTACCTTCTCAATATTATTCCGGATCCAGGGGATCTCGCCTAAAAAATAACCGGCAAGGGTTAAACTAAAGATCCATAAAATACCCCCAAGAACATCAAATGAAAGAAATTTTTTGTAATTCATTTCAGCAACACCGGCAACAAAAGGGGCAAATGTTCTTACTATTGGAACAAAACGAGCCATAATAATGGTTTTTGGTCCATATTTTTCATAAAATGCATGAGTTTTAGTTAAATATTCCTCTTTTACTAAATTTTTACCCCTGAACTTTATTTTCAGCATTTTTAGCCCAATTTTCCGACCTACCCAGTAGTTTACATTATCACCTACAATAGCAGCAATAAGAAGTAAAACAAGCAAATATCCTAAATTAAGATAAGGTTCACCAGTAACACTATTGATTTGATTGGCAAATAAACCGGCTGTAAACAAAAGCGAATCACCTGGAAGAAAAGGCATTAACACCAAGCCTGTTTCTATAAAAATTACAAGAAATAAAATAGTATATACTGTATTGTTATAATTTTGGAAAAGCCATTCAAAATCAAGATGTATAATGTGTTTGAAAAGTTCTATCATATAAAAGGTAGGATTTAGGATTTTAGAAATTAGGATTTATGATGGTTTGACTTACTTGTTAAATTTTAGTTATAGTTTGTTCGTAAACGAATTAATTTATTTAATCAATTTCAAAGTAATTTATATAAAACAAATTCATCTAATTGCATTCGCATAATTGTTTTGCCTTGTCCAAAATCCGTCATTACTTCCATTGTGTCAATTATGGTAGGCTTTTCAACAATTTTATATTTAATGAATCCGATTTTTAATGTTTTACCATCAGATTTTGCTTTTCCATCATGGGTTGGATGTCGCTGACAATCAGAGAGTTTCGTTTTTGAACCAGACCAGCCTTCGCCCTCACTTGAAATGGTAATACTCAACGTACAATCCATAGTCTTTAATCGCTCGGCCCAATTGCCGTTATAATTAGAATCTATTTTGACAACATTTTTTCTGCATGAAAAGTTTAGAAACAAACATAATAAAGCAAAAAGAAAAATCGTCTTTTTTTTCATATTGAATTATCTTTAATTGAATTGCCTTTTTTCTTCTCACCAATCGCCCCCTCTCTTGCGGAGAGGGTATTAAGGGGAGAGGCTTTTTTTTAATATTTAGTTAAAGTACTATCCACCTCATTTGCCCAGGCGATAATACCACCTTTTAAATTGTAAACATTGGTATATCCTTCTTTTTCGAGGGCCTGACAAATAGCACCGGAACGAGCTCCGCTGCGACAATGAATGATCACTTGTTTTGTTTTGGAAATTTTATCCAGGTTGTCCATTACATTACCCATAGGGATATGCTCACCACCCATTTCGCAGATCTCCACTTCATGTACTTCACGAACATCGATCAATTGAAAATCTGCACTGTTGTCTTTTAATGTTTTAAGTTCTGATACTGTTAATTCTTTCATTTTACTACTTATGTCTTATGTTAATTTAATTGCCTACTGCCCCAATTGCCTATTGGCTAAATTGCCTACTGTTAAATTGAAAAATTGTTTAATTGTTTTATGCTTCCACCGTTTGTTTTAATTCCTTTGGTAAATGGCTGAAAAAGGTATCACCACGTAATCCCAAACGCAGGGTTTCTAATGGTATTACATCGTCATAAGAAATATTACCCAAATTTACATTAGGTCCAAGAAGCTTCATGAACCAAACCTGCTGAGGTTTTAGTGGTGCTTCCCACAAAATACTTTCTTTATTTACTTTGGCTAAAATTTTATTGATCAACAAAGTGTGTGCTGTACCGTTGGCACGATAGATTCCCACAGTGCCACTTTCGCGGGCTTCAGCAATTACTTTCCAGGAACCGGCTTCCAATTCCTTATTCATCATGGATGTCCACTTAGCGGGATGAATAATAATACCGGCTTCTTTTGAACCTACTTCGGATAATACAGTATAATTTTTTGCAAGCGTATGGATATACTCACATTTTTTATCATGTGGCATTTCGATGGAACCATCAGAAACCTCGGCACAATTCAGCTTTAGCTTATCCAGTAATTTCATGTAATCGGCAAACATACCGCGCACAATAAAAGCTTCAAAAAGCGTTCCGCCTAAATACACTTTCATTCCTGCTTCTTTGTAAAGCTTTATTTTTTGTTCAATGTTATTGGTAAGATACGATGTTCCGAAACCAAGCTTAACGATGTCGGTCAATGAACTGTTTGCGGATAAAAAATCTTCTACCTGACGAACGCTTAGTCCTTTATCCATCATCATGGTAAGGCCATTATTACGCGGTTTTGCCGGACGATCCGGTAAATAAGGAAGTGTAAAATTTAAACTCATATATTTATTTTAGTGTTTCACTTCTCCGCTTTGGGAGAAGTCATTTTTTATAAGATTCTATTAGATCAGTGATACTTGTATTTTCTTTTAGCTGTGGTAAATAGTCAAACAATTCGTTATGTATTTCGTAGTTAAGTTTTAAAGCATTTCGCAAAAAACTTAAAGCTTCCTGCTTTTGTCCTATGCTCATTAAACAAGCGGAGATCCGGTATTGTAATTCTGCATTTTGCGGATGATGTTTTATACCTTCCGCTAATATTTCCAAGGAGCCGTTTTTGTTTTCCTGCTCAAATAGTAAATTGGCATAATCCAGCCATATTTCAGAATTTTCTGGATCCAGTTCAATTACTTTTTTGAAAGAGTTTTCGGCATCTTCATAAAATTGCATTTTTTGTTGAAGCTCACCGTAAATATACCAATATTCGGCATTTTCTTTTTCCAGTTCAACTGCTTTTTTTACATAATGAATGCCTTCGCTGGTGCGATCCTGAGCATCAAGTACAATCCCGATACCGAGCCATGCATCAGCTAATTGAGCATTAAGTGCAATTGCTTTATTATAAAAAACCAAAGCATGTTCAAAATCCTCTTTTTTCTCGTAACATTCACCGATGTAATAATAAGTAATTGCTTCGGGTTCTTCTACTTTTAATGTTTCTTTATATACTTCAATGGCTTTATCAAAAAGATTCAAATTTGCCAATGAATTTGCTTTGTTGAAATAAGCGGAAGAAAAATTTTCATTGATAGCTATCGCGTAATCGTAAGCGTCAATCGCTTTTTCAAACATCTCCAATCTATTATACGCTACACCTAAGTTAAACCAGGCAGTAGCAGTATAGGGGTGTTTATCAACAAATTCGGTATAATATTTTACACTTTCCTCCGATTGTCCGTTTAGTTCATAGCAAAAAGCCAGTTCATATAAAGCGGCTTCATTTTCCGGGTTTTCAGCAATTGCTTTTTTTAGATAAAAAATAGCATCATCAAATTTAGCTGTATTTTCAAACTCAAACGCCATAGCCAGATATATTTCATCAACGTCCTCGGCATTTTCAGCAGCTTTTTTATAGTTTTCAATCGCCTGGTCAGTAAGTCCCATTTGACTGTAAATAGAGCCTTTTGTCATAAATAATTCGGTATTGGATGGCTCCATACTTTCTACGTATGATAAAATTTCCAAGGCTTTTTGACTTTGGTTGGTGGCAGCATAAATTTGAGCTTTGCGTAAAAAGAAAACAGTGGAAAACGGATATTGCCCAATGGCAAGATCAATGGCTAATAAGGCTTTTTTTGAGTTGTTTTTTTCGAAGTAATAATCTATTATTTCTTCAAACTCTTCCGCATCAAAAAAGTATTGTTTCCCGTTATTAAGCATTTCTTCAAAGCGGTCAACAAGTATTAGTTGTTCATCCCCTTTTTTTTCGTTACCTCCAAATTCTTCGCTGTCCATCTCTCTGTCTTTTTATTGGTTCAAAAACCATCCTTATTTCCCCTTCGGGAATGAACTATCTTCACATCTCCAATCTCTTGTCTTGTACATTCATCAATCCCATTTTAATCAAGTTTGGGTTGGATTATGTTCATGTCAAAGGTAATAAAAAAATGTGTTAAAAAACGATTTTTCTTAACATTAAAAGGGCGATTGTTGAGAACTAATTATTCTAAATAATGCTATAATAGTATACCTTTGTATCTCGAAAAAATCACGAATAAAAACGCTTGTACTTACGAATATTGGAATATCTGATTTTTAATTCTACCAAATAGAACAGATTGTTATTCAGGATGTTGCCTTGTTGTTCCAATAGCAATCGTAATTTTTGGTACTACTCTTTTGTTTTGTAAATTCGTTTTTATTCGAGCATTGGTATAATATTTTAGTGTTTTAACAGAAAAGATAGAAAAAGAAAATGACATTAATCAAATCAATATCAGGTATCAGAGGAACCATTGGAGGGAAACCCGGTGAAGGTTTTAGTCCCTTGGATATAGTAAAATTTACTGCGGCTTATGCAGCATGGATCGCGAAAAACTCAAAAAACACCCGAATAAAAATTGTTGTTGGTCGTGATGCCCGTATTTCGGGAGAAATGGTAAATAATTTGGTAATTGGTACACTGCAAGGTATGGGTGTAGATATTGTGGATATTGGTTTATCAACTACCCCAACTGTTGAAATAGCTGTTCCTGACGAAAAAGCCGATGGTGGTATTATTCTTACCGCAAGCCACAACCCGAAGCAATGGAATGCCTTGAAACTATTGAATGAAAAAGGTGAATTCATCAATGAAAAAGATGGTGCCGAAGTATTGGAAATAGCGGAAAAAGGAAACTACACCTTTGCTGAGGTTAATGCCTTGGGTAAAGTAACTACGGACGATACTTATTTTAAAAAACATATTGATAAAATTCTGGCACTATCTCTTGTAGATGTTGCTGCTATAAAAGCTGCCAAATTTAAAGTGGTGATTGATTGTGTAAACTCTACCGGTGGCATTGTTGTTCCACTCTTACTTAATGCATTGGGTGTTGAAAATGTTATTAAACTGTATTGTGATCCAACAGGAGAATTCCCTCATAATCCTGAACCTCTTCCCGAAAATTTAAGAGATATTTCTAAACTTGTAAAAAAGGAAAATGCACATTTAGGAATTGTTGTTGACCCTGATGTTGACCGTTTGGCTTTCGTTTGCGAAGATGGCGAAATGTTTGGTGAAGAATTTACATTGGTTGCCTGCGCTGATTACGTCTTAAACAAACGATCACCTTCTGATAAAGCATCAAATAAGAAAGGGAATACGGTTTCTAACTTATCATCCACACGCGCTTTGCGTGATATTACCGAAAAGCATGGTGGTAGTTACAGTGCTTCTGCTGTGGGAGAAGTAAATGTAGTTACAATGATGAAGGAAACCAAGGCGGTGATTGGTGGTGAAGGTAATGGTGGGGTTATTTTACCCGAATTGCATTATGGCCGTGATGCATTGGTTGGCATTGCTATATTTTTATCACATTTAGCAAAATATGGGAAAACCTCCTCTATGTTGCGTTCTACCTACCCTGATTATCAGATCTCAAAAAATAAAATTGAGTTGACACCTGAAATTGATATCGACAGTATTTTTGAAGGTATCCAGGAAAAATACAAAAAACAACCTATCAATGCAATTGATGGAATAAAAATAGAATTTGGCCAGGATTGGGTGCATTTACGCAAATCCAATACCGAACCTATCATTCGTATATACTCCGAAAGCGGGTTGAAAACTACTGCCGATAATCTTTCTAAAAAGATAATGTCAGATATTCGTGAATTTATTAAACAGCAGCAGATAGCGGTATAAGTTTTTAGGTACGGATAACGAATTTTTACGAATTTACGAATCTGTATTTTTTAAAATAATAAACACAGATTCGTAAATTCGTTTTTTATTCGTTATCCGTACCAAATCTATCTTGTATTGAAAATAAAAAAAAGTTTATGAAAATCTATTTCGATAACGCAGCTACAACACCATTAGATAAAGAAGTTTTAAACGAAATGCTGCCTTACATGACGGAGCATTTCGGGAATCCTTCATCCATTCATTCCTATGGAAGAAAAACAAGGGCCGCTATAGAGGGTGCCCGTAAAATGGTTGCTAAATCATTGAATGTTTCACCTTCCGAAATTTTTTTTACTTCCGGTGGCACCGAAGCTGATAATATGGCTATCCGTTGCAGTATACACGATTTAGGCATTAAACATGCCATTACAAGCAGGATCGAGCACCATGCGGTGTTACATACCTTAGAGGAATTAGAAAAGGAAGGAGTTATTAAATTAAGTTTTGTTAACTTAACTTCTATAGGACATGTTGATCTGGTGCACCTTGAGCAATTATTAAAAGAGAATGGTAGAACGCTGGTTTCCTTAATGCATGCCAACAATGAGATCGGAAACCTTTTGCCTTTAAAAGAAGTTGGCGAAATTTGTTCAACATACAATGCTATTTTCCATTCAGATACTGTTCAAACAATGGGGCATTATGAAATGGATCTTCAAAAAATAAAAATTCATTTTGTTACCTGTGCCGCACATAAATTTCATGGCCCTAAAGGGGTTGGTTTTTTATACGTCAGCAGCGCTATTAAAATCAATCCAATGATCTATGGAGGAGGGCAGGAGCGCAATATGCGTGGTGGTACCGAAAATCTCTATGGTATTATTGGTTTAGCAAAAGCATTGGAAATTGCTTTGCGCGATATGGATGATCATCAAAAGCACATTACCGGTATTAAAAATTATATGGTGGAAAAGTTAAAAGCTGAAATTCCTGTTATAGAATTTAATGGTGCCTGCCAGGATAATTGTTTGTATACCGTATTAAATGTGCGTTTCCCGCATACCGAAAATGCAGAAATGTTATTGTTTAATTTAGATATAGCCGGTATTGCCGCATCCGGTGGCAGTGCTTGTACCTCCGGCAGTGATATCGGTTCGCATGTACTTCGCGGAATCGGATGTGATGTTACAAGGCCTTCTGTACGTTTCTCGTTCAGTAAATACAATACCAAAGAAGAAGTAGATTATACGGTAAGCAAATTAAAAGAATTGTTTAGTGTTAATGTTTCTGTGAGTGGGTAGTTACTAGTAATTTTATGACGACACGAAACGACATATTTCCATCAGACTTTAAAACAATTCTCGATAGTTTAGACTATCAAGAAAATGGTGGACTTGTTATTTCGTCTTTAAATTATTTAAATGACGACCTTAAAGTTTTGTTCACCCTTTCATATGCCGACAATGAGACTCCAGAGCAATTTTGGCAACTTGACATTATAAACATTGAAAAAGAACGATTTATTAGAAGCTGGGCAACTTTTCCAGAAATTTATTCAGACCACTTTTTACTTTATGAATTTATAGATAATTACATTGAACTTTACTTTAACGGCTCTACATCAAATCCCGAAAAATTACTTATAGCCCTTTATAATTCACATATTTCAAATTACAGTAACGACCTTGACTTTGGACTTGGAATAAATGCATCGAATGGAATGCTTAAACTTTGCACAAACGATAACGGCTTGTTTGCAAGAGGACCGAAACGAATTTTAAATAAATATGCAGAGTGTTTAAATGCAAATGGCATTAAGACCAATTTCATTAATGAAATTGAAAGCGACAAAAAAAAGTTGAAATTGTTAATTTTTGGCGACAGCTACTTTATTGCAAAAGACTTTAAATTTAGTTTAGTGTAGATGACCACAGACAGAATGGGAAAAGAAAAAACTACTGGTAAGAGCGCATATGCAATAGGCGGGGCGGGCAAACAGTTTTGTGGTTACAGGAAGTGTGGTGCTCCTCATGAGCTTTGGTACGAAAAGCCAGTCCATCGTAAATCTGCAAAACGTAATTATTTTTAAAATCTATATCCGATTAGTACGTTTAGTTTGAAATGAGTGTCAATTGATTCTTCTGAGTGGCTTGTTTCATCTTTTTTGATCCCAAAACCAAAGTCGCCAGAAATACAAAAATGACGTGTTGGTTGAAAGAGTACTCCGTTTTTTACCCCTCCTGCATAATGCTGTCCATCGAATTTATTGACTGGTTGATAAGAATAATCGACCAAGCTATAGTTACGATCACTATATCTAAACATTCCATATTCAAAATAGGGTGCAGCATAATATCTCACCTTACCTTGCCCAGTAGGAAAATAAATGAAGTCAATTCCTGTGCTAAAAATCTTTCCATACGGGTAACCTCCTCCATAATAATTGGGGTTTTTATTCAAGCCCACTGAAAAAGGCACTCGTAACGCAAACATCCCCTTTTTTCCGAAAGTTCTTTCAAATGTTATCCCTATTGAAGCGCTTGCAAATTCAGCAATATCAAGGCCTATAAAATTTCTACAAAAGTTTAGAGATAAGGAATCGAATTTAGATTGCGAGGATTTATTTTCTGAAGAAAATAGCTGATGGGAACCATTTTGATAAGTTATCAGAACAAGGTCAGATTTACTGATGATGTAGGTTGGCCCATCAGGGTTGGAAGCCAACTTATATCTGATTTCTGAGATGCCCACCTCTAAAACCTTGCCTTCAAGTTTTGTGTTATCTGTTTTATAGATTACATCCTGTGAATAAGAGTATACGGTAAATAATAAACTGCAAATTAAAAATATACTTTTTTTCATGGGATTTAATTTTTTTCAGGAAAACGAAGGCTTTAAGAAAATATTGCCTGGTTTTAATTTTTTTTTTAGCAACCCTTTGAAATTCAGTATTTGCCCAACAATTTACTAAGAGCCGGTTTAAATTTTATATAAAAAATAATAATATTGCTTATAAAAGCCACCGCACCTTTCTCGGCAGGCTCGAAATGACCATGTGCGCTGTCATTTCAAGCGATTCGAGAAATCGTGGGAAGGTTAGAAGCTGCTTTGAATCAAATTTAAACAGGCTCTAAATCGTTATCGATTAATAAAAAAAGAAAAAGGGAGTTCATTAGCTCCCTTTTTCTCTAAATTTTGTTATTAAAATCTTACTCAACAATTATTTTCTTACGATACAATTTGCTACCTGCACTTACCTGCACCATATATACACCTTTAGAAACATTGTCAAGGAATACTTCTTTATTAAATTTCCCCGTTATGTTTTCCGATTTCGATGAATAAACTATTTCGCCCAGCACATTGAAAATGCTTAATTGTAGCTTCTCAGCCGCAAAATGATCGATGCTAATGGTGAAACTACCTGTATTTGGGTTAGGAGAAATGTTCAGATCGGATGCTTCTGTATTTTCTATAATTCCGGTTGGAAGATCAAGGCAGTTCACATAAAATGTATGCACACTGGCAGTAGCTTCTTCATCATCAACCAGAATGTAATAAGTAACTCCGGCTGTCCATGTCATTGGACCATATTGGCCTATTGCATTGGTATCTTCAATACATATCCAACCTGTGGAAGCGCAGTTTGAAGCCTGCCACAAATAATCAACATAACCACTTGCAGCAGTAATTTGGATAGCATAGGAACCGGTGATAGGAGCAACAAAACTGTATATTTTTTCTGTTCCGGGTGTTGGAAATCCGCATGTGCCGGTATTCCAAACGCCTGTTCCCCCACCGGTATAGGTTTGTGAAGCAGCGGCACCACAAGTGCTAATTGAAGTTATATTGGCACAAGGGCCGGTAATAGTCGGACATTTAACGTAAAATGTATGTGTACCTGCGGTGGTATTTTCATCGTCAAGTAAGATGTAATAAGTTGTTCCTGCTGTCCAGGACATTGCACCAAATACTCCAATTGCGTTTGTATCTGCAATACAATTCCAGCCTATTTCAGCACAAGAAGTAGTTTGCCATTGATAATCAACCCATCCGGAAGCCGCTGTAACCTGGATACTGTAAATGCCTGTAGTAGGAGCAACAAAGCTGTAAATTTTTTCAAGCCCGGGAGTCAGATAGCCGCAAGTGCTATTGGTTGTTGTATTCCAAACGCCATTACCTCCACCTGTGTATGATTGAGAATTGCCTACACCACAACCACTAATGGCTGTAATATTAGCGCATGGCCCCGTTACAGGAGGACAACTTATATAAAATGTATGTGTACCTGTAGTACTGTTTTCATCATCAAGTAAAATGTAATAGGTGGTTCCGGCCGTCCAGGACATGGAGCCATAAGCGCCAGGCGCAGTAATGTTACCGATACAAGTCCAGCCTGTTGAACCACAGGAATTGGATTTCCATTGATAATCAACATAACCGGTTGCTGCTGTAACCTGAATACTATAAACACCGGTGGAAGGGGCAACATAACTAAATATTTTTTCTACTCCTGGAGCCATGAATCCGCAAGCGCTAACCGTACTTGTATTCCATGAACCGGTTCCACCACCGGTATAGGTTTGAACATTTGAAGAACCACAGGCTGTAATCGTAGTAATATTGGCGCAAACAGGATCGGTTGGTGCACAGGATGTTAAACATGAAGCCCCATTGTAAGCTGCTAATATCTTAGCATGGGGTTGGGGACCAAAGCCATTGGTAAGTAGGATACCAGTACCACCTAAATGACAATAACTCATAATAGTTCCACCATTTGAAGGGTGAGGCCCTGGTGGACATGCCGGTGCTCCCGGAGGCTCTGGTTCGGTTGCATAGCAGTCGTCTATAGCTCCTCCAACCCATCCACACCATTGGGTGTGATTGGAACCTATATTGTGCCCCAACTCATGTGTAACGGCTTCTACTGTCCATGAGTAGTTCGGGTAGGTATCATACGCATTGTCAATATTGGTAATACCATAGGCATAACTGGGTGTACACAAAACATCCAAATAAGCTAATCCTCCGGCACCAAGGTTTCTGGTTGTTAATAAATGTGCAAGATCACCTGTAAATGTGGTGCGATAGGTTTGGAAATGATCTAAAAGATCGGTAGATGTTGTATAGGGTATGAATGGATCTTGAGTATTCCAGGCATATATCTGTGATATTTCAACACCTATACTTTCATTGGTATATAATGTTTTAATAACGTTAAACATACCGGTTACAAAGTTTCCAACATTTGTAACACTTCCATTATCAAGGTACATTTCATAATCACATTCAAAATATATTTTAACACAATTTGTAAACAATAATTCAGGATTGTCTGTTCCTGTAGCTTTTGCGGTGGCTTCCTTTATTAATTTATCGGCCATGCATTCGAATTTCCGTTGATAAAGCACATCGCTGTCTTTATATAAAATGTAGATATTGTTAAGAGTGTTTGATTTATGTTTCCAAAGTCCTAAATTATAATTTTGGTTGTTCCACGAAAATACAGTCATGATACTATGATCAAATAAACTCCAGGCAGCCAATGATGGCGTGTTTCCGGCAACTGTTCCCTGGTAATATAATCCGGGAGTGTAGTCCACTTTTTCGTTGTTTCCGGTAAGGAGAGTAAAATTGTCGGAAACTACTTTTGCTGTTTTGAGGTAAAAGGTTGCATTACTATTGTCCGATAGCGGTAGATCTAAGATCAACGAAGAAGGCTTTTCTTTGTTGATCCTTGCTAATTCAGCAAAGTCAAGTTCCAGGAAAACCGCATCACGGATATCGTTTTTAACATCAATTTCATTTGAATTACCAAGTATTTTAAAAAGGCTGGTGTTTCCTTTTTTTTCTGATGCTTGCCCAGCCCGATTTTTTTGAGCAGGACGAGCTGAACTTTGAGCCCAGATGCTTGTTCCAAGTAATATAAAGGCAACTGACAGGAGTATTTTTGATTTCATAGTTGGAATTTTTTCGGTTGGTATAACTGACTATTAAAATATTGGATTGTTTAGATTAACAAATATATATTATAATAATTGTTTTTGCTAAATTAATTTGAGTCTTTCCATAATGTTAGAGAATGGCCACGAATTTTACGAATTAAAATCAAAAACACCTTTAATTCGTGGTAAGTATTGTTTTTTTATTAAAATAATTTAATGCCTATTTGGAGCGTCATTGCGAGAATTTCAGTCGAAGCAATCTCAACCTAATGATGGATGTGAGATTGCGAAGTTTATCCTGAGCCTGACGAAGGGTGCCTCGCAATGAGGCTATGGATGGCACTTTTATGTAAGAAATAAAATTCCATAACATTTTAACTTGTATAAAGTCTACTATTCAGATGCTATCTTAAAACAACTATTTTTTTAGTGTAAGTGGCTTTATTATTTGTTAAAACATGGGCCAGATAAATTCCAGTTCCGAATTTTTGTATGTCAATTTCTAATTTTTGCCAAATATGTTTGTTTTCAAAAATGATCCTTCCTGCCAGATCGGTAATTTGTAGATCAAAAATTTGTTTCGACATTTCTATGGTAACCATTTGTAATGCCGGGTTTGGATAAACTTTTAGATCTCTTTCATCAATAATGGCATCGGAAACAGAGGATGCATTACAAAAAACAGTATTTAGCTTTTGCCAGATGGTATCATTAAAGGCAACAGGAACAGCACCTCCCGTTCCTGGTGAATTTCCCATTCGGATAAAAACTAAATTTTGGCTTGGAACAATATTTATAAGCTGCCCGTTTTTTCCAACAGCAGCAAACATATCATCAGGTGCAGATGGATTCAAAGAGCCGGGGAAAACAGTTTGGAGTGTTGGAAGCCTGAAGGAGCTTTTACCATTGAGCCACCATAAATAGCCATAAGAAGGATTAAGAAGTTGGGAGGTATTAACCATTTGATTAAAATAGGCTGTATCACTGAGAATTGAATTGCCGTTCCAAATACCTTTGTTAAGAACAAGAAGACCGAACCGAGCCATACTCCTCGGTTTACTAAAGAACACATTGTTATATCCGGAAGGAAAATATGATCCGGTCATACCTGTTTGACTTCCAATTTTTTGCGAAAAATATGAATTCAGTGTTTGCCCTGTTGCTGATTGAATTACACCATCCAATAAGGTATAGGGGCCATTGTGGTATGCCCATCTTGTGCCGGCATCAGCCAAATATTGTAAACAGGTATCTATTGTGCAGGTATAGTCTGGAACTCCATCATCTAATCCACTTGTCATTGTTAGTTGATGCCTGATCGTTATTAGATCTTCTTTAGAAGCAGGGCAGGAGGTCCAGCCGGTATTTAAATAGTCGGAGGTGGTATCATTGATGGAAAGGAGCCCTTCTTGCTGAGCAATACCAACGGTAAAGGCTGTAAGGGTTTTACCGGCCGATGCCCAATACCAAACACTATCCTGAGTAAACGTTCCATAATATTTTTCGAGGGCAATTTTTCCATCTTTTAAAATGATAAAAGCTTTCGTATTTCTGCTTCCCAGGTAGTCGATCAATGTACCCAACTGATCCTGGCACCAGCCAAGAGAAGCAGGTGAAACAGTACTCCAGGTACTTCCTGACAGAGGAGGGAAATAAGTAGTTTGCGATCTTGCGTTAAAAAATGCAAGGAATGCAAGAAGTGTAATTATTTTTTTGCCCATATTTCTTGAATTTGCGAGGTGGGTAAATTTGAATTGCTCAATGTTAACAGCGTTTGTTCAAAAGTAATTGTTTAAAAAGTTTAATACAAATAAATAATTTGTGATGTTTGTAGTAGATCAGATCGACAAAAAGCGCTGTGAATAACACTTGCAAATTTTTTAATAAGTACTTTTACTAAATGAGAAAACTATTACACCTCCTTTATCAGCCCTATAAATGGCTGTTTTTTTTCCCGTTTTTGATCATTAACACTTTATTCTTTTGTATAATAGCTATTTTGCTTTCATTTTATAGTCAGAAAGCAGCCGGCTATTGTGGGGTTATCTGGGCAAGGCTTAATTCCTATTTGACGCCTATCTCCGTGAAAATTTCAGGAAAGGAGAACATTCAAAAGAACACTTCCTATATTATTGTTCTAAATCACCAAAGCTATTACGATATATTTTTAATTTATGGTTGGTTAGGTATTGATATTAAGTGGGTAATGAAACAGGAGCTTCGTAAAATTCCAGGATTTGGGATCTGCTGCGAAATGATAGGGCATATATTTATTGACCGTTCCAATACCCAGGTTGCCATAGAAAGTATGAATAAAGTAAAACAAAAATTAGTGAATGGCACTTCTGTGGTGATATTTCCGGAAGGTACCCGAAGTAAAACCGGTGAAATTGCTCCTTTCAAGCGTGGCGCATTCAGGTTGGCTTTGGATCTGGGCTTACCAATCCTTCCAATAACGCTGATCGGGACAAAAGACATCCTTCCTTCTGATTCCATGAACCTTTTTCCTGGGAAAGCTCAAATGATCATACATGAACCCATATTTGTTAAAAAGTACTCGGAGGAGGAAATAAATACCTTAATTACGGATGTTAGCAAGGTCATTTCCTCTGCTTTGAAGTAAAATAGGTGCATTAAAGTACAAATTGGTCATTAATTTAGGTGTTTTTTTTAATTTTTAGGGGGCTGGAATTTAAGTTCTTATAGACCAATTGGCTTTTTTTTAAGATAAAAATAAAAAAAATGCTTGGATTCAAATATTTTTTATATATTTGCATCATAATAAATAAATAAACATCATGCAAAAAGGTACAGTAAAATTTTTTAATGAAACAAAAGGATTTGGTTTCATCACACCTGAATCAGGTGAAAAAGACATCTTCGTTCACTCTTCAGGTCTTCTTGACGAGATCCGTGAAAACGACAAGGTACAGTTTGAAGTAGAAAGTGGCCCAAAAGGTCTTAACGCTTCTAACGTAAAAGTTATCTAGTTCGAAAAATATTATTTTCGTTCGTTAAAAAAACATGTCGAAAGACATGTTTTTTTAGTTTAAAGTAGTTCGAATTCTAAAAAAAGAGAGAATTTTGAGTTTTTTGCCGTTATTGTAATAAATATGAACGGAAATTTGATAAAATAATTTTTATAAACTAAAAAAAATAAAACATGTCAAGAGTAAGCACTTATCTTAATTTTTCTCGAAATACTGAGGAAGCATTTAATTTTTACAAATCTGTATTCGGTGGCGAATTTGGTGGAAATGGAATTGCCCGTTTTGGAGATATCCCAGCTTCGGAAGGAATGCCCCAGATCCCGGCAGTGGATAAAAATTTAATTATGCACATTGAATTACAAACTATTGGTGGACATGTTTTAATGGGAACAGACGCACCTGAATCAATGGGTTTTACTGTGAATTTCGGAAATAATGTTCATATTAATCTTGAACCGGATACCCGGACCGAAACAAAAAAGCTTTTTGATGCTTTATCAGCGGGAGGGAAAGTAACTATGGACCTGCAAGAAATGTTTTGGGGTGCATATTACGGGAGTTGTACCGATAAATTTGGGGTACAATGGATGTTTAATTGTGTAGAAAAAACAAAATAAAATTATCATAATGGATACAAAAAAGGCTTTAATAACAGTGCAAGCAATAGTTGATGCACCAATTGAAATGGTTTGGGAAAAATGGACCAATCCTGATTCTATAACTGAATGGAATACTGCATCGGACAATTGGCATACCACAAAAGCTAAAAATGATCTGAGAATTGGAGGTAAATTTCTTTCAAGGATGGAAGCAAAAGATGGTACTGTAGGCTTTGATTTTATTGGTGTTTATGATAATGTAAAAACCAATGAACTTATTGAATACACGCTTGAGGACGATAGAAAGGTGAAAGTATCTTTTACACCGGAGAATGGAAAAACAAAGATTATTGAAACATTTGAGGCGGAAAGCGAAAATTCTCTTGAATTACAATTTGGCGGATGGCAAGCCATTTTGGACAACTTTAAAAAATATACAGAGGATAGTTTTTGAATTCATAAGCGTTAACTGAAAAAATGCTTACACACTTTTCTCGACAAGCTCGAAATGACCAGGCACGCAATCATTTCGAGCTTGCCGAAAATTTTAGATGACCACATCAACGAATTAACTTATATAATTCTACTATTTAATCTTTCCATTTTTAGAAATTGTTCCCCTCAAAACAGGTTGTACCAAAATTAATTGATACCCATTTTACATGAATCGTAGGGAACTGATCAAAAAAACAATTTTAGCAAGTGTTGCAACCGGTTTATCATCAGGGCTTTTGGCTCGGCATTTAAAGTTTGCACCTATAATTTCCAGAAATGATTTTGGGAAGGATTTTGTTTGGGGAGCCGCAACTGCCGCCTACCAGATTGAAGGTGCATGGAATGAGGAAGGTAAAGGCGAATCAGTATGGGATCACTTTACGCATCATAAAAAAAACAGAATTAAAACCCGTGAAAACGGTGATACTGCCTGCGATTTCTATCATCTTTTTGAGAGTGACATTGAATTGTTAAGCTCAATGAATATCCCTGCTTTCCGGTTTTCAATTGCTTGGTCTCGAATATTGCCATTAGGTACGGGGGCTGTGAATCAAAAAGGAATAGATTTTTATTCCCGATTGATCGATAAATGTCTGAAAGCTGGAGTTGAGCCTTGGGTTACTCTTTATCACTGGGATATTCCTCAAGCTTTGCAGGATAAAGGTGGTTGGGAAAACCGCGAAGTTTGTAATTGGTTTGCTGAATATGTAGAACTCTGTACCAAACATTTTGGAGACCGGGTAAAAAACTGGATGGTGTTCAATGAGCCAATGGCTTTTACTGCATTGGGTTATATGCTTGGCATACATGCTCCGGGCAAACGTGGGATGAAGGGCTTTTTAAAAGCGACTCATCATACAGTGCTTTGCCATGGTATTGGAGGACGCATTATTCGAAAAAATGTTCCGAATGCTCATATCGGTACCACTTTTTCCTGCAGCCCGATTGATGCATGGAAAGAAAAACCTGCGAATATCCGTGCAGCTAAACGAGAGGATGTATTGATCAATAGACTATTTATTGAACCTGTTTTGGGAATGGGCTATCCCATAAAGGATCTTCCGGCATTAAAAAAAATTGAGAAATATATATTGCCCGAAGATGCTAAGAATATGGCCTTCGATTTCGACTTTATTGGAGTGCAGAATTATTCACGTTTCGTGGCCCGTGATTTAGGTATTGTTCCATTGGTACGTGCAGTAAATGTAGATCCCAAAAATTTGGGACACGATGTTACCGAAATGAATTGGGAGGTTTATCCGGAAGGCATTTATCGGATCTTGAAACAATTTGCTGCCTATCCCAATATCAAGAAATTAATAGTGACAGAAAATGGCGCAGCTTTCCGAGATGAAGTAGCAGAAAACGGTGTGAAAGACCCTAAGCGCCAGAAATTTTTGCAAGATTATTTGGAACAAGTGTTAAAGGCGAAAAATGAAGGAGTTCCTGTAAAGGGCTATTTTGTATGGAGCTTCATGGATAATTTTGAGTGGGCAGAAGGGTACAGACCACGTTTCGGATTGGTACACGTAGATTTTAATACGCAAAAAAGGACTATAAAGGACAGTGGGCTTTGGTTTAAGGAGTTTTTAGGGAAATGATATATTGAAAACTAATACTGCTTTCTGTCATCCCGAACTTTTCGTGAGGGATCCTGCTTTTTTTGATGATGTTGCCAATGATAAACAAGATCCCTCTTGGCAAAAAGCCAATCGGGATGACATTACTGATTCTGTAAAGAAGAAAGTTTTTCTGATAATCTGCACACTCCGCTCACAATTGTATATTGTAACAACTATAAAACCTGTTGAATCGAATACAAAGACCCATTAAAATTCATCTCCTGATCAGCTTTTAAACCAATAAGTTTGAGTGCTATTGGTGATGTGGGGGATACTGCAAAATAAATTTCTGAATCGATCATTAATTTTCCTGCACTAATGGAGATATAAAATTTTTCTTTGTTTGTAATTACTAAGCTTCCAAGTGCGGCTGTCTGCGATTGTTGGTTTGGATTTATCCTGTCAAGTAATTTTTTTAATTCCAGTGTTTCAATTAATTGTTTGGCATTTTTTTCCTGCTCCAACTGCATCATTGCCCTACCTGTTTCATGTTTATCTCCCGCACTACTTTTTGTTTCATCGTTTCCCGATTCGCTCGCTGCATCAATAGCAGCTTGGATGTGGCTCATTCGTTGATTTACATAATCAACACATTTGGTATATAGTTGGGATTTTAATTGTTGATTCTTGTCCATCAAAAAATTGATTGATTTTAGGTTGAGAGTATTAAAAAGAAAATGGTTTTATTTTTATTGAAGAAGGTGATCTATTTAGTTTTTTTTGAAAAACCATAATAAAAGCCAAAACCAAAACTAAGGTAACGGATAGGTCCTGAATTGTCTTTGCTAAACTGCGCCCACTCATCCAGGCATAATTCATAAGGATCGAAGTTTCGTTTAATTACACTATAGGTGATGGTAGCTCCAATTCCAAAATTTGCCTCCGTTAAAAAAAACAGATTTACTTCAGGTTCAATATAGGATGATCTAAAACCTGTAATTAAAGGTGTTTCATTCAGCGTTTTACATTTGAAGGAGGAATACTTGGTGTTGTTTTGACCGATTGATACAGCAGCTGATAATAGCATTGTGTTTTTACTGTTTACATAAAAATCGCTACCTACTTTAAAAGCAGAATTATTAATTGCCATATCTGCATTCAGATCCGGTATTTTATTTTCAGTGATCTTTAATAATCCATTTTTAAAAGTTACACCGGCAAACAAACCTTTGTAGAGCATTACATTAAGCCCTGCGTTAACTTCATAGATCCCAACAAAACTTTTTTTAAAGGATTTATTGCCAATAGGGTGTGGGACAGTAACTGATACTCTCGGGCTGAATAAATAATATTGTTTTTGACGAGGAGGAGATTCCTCTGTGATCTTAGTTTCAAATTGATCAGGTTCATCCTGTGCAAAAGAAGTATGCGAAACTAAAACAAACAATAGAAATAAAAGATAGTTGCAATGCTTTCTCAAACTATAAAAATTTTATTATTACAAAGATGAAAATTAATTTGAAAATGTACAAATTTGAAAAATGTGCTAAAATAATTTTCAGAAAATTAGATCAGCACATTTTTACATCTTAAAATTATTGTTACCCTTCTTTATCCAGATAAGATTGTACTATATCAATTGCATTGTCGATCACATCACTTAAAGCAGTAATAAATGTGCCTGGTTTGGCTAATGAAAGCGCATGTTTTAAAGCATCTACTTCTTTAGGGATGTATTCGTAAGATTGTTTTGGATTCATTTCCTTAATACCTTCCACTAAAAGTTTAACAATATCATCTGCTTCTCTTCCACGTAAAAATTTATCCTGGCGAATAATAATATGATCGAACATTTGTGCGGAGATCCTTCCAAGTTCCCTGATGTCACTATCTCTTCTATCACCTGTACCGGTAATGATACCTATTTTATCAGGGGAGTCGATGGTAGATAAAAATTCTTTTATACCATTGAAACCATCCGGATTGTGAGCAAAATCGATCATCACTTTAAAATCTTTAAAAGTGAAAATATTCATTCTTCCAGGAGTTTGCGCGGCTGAAGGAATAAACGTTTCGAGAGAGGTACCAATATCTTCGATTTTAAATCCATAAACATAAGAAGCAAGTGTTGCAGCTAATACGTTATAGACCATAAATGTTACTTTACCACCAAAGGTTAATGGTATTAAGGTTGCTTTTTCAACTCTGAATTTCCAATCGCCTTTCTTTATTGTGATATAGCCATTTTCATAAATAGCAGCAATTCCGCCTTTTTTACAATGCTCAACGATTACCGGATTATTTTCATCAACACTAAAATAAGCTACTTTGCAACTTGCATTTTTTCCGATCTTTACACAGTATTTGTTATCGGCATTAAGCACAGCATAACCATCACGTTTAACACTTTCAACCACTACGCCTTTTACTTTGGCCATTTCGTCCAATGTATTGATGTCGGATAAACCCATGTGATCCGCCTGAACGTTAGTTACTATTGCAATATCACATTTGCTGAAACCAAGTCCTGCTCTTAAAATGCCTCCACGTGCGGTTTCCAGAACAGCAAACTCAACGGTAGGGTCTTTCAAAATAAATTCGGCACTTACAGGGCCGGTGGTATCTCCTTTTGTTAACATGGAGTTCCCAACATAAATACCATCGGAAGTTGTGAAGCCTACTTTAAATCCGTTATTTTTAACGATATGAGAAATTAAACGGGTGGTGGTAGTTTTACCATTGGTTCCTGTAATAGCAATAATTGGTATTCGGCATGATTTACCTGTAGGATAAAGCATATCTATTACAGGAGCTGCCACATTTCTTGGCAAACCTTTGGCAGGAGCTAAGTGCATCCGGAAGCCGGGGGCTGCATTCACTTCTAAAACCACTGCACCGGTAGTTTCCAATGGTTCGTTAAGATTGGTTCCCATAATATCAATACCGCAAATATCCAAACCAATTATTCGTGAAATACGTTCAAAAATAAATATATTGTGTGGATGCACAAGGTCAGTGATGTCCGTGGAAGTTCCACCAGTACTGAGATTAGCTGTTCCTTTCAAATAACATAATTCCGTTTTAGCAAGAACAGTTTCAACGGTGTAATTTTTTTTACTCAATTGTTCAATCGTTTCTCTATCAATGCTAATTTCAGTGAGCACATTTTCGTGCCCGTATCCTCTGCGGGGATCTTTATTTTCGGTATCAATTAATTGTTGGATCGTTGAAACACCATCGCCAATCACATGAGCAGGTTCACGTAAAGCCGCAGCAATAAATTTGTTATTTATCACTAATATTCTAAAATCAAAACCAGTAATAAATTTTTCTACAATTATTTTGCGGGAATATTTTTTAGCATGTTCATAAGCTGCATGTGCTTCTTCTATCGTTTTTACATTGATCGATGCGCCTTTACCATGATTTCCATCAAGAGGTTTAAATACCAATGGGAAGCCAACTTTTTTTACTGCTTCCACTACTTCTTCTGCATAAGCAATACAAACTCCTTTTGCTACAGGTATTGCAGCATCCCCCAACATACGTTTTGTTTCATCTTTGTTGCTGGCTATATCCACAGCGATAGAGCTGGTGTGATCTGTCATCGTAGCACGAAAACGTACTTGATTTTTCCCATACCCCAGCTGTATTAAAGATGCACTGTTAATGCGGATAAAAGGAATGTCGCGGGCTACAGCTTCGTCAACAATAGAACCAGTGCTTGGCCCTAAACGATCTTGTTCCCTTATTTCACGCATGGTACGGATATCGTGCTCCAGGTCGTAAGCTTCACCTTTAATAAGAGCTTCAGCAATTTTTACTGATGCTTTTGCGGCATATACACCTACTTTTTCTTCCATATAAGAAAAAACAACATTGTAAACACCCGGATTACCAGTACTTCTGGTTCTTCCGAATCCACATTCCATTCCTGCTAAAGATTGTATTTCGAGTGTAATATGTTCAATAACGTGGCCCATCCACGTACCTTCTTTTACCCTTGAAAAAAAACCTCCTCTGCAACCTTCTGAGCAACGGTGCTCTATCATGCTCGGAATCATTTTTTCAATTCGTTCACAAAAACCATCTATTTTATTTGTTGGAAAATTCTCTAAATCTTCGAGATCAAGCTTCATCACAATCAATTTGCTTCTTCGTATTGACCAATAGTTTGGCCCCCTCATCACTTTTATTTCAATTATTTTCATTCTTTTTTATAATTTTTTATCAATATAGTTATTATTTTTATACAATTCGAATTTGTTCAAAACATTATTATAAAGAAAAAAATTAAGATTATATAATTGTAATGATTAGGTTAAATTTGCCCTGCGAATTACGAATTTTAAGCGAATTACGAATCTGTGTGGTTGCAGACCTTTTTTTAGAGTAGAATAAAGTATTTCAGGAGTTAAAGAGATAACAATTAAGCAACAAACAATTCATATAGGTTCGTAAATTCGTAACGATTCGTTATCCGTAACCAAGTAAATTTGTATAAAATTAGTAATTCGTAGTAGTATGGAAGCTCCAAAGGGGAAATTAATATCTATAGGTGGAAGTGAAGACAAAGGCACAGGAATGGATCCATCTTTTATTCAAAAAGAACAATTAGTTTTTTTTGAATTCGGGATATTGAAAAGAATATTGTCTGAAATGAAAGGTGTTGATTCTGTTATAGAAGTTATAACTACTGCATCTCAAATACCTGAAGAGGTAGGTGAAAATTACGTTCAGTCATTTGGAAAATTGGGCTGTAAAAATGTTGGGGTAATGCATATTAAAAACCGTGAAGATGCCCTTAATGTTGAATATATTGAACGTGTTAAAAAAGCGGATGGGGTAATGTTTACCGGTGGAAATCAGTTACGTTTAAGTATGATCTTTGGTGGTACCGAAATTTTAGAACTTATAACTGATCGTTATCAAAACGAAAATTTTGTTATTGCAGGAACAAGTGCAGGGGCAATGGGAATGAGCAATACCATGATCTACCATGGCAGCAGTACGCATGCTCTGCTAAAAGGTGAAGTTAAAATTACTACTGGTCTCGCTTTTATTAAAGATGTAATTATAGATTCACATTTTGTTACACGTGGCCGTTTTGGACGTTTGTCGCAGGCTGTGGCAAGTAATCCGGGTTGTATAGGAATTGGTTTAGGGGAGGATACCGGGGTAGTGATTAAAGAAGGGAACAAAATGGAAGCTATTGGTTCCGGTCTGATCCTTATTTTTGACGGACACAATATCCGTCATTCAAATATAGCAGATCTAAAAGATGGTTCTCCTATATCTATTGAAAATTTGATCGTACACGTGATGGCAAAAGGGAATTTTTATTATTTGAAAGAACGGAAATTCTTTGCCGGTGTGAAAGAAACTGAAGTGAAATAAATGAGTTTCACGTTGAGGCAAATATTTTTGAGGTTCGTGTTTCACACTATGTTTGCAATATGAAACTTGAAACCTTTAGAGAAACCTACAAATTATAATAAGCCCTCAAACCTATTGCATTCTGCAACTTTAATCTTGGGTTTATTCCAATATTTACCCGTTCATAGGTTGGACTATACAATAACTGCAATGTAAATTTTGGATTTATTGTTAAATTAGTTCCAAATCCAGCGAATACTCCCAGTCCCGTACCAATAGGCTTTTTTACAAGTAAAGCTGAGGAGTAAGCAACATTGTTATAATAAGTAGTGAGGTCAATTTTAAGATTGTTGATCAAAATTTCATTCTTGTCAAATTTGGTGACAGTAAGATGCAAGCCTCCTTCCACAAAAAAATTAACTTTTTCGTTATCACCCAGTATTCGCTGATAACCAAATTGGAACATCATTCGTTGTTCTACACCCTTTATAGCAAAGGTTTTGATCCGATCGTTAATTTGTGAAGTACCACTCTGCTGTGGTGTTATGATAGTGAAATTCCCACCGATATTTAACTTCGCAAGGTTAACATTTAATAAGATCGCATTTTTTACATCCACCGAATAAATACAATTTAATCCTACTGAAAAAGAAGGGCTGTACCTCATGTTGAGGGGCATATCACTTGCGTTAAAGGTCCAGGTATGATAATCGATTTTGAGCTCCTGGGCAATCAGATCGGGTTGGCCCTGAATGCCATAACCACCATATTCCATGTTGACCTTTTGGTTCATCAGGCTATTTTCCCAATTATTTTTTTGCCCGTCAATATCAAAACCATAACCATCATAAATACTGGCAGTATATTGATTGGCAAAATAGGATCCTATATATAAACCAAGACGCAAACCTTTTTTAGGAGTAAGCTCTTCAAAATTCTCGTTGTTAGTATCATCGGTCTCTTGTGAAACACCTTTAATACTCCATGTAAGGGATAATACAAGAATTGTAATATTAAAAAATTTGGATAGATTCATCGTAACGAAGTTACGTATTTTTTTGCAGGGTATTGAAAGTTCGGATTAAAATTTGACACTATAACTGATGTTACGCAGTTCTTTTTACAGCAGAGTTCTAAGAGATTGTGCGCAGAGTACCGCAGTTTTAATATTTATTGTCTGCGTTAATTATTTTTTGCGTAACATGAGTTAAATAGGCCGGGTTGCCAGGGTAAACAGTAAACCCATTATTTGTTATAGAAAAAGTCAGGGATTTTCTTAGTAAATCACCATCTTCAGCAAATAATATTTTCATTTTATTAATTCATTTATTGCCTGTTCAATCTCCTCAAATCCTTCATCCCTTTTTTCAATATAGTTGCAAATACCTTCTTTTATTACATTCAAAGCTAGCGAACTATTTCCCTGTGAACTATGCAGAATAAATTGAATGGTAGGATATTTTTGTTTTAGTCTTTTTAATACATCAAAGCCTTTTTCTGCTTCTTCATACTTTTCGTTCAGAAAATGGTCCATAATAATTAAATCAGGGATTTGCCCATTTTCAATTTTAACTTCTGCCACTTCCGCAACAGGTGAATAATCCAATTCAACTTTCTCTCCAAACTTTGATCTAATAAAAAACTCTAACTGGCGAGCATAAATTTTATTGTCTTCTACCAAAAAAATTGAAAATTTATCAGATTTTCGTGGATTTTTATTTCTAAACAGGCTCATATTACTTTATTAAATAAAAATGTTTTTATTAATACTCTTCCTTCAATTTTTTGTGTAGTAAAGGATAACTTTTGTTAAGTGTGTTTTTAATAAGAACAAACTTTTCAAGTGACGATTCATTCATTTCTTTATTTGAAGCATTCTTTTCAATAAAACTCAAATAAGATGCCAACCCCGATAAACCAACAACCGACATAGACGATTTTAGCTTATGTGATAAACTTTTTACATGAAAAGCATCCGAACTTTTAAAAGCAACATCCAAGGCACTAACATCAACCGGAACTTGATTTAAGAACAGTTCTATCATCTCTTTTTCGAATTCTTTATTGCCATCAGAAAGTTCCTTTAAATAATTCAGATCAATTAGGTCCGAATCCTTATTTGAATCGACCCTCTCAATAATTTTATCGGGTACGGAGGAATCTTGTTTTTTTTCAATTAAATTGGAACAAATTTTGTTATAAAGGTCGTCCTGTGTAAAAGGTTTCCCTACATAATCATTCATTCCAATTTCAATACATTTTTCTTTTTCACCAACCAGTGAATGCGCTGTCATTGCAACAATTGGGATTGGAAGTTTCAGCTCATTTCTGATGGCAATAGTTGCCTGATAGCCATCCATTTCGGGCATTTGGAGATCCATTAGTACTAAATCAAATTTCCCCTGTTTTAATTTTTCTAAGCCTATTTTTCCATTTTCAGCAATTTCAAAATCAAAACCAAATTTCGTAAGTATTTTGCCTGCTAATCGCTGGTTTAATAGGTTATCTTCACATAATAATATTTTTACCGGTCCAATAGTTTTTTTTATAACAAAAGCTTTTTGTAAAGGCTCTAAAACTGATTTATCAACTTTCTGGTAGCTGATTTCGAATGAAAATTCAGAACCTTTTCCAAGTTCACTTTTTAATTTTATTTCTCCTCCTAACAATTCCACTAAATTTTTTGCAATACTTAAGCCTAAGCCTGTTCCACCAAATTTTCTTGTTGTTTCCGTATTTGCCTGAGAGAATCTATCGAAAATTAATTCTGTTTTATCAGCAGGAATGCCTATTCCTGTGTCCTGAACAATAAATTTTAATTTATAATTTAAATCATCTTCTTCGATTTTTTTTACTGATACAGTTATACTTCCCTCTTCAGTAAATTTAATCGCATTCCCAATCAAATTAACCATGATCTGATTTAATCTTACACTATCCCCAACAACGAAATCGGGAAGAGCGGCATCGAGAAAAAAATTGTATTCAAGATTTTTTTCTTTTGCTTTAACATTTAGCAGATTGTAAATATTTTTCAATGCATCCTTCAAACTGAATGGAACATTTTCAATGGCAATTTTCCCGGATTCAATTTTTGAGAAATCAAGAATGTCATTTATTATTGCAAGTAAATTAAGCCCTGCCAATTTAACTGAACCAACACACTCTTTTTGATTTTCATCCAAAGTGCTTTGTGCAAGCAAATCAGTAAATCCAATAATGGCATTCATTGGGGTGCGAATTTCATGACTCATGTTGGCAAGGAAGCTGTTTTTGGCAATAACTGCTTGCTCAGCCTTTTCTCTGGCAAATATGATAGCTTCCTTAGCTTTTTTACTTTCACTAATATTTTTCGCTATTCCCAAATAACCAACAATTTCATTTTTTGAACTCTTAAGCGTTGAAATGGATAATTCAACTGGGATTCTCGAGCCATCTTTATGAATATAGGTCCATTCATTCACATCAATGGAATTCCCCAATCGTGATTTAATATGAAAAACATCAACCCCGGGTTCTACTTTTAGTTTCAATTCTTCAGTTAATTCTTTAGCTTTGGCAATCACTTCCATATTGTCGTGAATAATATCAGGAGTGTTTCCTATCATTTCTTCAGCTGCATAACCAAGCATTTTTTCAGCTCCTTTGTTAAAAGATTTAATAATTCCATCTGGTTCAGAAGTTGTAATAATTGAGTAATCTGTTCCGTCTAGAATTACATTTTGAAACTCAGCTAATTCGCTAATCCGCTCCTCCATTTTTTTACGCTCATCTATGTTATTAATTGAGGAGAGAATAAAAGAATCTCCGTTAATTTCAATAATTTCCAGAGAGATAAGAACCCAAAAATTTTCCCCGTTTTTTTTTGTCATCATTCCCTCTTTAGACCTCGCGCGACTCTGGTTTTTCAATAAGGAAACTATTTTTTCACGCTCTTCAGCGGGTACTATATTTAATTCAACGGATGTTTTTCCAATTACTTCTTCTTTTGTAAAACCGAAAATTTCAAGAAAAGCTTCATTCACATATTCTATTTTTGCGGTTTTTAAATTTGAGATAGCCATAATTACAGGGTTTTTATCAAACACCTTTAAAAAGCGACTATTACTTTCTTTTAATTCCTTCTCTAATAAAATTCGTTCCGTTATATCAACCGCAGTTCCAATAACAAATTTATTCCCGTCACCTCGGTCTGAAATTACATTATTATACATCCAGGTTTTCAACATTCCATTTTTGTGAATAATTTTCATTAATCCTTTGGAAAAGCCTGATTTTTCAATATCATCTAAATAAACCTGAAGCAAACCTTTTGTTTCAATTGGTACAAGGTCAAATAAATTTTTATGCAATATTTCTTCAACAGAATACCCTATTGATGCTGCCCCGGCACGATTGATGGAAAAAAAATCACCTTTTAGATCATGCGTACACATCAAGCCTTGTGAGTTTTCGAAAAAAACTCTGTGCTTTTCTTCGCTTAATAATAGAGCCTGTTCACTTTTTATTCTTTCTGAATCATTCCTACCAATGGCAAAAAGTTCTCCTGTTGTTTCATCAGGATTAGCAACCCAGCTTATTGTTAGATAATCGCCATTTTTTGTTATAAACCGATTTTCGAAGTCGATCGTTTTTTCTCCTGTTCCTAATTTTTTAATTTCATTTGTAGTGCTGGTAATATCATCAGGATGAATGAAATCAAAAAACGGTTTTGCAAGCAGCTCATCTATTGTCCAACCTAAAGTTAATGTAAATGCCGGATTAATTTTTTTGAAATATCCATCAGTACCAGCCACGCATATCAGATCTATTGAAAGGTTGAATAGTTTTTCTAATTTATCCTTTTCAGCATTTTTTTTTCTTGACACAATTTGTGAAACTACTTCATTTGCTATATGTATCAGAGCCTGCCTTTGGGCGGCAGTTAATTTTCGGGCTTCCTTATCAATTACACAAATAGAACCAAGCGCATAGCCATTTGGATCAATTAATGGATAGCCCGCATAGAAACGGATATTGGGTTCTCCAATAACAAAAGGATTGCTCGAAAAACGTTCGTCTTTTGTTGCATCTTCTACTTCAAAAATGGATTCACCATTAATTGTATATTGGCAAAAGGAAATATCTCTATGCATTTCCAGTGCATTCAAACCAATTTTAGATTTAAACCACTGCCTGTCCTTATCAATTAAACTAATTAAGGCAATAGGAACTCCACATATTATGGATGCTAATTTTGTAAGACGGTCGAATTCCTCCTCTGGTAATGTATCAAAAATATTGTATTGTATTAATGCCGCTAATCGTTCCGCTTCATTTTCGGGTAAGGGCCCTTTGTTATTCATTTATATAGGTCTAGAATTATTATTGTATTCTGTTGTGTCAAAAAATATTTTACCGAACATCTCTGATTGATTTTTAAAAAAAATATGATTTTAAAAGAGATTGAGCTTTTGAAAAAATGAGTTTTTGTGCGAGCGACTTAAAGGCAATGACTTTTCTCCTAAAGAAATAGTCTCATCTTCTATTTCAACAATTTTGTCGAGCCGAATAATGTAGGAATTGTGTATGCGTGCAAAATCATTTTTTGGAAGCCGGTTTTCTACTGATTTCATTGTGGATAAAATAGTAAACCGTTCTTTGGAGGTATATATATTCACATAATCGCCCTGAGCTTCTACATATAAAATATCTCTTGCATCAACTCTAATAAGACGAGAACTTTTTTTTAGAAATATTTCGTTTTCATTTCTCTTACTAACCTTTATGCTTTCTTTTACCTCTTTGGCACGCTGAACGGCTTTTAAGAATCGTGTAAAATCAATAGGCTTAAGAATAAAGTCTGTAACATTATAATCGTAGGCTTCAGCGGCATATTCCTTATTTCCGGTAATGAAAATTACCTGAGGAATCTTAAAATTTTTAACAAGATCAAAACCTGTCATGCCGGGCATGTCAACATCTAAAAAAACCAAATCAATGTCTTTGTTTTTTTCTAAAAGATTTAAGGCTTCTGTTCCAGAGGAGGCGGTACCGATCAGCGTAATAAAATCAACCCGATCAATACACTGTTCTGTTAATTTTATAGCTAATTCATCGTCATCTACAATAATACAATTCATTTTGTTTTTTTTGTAAGGTAGCTATTTTTAAGGTGATTATTAACTATCAAATACATTTAAAAGAATCTTTTTTTCTTCTAAAATACCGATTGCTAAAACAAAACACCTTTTAGGGGCTATCCTAATTTAAACGTTTATAAGAAAGGATTATTGCCTCTTTACTGTTGCGTTTTATTTAACTCTAATATGCCTTCAGGTTAAGGCAGATATCTTTAGATCTGCATTGGTTTATAAATTGCCTATCTTTGTTTTTCATTAACACCATAAAATTGTGTCAACCTTCTCCGAATTGGGTATTACGGAAGCTTTAATAAAAGGGCTTATCGAAAATAATATTATAAATCCTACCGAAATACAAGCAAAATCAATCCCTTTTTTGTTAAAAGAAGGTACCGATTTTATTGGACAAGCGCAAACAGGTACTGGTAAAACTGCGGCTTTCGGTCTACCGTTATTGCAGGCAACAGATACTTCCACTGATAAAATTCAGGCCTTGGTATTATGTCCTACACGTGAGTTGGGACAGCAGATCGCCAAGCAGCTATTCCGAATTGCTCGGTATAATCCCAGTCGGATTTTTGTTGAAGCCGTTTATGGTGGTGAGCCCATCGAACTTCAGATCCGTAATCTGAAACGTCCTACTCATATTGTGGTAGCTACTCCAGGTCGTTTGATCGATCTGTTAGAACGCAAAGCGATCAGTTTAAAGGATGTTAGAACCATCGTTTTAGATGAAGCCGATGAAATGTTGAGTATGGGCTTTAAAGCCAATATAGATACCATTTTGGAGCAAACCAATGGTCATCGGAATATCTGGTTGTTTTCGGCTACCATACCTGAATCGTTAACAGAAATTATCCGGTCTTATATGGATGAAGATGCTTATAAGGTGGAAGTAGATGTGAAAAATGTGGTGAACAGGGATATTGAACACCAATATGTACAATGTATTGATACCAAAGATAAATTAGATACATTATTGGAATTTTTGAGAACACAAGGTAAAGGAAGGGGAATTGTATTTTGTAAAACCAAAGATGGAACACAATCGTTGGCCAAACAATTGATTGCCCGTAATCATTTAGCAGAGGCTTTGCATGGCGATTTGCAACAACGTGACCGCGAAAAAGTGATGCGTGCCTTTAAAAATCAGAAAGTCCAAATTTTAGTTGCCACTGATATGGCAGCCAGGGGTATTGATGTGGAGGATCTGCAATATGTAATTCATTACCAGTTACCTGAACAATTAGAGTATTATACTCACCGTAGTGGACGTACAGGCCGTGCCGGAAAAAAAGGATTGTCCATCAGTTTGGTTACTAGTTCAGAAATGGGAAGGTTAAAAACCATTGAAAACGAATTGAAAATTACTGTTCAGAAGATCCGGAGGGGCTAATATTAAAATTGTATTTCTGAATCAAAAGTCCTTTTTGCAGACTTTTTATCTCCTTTGAGAAATCACATTTATTGAGTAAAGCTACAATTGAATTATTTTTCGTGGATAGATTTAAAAAGGCTCTCCGATCAGCTTTTCCAATACTTTTTGGTACAGTTCAAATAATTCATCACTGTCTTTTTTGTTTTTTATGCAAACAGGGCAAAGAACATTTGAGATCCGTTGTTTCCAATCTCCATAAAGCATAAACTGTTCTTCATCCCAAATATGCGCTCTGTGGCATCCCATACATTTTTTAAACTTCTTCATTCAATCTGTTTTTTTACAAATCTACCCTTTTTAGATTAGTTATTGGGGCAAATCGACTATTAATCTCTGTTAAACTCATTCATCTCTCTCTGCTCTCTGTGTTTAAAAAATCAAACAGAGCACAGAGTAACAGATTAGTATATGGAATCCCAGCCCCTCAACAAAAAATATAAATCTTCTATTAATAAAAAGGTCGGATTTAAAAATTAAATTTGTGATACGAAAATCATGCGACTATAGAAGTCGGGCTCTCAAAGCATAAGCAAACATCTTTGTTCTCATAACGATTCGAAATTTAATAAAATGATCTACAATAAAATAACACCATTGATATTAGAAAAACTTCAGCAAATTGTTGGAGAAACATTCGTTGCGTTTGATCCTGAAAGCCTTTCTGACTATGGACATGACGAAACGGAGAAGTTGTTGTTTTTACCCGAAGTAGTTATAAAACCTCGTACAGCGGAGGAAATTGCAGAAATATTATTGATCGCAAACAAAGAATTGATACCGGTAACACCACGCGGGGCCGGAACAGGGCTGAGTGGGGGAGCCTTACCTGTGTATGGTGGAATTACACTATCGATGGAACGCTTCAATGAAATAATAGAAATTGATGAACGAAATTTGCAGGCAACAGTAGAGCCGGGCGTTATTAATGAGGTATTTCAAAATGCAGTTATTGAACTTGGTTTGTTTTATCCGCCCGATCCTGCAAGCAAGGGAAGTTGTTTTTTAGGGGGGAATGTTGCTGAAAGCTCCGGTGGGCCAAAATGTGTGAAATATGGGACTACCAAAGATTATATCCTGAATTTGGAGGTAGTATTACCTACAGGCGAAATCATTTACACAGGTGCGAATACACTGAAAAATTCTACAGGCTATAATTTAACACAGTTGATGGTAGGTAGTGAAGGCACATTGGGCATCGTTACCAAAATAATTGTGAAATTATTACCTTATCCCAAACATAATTTATTGATCCTTGTTCCATTCAGGAGTTTGGATGAAGCCTGTTCCGCGGTGAGTGAAGTGTTTCGTGCAGGATTTATACCAAGTGCCATGGAATTGATGGAGCGTGATGCATTGGATTGGGTGATCCGATATGTAGAAAGCAGCGTTGTTAAATTAGAAGACGACATACAAGCGCATTTACTGATCGAATTGGATGGCAATGATTTAGATGTGTTGATGAAGGAAATAGAAGCGATAGCCGAACTGATAGCCAAATATGATATAGGTGATATTTTGTTTGCCGATTCGGAGGCACAAAAACAAGAACTTTGGAAACTACGCAGAAAAATTAATGAAGCTGTAACTGCCAATGCAATAAGCAAAGAACAAGATACGGTAGTACCGCGCGCAGAGCTTCCAAAGCTGGTAAGAGGCGTAAAACAAATAGGCAGCAACTATAATTTTAAATCTGTTTGTTATGGCCATGCAGGTGATGGAAATTTGCATATACGCATTATAAAAGGCGATTTAACAGATGAACAATGGGATGGGCAGTATATTAAAAATGCGATCGCTGAAATATTTATTTTATGCAAAAAATTAAACGGTACTATTAGTGGTGAACACGGTATTGGTCTTATTCAGCAGGAGTATATGGGGATTGTGTTCTCGGAAAAAGCATTGAGTATTCAAAAGGGAATTAAACAAGTATTTGATCCTAAAAAAATACTGAATCCGGGAAAAATGTTTGGGTAAAAGAGGGATATTTAATCCCCCTCTTTGTTATGTATAAATTACATATTTAATTAAAAGTGTTAACTCTGGTTAACACTTTTTTTATTTAATTGTTATCTATAATTTACAATAAATTATTTTTAATGTTTCTTATAGTTAACAAATTAGTAAAAAAGTGTTACCTTTGTATAACAAAAATTATTTGTTATGGATGCGATATATTTAAAACACCAGGAGCTTTTAAAAAAACTTACCCCCTTTTTTACCAGGCCATTAGAGGATGAAATTGAATGGGAGGAACAACTCATAGGGATCAAAGGTGCTCGTGGAGTGGGTAAAACCACCTTTTTGCTGCAACACATTAA
The DNA here is from genome assembly GCA_040389865.1 of Bacteroidota bacterium. Classification (GTDB taxonomy): domain Bacteria; phylum Bacteroidota; class Bacteroidia; order 2-12-FULL-35-15; family 2-12-FULL-35-15; genus 2-12-FULL-35-15. The sequence continues at coordinate 73,691 of JAZJZM010000013.1, read as the reverse complement.
GGCAAAATTCGGTTTTGACAGATCGGCTTTATTTGTGAGTTTGGATGATATACGCTTTACTCAAAAAAATCTGGTAGAACTTGCCGAAGAATTTTTGAACAAGGGCGGTAAATACCTTTTTTTGGATGAGATACACAAATATCCAAACTGGTCGCAGGAGTTGAAGAACATTTATGATTCATATCCCGAATTAAAAGTGGTATTTACCGGTTCGTCTATTTTACATATACACGGTGGAAATGCTGATCTGAGCCGTAGAGCAGTGGTTTATTATATGAAGGGTTTATCCTTCCGGGAATATTTACAAATAGAAACCAAACAAAGTTTTGAAGTTTTAAGTTTAAAAGAACTATTGGCGAATCACGAAGAGATTGTTAGGAGTATTGCCTCTAAAATAAAGCCTTTGATGTATTTTGATGATTATTTGCGGTATGGTTATTATCCTTATTATTTGCAAAGCAAAAAAACATATCACAATAAGCTGGCGAACACTATCAATTTGATCCTGGAAATTGATCTGCCGTATTTAATGAATGTGGATCTGAAATATGTGTATAAGCTAAAACAGCTATTGTATATCCTTGCTACCAGCGTTCCGTTTCAACCTAATATTTCGAATTTGGCAAGCAGCCTTGAAATATCCAGGCAATCCGTGTTGGCATATTTAGATTATCTGCAAAATGCGGAATTGATCTATTTGTTGAAAGATAAAGGGAAGTCCTATAGTATGTTGGCAAAACCCAATAAGATCTATTTGAATAACCCAAACCTTTCGTTTGCATTGGCTGCCGAAAATACCGACAAAGGTAATTTACGTGAAACCTTTTTCTATAATCAGTTAAAACAATCTCACTCCGTTGAATCCAGTGAGAAAGGCGATTTTTTAATTGACGGCAAATTTACTTTTGAAGTAGGAGGGAAGAGCAAGAAGTTTAATCAAATTAAGAATATTAAAAATTCCTATTTGGCTATTGATGATATAGAAGCGGGGATCAATAATAAAATTCCTTTATGGTTATTTGGCTTTTTGTATTAAAAAAAATCTGCTTTTGAGAGCAGATTTTTTTTAACATTTTATTTTTTTAGCAACAATTATTTCTTTTTTTCTGCTGCTGCTTCTTTGTTTTCTTTGTGACGCATATCAGGAGTTCCGTCTTTTTTCACCGGACCAGCTGTTTTAGCCTCAGGTTTATTTTCTTTGAAACGTTTATCAGGAGTACCATCTTTTTTGGTGCCTGCTTTGTTTTCCTGCATATCAGGTTTAGCTGGTTCTGAAACTTCTGCTTTCTCATCTTTTTTAGGATGTTCTACTTTTGCTTCTTTTCTTGCTTCTTTAACTTCAGTTTTTGCTTCTTTTTTAGCCTCTTTAACTTCAGTTTTCGCTTCTTTTTTTGCTTCTTTACCTTCAGCTTTTACTTCTTTTTTAGCTTCTTGTTTAGCTTTGTTTTTAGTGCCTTCTTGAGCCACAGCGATGGTTAGCATAAATGCGAACACAGTGAATAATGCAATAATTTTTTTCATTGTTTTAATTTTTAGGTTTAATTTTTAATTGTTTACAAATGTAATTATTTCTTCATAACCAAAACACATGCCATATTATTTTGTTTTTGTATTTCAGCGGCCAATTTCATTCAATTGTGAGATCATATTTGGCCAAAAGGCCTTCTAACCTGTCTTTTGAGAATTTCGCTTTTTTGATAAAATTCTCATTTGGGTCAATTGTATAGTTATAAGCACTTGTAAAATCAGTGTTTTTGAGTAGCGTTTTATTAAATATTGTTCCCTCTAGATTACAGTTTTGAAAAGAAACACCTGAAATATCTGCATTTGAAAAATTGGTTTCTTTTAAAGAAGAGTTATTGAAGTGTGTTTTTGCCATTTTTTTTGATGCAAAGGAAGCATAGTCCAATAGGCAGTTTTCAAAATTTACGCTGAACATAAAATCATTACATTCAAAAAAATTAATACCAATTAATTTGCAATCTTTAAAAAATACATCGGTAAGCTTGGTTTTGTTCAGCTTTGTCATTGCCATGTTACAATTATTAAAGCTACACTCATTAAATACATTGGCGGATAAATTACTGTTTGAAAAGTCGCAGCTATTGAACGTACATTTTTCAAATATTCTTTTTTTTAACTCTTTTTGAGAGTAAGATACTTTTTCGAAAACTTTATTTTCATGATTGATTGCTTCCATAATTCTTAGTTTGTACTTTATATAAAATAAAGGGCTTGTATGCTCTGAAAATTACCTGCGATTAGGTATTTTTTATTAGGTTTGTATCAAACAAATAAATAGTGTTATTTTCCGTTCTACAAATGTATTTTTTTGAGGAATTGGAATAAGAATTTATTAATTACATTTTATGAACAAAATATTAGTTGCCAACCGTGGTGAGATTGCTCTACGCATCATGCGTTCCTGCAGGGAGATGGGAATAAAAACAGTTGCCGTATATTCCGAAGCTGATAGACATGCTCCTTTTGTAAAATATGCTGATGAGGCGGTTTGCATAGGGCCTCCGCCTTCTAATCAGTCGTATTTGCTGGGTGATAAAATTATTGAAGTATCCAAACAATTAGGTGTAGATGGGATTCATCCCGGATACGGATTTTTGTCTGAAAATGCATCTTTTGCAGCTGCAGTAAAAAAAGCAGGATTAGTATTTATCGGACCTTCACCGGAGGCAATGAATATAATGGGTGATAAGCTGTCAGCGAAAGCGGCAGCTAAAAAATATAAGATCCCAATGGTTCCCGGTTCTGATGGAGCAATTACAAGTTTGGAAGAAGGGAAAAAAATAGCTTCGCTTACAGGATTTCCATTATTAATAAAAGCAAGTGCCGGTGGTGGTGGGAAAGGTATGCGTATTGTAGAACGTATCGAAGAATTTGAGGAGCAGATGAAACTGGCTGTTAATGAAGCAACATCTGCATTTGGCAATGGAGCGGTATTTATTGAACGTTATGTTGCCGGTCCGCGACATATTGAAATACAAATTTTAGGTGATTCCCATGGAAATATCGTTTATTTATTTGAACGCGAATGTTCTATTCAAAGACGCCATCAAAAAGTGATAGAAGAAGCGCCATCATCGGTGCTAACACCTGAAATCCGCAAGGCAATGGGTGAATGTGCCGTAAATGTTGGTAAAGCTTGTAATTACGAGGGGGCAGGAACAGTTGAATTTTTGTTGGATGAAAATAAAAATTTCTATTTTCTGGAGATGAACACCCGTTTGCAGGTAGAGCATCCGGTAACGGAGATGATCACTGGTATTGATTTAGTGAAAGAGCAAATAAAAGTAGCAAGAGGCGAAAAATTATCATTTACTCAGGCTGATTTGAAAATTCATGGACACAGCCTTGAAGTACGTGTGTATGCGGAAGATCCATGTAATAATTTTTTACCCGATATTGGTAAATTAGTTACTTATAGACGTCCGCAAGGGCTGGGAGTACGTGTGGATGATGGTTTTGAAGAAGGGATGGATATTCCGATCTATTACGACCCAATGATCTCGAAACTGATAACATTTGGGAAAGACAGGGAAGAGGCGATCAGCCGGATGATCCGTGCTATTGATGATTATAAGATCACCGGAGTGGAAACAACGTTGAGTTTCTGCAAATTTGTATTGCAGCACAAGGCATTTACTTCCGGTTATTTTGATACACATTTTATTAAAGATCATTTTTCACCGGAAATGCTAAGTACCGAAAATGATGAAGAAGCAATAGTTGCGGCATTGTTTGGGGCTAAATTGATGAATGAAAAGCAAGTGTTTTCAAAAGTTGAAAACAAGGAATCTGTGGAAAGCAGATCAAAGTGGAAAGCGAATAGGTTGAGTTAAAATGAATTAGAGAATTAGAGATTTGGAGAAATAGAGAAATTAAGGATTTTAAAATTACTACCTCATCTAATCTCTAATTCTCCAATTCACCCAATCTCTAATTCTAATTCTAAAAAGGGTACGGGATTTGTTTTATAAAGCCACATGGCAAAAAGAATTTTCATATTTATTTTTCTAATACCTTTTTTTAGTTCGGCACAAAATGGTGCTCCTCCTACCGTGGCTCCCTCAGCGAAGGTATCACAGGGGCTTCAACTGCCCGAAAAAGCTATTGTTGTTCGAGCTGTCGTTTACAACGGTGAAACAATTCCGTACGTTACTCTAACACCCCTTGTATGCTATGTACCGCGTGTTTTTAAAAATAAAAGAGAAAAGGCAAAATGGGACAGGTTGAAATACAATGTTAAAAAAGTGTATCCATACGCCATTTTAGCTTCTGCTAAACTCAAAGAATACGATAAGCTTTTGGCAAAGATCCCTAATGAGAATGAGCGGAAAAAGTACATGAAACTTGCTGAAAATCAGCTAAAAGACGAATTTGGTAAGGAATTGAAAAATTTATCCATGTCGCAGGGCAGAATTCTGATTAAGCTCGTTGACCGTGAAACAGGTAAAACAACCTATGATATAGTAAAAGATATGCGAGGCTCATTTTCAGCTTTTATGTGGCAAGGGGTGGCTGTATTGTTCAGCTCTAACCTCAAAGATGATTATGACGCAAAAGGGGAAGATAAAGCCATTGAAGAGGCTATTAAATTAATTGAGAGTGGTGATTTTTAAAATTGCTACGAATTAGGTCTTTCGATTCCATTAAGGGTGACACGAATTTACGAAGCTGCGTTTAGCTTAATGTTAGCGGCAATGCAATTAAAAAAACAGAACGAAAAGAACTTTCCGTTCGGCAATTATAATTTTTGAAAATCGAATTTTGAAATTTTATATGAGACGACTACTCTATTTATTGACTATATCCTTTGCTTCAAACTTTTGTTTCTCGCAGACAGCCATTTTTGGGCTTTATGAACAGCATGGTTTAGGAGGCTATTTTACAATGGATTTAAAACCAAATCATGTTTGTATAAAGCACATGACGCCATTTTGTGGATTGGTAAAGAATAAACCCGACACAACAACTTGGACTGGAACTGGAGACACTATTGTAATTGAGACAGATAATCAATATTTTAAAACCTTCCTATTCCGTTCAAATCAATTGTTTCATTTAAATTATTCCGACAGTATAGTTTCAACAGAAAATGGCGGAAAACTTTCTGACCATTATTACTTGTCATATCCACCATTAGATAGAATTGGTGAATATTATGACAATGGTTCTGTTCTTTCAGAGACAAAAAAATATAACAAGAAAAAAATGGAAACTCTTTTTTATCCGGACGGAAAACTAAAAGAGCTAAGGCAATATACGAATGATAAAAAATCTGGCGACTGGTACACGTTTGACAATTTTGGAAATATTACAAGTGTGACAACTTACAAGAATGGTAAAAAAAGAAAAACATAGAGACCTTTATTTGCAAAAGCACCGACCGTTAGGGGACTTTGGACAACCAACATTTATTTAAAATCAAAATTTTGTAAAAGGCAAAATCTGTGTTTAGCCATTCGCTAAACTGTTAAATTAATGTATAGCTTTTTCTTAAATCTATCAGCAATTACCAGATCTTTTGAACCTCGGTATACGTATAAAACCCTTGTCCGGATTTAGCTCCCAATTGACCAGCCATTCCCGCAAAACCTGCATAGGCATAGGTATTGACATTATTTATAAAAAATAATGATCAAATTAATTAGGTTACGGAAAGTTTTTTCTACACTTTTGTCGAAATCTAAAAAAAATATGAAAAAAATATTATTAGCAGTTTTTTTATTAAACGCACTTAACAATAGTGCTCAAACAAAAACAGCTGCCTTAATTGGCTTATCTTCAAGCAAAACCACAGTTAGTTATATTGGGAAAAAACCTGTTGTAGAAAATTATGATGGCAGATGTTTAGCTGATTTAAGCAAAAGTTATAATGATTCTTTAGGTTTTAATAGTTTAAAATTTAAAATTGATTCAGTATTAACTTTAATGGGGTTTAGGCTTTTGCCGGATGACAGTGTTTTAAAAACTGAAAATTATAGAGAAATCTCTAAGAAAATAAGCGGACCAATGCGATTTGCTGATAAGCCATCGCTTGCAATACTTGCGAGTGGATTTGGATATACAGAACGAAGCGGGTTTGGTAGTTTGGCGTATTTAAAAGAGTATTTTCAAATGAATCCTAAGCCTGATATTGTAATTGATGCCATGATTGATTTTAATGTAAATGTTGCAACTGATCCTAAAACACAAAAAGACAAAGTGAATGTTGTTTGTACCCTATATTTTAAATCATTCACTGAAAACAATAAAAAACCTTTTAAATTCAGGGTAAACTATACCCATCCTCACAATATTGCTGTTAAAGCAGCACAAAACTGTTGGGGATTTGAAATAATAGAAGATATTAGTCAATACAAAAAAGAGGCACTTAAAGAAGCATTAAAGTTAATTGATGAAGATTTGAAAAAAGAAATAGAAGATGTGAATAAATTTTACAGCGGTAAGTAGGCGTTACAGCAATTATGCCCGCCAATTCGTTGACGCTAAGCTTTGTTTTTGCCTCTTTGTTCATTGTCGCATCACGTCCTTCTCAATAGCATAGCGTGTTTCTATAATTATGTTTATAGAATAAAAACATTACTACCGGATGTAATGACGGTTGCGATGTGGAACGAACTGCATGTATATGACTTCTATACTTTATGCCCAAGGCTAGCGGAGTTCGAGGTGCCTCATCATTTAGCTAATCGCTAAATCACTATATTGCTAAATTGTTTTTTCTTAAACCTTTCAGCAATCACCAGATCTTTTGAACCTGCTATATACGTATAAAACCCTTGTCCGGATTTAGCTCCCAATTGACCAGCCATAACCATATTTACCAATAAAGGACATGGTGCATATTTCGGATTGCCATAGCCATCCTGTAATACTCTTAAAATTGATAAACAAACATCTAAACCAATAAAATCAGCCAATTGCAATGGTCCCATGGGGTGAGCCATACCTAATTTCATTACGGTATCAATTTCTTCAACACCAGCAGTGCCTTCATGAAGCGTAATAATGGCTTCATTGATCATTGGCATTAATATTTTGTTGGCGACAAATCCCGGATAATCATTTACTTCAACCGGAGTTTTACCTAATTTTTTTGATGTTTCCATAACCAAATTGGTTACTGCATCGGAAGTAGAATACCCACGGATAACCTCCACTAATTTCATTACCGGAACGGGGTTCATAAAATGCATTCCAATTACTTTATCAGGACGCTTTGTAACAGCTCCAATTTTGGTAATGGAGATAGAGGAGGTATTACTTGCTAAAATGGTATTGGGGGAGCAAATTTTGTCCAATTCCCGGAAAATATTTAATTTGATCTCTACATTCTCAGTTGCTGCTTCTACCACAAGATCAACATTTTTTACCCCATCGGCCATTACCGTATAAGTAGTAATATTTTTAAGTGTTTGTGTCTTTTCCGCTTCTGTGATAACACCTTTTGCAACAATTCGGTCCAGATTTTTAGAAATAGTGGCAATTGCTTTTTCCAAAGCAGGTTGAGAAATATCAATAAGTGCTACATTGTAACCCTGTTGTGCAAATGTGTGAGCAATTCCATTACCCATTGTTCCTGAACCGATTACTGCTATGTTTTTCATTTAAATTAGTTTTAAAGTTAGAAAGTTTAAAGTTGGAAAGTTTAAAGTTTAAAGTTTAAAGTTCAAAGTTAGAAAGTTAGAAAGTTAGCCAACAACTAATTAACTTTCTAACTTTAAACTTTCCAACTAAATTACTATTTCCCTCTCCCTTGAATTACGATCAAGGCAGTGTAAATTAATATTTTCATATCCACTCCCAATGCCATATTTTCAATATAAATAATATCATATTTAAGGCGCTCGGTCATTTCTTCAACGTTTTCGGCATAACCGTATTTAACTTGTCCCCATGAAGTAATTCCCGGGCGAACTTTGTGCAAATGTTTATAATGAGGTGCTTTTTGTACAATTTGATCAATAAAAAACTGGCGTTCGGGACGAGGGCCAACAATTGACATTTCGCCAATCAATACATTATAAAATTGAGGTATTTCATCCAAACGAACTTTACGTAAAAAATTTCCAAGAGAAGTAATACGAGGATCTTTTTTACTGGATAATGCAGGACCATTTTTTTCAGCATCCATATACATGGAACGGAATTTATGAATAAAAAAAGGTTTTCCATGCCATCCAATACGCTCATGGCTATAAAAAACAGAACCTTTGGATCCAAGTTTCACAGCAATTGCCAAAATAACATATACCCAGCTAAAAGCTACCAGAACAAATAAGGATACCAACACATCAAAGATCCGTTTTACAGATTGCTCCCAGGCAGGCATTATTTCTCTTGAAATTTCAATGAGGGGCGCACCGAAAATAGAGGTCATTTTTACTGAGCCCGATAAAATATCATACATATCCGGAATAACCTTAATGATGACAGTTGAATCATCCAATTCATTCACTATATTTCCAATATTTTCGTGTTCAGATGATTCAATTGCAATTATTACTTCTTCGATCTTATTTTCGTTTATAATTCGCTTTAAATCAGATAGTTCACCAATGTGAGGTAAGCTTTTGGTTAGCTCGTGAGAATACCCGTTTTTGTTATCGACATGCACAAAACCAATAAATTTATTGCCCGATGATTCGTGCAAATTTTCCATTTCATTGTATAGTTTCAGTGCATTTGCATTACTACCAACCAATAAAGTATTAAAACCAATTATCCGGTTATGCACCTTATAATTGGTAATACTTGTTAAAATTAAACGAAAACTGGCTGTTAAACCAAAATGCAATCCAAATAAAACAAGGATGCTTTGATAATAATTTTTGTAGGAAACTATTTCATCGTCAAGTAAAAGCGCGAAGAAAATTATAACAACACCGATCACCGAAAATAACAGAGTTTGCCCTACCTCTTTTAATCGTGATTTGCGATAAATGTTTTTGTAAACGCCAGTAAAACTGTATATTAATATCCAGCAAGAGGGGATGAGCAGCAAGCCCCAATAAAATTGATCTTCAAATGAAACAGGTACTGCTTTTCCAAATTTTTCAGGTTCTATATATAGTTTCCTGAAAATATAAAATAGTGTCCATGCTAAAACAGCTGAAGAGAAATCGGCAATCAAATATTTTAAAACTTGTAGTCTTTTATTCACTTAGGAAATGTTGAATTTTAAATGTTAAATGTTGAATTGTTGCATTTACAATTTAACATTTAGCATTTACCATTTTTTAATAAACCAGTTTAATATTATCAAGTACCAATGCAAGGCTATCTGAAGCATTGGTATTTACCATACCAAAAAATACACTAAAATCAGTAGCATTACTGTTGCTGCTAATTACTGTAGTTAAGTATACGTATGCTTTGTTCCAGTTTGCACTGGGATTAAAAGTTAAGGCTGCATCCTTGGTTGTTCCTCCAGTGCTATGAGCAAAGGTACCCACTACAAACTCACGATTACTTTTATAATTAAATTCTAAAAACACATCCGATCCACTTTTCGGTAAAACATAGGAAGTGGATGATACACCTTCAAAAAAGAAATGCGTATTATCTAAATAGGCAATACCTGATCCGTTTCCTTCAAATACATTGGGGTTGGGAGCATCAATTCGTTGAATAACAGTATCCACACCAGATGCCGGGCTTTTTGAAATGATTGTCCCGGTATTTTCAAAATCCTCCATAAAGCTGAAGGTCATATTGCTTCGGTATCTCACAATAGGAGCCAGGTTTAGCTTCAATCCTTTTTGCAAATTAATTATTGTATCATAAATGGTGTAAAATGGATATGGTGCCCGGGTAGCTGCAATTCCGTTCACTTTGATACCTGCTCTTATTTTAATTTGATGACTGCCTTCATATAAAACCGGAAAAGTTGCCGGTAGCTCAAAACAACCGATCAATTGTTCATCAACATATACCCAGGCATCAGTGATTTTATTAGAATTGCTGCCTTCAGTTGCGACAATAGTGCTAAGTTCAATTTTATCAATATGTATATAAGCAGGAATTGGCTCGGAGGGATTATAGAGTTCGCAGGAACTAATTATTAAAATAATAGATGTACTTAAAAACAATACTAATTTATAACTATGCGACATCTCAAAAACAATTAAGCAATTTTAACAATTTAGCAGTAGGCAATTTTTTAAAATTTAAAAGACAATTTTACAATTAATCAATAGGCAATTATTCAATTTAAACGAATTATCCATTGCCTACTGATAAATTGTAAAATTGTAAAATTATTTTAACTTGCCTACTGCAAAATTGCAAAAATTGATCAATTAGACTTAATTGGATGCCATTACCTTCATTTTTTCGATTATTTTGTATGCTACATCCAATGCTTTGTAGCCATCATCAATACTTACTAAAGGAGTGGTATTGCTGATTATTGAATCAGCAAACGCTTCAAGTTCCATCTTTATTGCGTTGGAGGGTAAAATTGTTGGACTTTCAAAATATATTTGCTTTGATCCTTTATCATTTCCAAGTTCAATGGTTACTGCCAAAGGATCTTCCTCGCCTTTCTGCACATTGATTATTTTTATAATTTCCACTTTTTTATCCAAAAAATCAACCGAAACATAGGCATCTTTTTGAAAAAAGCGTGATTTTCGCATATTTTTCATCGAAATTCTGCTTGCAGTCAAATTTGCAACACAGCCATTATCAAATTCGATACGGGCGTTGGCAATATCAGGACTGTCGCTTACCACTGCAACCCCGCTTGCGCTGATACGTTTAATATTGGATTTTACAACACTTAAAATAATGTCGATATCGTGGATCATCAGATCGAGTACCACCGAAACATCAGTACCACGGGGATTGAACTGTGCCAAACGATGCGTTTCAATAAACATAGGGTTAGAGCAATATTCTTTTGCAGCGATAAAAGCAGGATTGAAACGCTCCACATGCCCAACCTGCACCTTTACATTGGCTTCTTTTGAAAGGCCGATAAGGGTTTTAGCTTCTTCAATGGTGTTGGTTATGGGTTTTTCAATAAAAACATGTTTTGATTTTTTGATCGATTTGGACGCACATTCGTAATGTGTAATAGTAGGAGTAACAATATCAATTGCATCTACCTGATCTATAAGGGCTCCGATAGAATCGAAACGTTTAATTCCGAATTCTTTTTCTACTAATTCGGCAGCAGCCGGATCAGCATCATAAAAACCTATTAGATCAAATTTTTCAATTTCTTTTAAAAGCCGGATATGAATTTTACCTAAATGTCCTGCTCCAAGTAGCCCTATTTTTATCATAAATACGTTGATTTTAAAACAAAAATAGTTTTTTCCACAATCCATTCTTGATAAAATTTGCTTACTTATGAGTACATAAATGTTAATTTTGTATTCTAAAAAAATGGAGAGTTAGAGAAATAGAGAGTTAGAGAATTATTTAATTGTTGATGGGATATTGACAATTGCTTTTTTTTAAAAATTCTCCAACTCTCTAATTTTTTAATTCTCCAACTCTCTATTTCTCTAAATCTCCAATTTAAAAAAATGTTAAACGATACATACAGGCACAAGGGGTTACGTAAGCAATTAGCAAAGCTTTTAAAAGAAAAAGGAATAGAAAGCGCTGAGGTATTAAAGGCTATTGAAACTGTGCCGCGTCACCTGTTTTTAAACAGTTCATTTATTGAGCGTGCGTATGAAGATATAGCGTTTCCTATTGGGGCAGGACAAACAATCTCCCGTCCACATACTGTTGCCTTTCAAACAGAATTACTGGAGTTAAAGCGTGGTGAAAAAGTGCTTGAAATTGGAACCGGTTCAGGATATCAAACCAGTATATTGCTTGAAATGGGTGCAAAAGTATTTACTATTGAGCGCCAAAAAGAGTTGTTTGATATTACCAAAACATTTTTACCTACAATAGGTTACAGCACCAAGTTTTTTTATGGTGATGGATATAAAGGAATACCGGTATTTGCACCTTATGATAAAATAATTATTACCGCAGGAGCTCCAACTATCCCGGATGCTTTGCTGGGACAACTGAAAATTGGTGGTAGATTGGTAATACCTGTTGGAGATAAAGTTCAAATAATGACTTTGATAGAAAAAATCGGGGCTAAGCAGTTTGAAAAAACTGAATATGGAGAATTTAAATTTGTTCCTCTTTTGGAAGATAAAGCCTGGAAAGGGTAATTATTAATCTTTTTAAACGAAAAACTACTCGATTTAAAGCATTTTTGCCTTGTTTTTATTGAATTAGGATACTTTTTAAGGTATAATTCTTCAATTTGACGCATTATTACCTGTTTTTCCCCTTAAAAATCACCTCGCCCTTAAACGGATTAGTAAATCGACATCTTTTTTCTTGTTAAATAACGATTTCGGATTGATATTGAGTAATTTGTAAAGAAATCATCGTTAAAACGAGGGATACTTATACTGAATTGATAACAATTTTTGAAAAATCATATTTAAATTTGCAGCGCCAAATGAAGCGCTAAGAATTTTAGAGGCTTTCTTCAATCCTAGTGAATTGGGTAAGAGGCGTAATTATAACCCCGCATTATTGACATAATGGTGTTGATAACAATTGAGATGCGAATAAATGTAAGCAAAGGATGTATTTATATTTGCTGCGTAAATTTTGAAATTTAACTAAATTAACAATTAATTTAAACAAAGAAAAGCTATGAAAAAAAAAGTATTTCTATTTACTTTAGCACTTGGTGTAACTAGTGCTTTTGCACAAGACCTTACTTCTAAAAAAGGCGAACCAATGTTACCAGAAACCGATGATTGGGCTATCAGTCTGAACGCAGATCCTGTTTTTAATTTTATAGGTAATGCATTCAATGGCAATACTGCTAATGGTGCACCTGGTGTAAACTGGTTAAATGGTAACGGAACAATTATCGGTAAAAAGTTTATTGATGAAAAAAATGCTTACAGAGCATTACTTCGTTTGGGCTTTACATCTCAAGGGTACAAAAATTTTGTAAATGATGATGCAATTGTTACTGCGCCAACATTCCCTGCTCCATTTCCACAAAAAGAGGACAAAATATCTATAAAAAACACTACAATAGGTATTGGAGTAGGTAAAGAATTCAGAAGAGGAAAAACACGTTTACAAGGGTATTATGGTGCTGATGCAATGCTTTGGATTAACATGTCATCTGAAAAATATACCTATGGTAATGTTATGACAGGTGTTGCAGCACCAGGTGTTACACCAACTCCAACATCTACTACTTGGAGTAATACAACAGGAGCTGTCTTAGCTGAAGGTCCATTAGCTAGCCGTACTCTTTCTGATAAGTCAGGAATGACTTTAGGAATTGGTGTTCGTGGTTTTGTTGGTGCAGAGTATTTCATTTTCCCGAAAATTGCAATTGGTGCTGAATACGGTTGGGGTATTGGTTTCCAAACTGCTGGTAAAGGAACAAATGTTACTGAAACAACAGGTGGAACAACACCAGTTGTAGGTGAAGTAGAAACTGAAATAGCAGGTTCTTCTAAATTTGGATTTGATACTGATTTAAACCAAGGTACTATTTTTGGTTTCAATGGTTCAAATACTGGTACTGCTTCTTTAAGAGCAACTTTCCATTTCTAAAAATAATTAAATTATAAAAAAATCCCCTGCTTTTTTAAGCAGGGGATTTTTTTTATTCCATTGTTTTATTAAATTTTTAATGCTTCTTCTGATCACTACTGATTGAGGGCTTGTTTATTTCAATTGACTAAATAGGTCATTTAATTCCTCCTCTGATAGATCCCGCCATTCTCCTGTTTTTAATTTCCCCAATTTAATATTCATTATCCGTACCCGTTCTAATTTTATTACCTGGTACTTGAATACATTACACATTCTGCGTATTTGTCGGTTTAGCCCTTGTTTCAACACAATTCTGAAAATTCGTCTTGCATTTGGTTCTGCTTTTATTTTACAAGGTTTTGTAATGGCATCTCCAATATTAACGCCATCAGCAATATCTTTTAAAAACTGATTTCGCAAGGGTAAATTTAGTGTTACCACATATTCTTTTTCGTGCTCAAAATCGGGATGGATAATTTTGTTTATTATACTGCTATCATTGGTAAGTAAGATCAATCCTTCCGAATCCTTATCCAATCTTCCAATAGGAATAATTTTTTCGGGATGTTTGATGGCATCAATAATATTTCCTTCAATTTTTTCGGTGGTACAAACAATGCCAACAGGCTTATTGTAGGCGATGTATATGAATTTATTTTGCTGTGGCATGATCTTAATTTTTTACAATTTAATACTACGAATTACGAATTTTTTTCGAATTACGAATATAGTTGTAATCATTCGTAATTCGCCTTTATTCGTAATTCGTAGGAGTTTTTAAATTTTAGTGATGATTCTAATTGAATTATTTTTATACATTTGTCCTGTAATTGGTTTCTTCATTTTGAGGAATTAAAAGGGAATCAGGTAAAATCCTGAACATTTCCCGATGCTGTAAGTTCTTTATTAGTTTAAAGTTAGAAGTTTAAAGTTTAAAGTATGTTCCTTTAAAAATTAAACAGTAACTGAAAATTGATAACATTTTTAACATTCATTGCCACTGTCTTAAATCTTGATTCTTGAATCCTGATTCTAAAAAAGCACGGGAAGGCGTTAAAAACAGAACAAGTCAGAAGACCTGCCATTTGCATTACCATTTGTAGCTTTCGGAGAAAAGGCGAAGAATAGATAAATACTTTTACATTTTTCTATCCATTCAATTTTACCGTTTGTTGCCAATGATTTTAGCTAACGCTTAATCGTTTGTAATGAATTTGTTTAAAATTTATCTAGTTGTTTGTTACTGGTTGCTGGCCTTTTCGGGCTTTGCACAAAGCCGCATGGATACTGTAAAACAGTTGTTGGTTGTTGAAGTATCCTCCTCCCGACAGGCCACTTTTTCTTCCGGAAACAAAACTGAAACAATTGATAGTGCACTTCTTGATCATTATTCTACAAGTAATTTAGCTGATCTGCTCGCTAATGAAAGTCAGATTTTTGTTAAATCATACGGTTTAGGAAGCCTGGCATCAACCTCTTTTAGAGGTTCAGGAGCTAGCCATACTGCCGTTTTATGGAATGGATTTAATTTACAAAGTCCTATGTTGGGGCAATTAGATTTATCACTGATACCAACTAATTTTTTGAACGATGTTAAGTTGCAGTATGGAGCATCTGGTGCCTTATGGGGCAGCGGGGCTGTTGGTGGCACTATTCATTTGAACAATACAAGCCAATTTGATAAAGGAATTTCAGCTTCTACAACTATTGCTTTTGGTAGCTTTTCGGATAAACAACAACAGGCAAGTTTTGAAATAAGCAAAAAACGATTTGTTACTTCCTTCAAAGTGTTTAATCACGATGCAAAAAATGATTTTCCATTTATAAATACTGCTCAATATGGTAAACCTGAACAAAAACAGTCGAATGCGGAGTTAAAACAAAAAGGCTTACTTCAGGAAAATTATTTTCAGATAAATTCAAATCAAAAAATAAACACCCGTTTTTGGTATCAATTCAGTGACAGGAACATTCCTCCTTCAATGACTCAAAATAGCAATATCTCCAATCAAAAAGATGAATCATACCGAGCTACAACAGAATGGCAACGTACAGGAGAGAAGTTAACATTGTTAGCCCGATTCGCTTATTTTGATGAAGGATTGAAATTTAAAGATTCTATGATCAATGAAGATTCAAAAAGCCGGACAAAAAATGCAATTGCAGAAGTTGAGAGCCGCTTTAGTATTACAAAATTTGATCTGCTAAATATTGGAATTAACAATACCTATAGCGAGGCAAGCACCCCCGATTATGTAAAAAATCGTTTTGAAAACCGAACTGCATTGTTTGGAAGTTATAAGATCCATACCGCAAAAAACAACTGGAATGCGGTGATGAGTGTGCGTCAGGAGTTTATTAAAAATAAAGAAATTCCTTTTACTTCATCCCTTGGTTTTGAAGGGAAATTAGTTAAGCTTTTTATATTAAAGGGAAATGTTTCAAAACATTATCGTTTACCCACATTTAATGATCTCTATTGGGCGGGGCAAGGTGCAAAAGGGAATCCAAATTTAAAACCGGAAAGTGGTTGGGCTGAAGAATTAAGCTTAATTCATAGATCCATTTATAAACAAATGGGTTGGGAATTGGGTGCAACCGCCTTTAATCGAACTATTGATGATTGGATACTTTGGTTACCTGATCAATTTAATATTTGGACACCTGCTAATGTGTTGCAGGTATGGTCGCGCGGGCTTGAATATAAGGTAAACGTGAATTATACGGTAAGGAAATTTAAAGCGCAATTATCAGGCATGTATAATTATGTTTTATCAACCAATGAAAGATCAATAACAATAAACGATGCAGCATTGGGCAAACAATTGAGTTATGTACCTATACAAAATGGACAATGTAATTTGTCTCTCTTCTATAAGGCTACTTCTATAAGCTATACTCAGGTATATACGGGGTATAGATATACAACCTCTGATAATACGTCCTATTTAAAGCCCTATTCTGTTGGGAATTTAAATATTGCGCAAAGCTTGGGATGGAATACATTAAAAATAAAAGTGTATGCGCAATTAAATAATATATGGCAGGAAACCTATCAGGTTGTTGCGTATAGAGCAATGCCCTTATTTAATTATCAATTTGGAGTGACCGTTTATTTTAATCAAAAGAAAAATAGTTAATAAAAATCAAGAAACAAAAACAAAAAAAAATGAAAACAAAAACATTATTTAATTTAAGCGCATTGGCTTTAGCGATCACATTTACAAGCTGTAAAAAAGATGACCCGGAAACCCCTGCACCAACACCTACCGGAGTAACGTATGATAACGGTGTATTCATCAGTAATGAAGGCGCCTTTGGTAGCGGAACCGGTACTATAAGTTTTTATAGCAGAAGTACTTCGGGAATAAGTAATGATATTTTTCAGACAAAAAATAGTTATCCATTGGGCAATATTGTTCAGTCGATGGAAATTTTTAATGGGAAAGGGTATATTATAGTGAACAATGCCGGTAAGGTAGAAATAGTTGATGGCAGCACATTTGCAAGTAATGGTGTGATAAGTGGTTTAACAAGTCCCCGTTATTTTTTAGGCATAGACAACAGCAAAGGATATATTTCAGAATGGGGAACCGGTGGGGTTAATGGTGCAATAAAAGTAGTGGATCTAAACACTAAAACTGTTACAGCAACTATTAATACCGGCAAAGGTGCCGAAGGAATGGTAAAGGTTGGTAATAATGTATACGTTACGTGCAGTGGTGGATATGACAATGACAGTGTTGTTACCGTTATTGATGCTACCACCAATGCTATTGTAACCAGTATAACTGTTGGGGCAAATCCGAGAAACATAAAAGTAGATGCCAGCGGAAAAATTTGGGTATTGTGTAGCGGGCAATATGCCCCATATCCGGCTACAAACCTTGTAAAAACAGGTAAATTAGTACGTATTGATGCATCAACAAATACTGTTGATCTGACATTACCATTTTCATCAGCATACTCACAACCTTTAAACCTGGTTATTAATAGTGCAAAAACTACTTTGTATTATTCGTATGATGGTAAAGTATATTCGCACTCTACCACCGCTACTGTATTAAATGCAACGGCTACTATCAACAGAAATTTTTATAGTTTAGGTATTGATCCGAGCAATGATTATTTCTATGGTTCTGATGCTGGAAATTTTTCCAGCAATGGAAAAGTGATACGTTATAATACAACAGGAGTTGCTGTTGATAGCTTTACGGTTGGTGTAATTCCGGGCAATTTCTGTTTCAAATAATAAACTTTATATAAGTTAAAATACATTATAATGTTTGCAACGAAATTTTAAGTTAAATGCTTACACACAATTTTCTAAACAAGCTCGAAATGGCCATGTACAGGTCATTTCGAGCTTGTCGGAAATTGCGGATGATTACATTAACGGTTACTTATATAAAGTCTAATGATTCTCCTTCCTATGTGGTTAAATAAATTATTGTGCTAATAATGAAACCAAAAGTTATCTTTTGCTGGAGCGGAGGGAAAGACTCTGCAATGGCTTTACATAAAGTATTACAAGAAAACAAATACGAAGTTGTGGCTTTGCTCACAACATTGAACGCTCAATTTAAAAGGGTTTCGATGCATGGCGTTCGCGAAGAGTTGTTGGATAAACAAGCGGCTTCTATAGGCTTACCTTTGATAAAAATGTTTGTAAGCGAAGGTACCAATGCCGAGTATGAACAAAATATGGAAACCTTACTTTTGAAATATAAATCAGAAGGTGTAAGTAAAGTAATTTTCGGTGATATTTTCCTGGAAGACCTAAGGGCATATCGCGAAAGTAGTTTATCCAAAATTGGAATGACCGCAGAATTTCCTTTGTGGAAAAGAGATACAGGAGGATTGATCCATGAATTTTTTTTAGAAGATTTTAGAACTATTACATGTTGCGTAAACGATGCTTATATGGGCAAACATAGGGTGGGAGAGGAGATCACTAAAGAATTTATAAAATCACTTCAAAATAATATAGATCCTTGCGGTGAAAATGGCGAATACCATAGCTTTTGCTTTGATGGTCCCATTTTTAAAATGCCAATTAAATTTAAAGTTGGAGAAAAAATATACAAACCTCTGGAAATTAATACATCAGATTCTCTTTTAGATAGACCGATCACTAAAGGTTTTTGGTTTTGTGATTTGTTGCCGGATTAAAAAAATGATTTTAACCTTGTTAATTGAAGACCTGACAGGTTTTTAAATCTGCCAGGCCTTAATTGTATTAATTTGCAACAGTATTCTTTGTTTGCTGAATTATCTCTTCTTCTTTACGATAATGAACTCCACGCTCTTTTAAATAATTAATAAAGTGGTTAAAACATATTTCATGTTTACCAACCAATTCAGGAGGGAATACACCTTTTTCAGAAAATAAATTTTCAAGTACCATATTTACGGCTGCTGTTGCGGTATAGCCTGTTGTACGTGCCATTGAAGATGTCTGTGTTTCTTTATTGTATTCATCATGTAAATGATAAGTTACTTTTTTTGTTACACCATTTTCATCTCCTGCTACTGTAACCCTCATTACTGTTATTTCTTCTTCGGTCTCTCCTAATTTCCATTCACTGAATAAAATTTTAGAAGTAAAATCCAAAGGAACAATATCAACACCGTTTACCTGTATTGGTTCTTTACTAAGAAATCCTGAATCGCGCAAAGCAAGCACTTTTTCAATGTGACCCGGATAACGCATCGTTTTCTCTTTCATATTTTGGATATGTGGCATTGTGAAAATGATCGAACGTAATCCATCTGAATTAAACGTTTCAAGCGTTCCCACACCGTCCATTTCTATGTGTTCAATGTCCGACATGGCGGGTTTGGTAACAATTTTACCATTTTCCACATAACGTGCAGGACGTGTATATTCTTCGATCACATCAATAGGTGAAAAAGGAGCTTTATAATTAAAAGGCCATTTTTTTACTTTAGGCAATCCACCAACCAAACATTCAAAATCAGTAAGTTTCATTTTTTCATTGTAATACCCTAAAATGATATTATCCATGCCGGGAGCTACACCACAATCAACAATGGCGGTAACTCCTTTTTGTTTTGCCAAAGCATCCAGATCAAGAGAGTTTTCAGGGAAGAAAGAAATATCAACCACATTTTTACCCGTTTCAATGATCGTTTTAAGGGTTTCGAAACCCATAAAACCCGGTACGGCACAAACCACAATATCAAAGGGAGTTATTGCTGAAATTAATAGCGCTTTATCTTTAGCATTTAACTGAAGCGTACTTATACTTTTATTTTTTTGTTTTAATTTTTCCAATGCTTTGTCGCTTAGATCAGCAACTGTTACACTGTGCTTTTTTGCTAAGTCAATAGCCATAGCACTACCTACCATTCCGGCACCTAATACAATAATTTTTTTCATGAAAATTTATTTAAGAATGTGAAATTATTTTTAATTTTTTAATGTTGATGGAACGCTGTTAAGGCAGATGGTTTATGATAAAGAGTTTTTAACTGCAAAGATCATACGTTCAGATTAAGAGTATTCAATGAAAAATCACAAACCGGGTAGGGCTACCCAGGGCAGAAATTTGAAAGTTATTTTTGCGAAATTTTTTCTCATAATAAGAATCAAATATACAAAAATTGGATGAAAAGAAACTCGGGAAATCAATTTTTACCACTAAGACGCTAAGTCAATATTATTAAGTTAAGAGTTAATACGGTTCAAAAGCCACGCACACACTTCGACAGGCTCGGTGTGACATCGCGCGGTGGTCAGTCAGAGCTTGTCGAAGACTGTGCGTTGGCAAGTTTTCTCCCTTAACTTAATCACATTAGATCCTAAGTCACAAAAAAAATAAATTAGTGCTAAACTCAGCGCCTCCGCGTCTTTGCGGTGATTTTCTTTTAGAACTTTTAAAGGAGACGTTATAAGCTATTAGTAACAATTTCCTGAACCCGGCCTACCTGGCGGGTATCAAGTGTTACTTTTATTCCTCTGGAGTGAAAAGGGGCGCTTGTGAGTATCCATTGCACTTTCCCACGTGTGCGTTTTCCTGTACGTTGGTCTTTTTTCAACACAATATCTACTTCCAAACCCAGTTTAATATTGGTGCGGAACATATTAGGGGTATGGGGAGCAGATAAATTCATTAAAAATTAATTGGCCTTTAAATGTTATTTAATCATTATTGACGCAAGGTTTGAATGACCAACCTTATTTTAAAGTGTTGATGGGCAAACGAAGGCACTTGTTTTTATTTCCGGATCAGCAGCAATGATCGTTTTAAAACCACCTTCCACATTGATCAGATTATCATAACCTCTGGATTTTAAAATTGAAGTATAGATCATTGAACGATAACCTCCGGCACAGTGCACAAAATAAGTTTTGTTTTTATCAATTAAAGGCATGCCTTCATTAATAGTATCCAAAGGCAAATTTGCCACATCTATAATATGTTCAGCTTCATATTCACCTTTTTTGCGGACGTCCAAAATGTTGATGCTTTTATCGGCCCGGTAGGTGTCAACAAATGTTTGAACAGAAATAGAGTTTATTTGATCCACTTCTTTACCTGCATTTTTCCATGCGTTAATGCCCCCTTTAAGATAACCAATCGTATTATCATACCCAACACGAGCCAAACGGATAACCGATTCTTCTTCTCTGCCCTCGTCTGTTATCAATAAAATTTGTTGGTTGATATCAGGTATCAATGTACCCACCCAGGGTGCAAATCCTCCGTCTATTCCAATATTGATAGAGTTAGTTATGAAGCCTTTTGAAAATACAATTTGTCCGCGTACATCAAGTTTTAATGCTCCGGTTTCATTAGCGATGGCTTCGAATTCGTCCGGATCCAGCGCTTTTGTACCTTTTTTTATTACTTCATTAATATTTTCATATCCTTCTTTATTCATTTTAACATTTAATGGAAAATAATTGGGAGGAGGAAGTAAGCCGGTAGTAACTTCAGTTATAAATTCTGCTTTGGTCATATCGGACCGTAAAGCATAATTAATTTTTTTTTGATTTTCGAGTGTATCGAATGTTTCTTTGCTCATGTTCTTTCCACATGAAGAACCCGCTCCATGTGCCGGGTAAACGATAACAGTACCTGGTAAGGGCATTATTTTATTACGAAGTGAATCATAAAGTGTTCCCGCCAGATCTTCGATGGTTAAGCTTGATTTAGCGGCTAAATCAGGTCTTCCAACATCACCAATAAAAAGAGTATCTCCACTGAAAATGGCGTATTCTTTTCCATTTTCATCTAATAAAAGGTAGCTTGTTGATTCCATGGTATGCCCCGGAGTATGCAAAACTTTAATGGTAATTTTCCCAACTTTTAATTCTTCCCCGTCTTTTGCTATATGTGCTTTAAATGAGGTTGTTGCATTGGGGCCAAAAACAATTGTTGCTCCTGTTGCATTCGCCAAATCAACATGTCCGCTTACAAAATCAGCATGAAAATGAGTTTCTAAAACATATTTAATTTTTACATTTTCTTTTTCTGCTTTTTGAATATAGGGTTTGGTTTCTCTTAAAGGATCAATCACTACCGCTTCACCTTCCGATTGGATGAAATAGGCTCCCTGAGCTAAACATCCTGTATATATTTGTTCTACTTTCATGTTACAACGAATTACAAATTTTAACGAATTTCCGGTTACAGATAAACGAATGTTTACGAATTTACGAATCTGTAGGTTAAACAGTTTCAAACACAGATTCGTAAATTCGTTTTTTATTCGTTATCCGTAACCTTTATCGAATCAATGAAATATTTCCTTTTTTATTTACTTCTTCTCCGGTAAGATCTTTTGCTTTGATGTAATATACAAATACCGCAGGATCCAGAGGTTTACCTTTATAGGTTCCATCCCATCCTTGAGCAATATTTTCGGTTTCAAATACTTTTTCTCCCCAACGATTATAAATCGCAAAATAAAAAGAGCTTACACATTTTTCCCATCCCTGTAAAATAAATAGATCGCTACGTCCGTCATTGTTAGGTGAAAAGGCATTAGGTGTGGTAAGCTCGCTACATATATAGGGTGGGGGATCTCCAGCATTTAATGTCCAGGGGCCGGAACTATTTATGCCTGTTACTTTAACTGTATTGTTGCCAACATTGCTAATCCCGGAAGCAGGGTTTTGCCATTGAATTCCGCTCCACATCCATCCTTTCAAACTATCTTCAATAATGTCATTTGTGCTCCCCCCGGTAAGATCCCACTCCTCATCACGATAAGTAAACGTTAGATTCGCTGTAGGCTTGGAGGAATAATTTGCAGCATCTACTATCCAGAAACGATCGGCACAGGTAACATCACTTTCGGCTCCACTAAATGAATTTAAATTGGTAACTCCGCTTGGTAAAGGACGGTTATTCGGGATGGAAGTAACAGTAGTTGGGTAGGTTGCTACTGAAATATTACCAACTCCACTTTGGTTTCCGGCAGAAGTAACATCATATAGAAAAGGAATATAAGTACCGGAAATTGTTCCAAAAGGAAAGGTATAATTGCTTGATGTATTTCCCAGATTCCATTGAACTCTTCCATAAACAGTGCCGGGGTCTGTTTCAGATAGTATATACCCACTTGTACGGGAGATGGCAGTGGAAGCGGGATTTGTAACAATAAGCGTTTTACTATTCAGATCCAAAGTAGTAGCATTGAGTGATAGTACACCGGTATTTCCAGCAACAATAGTATTGATGTCCAGCGTTTTTGTACCTACACCCTGCATGTCAAGATTATTGAATGTTGTAGTTTGTGTACCTTGAATGGTTTGACTTACACCGGAAAAAATAACGGTTCCAGTGGAAGGGTCAAGACAACCGAGTGGTTCACTATTTGTCCAGTCGCCAGTTAAATAAATATCACCCTGGTTATGAATAAATCCCTGAACAGTATTCGATACATTCCCATCTACAAATAAAATAGTGTTTGGATAAACAGTAATATCAGTACCTCCATTGTAAAAATTAGTTTGAGCGAAAGAGAAGGATAACGTAAAAAAAACACTTGCCATACTAAAAATAAAGCGAATATGGGAAGGTAAAATGTTTGAAGAAAAATAGATATTTTTCATTTGTTTAGAATAGAGGTATAAAGATAATTTATTTTCTTCTTATTTCCCGATTTTAGTACTAAGAATTTTTTCAAGTGTTTTAATTCGGTTATCAAGTAATTGATATTGTTGTTTGATATCATTATTTTCTACATCAAGTTTTTCATTTTTCTTCTTCAATTCCTCAATAAGAGCTTGCTGTTCTTGTATTGCTTTTATAGCAGGCATAATAAAATCGGTATAACGTAGGGAATAGACCTCTTTATCATTCCTTGGCACATCTATACCCGGGAAATTGAACCCGCTTTCTTTGGCTGCCTTCTCCACATCCTGCGCTAAAAAGCCGATACGGGTTTGTTTTTCCGCATCGCTGTGGTCTATCCTATTAACCAAAGAGTCAGGTGTTCCCCATATTTTATGGAGTTCTTTTGGTTTCACATTATACGTTACAGGTTTAAGTTTTAAAATAAAGTCCAAACCGGAAACATTTTCCTTAATATTTGTTTTATAGCGTGCATCGGAATAAGTAGTCCAGGCAACTGCAGTACTAAATTTTGTAACTGCTGTATTGCCTAATAATACTTCATTATCTCCTGTACATTGTGCATTTGCAATTCCATAACCCAGCATGGTCACATTGGTACGGGTTCCGGTAGGGTAGGAAGTACTACCAATAAAAGTACATTGGTTGAAATCAAATCCTCCTGCTGAGCCATAGCCTGCTCTATATCCCAATGCTGTATTGTTAGATCCAGCGTTGTTGGAATGAAGAGCATCACTTCCATTGGCAGTATTAAATGCACCGGTACTGTTATTTTTAAGTGCCTCAAATCCGGTAGCTGAATTGTTCGATCCGGTGCCGGTGCTAAGAAGTGCGTAATAGCCGTTGGCTGTGTTACAGGATGCAGTGGAATTGACGCCAAGGGCACCTGATCCAGTGGCGGTATTAAAGTCTCCATTATTATTTTGAAGTGTTCCTGATCCGATAGCAGTATTTGATAATCCGGTAGAATTTGCACTAAGCGCGTTATAACCGGTGGCAGTATTCGAAGCTCCTGTAGTGTTACTATAAAGTGCGTGGTAACCAACTGCGGTACCACCTGTTGCGTTGGTGTTTGAGAATAATGTCTGGTAACCGATAGCTGTATTTTTCCTGCCAATATTCTGGTTGATTGGAAGTAAACCTTTGAATGCCTCGTATCCAACGGCCACATTATCATTCAGGTGGGGAGCTCCTGAGTTGATGTAATTGGACATTGCATTGTAGCCTATTGCTGTGGCATTAGAACCACCCGAAGTATTATAAAGCGCATTATGTCCGATGGCTGTGTTGTAGTTTCCAATTGTATTGAAGTACAGCGCACTATCTCCTACGCCTGTATTCTGGCTGCCTGTGGTGTTGGAATAAAGTGCCTTATGTCCACCAGCCATGTTTTGATTCCCGGTAGTATTTGACAAAAGTGTTTGATAGCCTATAGCTGTATTTTTATTTCCTGTATTATTTACATTTCCAGCCTGATAACCCCAAAAAGTATTAAATAAGGTACGGTCTATTCTACCTGCTTTTTGATTGTTCACTTTTACATTAAAAGGTATATCATCAATGGTTCCAATAAAATTGGTAACATCAACAGTCCCGGTATTTCCGGTAATTGTCCAATGAGTTCCGGCATCTGTTCCCGTAGCCCCCGTACTTCCTATATTTCCTGTAGCGCCTGTAGATCCTGCACCCGTTGTGCCAGTGGCTCCCATATCGCCAGTAGATCCTGTTGTACCAATTAAGCCGGTAGTTCCTGTTTCTCCTGTAGCACCTGTTATTCCGGCAGTTCCTGTTCCTGTAGCACCAGTGGAACCAATATCACCTGTAGTACCTGTATTACCATTGGTTCCATTATTTCCAGTGGCTCCCGTAGAACCTGTTGAACCTGTATTACCATCGGCTCCATTATTTCCGGTAACGCCCGTTGTACCAGTATTACCATCGATGCCATTATTCCCGGTTGCACCTGAAAGTCCAGTACCTGCTACCCCAGTGGGACCTGTAATACCTAAAGCCCCGGTTGAACCTGGAGTACCATTTGAACCTGTTGGGCCTGTATTACCTGTTGATCCGGGTTGCCCTGAACCTTTACTACATAATGATTTCCAACTAACACTTACTGCATTCCAATAAAAAAAGCAAGCTGAATCAGTATCAAAAACCAATAAACTGTTTGCCGGAGATGGGATTGCGATCCGTTGATTAGCTGTCATGCGAGGAACAAGTAGACCTTTATTATTGGTTGGACTCGCATCAATATCCAGTAAAGCGGATGGGGCAGGGGTTAATGTTCCAACTCCAACATTATTGTTTTGAGCTAAGCAATTTCTATATGTAAATAAGTTGACTAACAAAAGAAGTACAATAATTACCTGCAATGATGCGTATGGTTGGTGTGGAAGGACAAATCGTAAATTTTTTTTTAGAATTTTCATATTTTAATTTTGCTTAAAATAATTTTGTTTGCGCTTAAAAATAGTGAAAATTATTTTAACAACTGAACCACTCTGCACTAAAAGTGCATAGGTTCAAAAAATAAAATAATGAAATTATTTATTGAATTAGGCACTTAATGAATAACATAAACACTATTGCTTGATATTACAACGTGTGCTGTCACCCAGAGCTTGTCGAAGGGTGTGCGTGGGGCTGCCCAAATACTTCGACAGGCTCAGTATGACGTTCGCACGATTTAGGCTCAGTTCACATTAAAACGATTATAAGCTATTGCCTAATTCATATTATTTTTTTGCAAATTTAAAATCGAGAACGCTCGCAATGACGCCACTTTTAATGTTGTTTGAAAATTAAATTACTGATGGAATTAATTTGAAATAAAATTTATGGAAGCCCTAAACAGTCCTGAAATTGATCTATGTAGGGATAATTTGGGAGCGAAGCGAGAGCTAATATTCGTGTATCAAAGGATCATGTAATATGCAGCCTTGCAATTTTATAAACCTGAGTTCGATTAGTATTCAAGGCTAAAGCCTTGTATTAATGGGTTCTTTGGTTAAACCCACGTCATAAAAGTCGTGGTTATTATTCCCACCTACATGGTAATTGCTATTTGATTAGCTTAGGCATCGGTTTTTATAACCACGGTCTTCAGACCGTGGTTGAAATGTGTTTATTTTATTGGGCTTTAGCCCTGATTCTTATTGTTTTATTAATCGAACTGAGGTTATAAGTGTCGGAATTGGGGATAGTTTATAAACTTTATAATTATTTTCACTTACAAATCAGCATTTTGATGAAACACCGCTCCAGAAATATTAAATGCAGTACCTGCCGGGTTAACAAACCATCCGGAAACAGAAAATCCTATGTAATAATTTGATCCGTTAGGGTTAAGCCTTATCACCACAAAGCCATCCGAACTAAGGTATTGAGAGCTGATAACTCCTCCTGAATGGTCAATGTTTTGATTGCTAATAATAGTTCCTGTACCGGTATACGCATA
Source organism: Bacteroidota bacterium (assembly GCA_040389865.1). Taxonomy (GTDB): domain Bacteria; phylum Bacteroidota; class Bacteroidia; order 2-12-FULL-35-15; family 2-12-FULL-35-15; genus 2-12-FULL-35-15. The sequence goes on along the minus strand of JAZJZM010000013.1, from coordinate 46,508 downwards.
TCCTACCGCTTCAGAATTAATTGGTTTTGCTGTTCCATAATTATATCCTTCAATTAAAATACGATACATGATATTTGAGATGGTAATATTTGTTTTAATATGTATCATCACATTTGCATTGTTTGTAGTGTTCCATGTAAGAAAATCTCGCTTGACCTGCCCGCTTTGCGTTGCCAGATCTCCATTCACTTGTAGTTTTGATAATGGAGCAGTTGACCCAATACCAACATTTCCACTTTCCTGTATTGTCATTCGTTCTACATTACCACTTGGGCCATTTTCAGTAAAAATGCGCAACCTTGCATTAGGAGTCTCTATCTGATCGATATTAAACACGTTAGTTGCGGAATTTTTGAAACGTATATTGGAGCCGTCTGCGATTGAGTTTTGCAATACAAGGCTGGCATCAGCCGAAGTACCATTATCTATTACCAACTTAAATCCCGGTGTTGTTGTACCAATACCTATATTACCTGTAGGTGCTATTGCTAAAGCGGTGTTAGTGATGCCTGTTATATAACTATTGGATGTACCAAACAAAAGCCAGGATCCTGGACCATTTTCATTGTACATCCAAATACCTGCCTTAGGTTTTGTGGGATTATTATTAGCTGACCTCCAAAATATACCTGAGTTATGAAAGGTATTGGTAATATCTGCAGTTAAAAGAATGCCACTATTTGAAACACTTTGCGTAACATCTGTTAATAATGCGTTTGTTGATGCGACAACATCAAGTTTTGCTGCAGGAGCTGTTGTACCAATACCTACGTTCCCATTGCTTATGATTCTAACCTTTTCTGTTTCAGCACCGGTAATTCTTGTTCCAAAAGCCATAAAACTATTTGCCGAACTTGTTTCGCTTTCTGTGCCAGCACTGATATACCCCATTACCCTATTGAGTGGGTCTGGAATGGCTGCCTCTGATAAGGAAAGTATAAGCCTGCTTATCTCATTTGTGCCTGTCCCAGCTCCGTAGGTTTTGCGATTATCAATAGCTAAACCTGTAAATGTACCATCTACGTTATTGTATATATGCGTTTTTACCGTTGGCAATTCCGTTCCGATACCTACATTACCATTCTCATAAATGGTCATTCTTACCTGGGCGGTGTCGCCTCCTTTTGCAACGGCATTTGTTAAAAACTGGAGGTAGGTATCCCAAGAGCCTCCACGATATGCTCTTATTCTTGCAGAGCCGGCTGCGGCAAAGCCCCATTGCAAATCTTGGGCGCTGTTAGAATTACCTGGTGAATTGGGGCCCCAAATTTTTATTGCAGTAGCAGCAGCAGTTTGTGCTTCTGCACCTGCTTTCACTTCCAGCTTCGCTCCGGGACTTGCTGTTCCAATACCAACATTACCGTCATTTCGGAGTGTAAGCAGGGTAGGCTCTGTGAGTAGGCCATAACGGAAGTCAAGGAAAGCAAAACCCGATATATCCCGTGCAATAATATTGAAAGGCCCTCCCGTATGGCCATATGGTTGTATAGCAAGCCTTGCTTTTTCTCCTAATGTGTTTGGTGCAGCCAACTGCGTACCAATATGTACTTCCGCATTTCCATCAATATCTTCAAATCCATTAAATCCTGCGCTGGCTATAGTTAACTTGGAGGCAGGACTCAGTATTCCGATACCAACATTACCCAATGAATCAATAATAAACCGTTGGGTGTTATTTGTGCGGAAGCGCAACGAAATATTGTCTTTTGTTCCTAAAAAATGTGGCCCTCCTGTGGTACCGGTATTGCCGGTGAGCATCCATGCTGTTCCGGGGGAGCCGCCATTTAGTAGCTGAACCCAAACAGGTGAACCAGAAGTCCCTGAATTATAATAGTATCCGGCAATCGGTAAACCACCGCTTCCGGTATGGTACACAAGTAAACTGGTTGCCGGGTTGGTAATTGTTGTTGCATCTGTTGATGAAACCAGTGCCATACGTGGGATAAGTAGCCCTTTGTTGTTACCTGGCGCTGCATCAATATCCAATAAGGAAGAGGAGTTGGGTACAGCACCGGAAGTGTTGATCCCAATGTTTTGAGCCCTGCCGTTTGTATTATGTATTAGGAGGCTTGATGTTAAAAATAATAGTATGAGTATTTTACTAAGATTCATAATATTATATTCAAGGCAGTTTTAATGTTTCTTTCTCGAACAGTTTCTTACGTAAAAATTGCCGGTTTTGTTGCAAATTAGCTTAAAATATCCACATAAAATAAAAAAATATTGTTTTTTTATTTTGGGATCAAATCGATTGAACAATAGAAAAGGTGGTATTGCAGCTATCGGAGGGATCATTTATTCAATTGTAATTGTAGGGGAGTTCCAAAAATTGAAAAAAACAACATTAACCGCAAAGACGCTAAGGCGCAAAGTGCTGATACTAAATTGTTTGTTTTTAAATTTTCTTTGCGTCTCTGCGTCTTAGCGGTAAAAAAATGAATTTATGGAACTGCCCTGTACTTATATTTTTTCAGTCAAATTTTGCTCCCGGTATTTTTCATACAATTGATGTACAATACCATCGGAAAGTCCAATTTGAGGGACAATTATTTTATCGATTTCCGCATTTTTCAATACACTGAGTAAAATTTTGGATGCGGGGATAATGACATCAGCCCGGTCGGGGTTTAATCCTAAAATTTTTATACGTTCTTCATACGTATAAGATTCCAGTAGTTCGTAGAGGCTTTTTAATTTGGAAGTTGCAAAAGGTTTGTTCAGCTTCCTGCCCGACATTCTATATAATTTATTAATATTTCCGCCCGAACCAATTGCTAATAATGGCTTGTAACCTTTTGTGACCTCCTTTACCCAGTTTTTAAAATAGTTCCAATATTCTTTATCAATTTGATTGTGAAGCATTCGGATGGTCCCAATATTAAAAGATTGAGAAACTACAGCTTTATTTTTTGAGAACAAGGTTATCTCAGTACTACCACCGCCAATATCAATGTAGAGATAAGCGTTGTTCTTATCCAGCTGTTCTTCAATATGATTAGAATAGATAATATCGGCCTCTGTTTTTCCGTCAATAATTTCAATTTTGATACCCGCCTCTTTTCTAACTCTTTCGATTATATCCCAGCGGTTTTCAGCATCACGCATGGCGGAAGTGGCGCAAGCACGATAATCGATAGCTTCATAAACATCTATCAAATGTTTAAATGCTTTCATTGAAGTTACTAATTTGTCAACTTTTTTTTCGGAGATTTTACCGTTTAAAAAAGAATCTTCACCCAAACGAAGGGGTATACGAATCAACTCCGCTTTCTTAAAATAGATTACGCCATTGTCATCGTAAACATTGCTAAACAATAGCCTTACCGCATTGGAACCTATATCAATTGCTGCAAATTTCAAGGATGTATTTAATTCTTTTTAGGGGTTAACAAATTATAGGTAGCTTCTTGTGCACGTACTTTTTGCTTATTGTTTATTTTTCTGTATTCATTATTTTGTACACTTCCCAAAATCCGGGCTTTTGTATTATCAGCCCAAAGCAGATCGATAATTTTTCTTAATTGAATCTTGATCGCGCTATCATAAATTGGAACTGCAACTTCTGAACGGAAATCAAAATTTCTTGCCATCCAGTCGGCCGAAGATAAAAAATATTTTTCATCACCACCGTTATAAAATATTAACACACGGCTATGCTCCAAAAACCGATCAACAATACTTATGGCCTCAATATTTTCACTCAATCCTTTCACCCCCGCTACCAATGAACAAATCCCTCTAACGATCAATTTAATTTTCACACCAGCAGCACTTGCTTCATATAATTTTTTGATCATTTCTGGATCAACCAGGTTATTCAATTTTAAAATTATTGTAGCAGGCTTGTTTTTTTTAGCATTCTGAATCTCTTTATTAATAAGCTGTATGATCTCTTTTCTCATAAAAAACGGAGAAACCAGCAAATGTTTGTATGTACCTGTTTTTAAATTATCTGAATAAAAAGAAAATACTTTAGCTACTTCTTCCGTAATACGTTTATCCGCTGTAAGTAAGCTATGATCGGTATATACACCTGCGGTATCACGGTTAAAATTGCCGGTACCAACATGGGCATAATTAAAAATTTTGTTGCCCTCTTTCCGGGTTATTAAAAACATTTTGGTATGTACTTTTAATCCGGGTACACCATAAATTACTTTGGCGCCTTCTTCCTGTAGTTTGTTTGCCCAATAAATATTAGCCTCCTCATCAAAGCGTGCCTGAAGCTCAACAACAGCTGTTACCTGTTTACCATTTTTAATAGCGTTAATAAGTGCTTTAACAACACTGGAGTTTTTTGCAACCCGATACAATGTAATTTTTATAGATTGAACTTTGGGATCAATGGAAGCCTCCCGCAACAGATCAATGATATGATCAAAAGATTGATAGGGATAGGTTAACAGCACGTCCTTTTTTTTGAGAACTTTAAAAAAACTTGGCTGATCCTTTACAGATTGCCCATCTGGAAGGTCGGGGTGTTTTAAAGGAATTATTTTTTTATAACTCAGATCAGGCGTCCCAATATTTGGGAATGAAATAAAATCTTTGAAATTATGGTAACGGCCACCGGGTATTGGATTATCCTCTTTACCGAGCTTTACTTTTTTCATCACAAAAGCCAGCATATCAGGTGCTATTTGGCTGTCATAAACCAATCGGACAGGTTGTCCTTTTTTTCTATCCTTTAATCCTTTTGATATTTTTTCTACGAAACTTTTTGAAAGATCATTATCAATATCAATTTCGGCATCTCTTGTTATTTTAATGTTATAAGCCTCAATATAATCGTAAATAAAATTGTTAAATACATCTTCCAAACAATAACGGATAACGTCATCCAATAAGATAATAATTTTTTTTTCTTTTTCTTTTGGTAATACCACAAAGCGGGATATAGCATTGGTTGGTACTTCTATTAATGCATATTTATTCTTTTTCGCATTGTCATTGCGCCCTAGTTTGATAATGAGATAACCGGATTTATCTTTTAGAAAAGGGAATTTAGAAGCATTGTCAACCATTATCGGAAAAAGAGATGGCATCACAGTATCATGAAAAAATTTTTTTACAAATACACCTTGCTCCCTGGTAATTTGCTTTTCATTAATGATAGAAATATTATTTCGTCCAAGTTCTTTAATTAATTTTTGATAAACCTGTTCGAACTTTATTTGTTGCTCAATAACAACTTTTTGAATTTTGTTTAGGAGAGGTTCAGGACTTACTCCGGTAAGTTTTTCTGTTTTTTTTGGGTATTTAACAATACGCTTTAAAGTAGCTACCCTAACACGAAAAAATTCATCCCGGTTATTGGAAAAAATGCCTAAAAATTTTATACGTTCAATTAAAGGAACTGTTTTGTCTTCGGCTTCCTGCAACACACGTTCGTTAAATGATAACCAACTTAACTCTCGATTGATCAAAACTGTTTTTTTATTTATCATTCTTCACAAACGTTCCAGATTTCATTTTTAAATTTTGTATGCAGATAAAAATTTTCAGGTTTCAGGTTATGTATATCGTACAGCCTGAAACAAAAAAATATAATATTTCTACATGAAATTTTTTTATTTCTTTTTAATTTTTATCAAACTTTTTTTATCGGAAGGATCCATAACCTTTTTAATAGGAATAATGACTTTTTTTACACCCCCTATTGGAGTTATAGCCTTGTTTTTAGTAGGAGATTGTATGTTTTTCAGAAATTTTTTCGCTACCATTTTAGATGCCTCATAGGTAGTTTTTCTGATTTTTTTTGCAACTTCTACATTTCTTTTACTCAAAACTTCTTCAAGAGATTTTGTTAATGTAAGTTCAAGTTCTTTGCGTAATTCTTTTTTGCTCATGTTGTTTATAATTAATAAGGGTTAATTAATGAGCGCAAAATTAGTGGTAAAACCCATGAAAAAACAAATACAATTTTTAATAAATTAAAACCTTAACAATTAGTTAACTGGTGTTTTCAAGTTTATTTTATAGTGTTTTTAATAATTCATGGCTAGTTTCGGGATCAAATAAGGGATACTGAAATCAATTCAGAATGAATCGAGTCAATAAATGATTGTTATCACACTAATTTTTCTCGATGTGATTTTTTGGAAAGTCGTACAAGATAAGTTCTCCGTCCGTTTCACTAAAACATTTCCATTCTTTACAGTTCTCCGACTGACGGATACCAACAATACCACAAGTAGCAATGGTTTCAGTAAATGTTTTTGTTAGGCTATTTGCCAGATCTGATATTATTGGATTGTGACCAAATAACATGATACTTTTATAACGGCTATCAATTTTTGAGATACTATCTATATAGTGCTGAAGGTCCGTGTCATATAAGTTTGGATCAATAACCATATTTGAATAATTAAAATTAAAATTTCTGCAAAATATAAGGGCCGTAGTAATGGCTCTTATGGCCGGACTGGTAATTATTAAATCGGGCAGCAGTTTTTTTTCTTTCATCAAACTACTCATAAAATGGGCATCGCGATAGCCTCTTTTATTCAATGGCCTGTCAATATCCGAAAGATCCTCATCAGCCCAATCGGACTTGGCATGACGAACAAGATAAAGTGTTTTCATTTTTTTATAAATTTATTATGATGCGAGTCAAGGATTATTTTGAAGCAGCATATCAATTGAGAGCCATCACACATATTTCGACAGGCTCAATATGACCAGCGCGCAGTCAGTCAGAGCTTGTCGAAGACTGTGAGTAGGTAATCTGTTAGAAATTTAAATCTTTTTTAACTCGGCAATCGTTTGGCTTGGAGTAGCAGAGGAGAACACGGTATTGCCCGCAACCAGAACATTTGCACCTACATCAACTAATTTTTTGTAATTGTTCATATCCACTCCACCATCAATTTCAATTAAAGCTTTTGATTTAGATGCCCTTATCATTTCTGAAATAGCAATTATTTTATGGTATGTTTTTTCAATAAATTTTTGTCCGCCAAAGCCCGGGTTTACGCTCATGATGCATACTAAATCAATGTCCTGAATTATTTCAGATAATAAATTGACAGGAGTATGCGGATTGATGGCCACACCTGCTTTCATTCCCAATGCTTTTATTGCCTGAATGGTTCGGTGCAAATGCGGACAAGCTTCAAAATGAACTGTTAAAATATCTGCTCCTGCATCTTTAAAGGTTTGTAAATAACGGTCGGGATCCACGATCATCAAATGCACATCCAGTGGCTTTGTTGCATGTTTTTTTATTGCTTTAATAACCGGAAATCCAAAAGAAATATTTGGTACAAACATTCCATCCATAATATCAACATGAAACCAATCAGCTTGGCTGTTGTTGATCATTTCAATATCACGCTGTAAGTTGGCAAAATCGGCAGATAAGATAGATGGGGCAATTAAATGGTCCATTGGCGAGGATTAAAAAGGTGTTTGAATAAAGCTAATTGATCACAAAAGTACAAAAAAAGAGCGGAAAAAGCTTGTTGCTTTTTCCGCTCTTTTCAATTTAACAATTTTTCAGTAGGCAATTGTACAATTTAAGAAATTCCTTGTCCCATAGTGCATAATTGCCTACTGATTAATTGCCCAATTGCAAAATTAATTTTTATTTACCCCAAGTAAGTTTTTAAAATTTTGCTTCGTGATGTTTGTTTTAATCTGCGAATTGCTTTTTCCTTGATCTGGCGAACACGCTCACGGGTAAGGCCAATTTTTTCACCGATTTCTTCCAATGTCATGGCATGCTCACCATTTAACCCGAAGTAAAATCTCACCACATCTGCTTCCCGAGCTGTGAGTGTATATAATGCGCGTTCAATTTCTCTGCGCAATGATTCATGTAATAAACCAAATTCGGGGCTGGGACTGTCTTCCGACTGCATTACGTCATACATGCTGCCTGCATTATCATCTCCGGTGGTTAAAGGTGCATCCATAGAAACATGGCGACCGGTAATTTTCATGGATTCCTTTACTTCAGTTTCCGAAATTTCAAGCATCCCTGCAATTTCTTCAGGACTTGGCTCTCTTTCAAATTCCTGCTCTAATTTGGAAAACGTTTTATTGATCTTATTTATAGAACCGATCTTATTCAATGGTAAACGCACAATACGTGATTGTTCAGCCAACGCTTGCAAAATAGATTGACGGATCCACCAAACGGCATAGGATATAAATTTAAAACCACGGGTTTCATCAAACCTTTGTCCGGCTTTGATCAAACCCAAATTACCTTCATTAATTAAATCGGGCAAGCTAAGTCCTTGATTTTGGTACTGTTTTGAAACAGAAACAACAAAACGTAAATTGGCTTTGGTTAGTTTTTCAAGCGCGGCATGATCTCCCGCTCTTATTTTTCGGGCCAGCTCTACTTCTTCATCTGCGGTAATTAAATCGACTTTCCCTATTTCCTGTAAGTATTTGTCGAGTGATGCTGTTTCGCGGTTAGTAACCTGCTTGGAAATTTTTAGCTGCCTCATAAAAATATTTAAGATTTTTAACCAATTAATTGACGAGTAGTACGGTAAGCTTTCTAATAATGTTTCAAATATATCTTTATTTTTACGATAAAACTTATTTTTTTGCCGATGAATTTATTGGTTACTAATAACGAATCATTACAAATTTACTGGTTACGAATAACGAATCATTACGAATTTACTGGTTACGGATAGCGAATCATTACGAATTTACGAAACTGCGGTTGCTGCATTATACCAATGAAATATTTGCTATTTGTATTCCAGGGCTCTTTGATTTTGCTTAATGCTGCGTTAGGGATTCCTTCGACAAACGCTCAGGATAAATTCCGCGTAAATCCTTTTTGTCCTTACAAAAAGATTGAAGCCCTTCGGCTTCGCTCAGGATAAACTCCAAGCCCGGCCCTTTCTTGTTTAAGAAAGGGAACGCCCCAATAATTTTAATTCAACTCTTCATTATAAATCAAAACTTCAGAAAAAAATATCAAAACCTGAGTTAATTAATATATATTTGTTCCCTGAATATGATGAAGCCCAGGATCATTTTAGATAGTAAACACTTCGAAATTACCGTTACCCGGCTTTGCTATCAATTAATTGAAGTACACAACGATTTTTCAGAAACTGTAATAATCGGACTTCAGCCCCGTGGTACCTTTCTTGCACAGCGCATCCAAAAAAAACTTTCTGAAATTTTAAAGAAAAAAGATATTAAATGCGGAAGCCTTGATATTACTTTTTTTCGTGATGATTTCCGCCAGAAAGAATTGATACCTACTGCCACCGAAATAGAATTTATCATTGAAAATAAAAATGTGATCCTTGTGGATGATGTACTGTTTACTGGCCGTACTATCCGCGCAGGATTGGATGCTATGCTAGCCTTTGGCCGACCAAAAGATGTGGAGCTATTGGTATTGATCGACCGCAGATTAAGCCGGCATTTACCTATCCAGGCAAAATATGTGGGTAAAACCATTGATTCGATCGCATCAGAAAAAGTGAAGGTAGAATGGAAAGAGACTGAGGGAGCTGATAAAGTAACGTTAATGAATTATTGATTTGTTGAATTGGAGAGTTAGAGAATTAAAAAAAAGTGGAGATTTGTAGAGTTTAAAAATTAGAGATCTGGAAAATTAGAGAAATGGAGAATTTTAAAAATAAATCACCAAATCAACATTTCTCCAAATCACTAGATAAATAAAAAAATGCTGAGCACAAAACACTTACTTGGAATAAAAGACATAACGGCCAATGATATTAATTTAATATTGACCACAGCCGAAAGTTTTAAAGAAGTCATCAATCGCCCGATAAAAAAAGTTCCTTCCTTACGTGATATTACCATTGCCAATTTATTTTTCGAAAATTCAACACGCACAAAACTTTCCTTCGAATTAGCTGAAAAGCGCCTTAGTGCAGATGTGATCAATTTCTCGTCCTCCTCATCGTCCGTAAAAAAAGGGGAGACCTTAATTGATACTGTTAATAATATTTTGGCCATGAAAGTGGATATGGTGGTGATGCGCCATCCAAACCCGGGTGCAGCACTATTTTTATCAAAACATGTGAATGCCAAAATTATAAATGCCGGTGATGGTGCTCATGAACATCCCACGCAGGCTTTACTTGACGCCTTTTCCATAAAAGAAAAGCTTGGCAATATAAAAGGAAAAAAAATAGCTATTGTAGGAGATATACTTCATTCCAGAGTGGCTCTTTCAAACATTTTCTGCTTACAAAAACTGGGTGCCGAAGTTATGGTTTGCGGACCAACTACTTTAATGCCAAAATACATCAGCAGCCTTGGAGTTAAGGTAGAACATGATCTAAAAAAAGCCCTTGAATGGTGCGATGTAGCCAATATGCTTCGTATTCAGTTGGAGCGTCAGGATATTAAATACTTCCCTTCTTTACGTGAATATACCATGCTCTTTGGGTTAAACAAAGAATTGCTGGATTCGCTTACTAAAAAAATTGTGGTGATGCATCCGGGGCCTATAAATCGTGGTGTTGAAATCACCAGCGATGTGGCGGATAGTGATCAAAGTATTATTCTGGAACAAGTGGAGAATGGTGTTGCTGTACGCATGGCTGTGCTGTTTTTGCTTGCGGGCAGGGCTTAATTTACGCTTTAGTTTTCCTTTTAAATTTGATACTTAGTTTTTCGGAAATTTAATTGAATTTGGGCGTTCCTGTCTTAAACAAGAAAGGCGGGCTTTACACTTCAATCTTCCCTACCGCTAATTAGCGGTAGGGAAGAATTTACGTTGCAATCCCTAACGCGGCATTTCTTGTTACCACAAAATTTTCAATTCTTGGTCATTTGATTACAGCCCAAATCAGCCATCCCACAGTCTTCGACAAGCTCAGACTGACCGCACACGATCTAAGGCTGAGGATGTCCAAAATTTACAATTCCTTGTATAATCACCATGGATTTGTAATTTTAAAGGATAATTTTCGTACTTTTGTAAAAATATTCTATACCATGAATTTTCAAATAGAAAAAAACGATAAATACACAGTAATAAAGCTAACCGCTGAAAAACTGGATAGCACTGTAGCTCCTTCTCTTAAATCGGAGTTGGTTGTATTGAATACAGATGGTGTGAAAAATATTATCATTGATCTTTCTGAATCACGTTATTGCGACTCTTCAGGATTAAGCGCTATTTTGGTAGCTAATCGCCTTTGCAAAAATAGCCAGGGAACATTTGTTTTAACCGGCTTACAGGAATCAGTAAAGAAACTGGTTGCAATCTCCCAATTGGATACCATCTTAACCATTACCAAAACCTTACCAGAGGCTATTGAACTATTTTCAGTTCAAGCTTAATACTACGAATTACGAATTTTTCCGAATTACGAATCTGCGTTTGCTGCTTTTTAAAATGCAGATTCGTAATTCGTTTTTTTATTTGTAATTCGTATTGTATTATTAAAATTAAATTTTTATCTTTATCAAAAATTTATTTTAAAAACCCTTAAATTCTACTATTATGATTAGAAAATTACTTTCAACAGTTTTATTAATTACAAGTTTAGGAGTGATGAACGCTTCGGCACAAGCGGCATTATGTACTTCAAATATCTCTTGTGTTCATCCAGATTCTACTTTTGGCATCTGTCCGGATTCTATGCAGGGGCTCCCTGGTGGTGTTATGAACCAAGCGTATACTGTTACTATGAGTATTAAAATTCCTGGTTCGGTTGTTTCTTTTGGACAGACATTTACGGTAACTCATTTAGCCTTACAAGAAGTTTTAGTTGATTTAGGAGCAGGTTTCGTGCCTATATCCAATTTAGGCTTAACGTATTTAGGCAGCGGGACAAATACTCCTTCAGGAGGAGCTGCCGCCCCAACCGGTGGACTGGCTATTGCATCTCCTAAGTATTGTTATTGGAATGCTCCAGGCTCATCTTGTGTAATAGTAAGTGGCACTCCAAATGCAGTTGGAACTTTTCCAATTAAAATTAAATCATTAGCTCGTGTTAATGTTTTTGGAGCTCCAACATGGAATCAAGCACCAGAGAACAACGATTACCGCATAGTGGTTGCTGCTCCAACAGGAGTTGGATCAATTGATCAGGTTAAGTTTGAAGTAAGTCAAAACACTCCAAATCCATTTAGCGATAAATCAGAAATTCGTTTTTCATCCGTAAACAGTTCTGAAGTTGAATTTAAGGTTTATAATTTACTTGGTTCTGTTGTTTACAACAGTAATTTCAAATCTGTAAAAGGTGTAAATACTATCACTATGGATGCTAATACTTTATCTCCGGGTGTTTACATGTATTCAGTTAAAAATGGTGGAAGTACAATCACAAAAAGAATGGTTGTTTCAAACAAATAATTCAAGATTTTGAATTAATATTTTAGGGTGCTTAATGCAAACCAACATCAAAAAACCGCTCAGCTATTAGCTGAGCGGTTTTTTTTTGATCGAGTGTGGAGAGCAATCGGAATTTAAATAAATTTGAGTAATTTGAATGTGGAGTTTGAAATTTTGAAATAAAACCCTACTTTTATATCCTAATTTATTTAATGTTTCTGGTGAGACTGAAACATGAATTAAACGTTTCTAAATTCTAAATATTATTTATTATGATGAAAAAATTACTTTCAAGTGTTCTATTAATTTCCTCTTTTGGAGTTTTGGATTCTTCTGCACAAGCAGTATGTACTCCAAATATAACCTGTGTACCAAGTGATTCTACTTTTGGTATTTGTCCGGATTCTTTGGCCGGAATTCCTGCCGGAATTTTAAATATAGCTTATACTGTTACCATGAGCATCAAATTACCTGCTACATCCGTAGTTATTGGACAGACAGTTACTCTTAGTCATTTAGCATTAACTCAAGTTTTGGTAGATACTTCTACCTCAGGAACGGCTGTATGGGTTGATATATCCGCAATAGGATTAACTTATTTGGGTAATGGAAGCAATACTCCTTCAGGAGGTGCTGGTGGAATTGGAAGTTATACAATGACTAAATTTTGTTATTGGGATGCTCCGGGTTCATCATGTGTAATAGTAAGTGGAACTCCAACAAAAGCAGGAGATTTTCCAATAAAGATAAAATCAAAAGGACGTGGTGTTGCTTTTGGAGGATTAGGTACTTGGGCAAATGCGGCAGAAAATAATAATTACAAGCTGCATGTAGTTGATCCGGCTGCAGGAATTGAATCTCTTAGTTTATCCAAATTTGATGTTGGTCAAAATACACCAAATCCATTTAGCAATAGATCAGAAATTGGTTTTACATCTGTAACTAATTCAGATGTTGAGTTCAACGTTTATGATATGCTTGGCGCTGTGGTATATACCCGTAATTTCAAATCGGTAAAAGGTATTAACACTATTTCTCTTGATGCAAATTCATTTGCTCCAGGGGTTTACATGTATTCTGTTAAAAATGGTGCTATTACCACAACAAAACGAATGGTTGTTTCCAGCAAATAATGCAAAATTTTGAATTAACTATTTTAGGTTGCAGTAGTGCAACTCCAACATCTACAAGGAATCCAACCGCTCAGTTATTAAATATAGCTGAGCGGTTTTTTTTGATAGATTGTGGAGAGGCCACTCAAATTCAGTTACGCAAGTTCAAACTGAAATTTCAGCGTATAAATCATATTTTTATTAGTCATTTGCATGGCGATCATTACCTGGGATTGATCGGCTTGTTATCCAGCATGCATTTATTGGGAAGAACAGTTGAACTGCATCTGTATTGTCCTCCGGAACTGGAAGAAATAATTGAAGTGCAATTCAAACATTCCCAAACTTATTTAAGATTCAAAATTATTTATCATCACCATAAATTTATTGCCAATGATCTGATTTTTGAAGATAATAAGGTTGAAGTACGCACCATTCTTTTGAATCACCGGATCCCTTGCTGTGGTTTTTTATTTATTGAAAAGCCTTTGCTTGCAAACATTTCAAAAGAGGTCTTACAAAAATATCATATCCCTGTAGAACAAATTTTAGCAATAAAAGGCGGTGCTGATTTTATAACCACCGAAGGCGAATTAATACCAAATAGTAAACTTGTAAGCAATAAACTCAAACCCCGCAGCTATGCGTATTGTTCGGATACCTGCTATGATGAGCGTATTATTGAGGTAATAAAAGGAGTGGATCTGTTATACCACGAAGCTACTTTTTTAAATGATATGCTGCCCCGGGCAAAAGAGACCTTTCATAGCACTGCTTTACAAGCCGCTACAATAGCTCAAAAAGCAGAGGTACATCAATTGATGATCGGACATTATTCGGCACGTTACAGAGATCTACAACCCTTGCTTGACGAAGCTCAGACAGTTTTTAGCAATACTATATTGTCGATAGAAGGGAAAAGTACGGTGGTGGAGGCGGGGAGTATGTAATATGTAGGAGGTAATATGTAATATTTAATATGTAATATGTAATATGTAATATGTAATATGTCTGCTGTAATAACTGTTACCCTTACCCCAGGGGCAAAATCTTTGGGCTTAATACGATGGATGAAAAATAATTGAAAAAAATTTTGTGAAAACAAATTCAATATGTACTTTTGATTATTATTTAAAATCAGTCTAAATAATTTTTTGTGGAGAAGATCAAAATTACCATAGCCGACAGTCACTTTTTAAGCCGCAAAGGTTTAGCAGTTCTCTTGAATGAGAATGTTGATTTTGTTCTATTGGCAGAGGCTTTGAGTACTCCTGATCTGATAAATCAATCCAAATTTTACAAACCCGATCTGATCATTATTGATTATACTTCTGTAAACTTCAGTTTAGAAGGATTGCAGCAAATCGTTAAAAATTATCCAAAAGCCAAATTACTTGCCATCACTGAATTACAGAGCAATGAAATTATTTCAAAAGGTTTGAAAATTGGTGTTACCAGTCATTTGCTAAAAGATTGCGATCAGGATGAAATAATAGAGGCAATATATAAAACTGCTAAAGGAGAAAAATTTATATGCGGTAAAATTGCAAATGCTGTTTTAAATGAAAAAGCTGCTACTGTTTCTGAATATTCCTGCCAGGGAATGAATATCAGCGATCGTGAAATGGAGATCATCACTTTAATTGCTGAAGGTTATTCCAATAAAGAGGTTGCTGACAAATTGTTTTTAAGTACTCATACTGTAACTACTCACCGCAAAAATATTATGAATAAGTTAGGTGTTAATAATACAGCCGGGCTTGTTTTATTTGCTGTTCGCGAAAACCTGGTAAGCCCAAATCATTTTTTATTTTCTTCAAGTAATTAAATTCTTTTTCTTTTTCCCCACCACATCATAAAACCTGTAATGGGTAAGCTGGCTGCAATTAATGCGGCAAAGAATACAATTATCTGACCAATAGTGCCAAACACTTTCCCGGTATGTATTGCCAGATTGGTGGCTTTTAGCTTATCACCTGTAGAAGTATTTTCATATAACTGCACTTTGAGAAGGCTCCCGCTATATTGATCAAAAAGTAAATTGTCTTGTTTTTTATAAAAACCATTATTTTCGTAACGCATTGTTACCTTATAAACACCGGTAGAATCTTCGGGCATATTAATGAAACACTCTTCGCTTTGCGTATATAAATGTCCTGTTTTTTTAATGACATCATCAATAGTGATAGGTAATGCATTTGCAGTATAACTTGAATGCAACATTTTTTTTTCTTCTTTTTTTGAATCGGTAAGCCAATACATGCTGTTTTCGGCCCACTTAAATGACCATATAATGCCTGTTAATGCTGTAAAAATGATGATCCAGGCGGCATAAAATCCAAGTACGCTATGTAGATCATAGTTGCGTTTTTTCCATCGTACATTTTGTGCAATGGAAAATTTTTGCTTCAGTATCTTTTTATTTTGCGGCCACCACAAAACAATTCCGCTTATTAACATTCCAATAAAAATAAGTGCGGAACAGCCGGTGATCAATTTTCCGGGTTCACCTAAATAAAGATGCCTGTGAATTTTTAATATCGTTCCAAAAAAATCGGTGTCTTTATTAGCGGAGCCTAAAACTTCCGCTGTATAGGGATTTACATAAACCGATTGTTTATTTTTAAGGATTATTTCCACACTACTCAAGGAATCAGATTTTATCCTGATATTTTTTATTCCAGGCTTTGGGTGCTTTTTACGAGCAGCCTCAATAAGTTCAGTAAATGATATTTTGGGAGTACCTTCGGCTTTTACAAACAATACATCTTCATATACGATGTTTCTTATTTCTTCCTCAAAAGCATAGATACATCCGGTTATAGCAACCGTAAATACTACAAGTCCGCTAAGTAATCCCAGCCAAAGATGCAGCTGCCTGATGAGTTGTTTTAATCGCATGAAATTTCTCGAAAGTTGTTTAGTTAAGAATAATAAATGCTTAAAAAGCCCCGCACATACTTCGACAGGCTCAGTATGACATCACACGGTGGTCTTCAGAGCTTGTCGAAGATTTTGAATCAGTTGAATTTCACCCCTAACTTTACCCGTTTGATCTTTTTTTGTAAAAAAAATTAAAATTTATAACTAAATGTTGCTGCTAATTGACGAGGAGCAATAGGATTCACACTATTATCGTCATGAACATTGTAACTTAATTCGTTAAGGATATTTGAAATTTTGAATCGTACAGAAATATTATTTTTAGCATACCCAATGCTTGCATCTAACAGTGAATAATTTGGAAGGGCGAAAGGTTTATATGTGTCGTTAAGCACAGTAACTCTTGTGGAGCGACCTGCAACCCTGTCGCCAATATATAACATACCTATTCCTACATTAAATCCATTTAATATTTTACTATTGCTGAATGAATAATAAACACTTGTATTTGCGGTGTTTGCTGGATTGTATAATAATTTGCTTCCAACAATGTAAGTGTTACTTTTTGTATATCTCGTATCGTTGTAGCTATATCCGGCAATAACAGAAATGCCTTTATATGGTTTGCTCATTATATCCAACTCAAGGCCTTTACTGGTAACTTCACCGGCAAGCTCTTTGATATTCGAATTTGTGTTGCCATTTACCAAAGTAGTTTGTACTAAATTGCTGTTGATGATTTGGTATACTGTAAGGTTTGCAGAAAGTAATCCTTTGAACAGATCGTTTTTAATACCTACTTCGTATTGGTTTACGAATGAAGGAACTAAAGCTTTGTTATCAATATCCACTCCTTTATTAGGAATGAATGAATTTGAGTAACTGGCAAATAGAGCCATTGTTTTTAATGGTTGATAAACCAATCCAAAGCGAGGGGTAATTGCATTATCAAATTGTCTTGTTTCCACAACTGCTTTAGTGCTATATGTATAAACAGTGCTAAATGTTTCGAGGTAAGAGAAACGGGCACCGGCTAATACTTTTATTTGTTTTGTAATTTCAATTAGATCCTGTACATATACCCCTGCGCGCTTAATAGGGCTACTGGTGGTGGTTTTAACTGTTAAGTCAGGAATATCGTTTCTTTGTTTGTATTTGCCCAGATCAAATACATTGATGGAGTCATACGTATTAACTGCGTTATAAGCATAAGTGTTTGTATAATATTGATCGGCATCAGCACCAAATAATAAATTGTGTTTTATAGCCCAGGTATTAAATCTTCCGGTTAGGTCAAGTTGAGTAATGGAATATTCTTCGTCAATTTTAGTACGTTGAAGTCCTCTGATCCAATTTCCGTTTGCTCTTATAAACTGGCTGTTACCATTCGGGCGCTGATTTGCAAATAAATCATTATTAAATTGCTGATAGGATGTAACACTGCGGATTTCCCAATTTTCGTTTAAATGATGTGTTATAGTTGAAGTAATACTTTTTTGTTCTGTTTTGATGTAGGACCATGCAACTCCAAGAAATTGATTGCGTGGAATGTCGATCAGTTTATAATTAATTGCACCTACGCCAAAATCTGCAGTGCGGTTATCTTTCAGGTAATCACCTTCAATTAAGAAATCTGTTTTTTTACCCAGCTTTATCAGGAATGAAGGATTAATGTAAATTCGTTCTGCATTTACGAGATCCCGAAAGCTGCGCGATTTTTCATAGGTAGTATTCATCCTATATGCAATGCGATTGTTTTTGTCGATTGCACCATATACATCAATAGAAGGTTTATAAAAATCATAACTTCCTGTTTGCATGGTAATTTCTCCACCTTTTTTGAAATCAGGCTTTTTGGTAATTAAGTTTATAACACCACCAGCGGCAACGTTCCCAAACAAAATGGCAGAACTGCCTTTCATCACTTCAATACGCTCTAAGGCACTCATTTCGGGCATCGCTAGGTTATTAAAACGCACCCCGTTCTTAAAAGTGTTATTGCTACCAAATGCGAACCCTCGTCCGGCAATTTCTTCCTGATAACCACCACTTGTTCCCATCAGATACACACCATTAAAATTTTTCAAAGCATCACTCATGCGAAGCGTTTGCTGTTGTTCCATTGTTTCTTTATCAATGAAAGCAATACTTTGCGGCAGATCCAATGGTTTGATGTTTATTTTACCAATGTTCACAGGTTTTTCGTTATTACTTTTGGTTACAGAAACTACCACTTCCTGCAATTGCCGGCTGTTCTCAATTAAAGAAAAATCTACAACATTTGTTTGGTCAGCTATAACCACTAAAGTTTGGATCACTTTTTCAAGCCCAATTAAACTCACTTGTAAGGAGTATGTACCCGGTTGAATATTATCAATTGAATAATTACCTTCTTTGTTTGTAGAGGTACACATTTTTGTGCCTATAATACCAACATTTACAAATTCAGCAGGTTTCCCATCAGATGTAGTTACTTTTCCTTTTACAGCACCTGTTTGGGCAAAAGAATAAGTACTTACTACAATTAGAACAATTGCTAACTTAAGTTTAAAAACTGCATTTTTTATTGAAAAACCTGACAAATTGGATAAATATACGTTCATGCTACCTTTATTTAGATTAGTTTTAAATAACGATGCAAAAATCTACATTCATTAGCTTATAGGCAATACCTAAATTATGGTATTCCTTCAATTAATCTTTAAATACCTTAAATGTGGTATCGTTAATTTGATTGGTTGTTAATTTTTAGAAGAGGGCTAATTTTGTGGAAAATTTGGGCATACTATTTCTCTTGTAAAACAAACACCTTTTGAGTTTCAAGTCCTTTATTCTATTTGTTAAAAAAACTTAATTTTTATATACTAAAGAATAAAACCTTTG
Organism: Bacteroidota bacterium; assembly: GCA_040389865.1. Lineage (GTDB taxonomy): Bacteria > Bacteroidota > Bacteroidia > 2-12-FULL-35-15 > 2-12-FULL-35-15 > 2-12-FULL-35-15. Next base: position 27,335 of record JAZJZM010000013.1, on the reverse strand, counting down.
TTTTTTTCGCATCTTTGCAAAAACAACTATTTTCTACTTTGAAAAAAATCATTGCATATTGCCTTCTTATTCTCTTTTCATTTGCTTATAGTTATGAAACGATCAAATACTTTTCAAAAGTCTTTGATGGTGGTTCCATTGCCTTGATAGATAATTTTGATTGTGAAGAAAAAGAATCGGAAAAAGGCAATGAAAAAAATGAGAAACTGAGTTTTTTAGAAGATTTTTATCTTAACCACAAGCATTTTAATAATACACTAATTGCCGGACTGCTTGAACCTACAAGCTTATCGTCCAGACAGAACATCGATTTTTCTTCATCAGATTTCAGTCAAAAAGTATTTTCGCCTCCCGAAATATTGTAACCACTCTTTTATCTACCAAGGCTTCCGCCCTTGTAATTTTATTTTTCAAAATTTCTTACACTAATTCTTTTGATTTTAATCTGTTATAGATTATTCATTTGATCTCAGCCTGTTTGCAGGGGTTTAATCATTGATTTTAATCTATTATCAGTTTTAATCATTGATAATATTATTCCTTATGGACATTCAAAACAAAATTATTAAAGGTTTAACATTTAAATACCTAAAAAATGATCTACCGGCTGGTTTAGTTGTTTTCCTCGTTGCTTTACCACTTTGTTTAGGAATTGCATTGGCATCTGGTGCACCGCTATTTTCCGGCATTATTGCAGGAATGGTAGGAGGCACTGTAGTGGCATTTACGAGCGGTTCAGCATTAAGTGTAAGTGGGCCTGCTGCCGGCCTAACAGTAATAGTACTAAATGCCATAACACAACTGGGTGGTTATGAGGTGTTTTTACTTGCAGTAGTATTGGCCGGCTTGATCCAAATTGCTCTGGGGTATTTAAAAGCTGGAATTATTGGATATTATTTCCCTTCAAGTGTAATTAAAGGAATGTTGGCGGCTATTGGTATTATATTAATACTGAAACAGATACCACACGCTTTAGGATACGATAAAGACAATGAAGGAGATTTTAATTTTATTCAATCTGATGGACAAAATACGTTTTCGGAAATTTTCAACTCTCTTAATTATATTCATCCGGGAGCAATCATTATTGCTGTTATTTCACTGTTTATCCTAATAATGTGGGAACAAGCTTTTTTGAAAAAAATCACTTTTTTTAAGATCGTTCCGGGTGCATTATTAGTAGTTATCGTTGGAATTCTAATAAACCAATTGTTTAAAACAAGTTTCCCTTCATTATTTTTAGATGGAGATAAACTGGTAAAGTTGCCGGTTGCTGATTCAGTTCCAGGCTTTGTAAATCAATTTACATTACCTGATTTTACAGCGTTAGGGAATTACCATGTGTATGTTGTTGCTGTGACAATTGCCATTATTGCCAGTTTAGAATCTCTGCTAAGTGTAGAAGCGGCTGATAAACTTGACCCCTATAAACGTAACACTCCAACCAACCGGGAATTAAAAGCACAAGGACTTGGAAATATGATATCCGGTTTAATTGGTGGATTACCTTTAACGGCAGTAATTGTGAGGACTTCAGCCAATATTAATGCAGGCGGTAAAACCAAGTTATCTGCAATCATTCACGGGTTTTTATTATTGTTAAGCGTGATAGCAATTGCTTCGGTACTTAACATGATCCCGCTCGCCTGTTTGGCTGCATTACTTTTATTGGTAGGCTATAAATTAGCAAAGATCCCACTTTTTGTTTCGATGTATAAATTAGGCTGGGAGCAGTTTGTTCCTTTCGTTGTTACTGTAATTGCAATACAATTTTCTGACCTGTTAAAAGGTATTGCTGCAGGTATGATAGTAGCGGCATTTATTATTTTGCGTAATAATTTTAAGCTGGCCTATTTTTATCACAAGGAAGAAAAAGATGGTGTTGATAAAATAATAATCCAATTGGCGGAAGATGTTTCATTTCTTAATAAAGGAAGCATAGCACTTACACTTGATGAATTACCTGAAGGTTCTCATGTTATAATTGATGGAAGTAAATCGCGGAATATAGACATGGATGTGCTTGAAATTATTCATGATTTCAAAAACAATACGGCAGCATTAAAAAAAGTAAATATGGACCTTAAGAATATTCCGGAATTTAATGGGGTATCGGGTCATTAAAAAATTGTATAAAAATGGACAACCATTGCACATTCATGGTTGGGTGTATGATACCATAATCTTGAAAATGAGGATTGATAGGGCGTTCAAATATTTATTAATGTTTATTAGCTAAAAAAAATATGATAAAAGAAAAATTAAAAAATGATATTCCTGCAAGCATTGTAGTTTTTCTAGTGGCATTGCCTCTTTGTTTAGGTGTTGCATTAGCGTCTGGGGCACCTTTGCTTTCCGGAATTATTTCCGGAGTTCTCGGTGGAATTGTAGTGGGTTTTTTGAGTGGTTCGCATACAAGCGTAAGCGGTCCGGCAGCTGGGCTTACCGCAGTGGTATTGGCTGGCATCACGCAATTGGGTAGCTTCGATATTTTCCTGACAGCACTTTTGATAGCGGGTGCCATTCAATTTATAATGGGCTTTATAAAGGCAGGAATTATTGGTAATTATGTTCCTTCAAATGTTATCAAAGGGTTATTGGCAGCCATTGGAATTATTCTTATACTTAAACAAATTCCGCATGCTGTTGGCTATGATGTTGATCCTGAAAATGATTTTTCATTTATACAGCCCGACAGTGAGAACACGTTTTCAGAGCTTCTGAAAATGTTAAATTTTATTTCTCCGGGTGCTATAATAATTAGTACGTTATCTATTTTTATTATCTTCTTTTGGGATAAGATACCTTTAAAAAAATCCAAATTTTTGCCCTCATCATTGTTTGTCGTTATTTTTGGATTGGGTTTAAATTATGTATTCATTCACTTTATTCCTTATTTAAGTATTGCAGAATCTCATTTTGTTAATGTTCCATCTTTTAATACGCAAGATCTATCATCCTACATTCACCTTCCCAACCTAAATTATTTTAGTGACTTTCGTGTTTATAGCGTAGCACTTACAATCGCAGTTGTGGCATCTATAGAGACATTATTAAATATTGAAGCAGTGGATAAGATCGATCCTCATAAAAGAGAATCTCCAGCCAACCGTGAATTAATAGCTCAAGGCGTTGGTAATATGATGGCAGGATTGTTTGGTGGTATACCTATTACTTCTGTAATTGTTAGAAGTTCGGTAAATATCCAAGCAGGTAACAGCACAAAATTTTCCGCTATTTTGCATGGTGTATTTATATTGATAAGTGTATTAACGTTAGCCCCGATGCTAAATCTGATCCCACTGGCATCATTGGCGTCCATACTCTTAATGACAGGTTATAAATTAACGAAAATAACCCTATTCAAGGAGATGTATCAAAAAGGCTGGCATCAATTTATCCCTTTTATTGCCACAATTGTAGCCATTGTATTTACGGATTTACTGATTGGAGTTTTGATAGGCTTGGCTGTTAGTGTTTTTTATTTAATACGCAGTAGTTATAGAAATCCTTTTAGTATGAACAAGGATAAATTACACATCGGAGAAGTAGTAAGATTAGAATTATCTAATCAGGTTTCATTTTTTAATAAACCATCAATTAAAGATACACTTTGGGAAGTGCCCAAAAATTCAAAAGTGGTAATTGATGCTACTTATTCCGATTTTGTGGACAGTGATGTTTTAGAAATAATAAACGATTTTAAAACTACGGTTGCACCTGAACGAAATATTCAATTGAATGTATTGGGTTTAAAGGATAGGTACGAATTATCCGATCACATACAGTTTATAAATGTTTTGAATAAAGAAACACAGCAAAATCTTTCACCTGCTAAAATTTTAAATTTACTAAAAGCAGGAAACGAACGGTTTATAAATGGAAAATGGAGTGAAAAATATTTTAGTCACCAGGTAAACGCTACCTCGATGGAACAAAGCCCAATGGCAGTGGTTGTTTGCTGTATAGACTCCCGAACTTCACCCGAAATTGTTTTTGATGCTGGAATTGGCGACTTACTTATTATTCGTATTGCCGGGAATATTATCAGTCCTGAAATTTTAGGAAGTATAGAATTGTCTGTTAAAAAAATTGGGGCGAAACTAATTGTGATAATGGCACACTCCAATTGCGGTGCTATCAATTTGGCTATCCAACAAGTAAATTCGGGCAATATAGGATTTGTCACTTCTAAAATAGATAAGGCAATTTATCAATGCGTACAAAAACACTCTGATATTGATACAACTAACAGTAAATTGATTGAAAAAATAACCTGGTTAAATGCAGAAAATTCAATTTCTGAAGTATTGGAACAAAGTAGTTATTTAAGAGAGCGTGCTGCTGAAAATGAGATAGATATCGTATCGGCATACTATGATACATCTTCAGGGAAAGTACATTTTAAATAAACCGATCAGAAATACAAATCTTTACTTTGTTATTTTTCTCTCGCAGATGTCATAGATTTACTTAGATATCAGGGATGTTTTTTATGCCATTATCAGCGAATTGCAGGAACATTTGGGGTTCTTAAAATTTGTTGTACCCTCACATTGAATAACAAACTAAATATTGAAATAAAAATATCTATATTTATCCAGAATATTAAAAAACTGCGGAATAAATCTTGAATTGTAAACAGTATGATCTTAATTGCAGACAGCGGCTCCACAAAAACAGATTGGCGTTTAATTGATGATCAAAAAAAAATCCATCAATATTCTACTCAGGGCTTCAATCCTTATTTTCAAACTGAAGTTGAAATTTCTGAAATTATAAGATCAGAACTATTACCCCAATTATCGTCTTACTTACCATCTCAAATTTTTTTCTACGGTGCAGGATGTGGAGCAGATTCTAAAAAAGAAATTATTTACAATTCACTGATACAAAATTTCCCGCTATCTGCTATTGAAATTAATACTGATCTGCTTGGAGCTGCCCGTGCATTATGTGGATCAAATCCGGGTATTGCGGCTATTCTGGGAACAGGTTCAAATACCTGTTACTACGATGGTTCAATCATTGTAGAAAACAGATCCTCGTTGGGTTTTATATTGGGTGATGAAGGGAGTGGAGCGCACATTTCCAAAACTTTCATTCAAGCTTATTTGAATGGCGAAATGCCGGTTGAGCTTTCCACCCGTTTTTTTGAAAGATTCAAATTAAGTACCAATGATATTTTAGACGCTGTTTATAAAAAGCCGATGCCAAACAGGTTTTTAGCATCTTTTAGCAAATTTATTTACCAAAATTTAAAGGAGCAATTTGTTGTTGATCTTGTAGCAAATTGTTTCGAACAATTTTTTGACAAGCACATTTGTAAATATAAAAAACACAAAGAATTAAAACTGAGTTGTGTTGGCTCGGTAGCTTTTTATTATAGTAATATATTAAGAGCTGTTGCCGAAAATAAAGGAGTTAATATTGATACAGTAATAGAAACTCCAATTGCAGGGTTAACGTTATATCATTTAACCGCTTAATCCCCTCACCAAATGGTGAGGGGATTAAGCGGGGAGGGCTTATTTCAAATTATGATAAACGGTTTGCACGTCATCATCTTCTTCTAATTTTCCAACTAAAAGCATTACTTCTTCTATTTGTTCATCTGATAATTCAACAGTGGAGTTTGGGATGCGTTCTAATTCGGAACTGATAATATGTAATTTTTTTGCTTCCAATGCTTTTTGCATTGTACCAAAATCAGTAAAAGCGGTATATACCACAATTTCTTCATCATCACCCTCAATTTCATCGGCACCAAAATCGATCAATTCCATTTCCAGTTCGTCCATATTAATGTTTTCATTCTTGATCCTGAAAACTCCTTTACGTTCAAATAAATAATCCAAAGATCCTGTTTTGCCCAATTCACCACCAGTGCGGTTGAAATTCATTCGAACATTTGCAACAGTACGAGTAGGATTATCAGTAGCACATTCACATAAAATTGCAACTCCGTAGGGGCCTTTCCCTTCATATACAATCTCTTCTAAATTGGATTCGTCCTTTGATGTTGCACGTTTTATAGCAGCATCAATACGGTCTTTTGGCATGTTCAGACCTTTGGCGTTTTGAATAGCCATTCGTAAACGAGCATTACCGGCAGGATCCCCTCCACCAAGCTTTATTGCAATTGCTATCTCTTTACCTATCCTGGTAAAGCCTTTTGCCATTTTATCATAGCGGGCAAACATTTTATACTTACGCTTTTCGAATACACGTCCCATAATGTAAATTTTTAATTCTAAAATATGAAATATTAAATAATGAATACAAATTTAAAATTTTCTATACAATTAGTATAAGTAATTTATACAATTGAAGAAAGAACCGAAGTTCAAACTAATTTTCACACTGGCTCTGGACAAGCTCAAGGAAAAGGAAATTCAACACAGCAAAATCGTTTCGCTTTAATGCTGAATAACTAATTTCTGAGAATATGAACTTGCACTCGTTGTTATATTAAGAATATATATTCCATCAGCCAGATCAGAAATATTTATTGAAATAGGTTCCTTTTGATTGGGATCTACTTTTACACTTTTTGTTCTATTACCAATTATATCAAAAATTTGAATAACCGCAGAGTCGAGTAATTTCCCGGAAGAAAAAGTTACTGTGGTAGCTGCAGGGTTAGGGGAAATAGTAAATGCAGAATTCTGTGCAGGATAAGAAGATTCAATATCCGTGATAAATGTATTTTCTAAACTGCTGCAAAAACCGGTAGAATCTGTTTTAATAAGATAAATATCCTCCAATAAATTATTAAAACTAGTGGTGTGACCACAAATCACAAATCCGTTACCTAAAGTAGGTTCTATCGAATATCCAATATCGTAACCGTTCGCCCCAAAAGTTGTACCACTGTAATAGCTCCAGTTTTTTCTAATAATAAAAATATTAACATCTCCGTTTCCATTGGCATCACCTGACCCTACATTTCTACCAGTCATTGCAACTCTTCCAAGTGTATCTTCCGTTATAGATTCAATATTATCATAACCGGTAACTCCTGTAAAAAGAGTTGAGCCGGCAATTCCTAATGGAGAAAGCTGTAAGAGTACACCATCTGAATTTGTTAAACCAAAACTTTGCGTTTCTCCTCCAACAATGTAACCGCCATACCGGCTTTCCAAAATATCATTTCCATAATCGAGTTGGGAACCACCGAATTTATTTGTCCAGGTGGTATCACCTAATGAATTTGTTTTAATTGTATAAAAATCACCCAGAGAATCACCCATACTTTTAGTAGTACCTGTTAAAATATAGCCACCATCAGTACTTTGAATAATGGACTTTGCAATATCTTCTTTTACACCACCAAATGTTTTTGTCCACAGCGTATCTCCAATTGAATTTGTTTTAATTAAATAGTAATCTTCATCGCCCTCACCGAAACTATAAGTTCCGCCACATATTATATAGCCTCCATCAATGGTTTGTTCCACACAATTACCAAAATCCCAATCACTGCCTCCATAGGTTTTTGTCCATTGCGTTTGAAGTGCCGAATCTGTTTTTACTAAATAAACATCATATCCTCCAGCTCCAAAACTGTTGGTGTAACCAACAATAATGTAACCATTATCACTTGTTTGTCTGATACAGGTCCCTCTATCAATGTTTATTCCTCCGAATGTATTCTGAAATTTGGGTATTCCCATCGAATCAGTTTTTACTACATACATATCCGAGTTACCATTCCCAAAGCTACTTGTTGATCCACCAACAATATAACCTTTATCTGTTGTTTGCTTTGCGGACATCCCATAATCGTATTCGCTGCTACCAATCACTTTTCTGAACTTTATTACTTGTCCATTTGAAAAATGTGATGTGAGAAAAATAAAAACGAAGACGAAGGATTTTACAATTTTTTTCATTTTTAAAATATTATTTTTTCATCTGCACCTATTTCCTAATTCACAAACTACAATACATCTTTTCTAATTCTCACTAAACTCACCATCAAGTCCTTCCTAATAATCAATGTTGCCTTTTCAGGCTTTGTTTTAGAAAAAAATTAGACATAAGCTTTATTTTCTCTTCCAAACTTTAGGATTACGCTTATGATGAGTAATTGCAATAATCAGTATGTTATTTTCAACAATACGGAAAACAATTTTGTAGGGAAATTTACCGGAATTCGCACATCTGTAAGTTTTATAAACTTCCTGAAAAAGAAAAGGATTTTCGTTTATACTTTGCACTGTTTTATCAAGTGTTATAATAAACCTCTTGCTTAAATCAATGTTTTGCTTTCCGTACCATTCAACTATTTCTTCAATATCCTTTTCAGCAAAAGGAGTGAAAATAAGATTATACTCCATATTTATTAGTGATTGAAGCCTTCACTTGTTCCCATGTTTTTGTTTTTTTAGGATTTTTTTGATATTCTTCCCAGCGCTCTTCAATTATTAAAATTTCCAATTCACTCAACTCTTCAATTTGATAATCACGATTCACAGGATTAATAACCACAACTATCTCCACATCTGATTCTGATAGTTGTGTAGCAATATCTAATTTCAAAATTCCATCTTTGTCGATATGAGCTTTTTTATTTATTACTTTCATTTTTTGAATGTTGTTTTTTCAAATTTACGAATAAAAAATTGTAATTTTTTTATTACCTGACCTAGTGTCTCCCAAAGAATTCGACTTGCTATCTAACTAATTGCTTTTCTGATCCTGATCAAATCGATCATTAATTTTTCAAAATGATCAAGGTGAAGCATATTTGCGCCATCTGATTTTGCTTTCGAAGGATTTGGATGAGTTTCTAAAAATATTCCATCCACTCCCACAGCAATAGCTGCTTTGGCAATGGTTCCAATTAATTCGGGTTTACCACCTGTAACACCACTTGTTTGATTAGGTGTTTGTAACGAATGAGTAATGTCCATAATAACAGGAACATTATTGTTTTGCATTTCAGGAATGCCTCTGTAATCAACTACCAAATCCTGATATCCTAAAAATGTACCACGTTCGGTAAGCATAATATTAGAATTCCCCGATTCACGAACTTTATCTACTGCAAATTTCATGGATTCGGCCGATAGAAACTGACCTTTTTTAATGTTCACATGTTTACCCGTTTCGGCAGCAGCAACTAATAATTCTGTTTGACGACAAAGGAAAGCCGGTATTTGCAGTATATCCACATATTTTGCGGCTATGGCAGCATCTTCATTTGTATGAATATCAGTAAGCGTAGGAAGATTCAATTGTTTTCCTATTTTTTGAATTATTTCTAATCCTTTTACATCACCAATACCTGTGAAAGAATCTAAACGTGAGCGATTGGCTTTACGGAAGGATGCTTTGAAAATATAAGGTATTCCTAATTTGTCGGTAACCGCTTTTACTTTTTCGGCAATCTCAAAACATATTTCTTCCGTTTCAACTACACAGGGCCCGGCAATTAGAAAAAAGTTATTGGTATCTAAATGTTTAATATTTGGAACGTTTTTTAATGACATGTTTTTTGTTTTATAATTTTAAAGCAGCATTCATCAATACTTTGTGTATCTATGTGTTCTTTTGCCTTAGTGGTGAATTTGTTTTTAATAAAAATGTTTAACTAATGAAATATAAACTCCTTGTCCTAATGTTTTTTTAGGTGCGATATAGCCTTCAATATTATTACTTCCGGCATAGATCATAAAACCATTACTCAACTTAGCATTAACGCCTAATCCATAATTAAGAATGCCATACCCTCCATAACCGAACGTGGCAGATAACATGAATTTAGGATTAAAATAAAATTTCCCTGTTACGTAAAGCAACAATTTGTTATTACCATTAAAAACATAACGGATGCCTTCTTTTAAATGAAAATAACTGGCAAAATGAGTTTCATAATTCAGATCCAGTATTGTTGGCAAAGAGGCAGAGTATGATTGTTTCTTAGATGTTGCAATTGAGTTGATAATGCTATCAGTAGATGTAGCACTCATCGTTGAATCTTGTAAATTATTAAAACTATTGACATGTAAACCTGTAAAATGAAAAGTTGAATCTTGTGTATAATTTAAGGTTTGTTTATTAAAATGGATAAAACCAATATCAGAAACCGATACACGCAATTTAGAAACACCAAAACGAGTATGAAAAGGGGCTTCAAAAAACATATCTACACTTGATCCAAAACCATTAAATGCTCCAAAGCCTTTACGCGCTGTATCTGATTTGGCAACACTCATTTCAGTGGTAAAATCAATGTATTGTCCATCGTTACTTGTGAATAATTCCGCTTTTTTAGCTGCTATAGAAAGATATTCTTCACCTTTTAAAAATGAAAGACCAATTCCCCAGCGGGCTGCACTATCCAGTTTGGATGAAAATAAACCTATTTGTATTTGTTGGTATCGTATCAGATTTAAATTGAAATTATTGAAATTAGCGGTTTCTCCTGCATGTTGTGAATTCCCATAAAAACCAACTGAATACAGATCTTTTGAAAATTGTGCATCCAGATGGAGCCTATCCCTGACACTAAAAAAAACACTGATGTTTTTTTTATGATTAAGAGAGTCTAAATTAATTACACCATTAATTCCATAATTGAAATTGCCACCTATTCTATTTGTATTTTTTGCACGTTCTAAAACAGAATTTTTCAGATCGGTATCGATATATCCACCGGTATAAAATTTCGATACAAAGGCATTGGTGAATGCATTGGAATTCAAGTCGTAATCAGTACTAATGCCAATACGTGTTTTAGAAGAATCAAGAAATTCTTCCACAAAAATAGTGGCAATTTGAGCTTGCGAATTAAGATGAATGAAAGTAATAAAAAGTATAATAAATATTTTTTTCACAATTATGAGTTATGTTTATTTGTAAATAGTCAATTGCAACTAAATATTTGTTCAACACAGAGTACACCGAGAAAATAGAGTTACACAGAGTTTAGTAGTCTTTAATAGAGAAACTTTCATTTTTTCTCTGTGAAACTCATACTACTCCGTGATCTCTGTGTTAAATTTTTCCTTTTTTAGTTTCATTAAGCACTGAACAATTTCGTTTATTTTAATTGAATCGTATAATTAAAATCGCCAACTAATTTTACGTCAATGCTGTATTCACTATAAATTTTGATGTACTGCGGCTGAGCACTTGTATTGAACTTAACCTTTAATTTTAATTTTTTTGTATGATATAATAAATTCATTTTGCTTTCAGTTAATGGAAGAGCGATCCTCGTTTGTTTTTTTCTGATCACCCGAAGCAATGAATTGATTGGTGCTTCATCAATAATATTCGCATTTGCAAAAATAGAGTCAACCACTGCATTTGCTTCATTTAAAAGATAGAGCTGAAGGGAAGCATCAAAAGGAAAACCATTATCAGCGATCAAAGTAAGAGTACCACTATTCACATTCTGATCTTCAGTATTAGAAATATTTAGAGCTATTGTATCCACTAATGTTAAATTACTTGCAACCAACGAAAGCGGGATCTCTATATCCAGTTTGGCTTTCATTAATTTATCCGAATAAATAAAATCATTTGAACTGGAAACATTTTCCAGTGGATTTGCAATAATTTGCATGGAGTAACCAAATTTATCGGGGAGGTTTTCAATCATTTGTTTAATGTTTGAATTAGCCACTGTCAAAGGGAAATTAGCATAGGTTGGAAATACAGTACCTGCGCTTTCTGCAGCACGGTTTATATTTATTGGTGTACCAATAATTGAATTACTAAGGTTAATGGTATTACCTGTTCTGGTATTAACAGAGCTTAAATTATTAAAATAGATCCGGGCATCTATACCAATTGGATTTTCAATTTTTAAGTTAAAATTAACATCTTCTAATTGAAGTGTCCCGTCAACAATACGATCAAATAAAGTAAAGTTTGAAAAAGAAGGACCTACGTTAATTGTATTTTGACCAAAATAGCCTTTTGCATAACTGGGTATGATGTCATAAAAAGTATTAGAAACAACTAAGCTATCAGTATTATTGACCAATACGGGTTGCCCTAAAGGACTTACTGAGGCAGTAAATGAGGTGTATAGTGTGTTTACTTTATTATGGTAAATTCCGGTCAGGTCAAAAACATAGCCCGACAGATCGTATGTTTGATCGTAAACCCCGGGTGTGTTTCCTACTGCTGCAGGTACCGACACATTAATGGAAAAAGGTACTCCATTGAGTTTAGCACTTGGAATGCTATACACAAAATTAGTTACTTCTTTGATCAGACTCTTGATCTGATAATGAACAAAACCTGATTTTACAGTAGTACTCCGTAATTGCACACCTTGCAGATTGTACGTGGTTTCCCACTGACTGTTGTTCACAACCACCTGTCCCTGATTAAAAGTCACAGGAAATGGAATGGTGTACACCTGATTTAGCGTGGTATCAGGTATTTTAAAAATTGTATCCATAGCCAGTTTATAGATATCATTTTGAAAAACAATTTTCATTGAGCTATCTGCATTGGCTTGTAAAATGGAGTCGGGGAGAAGGTTATTTATGTTGAGAGAAGCATTTACCAAGGGGGTCAAGACCTGTGTATCCCAAAATGGTTTTTCCAGTTCTTTCCTGCATGAAAAAATAAGAACAAAGAATAGTAGAGATATTAAAACGGATATTTTTTTCATTTTTAAAGCTATCAAGCGACAATAGAGTTTTAAAAATAGTGAAATTATTTGATTTCTTTGGAATAATTTTGCAGTTTATAAGGGAGTCCTGATTTTCGTTGAGGGAGGTATTGTGTGCGTTGGTCATGCTGAGCCTGTCGAAGTATGTGGGTAAGCCATCACACACCCTTCGACAGGCTCTGGGTGACGACACACGATTTGAGGTTATCAAACTCTTGATTCGAGTCTTTAGTACTTATACTTATCTCCCCACAATTTTTTCAGATGTTCTCTTATTTCTTTTTCCCTGGCATTATTTCCCGGATCATAAAATTTTACTCCGCTAAGGGGCTCGGGCAAATATTCCTGATTCGAAAAATTGGAGGTATAACCATGTGAATATTGGTACTCTTTTCCGTAGCCAATATCTTTCATCAATTTAGTAGAAGCATTCCGCAAATGAAGTGGCACAGGTAGGTCTCCGCCATTTTTTACGGCTTCAATTGCACTGTTAATAGCCATATAAGCTGCATTACTTTTAGCGGATGCCGCTAAATAAGTTACAGCTTGTGATAAAATTATTCGCGATTCGGGAAAGCCGATCACGTTCACTGCCTGAAAACAATTGGTTGCAATTACCAAAGCCGTTGGATTAGCATTACCAATATCTTCCGAAGCAAGTATCACCAATCTTCGTGCAATAAATAAAGGATCTTCACCACCTTCAATCATTCTGGCAAGCCAGTAAACAGCAGCATTGGGATCGCTGCCGCGTATGGATTTAATAAATGCAGAAATGATATCGTAATGATTTTCTCCGGCCTTATCGTATAATGCTATGTTTTGTTGAACAATATTGGTTACTTTTTCGTTGGTTATTTCAATTTCATCACTACCAATTGTATTTACCACCAACTCAAAAACATTTAACAATTTTCGCCCATCACCCCCCGAAAGCCTTAATAGAGATTCTCCTTCAAGTATGCGAATGTTCTTTGTTTTTAAAATACTATCGGTTTTCATTGCCAGGTCAAGCATTGCAAGCAGATCTTCTTTATCAAGCGGTTTTAAAATATATACCTGGCAACGCGATAAAAGCGCTGAAATTACTTCAAATGAAGGGTTTTCGGTGGTTGCTCCAATTAATGTGATAACCCCTTTTTCAACCGCACCAAGTAATGAATCTTGTTGCGATTTACTAAAACGATGGATCTCATCAATAAATAAAATTGGATTTTTTTGAGCAAATAAGCTGTTACTTTTTGCCTTGTCAATTATTTCCCTGATATCCTTAACGCCTGCATTGATCGCACTCAATCCATAAAACGGACGTTTTAACTGGTGAGCAATAATATTGGCAAGCGTGGTTTTTCCAACACCAGGTGGGCCCCATAAAATGATGGAAGGAAGAAGGTTTGATTCAATTGCATTGCGCATAATAGCACCTTCACCTACAAGGTGTTTTTGACCAATATAGTTATCCAAACTGGTTGGACGCATCCTTTCGGCAAGTGGGATTATATGTTCCATTATTCTTTCATCCCGTTTTTGATCCAACACTCTATTGTATTGATCGTCTTTGCATCTAGTTGTTCGCCATGTTCAGGCATACGTGAAAATCCTTTATGCCATTTTATAGAACCAAGTAAGGTGCCTGATTGTGCTGCTCTTTTTATTTCAGTGATCTTAATGAAATTAAAGCCTCCGTCTCCTTCTTCACCATGACAGTTGATACAGAATGTTTCAAAAACAGGTTTTACATCAAAGATGTAGGTAACTTCCATGCTGCTGCAATCGAGTGCAGGTTTTGCTACCACTGCTTTTTCAGGCTGTTTGATAGTTTTGCAGGTTGTAAAGATCAGTATTAATAAGAATCCTGATAAAAGTGTTTTTTTCATAAAATGAATTAAGCTTGTCAATTTTTTGAAGACATTGTTGGTTTTTAAAGCGAATCACAGTGTTAAAACGGTATTGTGTGTGTTGGTCATGCTGAGCTTGTCGAAGTATTGGGGGCAGGGCCATCGCACCCTCTTCGACAGGCTCTGGGTGACACCACACTTTTTGTTTTTATAGAATAATCCAACTCTTGATCATAATATTAAATTTAATATCAATCTACTCGATTTATTTTCAAATTTTGCAATTACTCGCCCCTTACTCTTTCATTCCACTTTTGATCCAACACTCAATTTTATTAATGTATTCCGGATCAAGTTGGGCAGCGCGCTTAAGAAATGGCGCATATCTCGGCATGGGCTGATATCCTTTCATATGTTTGATCGCTCCTACTAATTTACCCGATTGTGCTGCTTTTTTTACAAACTCAATTTTATGAAAATTGAATCCGGCTCTTTCATTTTTATTATGGCATTTGGTACAATTTTTTTCAAAGATCTGTTTAATATCATTGTTGAATGTTAGCTCTTTGTCCGGACAATTCAACGCCTTTTGAGCCGTATTATCTGAGGTCGTTTTTTTCGAAGCTTTGCACGCTGCTAGGATCGAAATTGCTATTAAGATAACTATTAACTTTTTCATACAATTATGGGTTTGCTGGTTAGATATTTAAACTCAATTTTTATACCTAATCCTACATTCCACACATTTCTATGATCTATTTCCCTTCCGGTCTTTTATGTTTCCATCTGCGGTGGGTCCACAACCAATATTGAGGAATAGCCTGAATATCTTTTTCTAATAACAGAGTGATCTTCTCGGTTATCTCTCCATAAGCGGTCTCTTTGGGTGTATCTGTAACATCTGTAAAATCAAGACTGTAATGCCCGCGTTTTAATTTGTTCAACCTGCCATAAACAACAGGGTAATTATATTCCTTAGCAAATTTTTCAGCCCCAAAAAGCACCCCTGTATCCTGATTTAAAAATTTCATCCAATATGCATTATTGGGATTAGAGGGTGATTGATCGGTACCAAATATGGTGGCAGTGAGCACATTGATATGAGTATCAAAAAAAGTTTTCACGTCTTTGGTGGAGATCATTTCAAGGCCGTATTTTCCTCGTGTACTCCTCATTTTATCGTCAAAATACTTATTGCTGAGGGGTTTGTAAATACCCACCGTTTTGTGCTTAATAAGCGCATCTACTGCCACTGCAAATATTTCCCAATTATTATAATGTCCTCCGGCAATGATAACGCTTCTCTTCTGGTCAAAATACTTATCGATCAGCTCAGGATTAATACAAATAACCCGCTTCAGTACTTCTTTTTCCGAAATAGTAAAGGTTTTAAGACTTTCTACAACAAGATCGCAGAAATGTCTGTAAAATTTTTTACAAATTTCGATATGTTCTTTTTCTGTTTTATCAGGAAATGAATTACGGATATTTTGTAAAACCACTTTTTTTCGATACCCCAACATGAAATAAAAAAGGATGTATAAACCATCCGAAAGTGCATATAATAATGGGAAAGGAAGCAGGGAGATAGGAATTATAACTAAATAATAGAGCAGGGCATTAAAAACAATCATTTATTTTCGTTTTAATTTTTTTTTAACAAAGATAAAAGTATAGTTTTACAAAATCTAAGTATTTTGATTTGAGGCACATTAATTGTATCGGTCAGGTTCAGTACTAATTTTATTTAATAATTTTAATTAAAAATAAAAAATATGATCAACACCATCGCATTAAGATCAGGAGTTTTAGGAGTTTGTTTATTATTGGTTTCAAGCAGCTTTGCACAAAAAGTGAAACCTGAAAAAAACAAATTTTTAGAAGGTAAAAAGTATGATGTTAAGTTCACGGAAGTGAAAAAAACAGGAGCCGCTAAACCGCTTCCAAGTTTAATAATATTAAAAGGCGGACAAGTTCAATGTGATCTGATGGAAGAAAAACTTACAGCTCCTTCCATGCCTTATAAAGTTACACTCGATACCACCTATACCGAGGATGAAGCCGATGTACATAAGTTAAGTTTCACTTCAGATTTCACTGAAGAAAAAACTTCCTACAAATGGGATGCAACCATAACTGATTACGAAATAGAAGGATCTTTTATCATGCTGAAAGGTGGCATAGAGAAGAAACGTTATGATTTTCTAGGACAAGAAAAAGAAGGTAAAAAGAAAAAATAGAAATTTTCATTCAAGGAGTTCAATACAGGCTCAATAAGACCATCTTCGGGTGGTTTTATTGAGCTTTTTAATTTATATAGTTTAAGCTTTCCCGCAATTTCTCGTCTGAGGCTCGAAATGTAACGTGCCTTGTATTTTTGCATATCTACAATGTCGTTTTTATAATTAACCGCAAAGTTCGCAAAGAAATTCGCAAAGTTCGCTAAATACAGTAAAATAGATACTTTGTGAACTTTGCGGGTTTTTAACTTTGCGTTCTTTGTGGTTAACATTGATTTTTTGGATAGACAAAAGTATCAGATAATGGTATCATTTCAGTCATCACCAAATACAGGTTTGTTCGGCACTTATTTTCTTAAATTACCATTGAGTGCAGCATTAAATTTGTTTTGAATTAAACAATATTGTAAGTTTGGGGTACTGAGACTGATATACTAAAAAGGGTTGAATTGTTACCAATATGGTTAAGGGTTATAAAAAGGGAAATCTTTTACAAAAAAAGTAGTTGTAAAATAGTAGATTTGTAATTATGATACTGCCATAAATTTCACGAAATTACCCTAAAATTAGTGTAATTCGTGGCTAAATTCCGAATAAAAGCGAACTGAAAATGAAAAAAAAATACGTTATTGAAATTAAAACAATTGTATTCCTTATCGCAACCTGTTTGGGTTTGAATGCTGTAGCACAGCAGCAGCAAGATTTTAACATGCCTTTTGACCAGACAGCTCCCTTTTCAATAGAAAAGCTGGATACGATAAGCCAGCAACCTGCATTTCAGGATAATGGAAGCCGACAAATACTTTATCCAAAAAGAGAATTGCGTTGTGCCTGGATAGCAACCGTTTCCAACATCGATTACCCTACCAGTACCGGACAATCGGTGGCTACATTAAAAAGTGGATTTATCACACTCATCAATAAGCTTCAAAAAGCAGGAATAAATGCAGTTTTTGTTCAAGTGCGCCCCTCTTGTGATGCTTTTTACAATAGTCCTTATGAACCATGGTCGCAATGGCTTTCAGGTACACAGGGAGTGGCACCGGCAGGAGGTTTCGATCCTTTGGTTTTTATGATCGAGGAAACCCATAAACGAGGCATTGAATTCCACGCCTGGTTGAATCCATACAGGGCTGTAGTGAGTATCAGTAGCAGCAGTATTGCAAGCAACCACGTGTCTGTTTTGCACCCTTCCTGGTGTGTAACCTATAATTCATTACAATTACTAAATCCGGGATTGCCACAGGTACGTGATTATGTGACCATGGTTGTTTCAGATATTGTAACCCGTTACAGTGTGGATGGCATCCATTTCGATGATTATTTTTATCCCTATCCGGCAAACGGTACCACCTTTGACGATGCTGCTGCGTATAGCAACTATCCAAGGGGGTTTACCAATAAAAACGATTGGCGCAGAGATAATGTGAACCTGTTGGTAAAGATGGTGAACGACAGTATAAAATCCATAAAATCATGGGTGAAGTTTGGTGTGGGGCCTTTTGGAATCTGGAAAAATGGGGTTCCTTCGGGAATAATCGGTTTATCGTCTTACAGCGAAATTTATTGTGATCCCATTGCATGGCTTACCGCTCAAAGTCTTGATTATGTGGCTCCGCAACTATACTGGAAAATAGGCACCAACCAGGATTTTAATACTTTGGTGGATTGGTGGGGTACTCAGGCAAATAACCATGGAAGGCATTGTTATGCCGGAATGGCTTCTTACCAGTTAAATCCAAGCGGTGCCAATTGGGCCATCAATAATATTTTAGATCAGGTCAACAGCACCCGTTTGATAAATTTCAAGGCTCAGGGAGATGTTTATTTCAGTGCTACTTCCATTAAAAATAACATGAAAAATTTGTCCGATTCTTTAATTACATCCTTCAATAAATACAAATGTTTAGTACCCACCATGCCTTGGATAGATGCTATAAACCCATTGCCTCCGGTTGCTGTTACCTATGCTACAACGCCTACCACCGTTACCCTGAACTGGCAGCTCCCCCTTGCAGCCACCGATGGCGATACCGCCAAATACTTTGTAATATACCGGAGTACTGATGGAAGCGCAGTGGATATCACCAATGCCAAGCAGATATTATTTATTTCACCCGATCCCATTATTACATATATCGATACCATCACTACCACCAATTATCCCGGTGTTGCTTATGCTATCACCAGTTGCGATAAGATACACAACGAAAGCACCGCTGAATACATTAATATTAGTGTAATAAGCCCAACCAACGACAATTGTTCAGCTGCACAGCTCCTTACACCTAATACTACCTGCGTGAATACCCCCGGAAATATAGCTTACGCTACCGCAAGTGGAGTGGCAGCTCCAAGTTGTGATCCTTTTGCCAGCCCTGCTTTACAGGATGTATGGTATAAATTCATAGCTACATCTGCATCACATGTGATAACGATAAACCCTTCCACTGATTTCGACCCGGTGCTTAGTGTGTATACTTCCTGCACTTCCGGAGAAATTGAATGTGCCGATAATGCTGGCTCTGGTGTGGGAGAATCCATCACCACAACCGGTTTAACCATTGGAACCACCTACTATATCCGTACTTACGATTTTGGTTCTATCGGCCCAGCTACCACTACCTTTGATATTTGTATAACCGGACCCAATTTATCTACATCTTCTGCTGAAATAGATGTTGCTTCTGTGTTTGATATTTACCCAAACCCTTTTGATGGCAGCATTTTATTTGGGAAATTCGCCAACAAGGATACTGATATAAGATCCCTGAACATTGCTGTATATGACGTTTTAGGCCGTTCTGTTTTCGAGAAAGCGGTGCCTGTTCAGGCAGGTAACTTTTCTTTATCATTCCATGAAATGCTGAAGCCAGGTATTTACCTGATGGTGGGCAATAACAATAATTATCGCTACACCAAAAGGGTGGTGGTGGAGTAATTATTGATTGAGTTTATTGATTTGATTGCTCATCAAGGTTCTTTCTAAATTTTTCATTTGGGCGTTCCAATTCTGAAAAAGAATTTGCGGGCTTTACGCTTCAATCTTTTCTAAACAGAAAAGCCTGCCCGAATGATCGAATTCATTCGGTCGGGCGGAGATTTACGCTGCAATCCCTAACGCGGCATTTTCCTTGGAAGAGCATTTTTGAGCTCAAAATAATTTTTTTCAGGAAATATTTTAAACTTCAGGATTTTAAACAATAATTCGTGCTTCTTCCTCCGGCCATGGGTGTAAACCCTTGATATAAAAATTATAGAAGGTAGTTAAAAGCCCGAATGGGCTTTAATATGAATAACCATGGGTGCAAACCCATGGTATCGATGTAACAACCTAACCAACCCTGAAAGGGGTTGAATAAATAAAACCAAAACCGATGAGTACCTATACCCAAATCCTTTATCAAATAGTTTTTAGCACCAAAAACAGGGAGCGTACTCTAGCAGACGACCATCGCGAAGACCTCTTTAAATACATTTGGGGCATTTTAAAAAACAAAAATTGTCATTTATACCGCATTGGTGGGGTAAGCGACCATATTCATATTGTCACACATTTGCATCCTTCAATTTCATTGGCATCATTGGTAAAGGACATTAAAGTAGCAAGTTCTGAGCATATCAAAACCATGCATCTTTTTAAAAATTTTAACGGTTGGCAAGATGGTTATGGCGCATTTACTTATTCATTTAAAGACAAAGACAAATTAATCAATTACGTTAAAAATCAGGAGCAACATCACAAAAAACGAACCTTCAAGGAAGAATTCATTGAATTGCTAAATGAACACGGAATTGAATTTGATGAAAAATATTTATTATAGGTATTCAACCACTCCGTGGTTGGGTTGCACTGTATTGATTATAGCCCCGCATTTCATGCGGGGCTATTCACATTCAATCCCTTCGGGATTAGGTTTATCATCATAAAAGCCCGAATGGGGCTTTAATATGAATAGCCATGGGGGCAAACCCATGGTATCGATGTAACAAGCTAACTAAGCCCGAAAGGGGTTGAATAAATAAAACCAAAACCGATCAGTCTATTCAGATTTAATTTTTTCGGGATTAGAATGCAGGAAATGAAAACGGAATTGAATTTGATGAAAAATATTTATTATATTCAACCTATCATGCTAAATAAAGAAAATTGAAAATGGTGGGAAACGAAGAGGTTAGCTGGACTATTTGCCAGGAATGTCAGGGACGCGGCAAAAAAAGCCGGAAGTTCAAAAAAAAAGTACAAGTCCACTTCCAGATGGAATTGGATCAATTTGAAAAAACGAAGGGCGAAGGGACGGCTCCCGTTCGTCCTAATCGTCACCTATATTTATGCTTGAACTGTAGTGGCTCAGGATTGATTCATTCCACTTGTCCTCCCATAGCAGACAAAGAAAACTACCCACATGTTGCCATTATTGGTGGTGGTATAGGAGGAGTGGCTCTGGCTGTGGCTTGTTTGCATCGCGGGATCCCTTTTACCCTTTATGAGCGCGATAACGGCTTCGATGCTCGGTCTCAGGGCTATGGACTCACATTGCAACAAGCCAGTAAAGCGATCAAGGAATTGGGCCTTTTCTCGTTAAAACAAGGGGTGAATTCAACAAGACATGTGGTGCATACTACAGAAGGAAAAGTGATTGGTGAATGGGGGATGAGAATGAGGATGGCTTCGGATGCAAAAGTATCACCCAAGCGTACAAATGTGCATATCGCACGGCAGTCGTTGCGATCAGCTCTGCTTGAGCAACTCGGTGGACATGATGCGATAGCTTGGGGACACCAGTTAGTAGGTTTTAAGGAATGTGAGGGTGAAGGTGTCGAGCTGAGCTTTCAGGTGGACGGGGAGATGAAAAGTGCCAGGGCGGATCTGGTGGTTGGAGCCGATGGTATTCGTAGTTCCGTGCGGAGCTTGCTGATTGGAGAGGACATTAGCCCTTTACGTTACCTGGGGTGTATTGTGATATTGGGTATTTGTCCTTTGGAGGCTCTCAAAGGTTTTGATAGTTCTTTGCTGGACTCGGCCACGGTATTTCAAACCGCCAATGGTAATGAGCGGATCTACATGATGCCTTATGCGACTGACTCCGTGATGTGGCAACTTAGTTTCCCAATGCCGGAAAATGAAGCTAAGGCCTTGAGTGCTCGGGGAGCTCAGGCACTCAAGGAAGAAGCATGTCGTAGAACTCCGTGGCACGATCCCATTCCACAAATTTTAGCAGCAACTCTGGAAGCTCAGATTTCCGGCTATCCCGTGTATGACCGGGAATTACTCAAACCAGAAGTGTTGGCAAAAGGGGGGGCGGTGACGCTGATCGGAGATGCGGCTCACCCTATGAGTCCATTCAAAGGACAGGGGGCGAATCAAGCGCTGTTGGATGCGCTGACCTTGGCTCGGGGGATATATAAAGGATGCAGAGCATTATCTAAATGGAGAGAAGCCGGACTGAGGAAAAATGTATTAACTGAGTTTGAATCAGAAATGTTAGAACGCTGTGCTTCCAAAGTGAAAGATTCTGAAAAGGCGGCAACTTTCCTACATTCCGAAATTGTGCTTCATGAGGGTAATGAGCCGAGAGGACGGTATTTGCGGGGTATCAAGCGCTGAAGATATCTCCCTTTCCAATAAGGACAAATTTTATTAATGTAGGCATTGGACTTAATATAACAGTTCCACTTGGCAATATAAGAGAATCAACATATGGCACGACAATTGCCTATCACCGACAATCAAAAATGGAGACCAGCTACCATTAAAAAAACGGGGCATATCAAAAAAGCCAATTGTTTAAAAAATTAAAACCAAATAAAATGAAAAAAGCACTTTTAGTTTCAATGACAATTTTTAGCATCATGCCTTTACTTTCCATTGCACAGGATGCTGCGCCCAAAGTTCGTGAGGTGGGTCTTAATTTTACTAACTTAAATAATTTCGGGATACGTTATAAATGCGGTACTGATAAAACCTTACTAAGATTAACTCTCCTATCAATTAATGCAACCAGCAACGATAATGAGTTTGGTTCGGGGCTAAATAGTCAAAGTAATATTGGATTTGGATTTAATATTGGTTTTGAAAAAAGAAAAGTTATTAATGAAAAGCTCGATTTTTATTATGGTCTTGATCTGCTAACATCTTATAATTACAATAGGTCTGATCAAGGTATTACCTCTCGTGAAACTTGGGGAGCGTCCCCCGGCTTAGGACTTGTTCTAGGGTTGAGATATAAAATAAGTAATGAATTTAATATTTCTGCTGAAGTTGTTCCTTCAGTTAAATACTCAACGGGTGAAACAATTACTACTAGCAGTGGTGTTAAAGTATCTTCCACTACTACTGGTTATTCCTTTGGTTTAGCTAATAATAGTGCCAGTTTAACGTTGGCATATCGATTTGGAAAATAAATCCAAAAAATTTGACAAGAAAAAAAAATCCATACAACCCTGTTCAGCGTAATATATCGGGTTAGAATAAAGTAAATCCTTAAGCGTAGCGTTCTCGTTACGCTTTTTTTTATAGGCATCTTGCCGAATTTATGCCGGATAGAAATAATTGTATCTTTGAAATAAAAGAAGCCAACAGTTATCAAATAAAAAAAATAATTTTTTATAAACATTTTTTAAAAATGATCATTAAAAAAATAAAAATATTCCTTCTCCTGCTTTTATCAATGGCATCAATTGGATATGCACAAACTAAAAAAACGATGAATAACAGTACGTTTAAGGCTTCTCTTAATAAAGGAGAAAATAAGTTAATTCATTACAAAACAATAGCGATTACACCAGTTAACCTTTTTATTCAGGATAAACCATGGAATGACCGGTCGGCAAACATTCAATTGGAATTAAACATTGAAGAAGGGGCTAAGAAGTTTCATACTTTTCTTTGGTTTTTCGAGGGAAAGGAGCAAGCCATCAATTACCCGCTGGCATGGGAGAATTATATTTTTAGCCTGGAAATTAAGGATAAGGAAGTGGTTCAATTAATTGTTGATACTTTGAGCTTTGGAAAGTCATTTTTTATATACTTTGGTCAGGATGCTATTATCGGAGACCTAAAGATCAACTTTAAGGAAGTGGTGGATGTTATGGATGCTCCTTCGCTGGATGGCTCTCCATCTGATACGGAGTCCTATGCTGAATATGATTTGGTATTGTCGGCTAATAAAGAGCAGAAAACACTTTCTTTCAATTCATTAAATTTTTATAATAAAACAGAAATGTTGCTTGAATTGAATGAATATGAAATAAAGGTTTTGTACACGGACTTAAATTCTTTGAAATTATCCGTTAATAAAAAGAGTGGTGGAAAATGAGATGCTGAAATAAATTCATCATGACCTTGATCTCAATTTGTATTAGTACAATGGTTCGGTACTTTTTTTATCAATTTTGGCTAAAGCCTCGTCATCGTTGAGTTTCTGTAGCCACGACCTTAAGGTCGTGGCAATTATAAACCCCTGATTAAGGGGCTTTAGCCCAATTAAGGAAAAACTACCGAACTATTATTATTATTATTATTATTATTATTATATAAAATGGAAACTAAAGACGGGAAACAAACTTTTTATGCAAGTGATAGAAAGCAATGGCGCAAATGGCTGGAAAAGAATAGCCGTATCGTTGAAAGGGTTTTGTTGATCTTGTACCACAAAAAAAGTTCAACCAAAAGTATTTCTTACGATGAAGCCATTGAAGAAGCCTTGTGTTTTGGCTGGATAGACAGTAAAGCTAACAAACGAGATGCAGAGAGTTATTATTTACAATTTACACCTCGAGGTCCAAAAAGTAAATGGAGTAGATCTAACAGGGAAAGGGCTGAAAAGCTTACAAAAGAAGGCGTGATGACGGAGCAGGGACAAAAAATGATTGATATTGCTAAAAGTACAGGGAAATGGGAAGAATAAAAATTGAAACCAGACATTAAAAAAATGAATCCCAGCCGTTTTATATATCCTTCACCGGGCTTTGACCATTATTGGAAAAATGGGCATGGAAAAAAAATGCTCAAAAAACTGGAGCGTATTCCGGATAGGCAGACTATAGAACAGAATGTCCATCTCCTTTTTGAGTGTGATTCATTGGCAGATGAAGTGGTAAAGGAAGTGTATTTGAAAATTGGGTTTAAAGAGGCAGATGCCTTGGTTTCAAGCATTTTTTTGAAAGTGGTAGACAATGTTCCCAATGTTCCGGAATGTTTGAAACAACTATTTTTAGAGGTAGAGACCCTACCAATATGGTTAGACAAGAATAAGCTGGATATTGGAGCAGCCTTTTGTCGCAGGTCGGGAGCAGCGGCTTTAATTGTGTTGCGCAATTATTGTTTGATGGGTGGATACGAATCGGCAGCCATCAACAAACCTTTAATATTTACTGAAGCGTTGAAAAAGGGCGCGGCAAAACGTATGGCCGAAACCATTGAGTTTTGGGTAAATGTTACCGGAGAAAATGCCCTGGATAGGTCAGAACAAGGTTTTAAGCATACCATTAAGGTTCGCCTGATACATGCCTACACAAGGGTAATGATCCTTAAAATGCCATTATGGGATAGCAATAAGTGGGGTTTACCAATAAACCAATGGGATATGGTGGCTACCAATTTGGGATTTTCATTAGCATTTATGGATGGTTTAAAAAAATTAGGATTCAAACCTTCAAAGGACGAAGTGGAAGGACTTTTACATTTTTGGAAGTATATTGGATACCTATTGGGAATTCCCGCTGCTTATCTGCCTGATACCGAAGAACAAGCCATAGAGGAACTTTATAAATGGACCATCACACAACCTCCTGCCGATGACGACACCAAAGCCCTGGCTTTAGCCCTGATGAATGAACCACTACTTTCTTCTTTTCCGAACTATAAATGGCAAAAAAAACTGCTGATCAAAATACATTTAGGGTATAATCATTTTTTTCTGGGAGAGCGCTCTTGCCAGGCAATGGGCTTGCCCCAAACGAAATTAAGATTCTTCCCCTACATTATAAGATCCATAAAAAGCTTTCAGGAATTTTTTGTGCTTTCAAATGATAAGTATTATAAGGCAACCGATAAATGGGGGAGAAAAAGTCAGGAAAAAATTAAATATTTGTTTTTGAAGGGGCATAATTCCATTTCTACCCCAAAGCATTAAATGGTGCAGACGGAAATTTTGATTTTATCAGCATTGTCATCCCTAAATGGCTTTTTAACCTTGCTGGAGGTATTTTGCTGAATTTTCTTTGTTTATTTTTTATTATTGATCAAATTAGTTATTACTTTAATCATCATGTCTTTATCATCCGATTTGGATTCGGCTATCATTAATGTAAGCGCGACAAGGGCATTATCATCAATTACTTTTTTTCCTTGATGATACAACAAGTTATTTCGCTCCAAAAACCAAACGAACAGAAATGCGGCAATTCGTTTATTCCCGTCTGAAAACGAATGGTTTTTCACAACAAAATATAAAAGATGGGCGGCTTTTTCTTCGATAAAAGGATACAGTTCTTTACTATCAAAAGTTTGATAAATACCTACCAAAGAACCTTGAAAAGATTTGTCTTTTTCGTTGCCAAACAATGAGGAACCACCAAATTTTTTCTTTAATCCTTCAATGGCTTTCTTTGCTTCTTTATATGAAATTCGGAAAATCTCCTTATTGTTTGTTTCCTGAATTTCTAATGTTTGATGGTCGTATTGATC
Organism: Bacteroidota bacterium; assembly: GCA_040389865.1. Classification (GTDB taxonomy): domain Bacteria; phylum Bacteroidota; class Bacteroidia; order 2-12-FULL-35-15; family 2-12-FULL-35-15; genus 2-12-FULL-35-15. Next base: position 926 of record JAZJZM010000013.1, on the reverse strand, counting down.
AAGTATATCCAAAGCAAAGCTATAATCGCTCAATACTTTTAATAATCCTTGGGCTTCGTTACCGGATAGCTCTTTTGTGTTAGAAATACTTTCCAGTAAACTTACAGCTTGCTTTAATTCCTGGAATTTATTTTCTGCTTCTTTTAATCGTTTTTCGTTAATTGCGTATCCCTTTACCAAATAATCTTTTAAGCGTTGTGTCGCCCATTGCCGAAATTGGGTGCCTTGTTTTGAATTTACCCGATAACCAACGGATATTATTGCATCTAAATTGAAATATTCTACCTCATAAATTTTTCCATCAGTGGCAGTTGTTGCATTTTTTGCAACAACTGAAATCCTATCTAATTCTTCGCTTTCAAAAACATTTTTAAGATGCCTTGAAATTACTGACTTATCCCTTCCAAATAGGCTAGCCATTTGGTTTAGTGACAACCAGACTGTTTCATTCTCAAATTTTACCTCAATTTGGGTTTGTCCTTCCGATGACTTATATATTTCTATTTCATTCATGTTAAGCTGCTAATTTAAAATTTACCAAATAATCTTTTAAACGCTGTGTTGCCCCATTGGAGAAATAGGGGGCCTCTTTTAGAGTTTTCTCTGTATCAAACAGGAGAGAATAGCATCAATGTTGAAAAAAAGTAGACTCTTTCACTGTTCGGTTTCCTTCTTTTCTGAACTTGAAAGTATTCCTTACAAGTTGAAATGGTGAGGAGACAGCGATTTTATGATTAAATATCACTAAAAATACACAAATCTGCCTTCCAAATCCATTTTTTTTCGCCTCTAAAAGCCCTAAAAAAAAGAAAACCCCTTGATTATCAAGGGGTTTTGTGTAGCGAAAAGGGGAGTCGAACCCCTGACCTCAGGGTTATGAACCCCATAATACTGCCCCATCTAAAAGTTTCAAATCGTTCTAATCC
>JAZJZM010000012.1:352488-442245 GCA_040389865.1 Bacteroidota bacterium | reverse complement strand
TAGTTCCTCCTGAAGCCCATAAATAGGTATATCCGGAGGTACCTCCCGAAGGGCTAGCTGTAACAGCACCATTGCTTCCGGCAAAACAACTAACATTTGTTTGTGCTGTGAAACTAATTACTATTGGTGCAGGTTCAGTGATTGTTGGATTGGCTATGGCTTTGCATCCATTCGCGTCAGTCACAGTTAAAGTATAAGTTCCGGAAGTTAAATTAGATACATTAGCGGTTGTTTCTAAACCGGGCTGCCACAAATACGTATAGCCACCGGTACCTCCTGTAGAAGCCGAGGTAGCCGTTCCATTATTTGAATAGCTACATGTTTCATTGGTCTTTGTTGTGCTTGTAGTGAGAACAGCTGGCTGGGTTATGGTAACAGAATTTGTGCTAACACATCCCTTCGAATCGGTAACGGTTGCTGTATAGTTTTGAGAGCTCAGATTTGATAGTTGAGCCGTTGTTGCACCATTGCTCCATAAATAGGTGTAATTTGGTGTACCTCCCACAGGGCTTGCCGTTACGCTGCCATCATTTATTCCGAAACAACTTACATTTATCTGGCTAATGAAATTTATTGCTAAAAGTGTAGGCTCAGTAATTGTTGCAAATGCAATTGCGGTACAGCCCTTCAAATCCTTTGTTGTTAAAGTATAAGTTCCACTTGATAAATTGTTTATGCTTATCGTTGTCGAAGCTCCGGGTTGCCATAAATAGGTATACCCGGGAGTACCGCCTGAAGAAACTGCTGTCGCTGTTCCGTTATTCAGATAGTTACAGGTTTCATTTGTACTTGTTGTATTTGTAATAACTATCGTTGGTTGAGTTATAGTAACAGAATTAGATAGTAAACAGCCTAAATTATCTGTAATGGTTAAGGTATAAGTGCCGGCTGGTAAGCCCGTTGCATTAGGAGAAGTCGCTCCTGAACTCCAATTATAAGTATACGGTGGAGTCCCTCCCGATACGGTGGAAGTGGCCATTCCATCACTTCCATTAAAGCAACTTACATTGCTTGGTGTAAGTGTTATTACAATCGCTGGAGATTGATTGATCGTATAAGGGGATGTTAGTTGACAGGAATTGAAATCGGTAACCGTTACCGTATAGGTTCCCACAGGCTTACCCGTTATTGACGAGGTTGTTTGATTTCCGGGTTGCCACAGATAAGTATATGGTGCGATCCCACCGGATGGGGTTATGGATATAGCACCTGTACTTTGCCCCGAACACGATATATGCGTGATGGAAGAAGCAAGTTGAACAGGGGAGGGCTGAGTTATGGTAACAGGGTTGATTGAAGTACAACCAATAGCATTCCTGATGGTAACACTATACGTCCCTATAGCTAAGTTCACTGCTGTAATAGCCGATTGTGCAGGTGCTGTATTCCACGAATACGTATAAGGAGGACTGCCGGCAACAATACTTACAGTGGCTGAACCATTATTGCCTCCAAAGCAGCTTACCGGAACTGAAGTAAGCGAAACTGTTCCTGTAAATCCCACATAATTGATTTTAACAGTATCATAAGCAGCAGGGCAGGATCCGTTCCCGGTTGTGGTTAATATTAATTTAACAAATCCCGCTGTTAATTCAGCAGCAGTAGGAGAATAGGTAGCATTCAATGTTATATTATTGGGGCTGAATGTTCCTGCCCCCCCCGACCATTTACCACCACTTGCACCTGTAACTAAACCGCTTATTGTTGTAATTGGAATTTGATTACAAACGGTTTGATCAGGACCTGCATTAGCTGTAATTGCAACTGAATAAGAGGTAACTGTTACAGTAGAATAAGCTGGAGGGCAGCCTGATACATCAGAAACTCTAACGGTATATGTTCCGTTCCCAACAAGAATACTCTGTGCGGGATTAACACTGTTCCACAGGTAACTATATGGGGGAGTACCACCAGTTCCGCTCGCTGTGAGTGTTGTAGAGGTTTGCCCCATACAAATAGTTGGGTTTTGAGGAACAATGGTTGCGCCAAGAGTGAAATTAAAAATAACCCTCACCGTATCACAAACATTTGCGGAATTGCAGGCGGCTGACAAACCACAAATTTGGTAATCTACATAAGCTGGTGCTCCCGCTTGACCTGTAGCGGTTGGACTTAAGCATCCTGTAGTACAGGATAAGTAACTGTTATATGCTCCTAAAGCTCCGGGATATACAGAGTTCCAGGTAACTGTGGCCGGAGTATACCCCGTTGCTGTCATTGTACTGGTACATCCTTGATTTACTATAATATCAGTACCCGCAAAAGGAGGTGGTGGCTGAGGGCAATTCACAACATTAAATTGAAAATCTCTTAGTGTTTGACCTATGTATACTCCGTTTCGATATTCTTTTACTACCACACCTACCACAAATTGTCCTAATGTACTTGCTGTTCCGGTTAATAAACCTGTGGTTGGATTAAGATTGAGCGGTGCCCCGCCAAGTGGATTGGTTGCAGAATACCCCGGTTTCCATATAATTGGTGTAAATGTGGCTGTATTGCCAGGGTAGGTAGGGTCTAGTGGGCCTCCTATCGCGTTATCTCCATCGTACGGTGTATAAAAGGAATAAACCAATGAATCTCCATTCAAATCTGTTGCAGCATGATTAAAGGTAAAGGGCTGTCCGACACACACAAAAATAGGAGGGAAAAGATTAAAAACCGGGTCACTGTTTGGTGCAAAATCATTACAGGAAACCATTACATTATCGAATCTGTATATTTCACTTGTTGCTGAACTGGCATCATAATGAACCCGGATCACAATCTGTATGGTACTCGCAGCTAACACAGTGGTCGTTGCAATAGCACTGGTAAAATCATCTCTAATAAAGCCATTCGTAGTAAACAAGGTGAGAGGGCCTCCATTCAATCGATAATACACAAATATAGAATCATTGGCATCTAAGGTTCCATTTTCTGATAATTCCACGCTCAAATTAACGGAAGGGCAGGAAACAGGTATACTTTGCGATGTCCATGTTTCCTGAGCCAGGTTAAATCCTGTAATTTCAAAAAGATTTGCATTAACCCGCGCAGTTGCAGGAGCGGGAAGTGGAAGTGGACCGGCAGCAATGCTCCATGCAGTAGCACCGTTATCAACTACCGTATTATTTGCCAACGTAAAATCTTCTGCCCAAACAACTGAATTCCCCGGGATGTTTGCATAAAAACTGGAGCCTAAACAGTTACAAGCTGCATTAACATTAGTTAAACCAACGTTTCGTGCTACTTGTTGGAACGACAAATGATATCCCCCTGCATTTGGTGGAAGATTATTTACAGTTGTGGTATAAATACCCTGCTGCACACAGGGTACCGGGTTTGGAGTTATTGCGCATGGATCAAGGCTTGGAGGAACTACGCTTACCGCACCAAGGTTCATGCTGATATCTTTGCTTGGTGTAAACACAGCACCATTATACCCTTCAACATTGATAACTACGGGGTTTGGAAAACCGGCAGTGTTCGGACCACAGTCGCGGTAAAGTTTTAATGTTACTGTATAGCTGGAACCTCCGTTATAAACATAGGTTAAAGAACCTCCTACAATATGGGTAGAATAGGCAATTGAAGAGATGCTCAGACACACGCACATTAAGAATATATACAATCGGCTTTTCATAACGCTCCATTTACAACAACTTTTAGATTTATATTCTAAGATTATTACCTCAGTTAAACGATCAAAAGGTCAATTTTTTTTATTTAATATTTTTAAAATCTAAACCAACTGTCGGCATTTTATTTAATACTATCGATAGTATTGGGTAATTTATTAGATAATTTAATTCCCAAGTTCATTACGAATGATTCCTACAAAGGTTTCTATTTTGTTTATACTTTTAATGAAAAGTTAATAACAGTATTAACAATTGATCAAAACGATTTAAAACTTAGATAGATAAAGGTTTATGCATTAATCAGAGAATCAATCAAATGACCTGTGATTTTAATGGAAAATGGGGAAAAGATCAGGAATTATTTTTTTTGAAATAAATTGTTTAACACAGGTTATTGCGGGAAATGGCCTCGTTAATATCGAAGAAGGGTGACACTACCATTTTTATTAAACTCTTTTCCGTTGTTCAGTTTAACGTATGCTTTCCAAACGTATACATCCTGTTGACAAATAGCACCTCTGTAATAACCATCCCAACCTTGTTTAATATCTAATGATTCGAAAATTTCTTCGCCCCAGCGATTAAAAATTTCAATTTTAAATTCAATTACTCCTGAACTGTAAGGGAAAAAAATATCATTATTGAGTGCGGTTAAATCGTAAGTTCCGCCTTGGGCACCCTCTGCATTAGGACTAAATACATTTGGGAAAATAACATCGGCATCTGTTGTAACTTGTGTTGAGGTGGTATCGGAGCATCCATACTGATTCATTGCAATGAGCTGAACCTGGAATATACCCACAGATGTATATACATACTGAGGGTTAAGTTGTGTTGATGTTCCACCATCTCCAAAATTCCAAAAATACGAGTTCGCACTTACTGATTGATTGCTGCATATCAATGCATCATAAGGAATATCAAGATTTGTTGAACTGACCGAAAATGTTGCAATAGGGATCGGATGTGCGTTAATTGTTAATGGGGCAGTTAAATTATTTGATGTGCATCCTCCGTTTGTACTCACTGTTAATGTTACAAGATAAGTACCCGGGTTGCTGTAATTATGCGTAGGATCTTCTTCTATTGAGGTTGTTCCATCTCCAAAGTTCCATGCCCACATTGTAATTGGATCATCAGTATTTCCTGTAAGAGAGTTATCGAAAAACGGCATAGACCCCGGAACACATAATGAATTTGAATTAGAGGTTAGAGAAAGGGTAGGTTGAGGATTAAAAAGAACCACAGCCGAATCGGTAACGGATAAACCACAGCTATTGGTAACCGTAACAATATAGGTGTTAGGTTGCGAAAGTGTGAGTAGAAATGCTCCTGCTCCTGTTCCTAAATTATTATCCCATTGATACGTTAAAGGACCCGTTGAACCTGAGGTTTCAACATATATGGTAGAGTTTTGGCCCGGGCAGATAGGAGAGGTACCTATTGCTTGAACATTTGCATTGGTCAAATTATATACAATAGCAGTAACTGTTTCAGGAGTTCCGGGGCATCCTTTCTGATCAAAAGCAACTACAGTATAAGTGGTAGTGCTTGTTGGTGTAATAGGTAATGTTCCTGCAGTGATGGCACCTGATGGTTGCCATGCGTAGGAATAATTTCCCGCTCCACCAAAAGCGGTTGCCGATACACTTCCTGTTTGACCAAAGCATAAAGTATCATTTGTTCCTGCTTGTGTGGTTACTTGTAATGGTTGTTTTATGATCACATTGGCTGTTGTAAAACATCCGTTTGTATCAGTAACAGTAACTGTATAAGAGGCCGCACTAAGATCGTTTAATTCATTACCCGTTTGCCCTGCAGCAGGTGCTGACCAAGAATAACGATAAGGAATAACCCCTCCGGAAGCAAGCACGGTTGCACTTCCATGGCCACCAAAACAAGCTGCGTGTATAGTAGTATCTATAGTAGCAGATAATAGGGTAGGTTCTGTAATTGCAGCAGAGATTGACTTAAGGCAATTGTTCTGATCCATAACATTCACAGTATAAGTACCTATTGCAAGATTAGCAGCTGTTGATGAATCAGAAGTTACAGGAGCCCACGAATAAGTGTAAAGCGGTCCTGTACCTCCTGTTGCGTTTACAGTTATAGACCCGGTACTTCCACCATTACATAATACATCTGTTATGGAAGAAACAGAAACATCAACCGGTGTTGGCTCAGCAATGCTCAGGCTATCAATTGTCTGACATCCAATTGCATCGGTTATATTCATATAATAAGTTCCGGCAGATAAAACGGAAGCAGTTAAACTATTACCACCTGAAGGTGCCCAGTTTATTGTATATGGTGCCGTTCCCTGGCTAATATTTACAGTTGCCGAACCATCATTGCCTCCATAGCAGGAAACATCGTTTATCAATGAAACAGATACAATTGCGGAAGGGATAGTTGAAAGAGTGGTTGATAAAGGTTTGCTGCAACCAAAAGCATCAGTAACCGTTAAATTATAAGTTCCTGTCCCTAAACCACTTATTCCGGAAGTTGTAGCTGCCCCGAACGACCATAAATACGTATAAGGAAATGTCCCGCCTGAAAGTTGCGATGAGATTGAGCCATTGGATAATCCGCAGGAAGGATTTACAGACACCAGAGTACCGTTTAATGCTGATGGTTCGGCAATACTAAGGGATACGTTTACTTCACATCCTTTATTATCCGTCACTAAAATAGCATAATTGCCGGGAGAAAGGCTTGAAGCTGTATCATTGGTTGATACGGAAGGGGTCCATTGATAAGAATAAGTAGGTGTTCCGCCATTTGTATTTATACCAGCGCTGCCATTTGAACCTCCGAAACAACTTGTTGAATGACCTGTTCCCGTTGCCAAAAGTGCTTGAGAAGGTTGGGTGATGGTAACTGAATCCTGACTTACACAATTGTTAACATCCGTTACTGAAATAGTATAGGTTCCAGCCGATAAGGCTGTGCCCACAGGTCCATTACCTCCTAATGGCATCCAACTATAAGTATAACCTATGGTGCCTCCTGTAACTGTTGCTGCTGCTGTACCATCATTACCTCCGTTACAATTGACAGCCGTAAAAGATGAAATTGAAGCGATCAACTTATTGGGCTCTGTAATTACAACCGGCAATGTTTGAATACAGTTGTTGGTATCTGTAACTTGTATAGTATATGTAGTTGCGGAAAGATTAGTTATGCTTGTCCCTGTTGTGCCTCCTGGCAACCATAAGTATGTATATCCCGGAGTACCGCTGGATGCAATGGCTGATGCGGTTCCATCAGTATTTCCAAAGCAGGTTGCATTGGTTTTGGTAACTGTAATTAAAATTGGAAAAGGTTGAGTTATTTCCGGACTAATAACAGGAGCCGATTGGCATAAATTGGCATCTGTTACAGTTACTGTATAGGTGCCGGGTAATAAACCCGTGGCGATCGAATCAGTGATACTGCCAGGCATCCACGAAAAGGTGAATGGACCTGATCCGGAAACACTAACTGTTGCTGTACCGTCAGAACCCGCATTACACAATATATTGGTTGTGGAAGATACTGTAGCTACTGGATTTGGATTATCATTTACTGTTACTTCTTTTGTTGAAGTACATCCATTACCGTCAGTTACTCCAACGCTATATGCTCCCGAAAGAAGTCCCGTTGCAATAGCATCTGTTCCACCGGATGGTGACCAAAGATACGAATAGGCACCTGTTCCTCCTGATGCAACAACCGAGGCCTGACCGTTTGCAAGGCTGCAATTGGAATTGATACTATCCGTAACAAGCACAATATAAGCAGGTTCGGTCACTGTAATAGAATCAATAAAAGTACATCCTTTGAGGTCAGTTATTGATACTGTATAAGATCCCGTTGTAACATTAGAAAAAGTAGGCCCATTGCCATTTCCGGGCATCCAGCTGTAATTGTATGGTGCAGTTCCACCGGTTGCCGTTGCAGATACTGAACCATTCGTACCTCCTGCGCAGGTTCCGGGAGTAAAAGTAAGAGTAGCGGAAAGCGCTGCTGCTGGCTCGGAAATAGTAAAAGGTTCTGTTTTTACACAACTATTGGTATCAGTAACCTGAATGGAGTAGGTAGTTGCTAAAAGATTACTTATGCTTGTACCTGTTGTTCCGCTTGGTAACCATAGATAAGTATAACCCGGTGTACTTCCCGAAGCAATAGCGGAAGCTGTACCATTAGTAGAACCAAAACAACTCGCTGCATTTTTTGTAATAGTAATAAAAATGGGCGAAGGTTGCGTTATTTGAGGACTTACCACCGGTATTGATTGACATAAATTAACATCTGTAACTGTAACTGTATAAGTGCCTGGGAGTAATCCTGTTGCTATTGAATCCGTTATTGCACCAGGCATCCAGGAGAAGGTGAATGGTCCGTTACCGCTTGTAACACTGAGGGTTGCCGTACCATTAGAACCTGTATTGCAAGTAATATTTGTTATTGAAGATACCGTAGCTACAGGGCTTGCGTTATCATTAACTGTTAAATCAGCAATAGCAATACATCCAAATGGAATGTCCGTAACGGTAACCGTATATGTGCCGGCAAGGAGTGCTGTTGCAATAGGATTGATTCCTCCGGAAGGGGACCATTGATAGGTATACATCCCGGACCCACCGGCAGCAATCACAGATGCCTGCCCATTTGGCAAGCTGCAATTGGAATTGATACTATCGGTGGTAAGCACCATTTTTAAAGGTTGAGTAACTGCAATGAAGTCGGTAAACGTACATCCTTTTAAATCGGTTACTGTAACCGTATAGGTGCTGGCTGTAAGGTTAGAAATAGCAGATCCGTTAAAATTTCCGGGCATCCAATTGTAGTTATATGGTGGTGTTCCACCGGCAGCTGTTGCGGAAACAGAACCATTGTTTCCTCCAAAACAGCTAACAGGTGTGGATGATAAAGGCGCAGATAAAACTACAGGTGTTTGGGTAATAGTAAAAGGCATGGTTTGCACACAGCTATTGGTATCTGTAACTTGTATGGTATAGGTTGTTGCGGACAGATTAGTTACGCTTAACCCTGTTGTTCCGCCAGGCAACCATTGATAGGTATATCCGGGATTACTACCGGAGGCAATAGCAGATGCGGTTCCATCATTGCCACCAAAACAACTCACGGTGGTTTTCGAAACTGTTATTAATATTGGAGAGGGTTCCGTAATATCAGGGCTCGTAGTAGCAAGGGATTTGCAGCCATTGTCTCCGGTAACAGTAACAGTGTATGATCCCGCAGTTAAGCCTGTAGCAATTGAATCGTTACCACCTGAAGGGCTCCAGGAGAAGGTAAAAGGAGCAATCCCTCCAGATGTTCCAACATGAGCAGAACCGGTTGATCCTCCATTACAAATTACATTAACTACTGAAAAAATAGTAGCAACTGGTGCTGTATTTTCATTTACATTTCCGAATTGTGATTCGGTACATCCTACAGAGTCGGTAACTAAAACGCTATAAGCTCCGGTTACGAGACCTGCTGCAACTGCATTCGTTCCTCCTGAAGGTGACCACAAATAAGTATATGGATCATTTCCTCCCACCACGGAAACGCTGGATTGGCCGTTTGGCTGACCACAATCAGAATTAACACTTACAGTAGTAAGCATTATTTGATCAGGTTGAGTTATCACAGTCGGATCAGTGGATAAACATCCTAATGAATCAGTTGCCGTTACTGTGTATGTTCCGGCAGCAAGGTTTGGAATGTTTTGTCCGCTATGATTTCCCGGCATCCAGTTATAAGTATATGGCCCTGTTCCGCCTGTAGCGGAAGAAGAAACGGAACCACTCGATGCACCGTAACACAATGCCGGTAATGCGGAGGCTGAAACGGCTAATGGAGCCAATGGTTGAGTGATAGTTACTGAATTTGTTGTGGTACATAATTTTGAATCGGTAATTGTAATAGAATAAGTTCCGGCAGTTAAATTTGTTTTAGAAGCGGTAGTTGTTCCTCCAGGAGCCCACAAATAGGTATAGTTGGGTGTGCCTCCCGATGGTGTTGCTACTACAAGTGCATCATTCCCTCCAAAACAACTTACATTTGCCTGTGATACGAAACTTACAGCTAATACTGCCGGTTCAGTTATTATTGCATTTTCATTTACCACACATCCTTTAGAATCCGTTACAGTTAATGTATAAGTTCCGCTTGATAAATTAGTTATACTTATGGATGTTAACGCTCCGGGTTGCCATAAATAAGTATATCCTGAGGTACCTCCTGAAGCAACTGCAGTTGCTGTTCCATTATTAAGAGAATTACAGGTTTCATTTGTAACTATTGTGGAGGCAACCAATGCAACAGGTTGTGTTATCGAAACAGATTTTGTTGCAGTACAGCCTGCATTATCAGTAACAATAACCGTATAAGTTCCTGCTGTCAAATTTGTAACAGTGGCTGTGGTTGCTCCCCCGGGTGCCCATAAATAGGTATACGTAGAAGTTCCCCCCGAAGGGCTTGCTGTTACTGCACCATCGTTGCCTGCAAAACAACTTACATTAGTTTGTGCAGTGAAACTAATAGCTAATATAAGGGGTTCAGCGATTATAGCATTCGCTGTTCCCGTGCATCCTTTCAAATCGGTAACAACCAAAGTATATGTTCCGGCAGAAAGATCAGTTATTGTAAGGGTGGTTTGTAAATCGGGTTTCCACAAATAAGTATAACCCGGGTTCCCACCGGATGCTCCTGCTGTTGCAGTTCCGTCATTCAGATAATTACAGGTTTCGTTAGTAATTGTTGTACTTCCTATAACCTGCGTAGGTTGAGTAATTACAACCGAATTTGTGCTAAAACACCCTTTTTTATCAGTAACAGTAACAGAATAGGTTCCCGCAGTTAAATTGGTTCTGGATGTGGTAGTACCTCCTCCCAAGGCCCATAAATAGGTGTAGTTTGGAGTGCCTCCTGCAGGGCTTGCTGTTACAGCGCCATCGTTTCCGGCAAAACAAGTTATGTTTGTTTGTTCGGTGAAGCTAATAGCAATAGCTGCTGGTTCAGCTATTATCGGATTTACAGTTTGAACACATCCATTTGCATCCGTAACCGTCAGGGTAAAAGTTCCACTCGATAAACCCGTTACGGCAGCAGTTGTTAGCGCTCCGGGTTGCCATAAATAAGTAAATCCGGGTGTTCCTCCTTTAGGGCTTGCAGAAGCGGTTCCATCATTCAGGTAGTTACAGGTTTCATCGGTAACTACAGTGCTGACTGTAAATGCAGCGGGCTGGGTAATAGTAACAGTGTTAGTAAATGTACATCCTTGTAAATCTGTAATAGTTACTAAATGTTTGCCAGCTGTTAAATTGTTTGCTGTCATTGTAATTGCTCCACTTGGCGACCAGGAATAGGTATAACCGGCAGTTCCTCCTGATGCATTTGCTGTTACCGAACCATCACTTCCTCCAAAACAACTAACATTTGTTTGCGCTGTGAAACTGATGGCTAATGGACTTGGTTCTGTGATTATTGCAGTGGCAGTTGCGGTGCAACTATTAAAATCTGTGATGGTTACGGTATAAGTTCCGGCAGCCAAATTAGATACGGATCCTGTTGTTTGTAAACTGGGTTTCCAAAAATAAGTGTAGCCCGAAGTACCACCGGAAGCACTTGCTGTTGCGGTTCCATTATTAAGGTAATTACATGTTTCATTGGTGCTTGTTGCATTTGCACTGAGAAGCGTTGGCTGTGTTATCACCACGGAATTAGTTGTAAAGCAACCTTTGGAATCGGTAACGGTAACAGTATAAGTTCCGGCAATTAAATTTGATTTACTGGCAGTGATTCCGCCTCCTGCCCATAAATAGGTGTACAGTGCGGTCCCGCCTACAGGGCTTGCTGTTACAGAACCATTACTTCCTCCAAAGCAACTTACATTTTTCTGGCTGATAAAATTTATTGTTAAAGGTGGTGGTTCAGTGATTGTTGCAAATGCAGTTCCGGTACATCCTTTCAAATCGGTAACTGTTAATGTATAAATTCCACTTGATAAATTATTTATTACGGCAGATGTTAGTGCTCCTGGTTGCCAAAGGTAGGTATAGCCGGGATTACCGCCCGAAGCACTTGCCGTTGCCGTTCCATTATTTGAATAATCACAGGTTTCATTGGTACTGGTGGTGCTCGCAATAATTGCTGTGGGCTGTGTTATAGTTACAGAATTGGATGCAATACATCCTAAATTATCAGTAACATTTAAGGTAACCAGCCCGGCCGCTAAACCAGATGCATTTGGCGATGTGGCTCCGGAACTCCAATTATAAGTGTATGGTGAAGTACCTCCGGATACTGTTGAATTGGCAATTCCATTGATTCCATTAAAACAACTTACAGGTGTGGTTGTAAATAAGATAGCAATTGGATTCGGTTGAGTAATTGTATAGTTCGATGTTATCGGACAAATTTTAGAATCTTTAACTGTAACAGTATACGTACCTGCCAGTTGACCTGTTATTGATGACGTGGTTTGATTTCCCGGTTGCCATAGATAAGTATAAGGCCCAACCCCACCTGTTGGAGTTATTGATATGGATCCATTGTTCCCTCCTGAGCACAATACATTTGTAATGGAAGAAGAAAGAGCAAGAGGTGTTGGTTGAGTTGTAATAACTGAATTTGTTGAGGTACATCCTATATTGTCTTTTGTTGTTACCGTATAAGTACCCAGCGCCAGATTTGTTGCCGTTGTGCTCAATTGTGGCGGTGCGGTATTCCAGGAATAAGTATAAGGAGGAGCTCCACCTGCAATACTTACAGTTGCTGTCCCGTCATTACCACCGAAGCAGCTTATAGGTGTTGAAGTAAAAGAAACAATTCCTGTAAATACAACATAATTAATTCTTACAATATCAGTACTTGCCGGACAGGTTCCGTTCCCGGTTGTGGTCAATGTAAGATCAGCAAATCCTTGCGTTAATTCAGCAGGAGTAGGAGAGTAGGTTGATCCTAAAAGCGTTGTATTATTTGGACTGAATGTTCCTCCACCAGCTGACCACTTACCTCCACTTGCACCAATAACAGAGCCATTTATAGTTGTGATCGGATTTTGTTTACAAACAGTTTTATCAGCACCCGCATTAGCAGAAATAGCAACAGAGAAAGAGGTGACAGTTACCGTAGCATAAGCTGGAGGACAATTGGAAGCATCTGAAAGTTTAACAGTATATGTTCCATTTCCAACAAGGATACTTTGTGCCGGATTTACATTGTTCCATAAGTAAGTATAAGGTGGAGTGCCGCCACTTCCATTAGCCGTAAGTGTTGTAGAGGTTTGTCCAAAGCAAAGAGTTGGGTTTTGGGGAATTATATTAGCCAAAAGTGTTGTTGGGAACGAAATTCTGACGGTATCGCAAAGGGCCGCCAAATTGCAGGTAGAGGCAGGTGAACCGCAAATTTGATAATCAACATAGGGTGGAACTACTCCTGTGGCTGTTACTGTTGGGTTCTGGCAGCCTGAAGTGCACGATAAATAGTTATTATATGCACCCAAAGCTCCCGGATAAATTGATTTCCAGGTAGCGGTTGCCGTATTAAAACCCGAAGCATTGATTGTACCTGTGCAGCCATCGTTTACAGATAAGTCGGCACCAACAACAGCACCGGGTATTGAAGTGATTTTGTATGTATTGGGATTATTCCCTGTTTTGCAAAAGGTTATCTTATGAGGCCCCACCCCCGAAAGGCAAACGGGTGTTCCACAAGGGTAAACCGGTCCGCAATTGATCTGATATTCAAGAACACCGGGAGCGGCACCGGAAGCAACATCTAATTTGAGCCCGGCAGCACCAGGATCAAGAGTTACAATAAAATAAATACATTTATCGGTACTCCCACAGCAACTGCCATTTCTGCTAATATTGGGGCTTATCCATGTGCCATTTGGGCTTCCTGTAAGGTCTACATTAAAAGTGGGTACTGTTCCACCACAAGGAGATTGTGCAAATCCCAGACCAGAAATAACAAGTAAAAAAAATAATATAATGATTGATTTTAAACGCATTCAGTATATTTTAAAATATGATACGTTAAATAACATAAATAAGTTGCAATTTTTTTCATTATTGACCTTGTTTAGTATCAAAAGAGGCTTTAGAAAAAAACATTGGAAAATGGTTTAAAAGTATTTATTCATTTGGTTTTGAACTAATTTGGACGTAGATAAAAACCAATTTATTGTTAGGGCGAAAGTAAGAAAAAAAAATAATTTTATTTAGGCTGATTTTAATAGTGGGTAGGACAAATTTCACAATATCACCCCTTCGGGGTTTAAAAAAGCTAATCTTTATTATTCTATAATAATTACAGCCCTTCGGGCTTTATATTCAATACTTAGTAATCTCGAAGGGATGTAATGATTATAGTACAATGCAACAGTTTGCAATGGCAAAACCCTGAAGGGGTGATATTAACCATTTAGGGATATTTGTCGTACACCCCTCTTAATACCTAAGAAGCGTAACATCCCCATTTTTATAGAACACCTTTCCATTGTTCAGTTTAATGTATGCTTTCCAAACGTATACATCCTGCTGACAAATAACTCCTCTGTAAAAACCATCCCAACCTTGCTTAATATCTAATGATTCGAAAATTTCTTCGCCCCAGCGATTAAAAATTTCTATTTTATATTCAATTACTCCTGAACTGTAAGGAAAAAAAATATCATTACTTAGGTTATTAATATCGTAAATACCGCCCTGATCGCCATTTGGATTTGGAGTAAAAACATTTGGGAAAATAACATCAGCATCTGTTGTGATCTCCGCAAAGGCTGTATCAACACATCCATACTGAGACATGGCAATAAGTTGAACATAAAAAACACCAAGTGATGAGTAAACATACTGAGGGTTAAATTGTGTGGATGTTCCAGAATCGCCAAATTCCCAATAGTATGAATTTGCACCAACTGATTGATTATTTAAGATCAATACATCATACGGAAGATCAAGGTTAGATGAATTAACCGAAAACACTGCACTGGGAATTGGATGGGCAGTAACCATTAATGGTGAGGATAAATTATTGGAGGTACACCCCCCCACAGTGCTCACCGTTAAGGAAATAAGGTAAGTTCCCGGTTGGCTATAAAAATGAACAGGATTTTCTTCCGCAGAAATAGTACCATCTCCAAAGTGCCATTCCCACATAGTGATGGGATCATTTATATTTCCTGTGACAGAATTATCAAAAAATGGCATTGAACCGGGTACACACAGTGAATTGTTAGCGGATGTTAAAGCAATTGACGGTTGAGGATTTAAAAGAATGATTACCGAATCGGTTGCAGATAAACCACACATATTACTAACTGTAACAATATAGGTTGTAGGTTGTGCGGGTGTTACTAAGTAATTACCACTTTCAGTACCTAAATTATTATTCCATTGATAAGTTAAAGGCCCGGTAGAGCCTGTTGTTTCAACATATATGGTAGTGTTTTGACCCGGACAGATAGGAGAAGCTCCTTGTGCCTGAATGTTATTAGCTGTTAAATTAAAAACTGTAACTGCCACTGTTTCTGGTGTCCCCTGACATCCCAGCTGATCGTAAGCCACAACAGTATAAGTGATATCGCTGCTTGGAGTAACAGGCAATGTTCCCAATGTGATGGCACCTGAAGGTTGCCATGCGTAATAATAATTTCCTGCTCCGCCAATAGCCGATGCTGTTAAAGTTCCTGTTTGACCAAGACATAAGGTATCATCTTCTCCGCTGGAAGTTATTACTTCCAATGGTTCCTTTATTATAACATAGGCGGTTGCAAAACATCCTTTTATATCAGTGATTGTAACAGTATATGAACCGGCAATAAGGTTGGTAGCTTCACTTCCGGTTTGCCCGATAGCAGGTGCAGACCATGAATAACTGTAAGGAATAACTCCTCCCGAAGCAAGTACTGCAGCACTTCCCACACCGCCATAACACGTAGCATGCACAGTAGTATCAATAGAAGCAGATAATAACGTGGGTTCTGCGATGGTAGCAGAAATTGATTTAATACAATTGTTTTGATCCATAACAGTCACAGTATATGTTCCTAATGCAAGGTTGGCAGCTGTTGCTGAATCTGATGCAACAGGGGCCCATGAATACCTATAAAGAGGTCCTGTACCTCCTGTTGCTGCAACGGATATAGATCCTGTACTTCCGCCATTACATAATACATCAGTTATGGAAGAAATAGAAACATCAACAGGTGTGGGTTCAGCTATGGTGAGGCTATCTAATGTCTGACACCCAATAGCATCTGTAACATTCATAAAATAAGTTCCTGCAGATAGAACGGAAGCTGTTAAGCTATTCCCCCCGGAAGGTGACCAATCTATTGTGTAAGGCGCTGTTCCCATGGTAATAGTTACTGTTGCCGATCCATCATTTCCACCAAAACAAGAAACATTATTTATTGTTGAAACTGAAATAGCAGGATTAGGCATAATGGTAAGCACGGTTGATAATATTTTGCTGCAACCTAAAGCGTCTGTAACCGTTAAACTATAGGTTCCTGTTCCTAAACCATTTATTCCTGAAGTTGTAGCACCTCCAAATGACCACAAATACGTATATGGCAATACTCCTCCCGATACCTGAGAGGAGATTGCACCATTGGATAGTCCGCAGGAGGGATCTACAGATACCAGTGAGCCACTTATTTCTGAAGGTTCAGTTATACTGATCGCAAGATTTGTTTCACAGCCATTGTTATCAGCAATTAAAATGGAATAATTTCCGGAAGCAAGGCCTGAAGCGGTGTCATTTATCGATGCAGAGGGATTCCACTGATAAGTATAATTGACTGTTCCACCTACAGGGTGAATACCAGCAGTACCATTAGATGCGCCAAAGCAGGTGATGTTGGAAGCCGTATTAGTTGCAGATAACGCTTGAGCCGGTTGTGTGATCACAGCAGAATCTTGTTTGATACAGCCATTAAAATCAGTTATTGTTAATGTATAAGTGCCAACGGGGAAGCCTGTTCCTATAGGGCCATTGCCTCCCAAAGGCAACCAATTATAGGTATAACCCATTGTACCTCCGCTAACAGCTGCTGTAGCAGCGCCATCGCTTAAACCATAACAACTGACATTGGTAGTTGATGAAATTACTGTATTCAATTTACTCGGTTCAGTAATTAAAACTGGTTTGGTTTGAACACAATTATTGGTGTCTGTAACCTGTATCGTATAGGTTTGCGCTGAGAGATTTGAAATTTGAAAAGAAGTACCGCTATTGCTCCATAGATACGTATATCCCTGTGTTCCACCTGAGGCAATAACAGATGCTGTTCCATCATTCCCCCCAAAACAGGTCACAGGGGTGCTGGTTTCGGTTATTAAAATTGGAGGTGGTTCTGTAATACCCGGATTTATGGTCGCAAGTGATTGACAATTATTGGATCCATTTACAGTAACAGTATAGGAGCCGGCTGTTAAAGCGGTTGCAATTGAATCATTTCCACCTATAGGCATCCAGGAGTATGTAAAAGGGCCAATCCCTCCCGTAGTGGATACTTTGGCTGAACCGTTTGCTCCTCCATTGCAACTTACATTGATCACGGAAGAAATGGTTAATAAGGGTGCAGCATTTTCACCCACATTTCCGAATTGCGTAGAAGTGCATCCGTTAAGATCAGTTACCGTTACCGTATATGCACCCGATACTAATCCTGCCACAGCAGCATTGGTTCCACCGGTAGGAGACCATAAATAATTGAATGGGAAATTTCCTCCGGATACAATTGAAACAGAAGTTTGACCATTAGGCTGACCACAGTCAGAGTTTACGCTTGTAGTGCTAAGTACTATTTGATCCGGTTGATCTATAGTTACCGACTTGGTATCTATACATCCCTTTGAATCTTTTGCTGTAACTGTATAAGTTCCTGCTGCGAGGTTTGGAATATTTTGTCCTGCTAAACTCCCGGGCATCCATATAAAAGTATAGGATCCTGTTCCATTTATTGCTGTAGAGGAAACGGAACCATTCGTACCTCCAAAACATGTTGTTGGTAAAGATGAGGTGGAAACAGCTAAAGGAGCCATTGGTTGAGAAATGGTAACAGAATTGGTTGCAATACATCCTTTCGAATCTGTAACAGTAACCGTATAAGTTCCTGCAAATAGGTTGCTGAGCGTGCTTGCAGTATTTCCTCCCGGAGCCCATAAATAGGTATAGTTTGGAGCTCCTCCGCTGGGATTTGCAGTAACAATACCATTGTTCCCACCAAAACAACTCACATTACTCTGGCTGATGAAATTTATTGACAGTTGTGAAAGTTCTGCAATTGTTGCAAAGGCAGTTGCAGTGCAGCCTGAAAGATCTGTGGTTGTTAACGTATAGGTACCACCTGATAAATTATTTATTGAGGTGGAGGTTTGTCCTCCCGGTTGCCATAGATAAGTATAGCCCGGAGTTCCTCCTGACGAACCGGCCGTTGCTATTCCGTTATTCGAATAATTGCAGGTGGCATTTATTGCCGTTGCTGTTGATAGTAGCGCTGTAGGCTGGGTTATAACTGTAGAGTTTGATCCGGTACATCCTGCGATGTCAGTAACGGATAAGGTAAAAGTACCAGCTTGTAAACCTGATGCATTTGGAGAGGTGGCTCCCGAACTCCAGTTATAGGTATAAGGTGATGTACCTCCCGACACCGTTGAGGTGGCAGAACCATTGTTTCCATTAAAACAATTTACAGCAGTGGGTAGAAGCAAAACGGTTATGGGTAAAGGTTGATTGATTGTAAATGTTGCGGTTTTCTGACAAGCTTTCAAATCAGTTACCGTTAATGAATAGGTTTGCGAGGTAAGATTTGAGATTTGAGATGTAGTGTTGCCATTGCTCCATAAATACGTATAAGGACTTGTACCTCCTGTTGGTGTTACTGAAATTGCCCCATTACTTCCGCCTGCACATGTTACATGCGTAATAGAAGAAGAAAGCGCAAGAGGTAAGGGTTGACCTATAGTAACTGAATTTGCTGAGGTGCAACCAAGCCCGTTTGTAATTGTTACTGAATAGGTACCGATGGCCAGATTTGATATTGTTGGTGTTGATTGTGCCGGAGCAGTATTCCAGGAGTATGTATAAGTAGGAGTACCACCTGAAACATTAACCGTAGCTGTTGCGTTATTCCCTCCATAACAGCTTATCGGAGTTTGTGTAAAAGAAACAGTGCCATTAAACCCCACATAGTTAATTCTTACAATATCAGTGCCCGGTGCACAGGTACCATTGCCGGTTGTGGTTAATGTCAGATCAACAAATCCGGCCGCTAATTCAGCTGTTGTAGGGGAATAGGTTACACCCGAAAGAGTTGTATTGAGTGGGCTAAATGTTCCTCCTCCTCCTGACCAGATTCCACCACTGGCCCCGATAATTGAACCACTTAAAGAAGTAACCGGATTTTGTTTACAAACCGTTTTATCCGATCCTGCATTAGCGGAAATGGCAACAGAATAGGAGGTAACCGTTGCAGTAGAGTATGCCGGAGGACATCCGGGATATGAAACTTTTACAGTGTACACTCCGCTTCCTACCACAATACTTTGCGCGGGATTTACATTGTTCCATAAGTAAGTATAAGGAGTTACTCCACCAGTTCCGCTGGCATTGAGTGTTGTAGAGGTTTGTCCAAAACAAAGAGCTACATTACTCCCTGCATTTGCGGTTATAGGGGCACAACACTTTTGAAAAAAAATATCGTCTAATCCAAAATCATTTCCACTGGCTATGGTATTTTGATTTTTGATGCAAACAGTAACTGATGTATTGCTTCCTGAATTCCAGGGTGCAGAAAAATTAACCCATAAATTTGTGGAGGAAGGGGCAGTAAATATCCCCCCAAGGAGTATACCGTTAGCGGAAAATTGCAATTTAGCAGGACTGCTTGGGTGCACAGAACAAACCCAGACAGAAAAAATATAGGTACTATTAGGTGTAACTGAAATAGATTGACACCAGGTAGATGTATTGGCAGTTCCTGCACCGTTTACGATCATAAAATTTCCTGTCCCGGTAGTATGATCATTTCCGGAAAATGCACTGTGAAATACATTGGCATTTGTTCCAATAGAATATTTACTTTCAGGATAAAGGCAATTCGAAGAATTACAATAAGTATAAGCACTTGAAAACAATGTGTTTCCTGAGCTAAAATTCCCGTTCACCACCAAATTGGTGCCGGATGGGGCTGTTCCGGATGGACATTGCCCATTAGACTGAAGGTTTGAAAAGAATAAACTCAGAAATAGATATAATATTGGAAAAGGAAAATTTAAAAAAAACAGCTGATAAAAACGTTTGAATAGGAGGGAAGGTAATACGCTTATCTTGCTTAGTGATTGTTCATTGAGGCAATTTCCGAAAGAGAAAATCCCTGCATTCGTAGATTTTTTTTTATCGATAAATGATTTGATATATGAATGCTTTAATAAAACCACGGTAAACAGATTAATAACTATTGCTAAACGTTGGTTAAATTTTTCGCATAATAATTTTAGTCTCAAAAAAAATGATTTTGCTTTTTTACGCAAATTGAATGGCTAAGGTTGCTGTTTTTTGTGATTAATAGGAAAGAAACATTGAATCTTGAGTTAACTCAAAGTGTCATTTTTTTATATCAGTATTGATATTATCGGAATTTTGGAAATTTATAAATTATCAAACGAAAATGCTTTTTTTCTAATATCTAAGAATCGTAACGTCTCCGTTCTTATGGAATTCTTTACCATTATTAAGTTTAACATAGGCTTTCCAAACGTATACATCCTGTGAACATATAGCTCCATGATAATAACCATCCCAGCCTTGTTTTATATCTAAAGATTCAAAAACCTCTTCACCCCAACGATTAAAAATTTCAATTTTAAACTCAATAACCCCGGAACTGTATGGGAAGAAAATATCATTGCTAAGATTATTCAAGTCATAAATTCCTCCCTGGCTGCCGTTCGGATTGGGAGTAAATGCATTTGGGAAAATAACATCTGCATTTGTTGTGATCTCTGCAAAGGCTGTATCAACGCAGCTATATTGAGACATAGCAATAAGTTGAACATGAAAGTTACTAACTGTAGAATATAAATACTGAGGATTAAATTGCGTAGAGGTTCCTCCATCCCCAAATTCCCAATAATAGGAATTTGCTCCAACTGATTGATTGTTTAAGATCAGAGCGTCAAATGGAAGATTAAGATTGGTGGAGTTAACTGAAAATACAGCATTCGGTATAGGATGAGCTGTAATGGCTAATGGTGCTGTTAAACTATTACTTGTACATCCACCTTCGGTTTTCACAGTTAAGGTAACCAGGTAATTGCCTGGCTGCGAATAGTTATGATTTGGGGCCGACTCGTATGAGAATGTCCCATCTCCAAAGTTCCATTGCCAACTAGTGATTGGATCATTCGGATTCCCTGCAACAGAATTATCAAAAAATGGCATGTATCCGGGCACGCATAATGTATTTGCGCCAGATGATAATGCCATGGTAGGCTGAGGATTAAAAAGGACAACAACCGAATCTTTAACAGATAAACCGCACATATTACTAACCGTAACCACGTATGTGGTAGGTTGCGCAGGTGTTACAGTGTAAATGCCGGTTCCTGTACCTAAATTATTATTCCATTGGTAGGTTAAGGGCCCTGTTATTCCTGTTGTTTCAACATAAACACTTGAACTTTGACCCGGACATATCGGGGTTATTCCCATTGCCTGAACATTTGCAGCGGTTAAATTATAAACAATAGCAGTAACCGTATCAGGTCTTCCGGCACATCCAATTTGATCAAAAGCAACTACAGTATAAGTAGTGTTACTTGTTGGTGTAATGGGCAATGTTCCTGCTGTGATAGCCCCGGAAGGCTGCCATGCGTAATAATAACCACCTGCCCCACCCGCAGCCGTTGCCGAAATACTGCCTGTTTGACCAAGACACAAGGTGTCATTAGCACCGGTTGATGTTATTACCTGTAAAGGTTGTTTAATTATCAGGCTAGTAGTTGTAACACATCCATTTGCATCTGTACTTGTAACCGTATACGA
This sequence comes from Bacteroidota bacterium, assembly GCA_040389865.1. Classification (GTDB taxonomy): domain Bacteria; phylum Bacteroidota; class Bacteroidia; order 2-12-FULL-35-15; family 2-12-FULL-35-15; genus 2-12-FULL-35-15. The sequence goes on along the minus strand of JAZJZM010000012.1, from coordinate 420,568 downwards.
ACCTGCAATAAGGTTGTTTGCACTACTTCCTGCTTGTCCAACAGCAGGTGCGGACCATGAATAGCTATAGGGTAGCACTCCTCCGGATGCAAGTACAGAAGCACTTCCCGGACCATTATAGCAAGTGGCGTGTATAACAGTATCTACAGATGAAGAAAGCAATACCGGCTCAGTAATGGAGGCCGAAATTGCTTTAGGGCAATTGTTCTGATCCATAACATTAACAGTATATGTTCCTATTGTAAGGTTAGTAGCCGTGGATAAAGTGGAGCCTCCAGGTGCCCATAAATAAGTGTACAGAGGCCCTGTACCTCCTGATCCGGCAACAGAAATAGTTCCTGTATTTCCTCCATTACATAAAACATCTGTTATCGATGAAATAGAAACATCAACAGGAGTGGGTTCCGCGATGATTAGGCTATCAATTGTCAAACATCCTAAAGCATCAGTTACACTTATTGTATAAGTTCCAATGGATAATGCAGAAGCTGTGGAACCATTACCTCCTGAAGGAGCCCAGTTTATCGCAAAAGGAGCCGTTCCTTGAGTAATGTTTATTGTTGCCGAACCATCATTGCCACCAAAACACGAAACATTATTTATTGAAGAAACTCCTATGCTTGGGTCTGGCGTTATGGTAAGTGTTACAGATAAAGATTTAGTACAATTGGATGCGTCTGTAACAAGTAAATTATAAACTCCTGTTCCTAAACCACTGATTGTGGAGGTGGTAGCAGCTCCAAACGACCATAAATAGGTATATGGCAAAACACCTCCTGATATTTGTGAGGAGATGGAACCATTTGCTAAACCGCAGGAAGGGTTTACAGATACCAGCGTGCCAGCTATTTCTGAAGGTTCTGTAATGCTAACAGCAAGATTTGTTTTGCAGCTATTGTTATCAGTCACTAAAATAGTATAATTACCGGAAGCAAGTCCTGAAGCGGTATCATTTAAAGATACAGATGGGGTCCATTGATACGAATATGCCAATGTTCCACCTGCAGGATGAATACCCACGGTGCCATTTGGTACTCCAAAACAGGTAACATTAGAAACTGTATTCGTTGCAGTTAATGCCTGTCCGGGTTGTGTGATAGATGTAGAATCCAGCTTGATACAACCATTAAAATCAGTTACAGTTAACGTATACGTTCCAACCGGGAAGCCTGTTCCTACAGGGCCATTGCCTCCCAAAGGCATCCAATTATAAGTATAACCAAAGGTACCTCCGCTAACAGTTGCTGTTGCAGTTCCATCACTTAAACCAAAACAACTTACGTTGGTAACAGGTGAAATTGTAGTAGTCAATTGACCCGGTTCAGTAATTACAACAGGCAATGTTTGAACACAGTTATTGAAATCGGTAACTTGTATGGAATAAGTGGCAGCACTGAGATTTGTAAGGTTTGTACCCATTGTTCCTCCCGGTAGCCATTGATATGAATAAGTAGGGGCGCCACCGGAAGCAATGGCAGAAGCGGCTCCGTCATTGTCTCCAAAACAAGTAACGGAGTTTTTTGTAACAGTTATCAATATCGGATATGGTTGGGTTATTTCCAGACCAATTACAGGGGCCGATTGGCATAAATTGGCATCTGTTACAGTTACTGTATAGGTACCCGCAAACAAACCTGTGGCTATTGAATCGGTATTGGCTGATGGCATCCACAAATAAGTGAATGGACCGGTACCCCCTGAAACAGTGACTGTTGCTGTACCATTAGACCCTGCATTACAGGATACGTTGGTAGTTGAGGAAACAACGGCTCCCGGACCACCTTTATCATTTACTGTTATGCTATCATTGGAAATACATCCATTTGCATCTGTTACTGTTACACTGTATGTGCCTGCAAGAAGAGCGGTTGCAGCAGCATTGGTTGAACCTGAAGGCGACCATTGGTATAAAAAGCCTCCGGCTCCTCCGGTTGCAATAACAGAGGCTTGTCCATTAGCCAGGTTGCAAGTTGAATTAATACTGTCTGTACTGAGCATTACTTGCGTTGGTTGAGTGATAGCAATGGAGTTGATAAACGTACATCCTTTTAAGTCCGTTACTGTTACTGTATAGGATCCCGAACCTAAATTGGAAATAATTGGTCCGTTAAAATTTCCAGGCATCCAACGGTAGTTATATGGTCCTGTTCCACCGCTTGCGGTTGCTGAAACCGAACCATCGCTTCCTCCAAAGCAGTTGCTTGGCGTAAAAGATAAAGTAGCTGAAAGCGCTGCTGATGGCTCAGAAATAGTAAAAGGTTCTGTTTTTACACAACTATTGGTATCCGTAACCTGGATGGAATAGGTAGTTGCTGAAAGACTGCTTATGCTTGCACCTGTTGTTCCACTTGGCAACCATAGATATGTATAACCCGGTGTACTGCCCGAAGCAATTGCTGAAGCTGATCCATTATTATTACCAAAACAACTTACTGCATTTTTTGTAATACTAATAAAAATGGGTGAAGGTTGCGTTATTAGCGGACTTATTACAGGTACTGATTGACATAAATTAACATCTGTAACGGTTACTGTATAAGTGCCTGGGATTAATCCTGTTGCTATTGAATCCGTAATTCCACCGGGCATCCAGGAGAATGTGAATGGTCCGTTACCGCTTGTAACACTAAGGGTTGCAGTACCATTAGAACCTGTATTGCAAGTGACATTACTTGTTGAAGATACAGTAGCCACAGGACTTGCGTTATCATTAACTGTTAGATCATCAATAGCAATACAACCCAAAGCAATGTCAGTAACAGTAACAGTATATGATCCTGCCAGCAAGCCTGTTGCAGTAGCAGTGAATCCTCCGGAAGGCGACCATTGATAGCTATACATCCCTAATCCACCGGCAGCAATCACAGATGCCTGCCCATTTGCCAAACTGCAATTAGAATTGATACTATCCGCAGTAAGTACTATTTTTGAAGGTTGAGTAACTGCAATGAAGTCGCTGAAAGTACATCCTTTAAAATCGGTAACTGTAACTGTATAGGTGCCGGCTATAAGATTAGAAATAGCAGATCCGTTAAAATTTCCCGGCATCCAATTGTAATTATATGGTGGCGTTCCACCGGCAGCTGCAGCAGAAACAGAACCATTGTTTTCACCAAAACAGTGAACAGACGTGGCTGATAAAGGCACCGAAAGTGCGGCAGGTGGTTGGGTAATAGCAAAAGGCATAGTTTGCACACAACTATTGACATCAGTAACCTGAACGGTATAAGTAGTTGCTGAAAGATTAGTTTCAATTGTTCCGCCTGGCAACCATTGATAGGAATATTCCGGATTACCACCAGATGCAATGGCAGAGGCAGTCCCATCACTTCCTCCAAAACAACTCACCGGAGTTTTTGTAACCGTAATTAAAATTGGAGGAGGTTCCGTAATATCAGGGCTCGTAGTTGCAAGGGATTTACAGCCATTGTCTCCGGTAACAGTAACAGTGTATGATCCAGCAGTCAATCCCGTTGCAATTGAATCATTACCACCTGCAGGTAACCAAGAAAAGGTAAAAGGACCTACACCTCCTGTGGTACGAACATGAGCAGAACCCGTTGCTTCTCCATTACAAAGCACATTAACTACTGAAAAAATACTTGCAACCGGTGCCGAATTTTCATTCACATTTCCAAATTGTGATTCGGTACATCCTACAGAGTCAGTAACTAAAACGCTATATGCTCCCGTTACAAGGCTTGCTGCTGTTGCATTTGTTCCTCCGGAAGGTGACCATAAATAAGTATAAGGGTCATTTCCTCCAACCACTGAAACGGTGGATTGTCCGTTTGGCTGACCACAATCAGAATTGGTGCTAAAAGTAGTTAGTATTATTTTAGAGGGTTCGGTAACGGTAACGGAATTAGTGCTTACACATCCCGGTGAATCCGTTGCTGTTACTGTGTATGTTCCTGCAGCAAGGTTTGAAATATTTGATCCGTTTATGTTTCCCGGCATCCAGTTATAGGTATATGTCCCCGTTCCACCAGTTGCAGATGAAAATACAGAACCATCCGATAAACCATGGCATGTTGCCGGTATTGATGAGACAGGAACGGCTAATGGAGCCAATGGTTGACTAATGGTAACTGAATTTGTGGTTGTACACAATTTTGAATCAGTAATTGTAATAGAATAAGTTCCGGCAGTTAAATTTGTTTTAGATGCAGTAGTTGTTCCTCCCGGTGCCCACAAATAGGTATAGTTAGGTGTTCCTCCGGATGGTGTTGCTGCTATAAGTGCATCATTCCCTCCAAAACAACTCACATTTGTCTGTGATGTGAAACTTACAGCTAATACTGTGGGTTCAGTAATTATTGAATTTACATTTACCACACATCCTTTCGAATCTGTTACCGTTAATGTATAAGTTCCGCTCGACAAATTGTTTACACTAGCGGATGTTAGTCCTCCCGGCTGCCAAAGGTAAGTATAGCCTGAAGTACCTCCCGAAGGCACAACTGCTGCTGTTCCATTATTCAAAGCTGTGCAGGTTTCATCAGTAGCGGTTGTTTTTGCTCCTAATACCGCAGGTTCCGTTATAGTAATAATTTTGGTTGCGATACATCCTGCATTATCTGTAACGGTAACAGAATATTTTCCAGCCGATAAATTTGTAACAGTTGCTGTGGTTGCTCCCCCGGGTGTCCATAAATAGGTATAGGAAGCGGTTCCCCCGGAAGGGCTTGCTGTTACAGCACCATCATTACCGGCAAAACAACTTACATTTGTTTGTGCTGTGAAGGTAATAGCTAATATAGCCGGTTCAGCGACAATTGCATTGGCCGTTCCTATACATCCTTTCGAATCTGTAGCCGTTAATATATATGTCCCCGATGATAGATTGGATATGGTTCCTGTTGTTTCTAAACCGGGTTTCCAAAAATAAGTATAACCGGGGGTTCCACCTGAAGAACTAGCCGTAGCTGTTCCATTATTCGAATAATTACAGGTTTCGTTAGTAACTGTTGTGCTTGCTACCACTTGTGTTGGTTCTGTAATAACAACTGAATTTGTATTAGAACATCCATTTTTGTCAGTAACAGTAATAGGATAGGTTCCTGCGGTTAAATTGGTTCTGGAAGCAGCAGTTCCTCCGCCCGATGCCCATAAATAGGTATAGTTTGGAGTGCCTCCTGAAGGACTGGCAGTAACACTTCCATCACTCCCGGCAAAACAAGTTACGTTTACCTGGGGATTAAAAGCTATGGTTAAAGGTGCCGGTTCAGTTACAACAGGATTGGCTATTGCAGTACATGCTTTAAAGTCAGTTACAGTTAAAGTGTAAGTTCCACTTTGTAAGTTGCTGATAGAGAGTGTTGTTATCGATCCGGGTTGCCATAGGTAAGTGTATCCCGGAGTCCCTCCGGAAGCTACAGCTATCGCTGTGCCATCATTTAAAGTATTACAGGTTTCGTTGGTTACTTTTGTACCCGGAATTAATTGTGTAGGTTGGGTAATAACCACTGAATTGGTGACAAAGCATCCTTTCGAATCTGTAACGGTTACAGAATAGGTTCCAGCCTGTAAATTTGATATCGCTGGCGCAGTTGTACCTCCTGGCGACCATAAATAGGTATATCCCGGAGTTCCACCCGCAGGACTTGCTGTTACAGCACCATTGCTTCCTGCAAAACAACTCACATTTGTTTGTGCTGTGAAATTTATTGCTAATACCGGTGGTTCAGTGATTATTGCATTTGCCACTGCTGTGCACCCTTTCGAGTCAGTAACAGTTACGGAATGAGTTCCGGCAGATAAATTGGATGCGCTCAGGCTTGTTTGTAAACTGGGTTGCCATAAATAGGTATAACCGGGAGTACCTCCGGCAGGAATTGCTGTTGCAGTTCCATTATTAAGAGAAGTACAGGTTTCGTTAGTACTTGTTGCACTGGCAGTAACTATTGTAGGTTGGGTTATAACAACCGAATTGGTGGTACTACATAATTTTGAATCGGTAACTGTTACCGAAAAAGATTGAGCGCTGAGATTTGAAATTTGAGAGGTAGTTGCTCCATTGCTCCATAAATAGGTATAGGCTATTGTTCCTCCCGCAGGGCTTGCAATTACAGAGCCATTATTTCCGCCAAAACAACTTACATTTACCTGGCTAATAAAATTTATAGTTAAAGGTGCAGGTTCTGTAATAAGTGCAAAAGTGGTTGCCTGGCAACCATTCAAATCTTTAGCTGTCAAGGTATAATTTCCGCTTGATAAATTAGAGATGGTATTTGTTGTTAAAGCTCCGGGTTGCCATAAAAAAGTATATCCCGGGGTACCTCCCGAAATTACAGCCGTTGCAGATCCGTTATTTAAATTACTGCATGTCTCGTTTGTTTTTAGTGTACTTGCTAAAACTGCTGTGGGTTGAGTTATAGTAACTGAATTAGATTTAAAACATCCCAACATATCAGTAACTGTTAAAGTAATTGCTCCTGCCTGTAAGCCGGATGCAGTGGGAGAGGTAGCTCCTGAACTCCAATTATAATTATAGGGCGAGGTCCCACCCGATACGGTGGAACTGGCTGTACCATTGCTGCCGTTAAAACAACTAACATGTGCAGGTGTTAGCAAAATAGAAATTGCAGAAGGTTGATTAATGGTATAGGTTGAGGTTATCGGACAGTTTTTAAAATCTTTCACAGTTACCGTATAGCTTTGGGCTGTAAGATTTGAGATCAGTGAAGCAGTACTGCCATTGCTCCATAAATAAGTGTAAGGCCCTGTGCCCCCTGTTGGGCTTATTGAAATGGAGCCATTGTTCCCCCCAAAGCACAATACATGAGTAATTGCTGAGCCTAGGGCAAGTGGTGTTGGTTGAGTAATTGTAACGGGATTTATGGAAGTACATCCCAAGCTATTTGAAATTGTTACGCTATAGGTACCCATGGCCAGGTTGGTTGCAGTTGGCGTGGATTGTGCCGGTGAGGTGTTCCAGGAATAAGTATAGGTAGGCATACCTCCGGCAATGCTAACTGTTGCTGAACCATCAGTACCCCCAAAGCAGCTTACCGGGGTTTGAGTAAAAGAAACAGTTCCTGTAAAATTTATATAATTAATTCTAACAATATCAGATGCGGCAGGACAGGCGCCACTCCCGGTTGTAGTTAATGTCAGATCAACAAAGCCTGCGGTTAATTCAGCAGGAGTGGGAGAGTAGGTTGCCGAAAGCGTTGTATTCGTGGGACCGAATATTCCTCCGCCACCGGACCAAATACCACCATTTGCACCTGCAACAGAACCATTTAAAGTTGTAATTGGATTTTGTTTACATACTGTTTTATCCAAACCCGCATTGGCTGAAACATTAACGGTATAAGAGGTAACTGTTACAGTAGCAGTAGCCGAAGGACAGCCGGTAATATCCATTAGTTTAACGGTATAGGTTCCATTTCCTACAAGAATACTTTGTGAAGGATTAACATTATTCCATAAATAATTGTAAGGAGGAGTTCCGCCATTTCCAATAGCTGTGATTGTTACATTGTTTTGTCCATTACAAATTACAGGGATTTGCGGATTAATTGTTACACCAAGAGTTGGATTAAAAGAAACTCTTATCGTATCACAGACAAAAACCGAAACGCAGGCATCAGACATACCGCAAACTCGATAATCTACATAAGGTGGTGCTCCTGGTACACCGGTAGCAGCAGGGTTTATACATCCCGAGGTACATGACAAAAAACTATTATATGCTCCCAATGCACCAGGATACACAGAAGTCCAGTTAACAGTTGATGCAATAAAACCTGTTGCTGAAAGATTTCTGTTGCATGCCTGATCCACCGCAATATTGGTACCGGCAAAAGGAGGTGGAGGAGGTGGGCAATTCACAATATTAAACTGGAAATCTCTGATTGTTTGGCCCATGTAAACTCCATTACGGTATTCCTTTACCATTACACCAACTAAAAACTGTCCAAGCATAGGTGGGGTTCCGGATAGCAGGCCGGTCGATGGATTAAGGCTGAGTGGGGTTCCTCCAAGTGGGTTGGTTGCAGAGTATCCCGGTTGCCAGGTAATGGGTGTAAAGGCGATGGTATTTCCTCCCGGAAAGGTTGGTTTTTTTGCTCCTCCTCCAGGTACTGGAGCCCCCCCACCAACACCAGCGTTGTTAGCATCATAAGGAGTGTACAAGGAATATGACAACGAATCTCCATCAGCATCTGTTGCCGAATGATCAAAAGTAAACGGCTGTCCGGCACAAACAAGAATAGGAGGTAAAAGCGTAAAAACAGGATTACTGTTTGCCACAAAATTATTACAGGAAACAAGCACATTATCGAATTGGTATATTTTAGTAGCGGTTGATGCTAAAGCAAAATGAACCCGAATTATTATCTGAACGTTAGTTCCGGCAATTCCTAATTTACTTACAGTGACAGGAGTAAAAGCACCACTAATTGCGCCACCGGTAAATAAGGTTAATGGACCTCCGTTCAATTTGTAATAAACAAGTATGGAATCAGCAGCTACCAAAGCCCCTGTTTGCGATAGATCAACACTTAAGTTAACAGAAGGACAAGAAGAAATAGGAATTACTTGGGAGGTCCATATTGCAATACCATTGTTAGAACCTGTAACCCGAAAAAGATTACTCGGTACATTTGCCACAACAGCAGCATTTTGCACATTTGCAACGGGGGCGGGAGCAACAGGAGCAGTACTGGCCAAAGCAACGCTACTCCATGCTGTAGGGGCGGGGGCAGGATCGTTTGTTGTGCCAATGGGTAAAATAAAACTTTCACCCCACATAACTGAATTCCCAGGGATATAGGTATAGAGACAGGAATTAATGCAGGACACACAAGTATTGACAATATTTGTTATTGTAAAATTTCTCCCTGCACTTTCCCAGTATAAATGATACCCTCCCGGATTTGGAGGGAGAATTACTGTTCCTGTATAAATGCGCTGTTGTACACAAGGTACCGGGTTGGGTGCAATAGCACATGGAGGAAGAATAGGAGCAAGTGTGTTATCAGATCCCAACTGATTTAAAACAAGGTTTCTACTTGGCGTGCCATCATATCCTCCTATTGTTACAGTTTCGGTTGCCGCAAATCCGGAATTACCGGCTGCACAGTCACGATACATTATAAGTTTTACGCTATAATTTGATCCACCGGTATGAACGTAAGTTAAGGTTGAACCAACTAAATGCGTAGAAAACGCATCAGATGTAATGCTCAAAAAAACACACAAGAAGAATATTTGTAGTAGTTTTTTCATAAAATTCTTTTGCGAAAAATATTATTATCATTGCTTAGATGCAAAAACAAGATAATACGTTGCAATTTTTTTTTGGAACTTATTCCAAACTATTATTTTTTACAATACTGCAATTTGGCTAAAAGCAAAAGATAGTATGGGTTTTAACAAAAAATAAAATCATGGAAAGTATTTTAGTTCCCATAAATTTCTATTTTATTACAATTATAGTGAATATACGATTTTTGTGAGTACAAGGTTACTATTTTTTGTTTTTGGTCGTGTTTGTAAAAAATGAATTGCCAATTTTTATTGACGTTTAAAATTAATAATAAATTTAAGGAAAATTCGAAATTGCGAAGAAAAAAATAAGGTAGTGGTAGAGTTTGTCAGGAAGCAATAGCAGGAATGGACACCATCATTTTTGGTATTTTTTATTTAATTTCTAAGAATTGTAACATCCCCATTTTTATGAAATGTTTTCCCATTGTTCAGTTTAATGTATGCTTTCCAAATGTAAACATCTCCTTGACATAGTTGTCCTCTGTAATAGCCGTCCCAACCTTGTTTAATATCTAATGATTCGAAAATTTCTTCGCCCCATCTATTAAATATTTCAATTTTAAATTCAATTACTCCGGAAGCATAAGGGAAGAATACATCATTATTAAGGCTGTTGATATCGTAATTTCCTCCCTGCGACCCATTGGGATTGGGGGTGAATACGTTAGGGAATATTACATCGGTACTTGTTGTTATTTCAGAAAATGCACTATCAACGCATCCGAATTGAGTCATAACAATAAGCTGTACTTGAAAAACACCAACTGAAGTATATATTTTTTGAGGGTTAAAAACTGTAGAAGTTGCTCCGTCTCCAAAATTCCAATAATATGAATTGGCTCCCGTTGATTGGTTATTTAGGATCAAAGCATCGTAAGGAAGATCAAGATCTGTGGAATTAACAGAGAATGCGGCAGTAGGAACAGGATGCGCTGTGATCATTAATGGTGCTGTTAAATTATTTGAGGTACAACCACCAGAAGTACTCACAGTTAAAGTTGCATGAAATGTCCCCGATTGGTTATAAGTGTGCGCGGGATCCTCTTCCAGGGAGGTTGTTCCATCCCCAAAGTTCCAATTCCACATGGTGATGGGATCTTCCAGATTTCCTGCAACTGAATTATCAAAAAATGGCATGGATCCGGGTACACATAATGCATTTGTATCAGATGTTAAAACAAGTGTAGGTGGCGGAATAAAAAGCACCTCCACTGAATCGGCAACAGATAAACCACACATATTACTCACCGTAACAATGTACGTTGTAGGCTGCGTAGGTGTGACCATGTAACCATCCGGTTGTGTACCTAAATTATTATTCCATTGGTAGGTAAGAGGTCCTGTTATTCCGGAAGTTTCAACATATACAAAAGAACTTTGACCAGGACAAATAGGAGAGGTGCCTATTGCCTGAACATTTGCTCCCGTTAAATTATAAACAATAGCAGTAATTGAGTCAGGAGTTCCTGCACACCCAATTTGATCGAAAGCAACTACGGTATAAGTAATATTACTTGTAGGTGTAATTGGTAATGTACCTGAAGTGATCGCACCGGAAGGTTGCCATGCGTAATAATAATTCCCCGCTCCTCCATTAGCGCTTGCTGCAAGGCTTCCCGTTTGTCCAAGACAAAGTGTATCATTTTCTGCCGCTTGTGTTATGATCTGTAAGGGTTGTTTTATTATCACAGGAATAGTTGCGGCACATCCGTTTGTGTCAGTAACTGTAACAGTATATAAGGCTGCGCTAAGATTGTTTGCTTCAGTCCCTGTTTGTCCAACAGCAGGTGATGACCAGGAATAACTATACGGGGATACCCCTCCGGATGTAAGCAACGTAGCACTTCCAGTACCACCATAGCAGGTAGCATGTATAACAGTGTCGATAGAACTTGAAAGTAAGGTAGGTTCAGTAATTGTTGCTGAAATTGCTTTCGGGCAATTATTTTGATCCATTACATTCACCGTATGAGTCCCAATAGTAAGACCAATAGCGGTGGATGAAGTTGAGCCGCTTGGTGTCCATAAATAAGTATAAAGAGGTCCGGTACCTCCCGTTGCTGCAACGGAAATAGTACCTGTATTTCCTCCATTACATAAAACATCTGTTATTGAAGAAATAGATACATCAACTGGCGTTGGTTCGTCTATTGTTAAGCTGTCGGATGTTTGGCATCCAATGGCATCCGTTACGCTAACAGTATAAGTACCAATGGATAATAAAGTCCCGGTTAAATTATTCCCACCCGAAGGAGTCCAGTTGATTGTATATGGTGATGTACCTTGTGAAATAGTGATGGTGGCTGAGCCATCATTTTTTCCAAAACAGGAAACATTGTTTTTAGTGGAAACAGCGATTGATGGTCCCGGCAAAATGCTCAGATCTGCAGATAAGGATATGGAGCAATTGGATGCGTCAGTAACAAGTAAATTATAGGCTCCTGACCCTAAACCGGTTATTGCCGAGGTTGTGGCGGCTCCGAAGGACCACAAATAAGTATAGGGTAATGTACCTCCCGATACTTGTGATGAAATAGACCCATTTGATAAGAGACAGGAAGGGTTTATAGTTACCAGTCTTCCAATGATTTCGGAAGGTTCGGCTATGCTCAGAGCAATGTTTTTCTGGCAGTTATTGGTATCTGTCACTAAAATAATATAATTTCCGGGAGAAAGGCCAAAAGCAGTATCATTTATTGACACTGCAGGTGTCCATTGATAGGAATAGGAAGGTGTTCCACCGATAGGAGTTATGCTGGCAGTACCATTCGCCCCTCCGAAACAGCTTGAGGCAGACACAGTACTTATTGCTGAAAGCGCTTGACCTGGTTGAGTTATTGCTACAGAGCTTGTATCAGTACATCCTTTACTATCAGTTATTGTTACAGTGTATGTTCCCATGGCTAAAGCCGTTCCTGTATTCCCATTGCCACCCGAAGGAAGCCAGTTATAATAGTAAACAGGTGTGCCTTCGTTTGCTGTTGCAGTTGCCGTTCCATTAGTGCCACCAAAACAACTTACATTTGTGGAAGATGAAATAGTTGCATTCAGTTTTAAGGGCTCTGAAATCGTTACCGGCATTGCTTGCATACAATTTTTGGAATCTGTAACCTGCACTGTATATGTATTAGCGGAAAGATTAGTTATGCCTGATCCCATTGTTAAGCTTGGCAACCATTGATAGGTATAACCCGGAGTGCCACTTGATGCAGTGGCGGAGGCTGTTCCATCATTACCTCCAAAACAACTTACTGTACTTTTTGTAATAGTTATTAATATCGGCAGCGGTTCTGTAATGCCCGGATTGATTGTTGCAAGCGCTTTACAACCATTGGTACCTTTTACTGTAACAGTATAGGAGTCGGCTGCAAGGCCGGTTGCAATTGAATCATTCCCACCCGATGGCATCCATGAGTAGGTATAAGTACCGATCCCACCCGATACCGCAACCTTAGCAGAACCATCTGAACCTCCATAGCAACTTACATTGACCACTGAATGGATATTCGCAGTTGGAGCGGAATTTTCACTCACATTTCCAAATTGTGTTGCCGTACAACCTGTGGAATCGGTTACTAAAACAGTATACGCGCCAGATATTAAGTCGGCAGCCACAGCATCTGTTCCGCTTGAAGGAGACCAGAGATATGTATATGGAAAAAATCCTCCAGATACAGAAACAGAAGATTGTCCGTTAGGTTGTCCACAGTCGGAATTAACACTGGCAGTAGTAAGCACTATTTGAGCAGGTTGAGCTACCGTCACTGAATTTGTTGCTAAACATCCGTTTAAATCAGTCACGGTAACTGTATAGGTTCCTGCGCTGAGGTTTGGAATGTTTTGTCCGGTTAAATTCCCGGGTGTCCATAAATAGGTATAAGTACCTGTACCACCTGTTGCCGAAGCGGAAACTGAACCATCATTTTCTCCATAACAAGACGCGGGTAAGGCTGAAGCCGAAGTAGAAAGCGGAGTCAATGGTTGTGTTATGGTTACAAGATCTGTTGTAGTACATCCTTTCGAATCAGTAACTGCAACAGTATATGTTCCAAGAGTTAAATTTGTATTAGTGGCTGCAGTTGCTCCTCCGGGAGACCATAAATAAGTATAGTTGGCGGTACCCCCCGAAGGATTGGCTGTTACACTACCATCATTTCCTGAAAAACAGCTGACATTTACCTTGCTAATGAAATTTATTGTTAAAAGCCCGGACGCTGTGATTGTTGCAAATGCGGTTGCCGTGCAGCTTTTCTGATCAGTGACCGTTAACGAATATGTTTGAGGACTGAGATTTAAGATCTGTGAGGTCGTTGAACCATTACTCCACAGAAAAGTATACCCGGGGTTTCCACCTGAAACTGTTACTGTAGCTGTTCCATCATTCATAGAATAGCAGGTTTCATTGGTTATAGCAGTACTTGCGATAATTGCAGTAGGTTGTGTAATTGTAACAGAATTAGATGCCAAACACCCTTTATAATCGGTAACTGTTAAAGTAAATGTACCGGCTTGTAACCCTGTTGCATTTGGAGAGGTAGCCCCGGAACTCCAATTATAGGTATAAGGAGGTGTACCTCCTGAAACTATTGAACTGGCTGTTCCGCTGGTTCCACCAAAACAACTAACAGCTGTAGGCGTTAGTAATATTGCAATTGCTGAAGGTTGGGTAATTGCATACGTTGATGTGAGCGTGCAGGTTTTGGAATCTTTTACGGTTACGGTATAGGTCCCTGCAAGTTTACTGCTTATTGATGAGGTTGTTTGATTCCCCGGTTGCCACAAATAGGTATAAGGGCCTGTTCCACCGCTTGGGGTTATTGAAACCGAGCCAGTATTGGCCCCTGAACAGGATACGTCTGTAATGGACGAAGCTAAAGCAATTGGTGAAGGTTGGATAATAGTAACGGAATTTGTTGAAGTACAACCAATACCATTTGTAACTGTTACTGAATATGTGCCCAGGCTAAGGTTTGTTGCTGTTGCACTCAACTGTGCCGGGGCAGTGTTCCAGGAATACGTATAGGTTGGAGTACCTCCTGTAATACTTACAGTTGCGGAACCATCATTACCTCCGAAGCAGCTTACAGGAGTTTTAGTGAAGGAAACGGTTCCTGTAAATGCCACATAATTAATTCTGACAATATCAGAAACTACAGGACAGGTTCCCGTCCCTGTTGTAGTTAAAGTTAAATCGGCAAAACCGGTGGCTAATTCAGCCGTTGTTGGAGAATAGGTTGAACCTGAAAGTGAAGTATTATTTGGGCTGAATGTACCTCCGCCACCTGTCCATACTCCACCAATTGCAGCGGTAACAGAGCCACTTATACTTGTAATTGGATTTTGTTTACAAACCGTTTTATCCGGCCCTGCATTGGCAGAAACAGCAACAGAATAAGAGGTGACGGTAACTGAAGCATAAGATGGCGGGCAGTTGGATGCGTCTGAAACTTTAACAGTATAGGTTCCGGTTCCTACGAGAATCGTTTGGGAAGGGTTAATGTTATTCCACAGATATGTATAGGGTGGGGTACCACCACTTCCAGTAGCAGTGATAGGTGTGGAAGTTTGTCCGACACAAATTACTGGATTTTGAGGAACAATAGATGCTGAAAGAGTAGTATGAAAAGTGACCCGTACAGTATCACAAATATAAATTGGAAGGCAGGAGGCCGACATACCACAAATTTGATAATCAATATATGGTGGCGCTCCAACCTGTCCTGTAGCCGTTGGGCTTATACATCCAGAGGTACAAGATAAGTAATTGTTATAAGCACCTAAAGTACCCGGATAAATTGAGTTCCAGGTAATAGTAGATTCAATGTAGCCATTCGCTGAAATTTGGCCAACACATCCTTGATTTACTGCAATATTAGCACCTGCAACCGGCAGTGGAGGTGATGGGCAATTCACTACATTAAATTGAAAATCCCGAAGTGTTTGACTTAAGTAAACCCCATTGCGATATTCCTTCACTTTTACGCCAACAACAAATTTTCCGATCATGGGCGGAGTACCCGTTAATAAGCCGGTTGATGGATTAAGATTTAGCGGTGGCCCTCCGAGTGGATTGGCAGCAGAATACCCGGGAAGCCATACAATAGGGGTAAATACTGCTGTGTTTCCTGAAAATGTAGGATCTAAAACAGCCGGAGGGAGCGTGAGTGAATAACTGGGGCCATTCTCTCCGTTATAAGGTGTGTAAAGGGAATATACCAGTGAATCTCCATTTGCATCAACTGCTGAATGATCAAAAGAAAATGGTTGTCCGGCACAAACAAAAATAGGAGGAAAAAGAGTAAAAACCGGGTTGCTGTTTGGCGCAAAATCACTGCAGGAAACAAGCACATTATCGAATTGGTAGACTTTACTGGCGTTGGAAACCAATGCATAATGAACACGAATAACGATTTGAACTGTACTACCTGAAATGCCTACCTTACTGGCAACTGTAGGAGAAAAAATACCCTGTATCTTACCGTTGATTGGAAATAAAGTGAGTGGCCCTCCATTAAGCCTATAATAAACAAATATGGAATCAGTAGCGACCAGGTTCCCTGTCTGGGATAGATCAACCGTCAAGTTAACAGAAGGGCAGGAAGAAATAGGAATTAGTTGAGAGATCCATGTTTTTTGCGCATTGTTAGCTCCTGTAATTTCAAACACCTTATTGCCATTTATAATTGTTTTTACCGATGCACTGGCCGGTGATGCAAAAGTACCTACTGCTGCAATGGTCCATGCTGTAGAACCTACATCCACAGTTGTATTATCGGGCAATTTAAAATCTTCACCCCAAAGTACAGACTCACCCGGTATGTCTGCATCAAAACTTGAACCAATACATGAATTACCACAGGGAAATGTAAGACAAAGGCAATTGGTTGGATCAACCTTGCAATTGTTTATTGCTACATTTCTAGCTGCCCTCTGCCAATATAAATGATACCCACCGGGGGTAGGAGGGAGCGATACTGTTTTAATATAAACACCCTGTTGCACGCAAGGTATTGGATTTGGGGCAATAGCGCAAGGTGGAAGAATTGGAGGAATTAAAGTAACCGCTCCCAGGGACATATTAATATCTTTAGTAGGTGAAAAGAGAGCACCGTTGTAACCTAAAACCGTTATTAGTACCGATGGGTCAAATGCAGCCTTACTGGGATTGGGGCTACAATCCCGGAATAATTTTAGTGTTATCGTATAACTGGAGCCACCATTGTGAACATACGTTAAGGTACCTCCTACAATATGTGAGGAAAATATGGCAGAAGAAAAACTCAGAAAAACACCAATAAAAAATAGTTGTAATCGTTTTTTCATTTATACAATAACCATTTGCAAAAAATTGAAATCAATATTCAATTTTATAGTGTAAAAAAATGATGTTATTCATAATTGAATAAGCCGAATTTGATATACGAATTTTGCAATATAAGGTTACTTTATTCCTGCCCTTAGTGATAAAAAATGATGTATTGAAAGTTAGGGGAATGATTTGTTAGGTAAAAGGGTGGCAATGAGCTTTTGAGAAAGAAACAAAAAGAATACAGCAATATGGACATATCGATCAATGATGCAGCAATGGAATTAAGGAGACATGAATAAAAAAAGGGCTTTATCGTAAAGTGATTTCAAAAAAACAATTTTCAAACTCACATAAAAGAATCTTTTTCAGGTTAAAATTTAGGGCAAGGCACAATTATACGTGATTTCTTTTTCTTTTTGAATTTACATAATTGGTATGACAGCGTTATTTCATGAGCCCCTTGAGCAAGATTGTTTAATTTCGAAATGGTAATATCATAGCTATACCCGATATTCAATCGATCTGTTTTTAAACCGATGATAACTGCTACAGCATCATTATTGCTATATCCACTTTTGTAAGCTTTTATTATAGGAATACCTCTGTACCAAATACCTATATTTACAATGTATTGCGTAAAATAAAATCCAATATCAAACTGATCAAACTCTTTTTGTCCGCGATAATTAAAGGCTGGAGAAATAGATCTTTGTTCATAAAGATTTCTTTCTTTTGGATTGAAGGCGTATTTGGCTCCACCATGTATACTGTATTTAATAGGTAATATACCGTCTCCATTGCCCATCAATGCTACATCCGGTCTGGTAAGATGATAAACGGATGAGCCTATCCAATATTTTCTGGAATAAAATAATGCACCTGCACCAATATCAAAATAAGTTTTTGTTTGAGTTGGTGTTTCAATGGTAGCAACGTTCCCTCCACGTGCTATCTGATCTCCAAACAATAATGCATTAAAGTTGATACTTTTTAATCCAAAGCCGGGCTGAACACCAAATCTCATTGAAAAATTTCTATTTACTTTTACTTCATAAGCAAACATTGGATTTATTATTGTAGTTTTCAAATCCCCGCTTCCGGCAGCATCATTACCAAATAGCAGCCCAACCCCTAAATTGTACTGCTGAATATAATGATCCATAGAAAGTAAATATGATTTATATGTTTTAGAAATTCCCGGCCATTGATTTCTATAGGTGGTAGAAAATCGTGAACAAACACCAGCACCTGTAAATGCAGGGTTAAGGTATAGTGGAGATGAAAAAAATTGAGTAAAGTGCATATCCTGCGCTTTTACGTTAGTTGTGTTAAAAAGGATCATTAAGAAAAAAAGGCCTGACATTAAACCTAATCCACTTCTCTTAATCATTTCTCCTGGGGAGATGCTGAAGAAGGAAAGTTTGTTCTTGCTATATTTGTATAATATTTTTTTCATCTTCTTTTTCTTTTTACATCAATCTCACATCTTCCTGTTTTGTCAAACACCTTATACATAAAGGATTGAAGAGGTGATTAACTACTATTTCAATTTAGTAAGTTTATACAAAATGTTTACATCAGTATCTAAAACCGAATTGCTAACAAATCGCTCATATCCGGGAGAATCAATAATAATGCGGTATTCTTTATTTTTTGGTGAGATGATCAATACTTTTCCTGTTCTGTCGTTTGGTTTGTATATTCCATAAGTTGATTCATTCTCCAAATTAATTAGTTTAACTTCCGCATCTTTAATAACTGAGCTGGTTTCATCCACCACATGGATATTATAAATATTTAAAGATGGTGCTGTAACGGGGAATGAAACACTGTAAATGTCCTGTAAACCAAATCCTCCCTCTCTTTCGGATGATAAATACCCTTTGGAAGCATCCGTATTCATTACAAAAAATATATCGTCATCAACTGTATTTATTGGGCTGCCTAAATTTATTGGTGCTTCAAAATTACCGGATCCATCAAAATTTGATTTAAAGATATCGTAACCGCCCATATTTTTATGGCCTTCGGAACTAAAAAATAATGTATTACCTAAAGGATGCACGAATGGAGCGTCTTCATCGTATTCTGTATTAATTGAAGCTCCCAAATTAAATGGTTTCGCCCATTTCCCATTTTGTAATTTTCTAACGGAGTATAGATCTTTGCCACCGTAACCTCCTGGTCGGTTACTTGAAAAGAAAATGATATCCCCCCCAGGAGAATAGCAGGCGCTGGTTTCTAGATAATTTGGTGAATTAACGATCGTACCAATAGCTTCGGGATTAGACCACACATTATTACTATAAAAACTTTCGTAAATATCGCCACTTAATAGATCTTTACTTGTACGATAAATAAGTAGTTTTTCGCCATCTGCAGACAACCCGGTACAAGCATCGTGAACAGCAGTATTAATATTAGTATCAAGCATTGTTGGAGTCCCCCAATTAGAACTGCTATCTTTTCTCGAAATGTAAATATCCTCAAAATAGTCACCTAATGGATCTGTTTTCTGCCATACAGCATTTTTTCTTCTGGAAGTGAAAATCATAAATTTTTCATCAGCCGGAATTAAAGGAACATAATCGCCAAACTCTGAATTTACAATGTTTCCGATGTTATTAATTAAAATAGTTTTGTCTTCGGTAGTTTCAAACAACAAAGCTGTATGACATTTTTCAATTAGGTCATCAATTTCTTTTCTCGAAAATTCATTGTCACCACCAAAATATTTGTATTGATTAAAATAATAAATAGCGCGTTCAAATTGCTTGGATAAATGATTTAGTTTTCCAAGATAATAATTAACCTCTGGAAAGTCAGAAGGTGGTACTTTCTCAAAATATTTTTTAGAATTTTTTCTGAATTTTTTTATTTCAAAATTACAAACACCAAGTTTGAAATTGGTTTCGTTATCGGAGCTGTCTAAATTGTATAGTGTTTCATATATTTTTAAAGCCCCCAGGTAATCGCTATTATCGTATGCTTTATCAGCTTTAGTTAAAAGTTGTTTTTCCTGACGTGACGTTATCTGAGCATAGGAATTAATAGGTAATATGTAAAAAATAAAATGTAATATAATTGCTATAAATAAAGCTTTTGGTTTCATAAATTAATATTTAATATGTAATACTTTATACTTAATATTTAATATGTAATACTTAATATTTAATGTTAAACTGAAAATAGAACTTTTGGTCTCCTAAGTATGAGTTTCAAATATTACTTATTACTTATCTTAGAAGCGTAAGGTTTCCATTTTTGTTAAATACTTTTCCATTATTAAGTTTAATAAATGCTCTCCAAATATACACATCTTGTGGACATAATTGATTTTTATAATAACCATCCCAACCTTCTTTTGGATCTTCTGTTGCAAAAATAATTTCGCCCCAGCGATTGTAAACTTCTAATTTATACTCAATTACGCCAGAGGTATAAGCGAAGAATATATCATTGTCCATGCTATTTAAATCGAAAAAGCCTCCCGAACTGCCATCCGGGTTTGGTGTAAATGCACTCGGAAACTTAACTTCAGCATTTGTTGTAACCTCGGAGTAAGCTGTATCTAAACATCCATAATTGGTCATAGCAATAAGTGTTACCTGATATATTCCAATTGATGTATATAAATATTTCGGGCTTTTAAGAGTGGATGTTTCACCATCTCCAAAATTCCAGTTATAGGTGCTTGCTCCTGTAGATTGATTATTGCTTATCAACACATCATAAGGTAACTCAAGTGCAGTTGAACTAAGTGTAAATGCTGCCACCGGGAAGGGATGACCATTAATAATTAATGGAGTTGATGTGCTATTGGTACATCCACCGGAAGTTGTAACTGTTAGTGTAACCTGATAATCATTAGGTATGGTATAGGAATGAGGAGGATCCTCAATTGTTGATGTTGTTCCATCACCAAAATTCCAACTCCAGGTAGTGATCGGATCATTAGGGTTTCCGGTAACAGAATTATCAAAAAATTGAATTGTTCCCGGAACGCATAATGCGCTGGTATCAGAAGTTAAAGCAATTGTTGGAGGCGGATTAAAAAGAATACCTGCCGAATCGGTAACAGAACTGCATACATTACTTACTGTGACAATATACATTGTTGGAGTGGCAGGTGTAACAAGATAAACTCCCGGCCCGGTACCTAAATTATTATTCCATTGATAAGTGAGTGTTCCTGTTGTGCCAAGTGTTTCAACATATACAACAGAACTTTGTCCAGGGCATATTGGAGATGTGGCGTATGCATGAACACTTAAAGTATCTAAAGTATAGACAATTGCATTAGTAATGGCTGCAGTACCTGCACATCCTATCTGATCATAAGCAACTACAGTATAGGTAACATCACTAATAGGAGTGATAGGTAATGTTCCCGATGTGATGGCACCTGAAGGTTGCCATCCGTAATAGTAATTACCAAGTCCTCCTGTCGCTGTTGCTGTAAGTAAGCCCGTTTGACCCTTACATACAGTATCATTCAACCCGGCTGAAGTTATCACTTGGGCAGGTTGGGTTAATAATACACTATTACTGGTAATACATCCATTTGCATCGGTAACTGTAACAGTATAAGAATTGGCTTTTAGATTATTTGCAGCACTCACTGAGTCGCCAGAAGGTGTCCATGAATAAGAATAAGGAAGAATACCTCCGGATGCAATTGCTGCTGCGCTGCCATATCCATTAAAGCAGGTTGGGTTTTTAATAGAATCAATTGTAGAAGAAAATAATGTTGGCTGTGTAATGTTAACAGAAATGGCTGATATACAACTGTTTTGATCCATAACATTCAACGTATAGGTCCCTATAGTAAGATTACTCACAGTAGATGCACTTGAGCTGACCGGAGCCCAGGAATAGGTATATAATGACCCGGTACCACCAGTTGGTGAAACTGATATAGAACCTGTATTTCCTCCATTGCACAAAACATCGGTAACAGAAAGAGCGGAAAGATCAATAGGTGTGGGTTCAGTTATAATTGCACTATCCGACATTACACATCCTGATGCATCAATTATTGTTACCGTGTATTTATCACTTATTAACGAAGATGCAATTAAATTGTTGCCACCTGAAGGTGACCAGTTTATTGTATATGGTGCTGTTCCTTGTGATATACTTATAGTTGCAGTACCATCATTTCCTCCAAAACAGGATACATGACCAATTGAGGAAACTGCTAATATTGGCACAGGAATGTCGGTTAGAGTTGCAGATAAAGATAAACTGCAATTTAAGGCATCCGTTATTTGAACGCTATAGGTTCCCTGGGCTAAACCATTAATTCCGGAAGTGGTAGCAGCCCCCGGTGACCATAAATAAGTGTAAGGATATGTACCACCAGATATTTGAGGGGTGATGGAACCATTTGATAAATTACATGAAGGATTAACATAAGCAAGTGAACCTCCAAGAACAGCTGGCTGCGAAATGGAAATTGATAAATTTGTTTGGCAGCTATTGGTATCAGTAACTATAATATTATAATTTCCAACAGAAAGTCCGGAAGCTGTCGCACTGGTTGATACAGAAGGACTCCATTGGTAGGAAAAACCAGGAGTTCCACCAGCAGGAATTATTGTTGTGATCCCATCAGTTAATCCGAAACAAGTAATAGGGAATATGGTGCTTGTTGCCGAAAGTACTTGAGAAGGTTGAGTTATTAGTGCAGAATCTTTAGTTATGCAACCGTTTAAGTCAGTAATAGTTACAGTATAAGTACCAGCAGCCAGAACCGTCCCGGTTGGGCCGTTGCCACCAGTAGGTGACCAATTATAACCATATACCGGAGTGCCTCCACCTGCAGTTACTGTAGCAGCACCATTATTTCCTCCAAAGCAACTAACATTCACTGTTGTTGAAATTGAAGTAGTTAATTTTGTGGGCTCAGAAATTGTAAAAAGTTCCGTTTGTAGACAACTGTTTAAATCTGTAACCTGTATTGTATATGTGTTTGCAGAAAGATTAGTAATGGTCGAGCCCAATGTTCCGCTAGGTAACCATTGGTAGGTATAACCAGGTGTGCCACCTGTTGCATTTGCGGAAGCAGTTTCATTACTTCCACCAAAACAGCTCATGGTGCTTGTGGTAACCGTTATTGAAATTGGCGTAGGTTCTGTAATTACAGGACTTATTACCGGCATGGACTGGCATAAATTAGCATCAGTTACTGTAACTGTATATGTACCAGGTAACAAGCCGGTAGCGATTGAACCGGTAGCACCTGAGGGCTGCCAGGAGTATGTAAATGGACCTGAAGTTCCAGAAGCGATAGCAGACGCTGTACCATCAGTACCTCCATTACAACTTACATTTGTTGTTGCTGTAACAGTTGCGATTGGACTTGGATTATCATTAACAGTTACAGAAATAGTGGAAGCACATAAATTATTGTCTGTTACTAAAACAGAATATGGCCCGGAAAGCAAAGCAGTGGCAGTTGAATTAGTTCCTCCGGTTGGAGACCATTGATACAAATAGGAGCCGACTCCACCTGTTGCAGAAACAGAAGCTTGACCATTTGCAAGGCTGCAATTGGAATTAATACTTGAGGGAGTAAGCACTATCAAAGTAGGTTGGGTAACAATAACCGAATCGGTAAGGGAACAGCCTTTCGAATCGATAATTGAAACCGTATAAGTTCCTATTGTGAGGTTAGATTGATTTTGCCCATTCAGAGTCCCCGGCATCCATAAATAGTTATACGGAGGTGTTCCTCCTGAAGCCAAAGAAGAAACCGAACCATCAGCTCCACCAAAACAGGAAACAGGTAAAAACGAGGCAGTTACAGAAAGTGGTGTAAGTGGTGCTGTAATAGTAAAAGGTGTAGTTTTTACACAGCTGTTTGTATCTGTTACCTGAATAGTATACGTGTTAGCTGAAAGATTTGCAACACTTGCCCCCGTTGTGCTACCTGGCAACCATAGATAGGTATAGCCCGGTGTACCACCTGATGGAATAGCAGTTGCACCACCATTACTCGCTCCATAACAACTCGCAGCAGTTTTGTTAATTTTAATAAAAACAGGAGCAGGCTCCGTTATTTCAGGGCTAACTTCAGGAAGTGACTGGCACAAATTAGCATCAGTAACTGTAACGGTATAGATGCCGGCTGCTAAACCTGTTGCTACTGAATTAGTACCACCTGAAGGTAGCCAAGTGTATATGAAAGGACCAGCTGCACTTCCCGAAACAGCAACAGTGGCGGTACCGTCAGAACCTCCATAACAGCCAACATTGGTGGTAGCAGTAATTGTAGCGATCGGACTTGGATTGGGAATAACTGTGACAAATGTTGAAGCAGGACAAGCATTACTGTCGGTAACATAAACTGTATAGGTTCCAGGAAGCAAATCAGTTATTGTTGTTGTGGTTTCACCAGCATTTGACCATAGGTAGCCATATGGAGCAATTCCTCCTGTTACAGAAACAGAGGATTGACCGTTCGGGAGGTCACATTTTGCATTGATGCCCGAGGGGGTAAGTACCATTGGAGTAGGCTGAGTAACTGTAATGGAATCGATGATACTACATCCATTCGCATCAAATACTGTAACAGTATAGGTGCCAGCGGTGAGGTTGAAAAGGGTTTGTGCATTGTAATTTCCCGGCATCCAATTATAATCATAAGGAGGTGTTCCTCCGGTTGCAGTGGAAGTAACAGAACCATCTTCTCCTCCAAAACAGGAAACAGGTGTATAAGATAATGAGTCAGAGACAAACGTAGATGGTCCAATTATGGTAAATGGTGTTGTTTGAACACAACTATTTGTATCCGTAACCTGAATACTATAAGTGGCAGCTGCAAGATTTGTTAAACTTGTTCCAGTTGTTCCGCCAGGTAACCACCGATAGGCATATCCCGGTGTGCCACCTGATGCAATGGCTGATGCATTGCCATCACTACCTCCAAAACAGCTTAAAGGGCTTGTTGTAACACTAATATAAATGGGGTTAGGTTCTGTAATTTCCGGGCTGATAACGGGGATCGATTGACATAAATTAATATCGGTTACTGTTAGTGTATAGGTTCCGATTGATAAACCCGTTGCAATAGAATCGGTACCTCCCGAAGGTAGCCAGGAATATGTAAAAGGACCTGAAGTTCCTAAAACAGTAGCGGTTACAGTGCCATCGGTGCCTCCGGTACAACTCACATCGCTGCTTGAATAAATGGTGGCTACAGGAATAGGATTATCATTTACAGTTACTTTTTTTGTAACAATACATAAGTTAATATCGGTAACCGAAACAGTGTATGACCCAGAAAGTAATGCTGAAGCAGTTGCATTGGTTCCTCCGGAAGGTGTCCATTGATATAAATAGGAACCCGTTCCTCCTGAAACAGAGGCCAATGCCTGACCGTTTGCAAAACTACAATTTGAATTAATACTGTCTGTGGAAAGTACCAAAAGACTGGCTTGAGTTATGGTAATTGAGTCAATAAGGGAACATCCTTTTGAGTCGGTTAATGTAAGTGTATAAGTTCCTGATGATAGGTTACTCGGATTAGCTCCATTCAAATTTCCAGGCAAATAACTATAATTATATTGTGCCGTTCCACCGGAAGCAATAGCCGAAATTGAACCGTTCGATCCACCAAAACAGGATACAGGCGTACTCGATAGGGTATTTGTGAGAGCTGCCGCTGGTTGCGTTAGTGTAACCGAGTTTTGTGCAATACAATTGTTTGTGTCCGTAACTGTGAGTGTTAATGTTCCTATTGATAAATTAGATACCGTACTTGTTGTTGCCGCCCCGGGCATCCATAAATACTTATAATTTAATGTTCCACCCGAAGCTGCAGCGGAAATTGAACCATTGTTTCCTCCAAAACAACTTACGTTTACCTGGTTGGCAAAGGTTATTCCCAATTGGGCAGGTTCTGAAATAACAGCAGTTGTATTTGAAGTACATCCGATGAAATCGGTAACAGTTAAGGAGTATGTTCCAATTGATAAATTAAATATTGAGTCGGTGGTAAATCCACCCGGCTGCCATAAATAAGTATACGGTGGAGTACCACCTGTGCGAATGGCCTTTGCCGTTCCATTATTATTATAATTACAGGTGGTATTTGTACTCGATATACTTGCTACAACCTGAGTTGGTTGAGTTATAGTAACAAAGTCCTTTAAAATACATCCTTTCAGATCAACAATAATTACTGTATCAGTTCCTGCAATCAAACTACTTATCGATGTGGTAGTTTCTCCTCCAGGTTTCCATAAATAAGTATATCCGGGGGTTCCTCCGGAGGCGTTTGAAGCCACTGAACCATTATTCCCATTAAAACAACTCACATTTGTTTTATTGATGAAATTTTGTGTTAATACTGTTGGTTCTGTAATGGTTTTAGAAGCTGTTCCTGTACATCCTCTGAAATCAGTGACTGTTAAAGTATACGTGGAAGCTGGAAGTGTAGATGCATTTTGACCGTTAATGTTCCCCGGCATCCAATTATACAGGTATGCTCCTCCGTTTCCTCCTGTAGCAGCGGTAGCTGAAGCTGTTCCATCCGAACCTCCAAAACAGGAAACGTGTGTAAAAGAAGGAATAGAAACTGAAATTGGTGCAGCCGGCTGATTAATAATAACAGGCTTTGTTTGGGTACAACCTTTTGAATCTGTAACTTCTACAGTATAATTGCCAGCAGGACGATTAGTCATACTTGAACCTGTGGTTCCACCAGGTGACCAAAAATAGGTATATCCGGGTGTACCACCTATTGTGGTTGCCGATCCACTACCGTTACTTCCTCCAAAACAACTCACATTGCTTTTATTTGTACTTAATAAAACCGGTGTGGGTTGTTGAAGAGAATCAGTGTCAGATGATTTACAACCATTTGGAGAAGTTGTAACTTTAACCGTATGGTAGCCTGTTGAAAGGCCAGTTGCAGTGGCATTGGTTCCACCTGATGGAAGCCATAAGTATGAAAAAGTTCCAACACCTCCTACTGTATTTACTGTGGCTGAGCCGTCAGAACCACCATAACAACTTGGCATGGTTAGTATAATATTTGCAGTTGGAGCTAAATCATCAATTATATTTGCATATTGTGTTGCTTTGCATCCATTGGCATCTGTTACTATAACTGAGTATGGGTCAGCCATTAAGTTAATAATGGAACTATTTGTACCTCCTGTTGACCATAGATATGAATATGGAGGAGTGCCATTCGTTACTGAAACTGATGCTGAACCAGTCGCAAAAGTACATGTAGAATTTACAGTTGTTATTGTAAGAATAAGTGGGGGAGGCTCAGCAATAATAAAGGAATTGGTATTAGCGCAGCCGTTTCCATCCCTTACTGTTACCGTATAAGTACCAGCTCTTGTAAAAGAAACAGTTGCACCTGTTAAACTTGCTGGCGTAGGAGTAACCCAGGCATACGTGTATGATCCGGTACCACCTGTTGCTGAGGCAGTAATTGAACCATCAGCCTTTTGATAACAAGTAGGGGAAGTAGGTAAAGCAGAAACTATTACTGCAGCAGGTTGTGTTATAACAACAGAATTTGTTGCTGTACATCCTTTAGAATCTGTAATTGTGACAGTTTTTGTTCCTGCCGTAAAATTAGATACTGAATTTGTTATAGCACCTCCCGGTGCCCAAGAATAGGTGTAATTTAAGGTTCCTCCTGTACCGTTTGCAGCAACTGTACCGTTGCTGCCGCCAAAACAACTTACATTTGTTTGTGCTGAAAAACTTACAGCAAGTGTTGCCGGCTCAGTAATGATAGCAAGTGATGTTGCGGTACATCCCTTTGAATCAGTGGAGGTTACAGAATAAGTTCCAGCCGACAATGCTGTTATAGTACTTGTTGTAAAAGCACCAGGCTGCCATAAATACGTATAGCTTGCTGTTCCTCCCGAACTTGTTGCTGTTGCTGTTCCATTGTTTAGGTTATTGCAGGTTTCATTGGTTTTTGTTGTACTTGCAATGAGTAATGTTGGCTGGGTGATAATTACCGGTTTGGTTACAATACATCCTTTCGAATCAGTAACAGTAACAGAATATGTTCCAGCGATAAGACCTGTTCTGCTTGCGGTAGTTGCTCCTCCTGGCGACCATAAATATGTATAGCCGGAAGTTCCTCCTGTTGGACTAGCGGTTACGGAACCATTGTTTCCGCCCTTACAACTAACATTTATTTGAGAAGTGAAGTTTATTGCCAAAACAAGAGGTTCCGTGACCAATGCAAGTGCAGTTACGCTACATCCTTTGGAATCTTTTACAGTTATGCTATAAGTTCCCGAAGCCATTGTCGTTTTTGTTACCGTGGTTTGAAAACCCGGCTGCCATGAATACGTATAACCTGGGCTGCCACCGGCTGCCAATACTGTTGCTGTTCCATCGTTGGAATAGCTGCAGGTTTCAATTGTGGTTGTTGTACTTGCCGAAAGAATAGCAGGTTCTGTAATAACAACAGAATTTGATGCTGTACATCCTTTTGAATCAGTAATAGTTAACGTATGTGTTCCTACAGTTAAATTGTTTCTGTTACCTGTTGTTGCACCTCCGGGTACCCATAAATAAGTATAGTTTGGAGTTCCACCTGATGGAACTGAGGATATAGCACCATTGTTACCACCAAAGCAACTTACATTAGTTTGTCCGGAAAAATTTACAGCTAATACAGCAGGTTCAGCAACAATCGCCTGAGTGGTGGAAGTGCATCCTTTTGAATCAGTTGCAGTTATCGTATAGGTATTGGCAGATAAGCCGGATATGGAACTACTTGTTAATCCACCAGGTTGCCACAGATATGTATAGCCCGAACCGGGTGTACCTCCAGAAGCGACTACTGTTGCAGTTCCATTATTCTGGTAACTGCAAGACTCATTAGTGTTAGTTGCAACAGCAGAAAGTAGAGTCGGCTCTGTTATGATAACAGGTTTTACCGCGCTACAGCCTAAATTATCCAGTACAGTTAAGGTGTATGTTCTGGCTGTTAAGTTAGATATTGAAGCTGTTGTGGCCGCACCTGGTGCCCATGAATAAGTATAACCAGGGGTTCCGCCCGAAGGGCTGCCAGTAACGGAACCATTGTTATCTCCAAAGCACGTTGAAACATTTATTTGTGCTGTGAAGTTTATTGCTAATGCTGAGGGCTCTGTAATCGTATAATTTGTGGTTGCAGTACAACCTTTTGAGTCAGTAACAATTAAGGTATAGGTTGCCGCTGGTAAATTCGATATGGTTCCTGTGGTTTGTAAACCTGGTTTCCACAAGTAAGTATAACCAGGAGAGCCTCCGGATGGAACTGCTGTGGCTGTTCCATTATTTAAATTACTGCATGTTTCATTTGTAGTTGTAGTACTTGCTGAAAGAACCGGAGGTTCTGTTATTGTAATAGAATTAGTTGCAGTACATCCTTTCCCATCAGTAACAGTTACCGTATAAGTCCCTACTTGTAGGTTGTTTTTGGTACCTGAAGTGGTTCCTCCGGGAGCCCATGAATACGTATAATTTGGTGTGCCTCCGGCAGGTGTAGCAGAAACAATACCATTGTTTCCTCCCAAACAGCTTACATTTGTTTGCCCTGTAAAATTAGCCACTAACAGGGCAGGCTCAGAAATTATTGCCTGTGCGTTTACCGTACATCCTTTTGAATCCGTTACTGTTACCGTATACGTTTGAGAGGAGAGGTTTGTGACTCCTGCCGTGGTTGCACCATTGCTCCATAAATAAGTATAAGGTGAACTGCCTCCAATTGCTGTAACAGTGGCTGTTCCATTATTTAAGTAACTACAGGTTTCATTGGTTTTAGAAGTGCTTGCCGAAACGATGGATGGCTGTGTTATAACAACAGGTTTGGTTATACTACATCCGTTAAGATCCAATAAGGTTAATGTATATGTTCCGGCAGTTAAATTAGCAATCGCATTTGTTGTGGCTGATCCGGGCATCCAGGAATAGGTATAGCTTGGGGTTCCACCAGATGCAGTTGCGGTAATTGCACCATTATTATCGCCAAAACAAGTAGTTACATTTGTTTGTGCTGTTATTCCTATCGCTAAAGCAATGGGTTGAGTGATTATCGCAGCAGTATTTGCGGTACATCCATTTGAATCGGTTACGGTTAAGTTATAGGTTCCGGCTGATAAATTTGATATGGTTCCAGTGGTTTGTAAAGCGGGTTGCCATAAAAAAGTATAAGGCGAAGTACCTCCCGATGAAATAGCTGTGGCAGTTCCATTATTCAGGTAATTACAAGTTTCATTTGTACTTGAACTGCTTGCTGAAACAGCAGTTGGCTGTGTTATAGTAACAGAGCTTGTTGCAATACATCCTTTGGAATCCGTAACTGATAATGTATATGTTCCGGCTGTTAAATTTGAAATTGAATTTGTTGAAGCAGATCCAGGTGACCAGGAGTAGGTAAAATTAGGTGTGCCACCGGAAGGAAGGGCAGATATTGAACCATTGTTTCCTCCAAAACATGTTACATGAGAGGGGCTTAATATAACTGAAAGCGTAAGTTGGGTAATGGTATAGTTAGAGATCGTTTGACAACCTTTCGAATCAGTAACAGTAACAGAATAGGTTCCTATTGTAAGACCACTGATCGAAGAAGTAGTTTGACCTCCCTGTGACCATAGATAAGTATAAGGAGAAGTGCCGCCAGTAGGGGATAATGCTATTGCTCCACTGCTACCACCAGCACAAACGATATGTGTAATTAAAGGGTTAAGAGCAACTGCTAAAGGTTGATTAATAGCCACTGTTTTAATAGTGCTACATCCTTTAAAATCAATCACTGTGAGGGTATAGGTTTGAGATGTGAGGTTTGAAATTTGTGCTGTGTTTGCACCATTGCTCCAGGAATAAGTAAAGGGGGAATTGCCTCCGGATAGTGTAGAACTAACAGCACCATCGTTCCCATTCAAACAACTTACATGAGTAGGCGTGAATGAAATTAAAGTAGGAGCAGGTTGGCTAACAGTATAGTTGGAGCTAATCGGACAAGCTTTAGAATCTTTTACGGTTACCGTATAGGTACCTGCTGCAAGTCCGCTTATTTGTTGAGTTGTTAAATTTCCCGGTTGCCATAAGTAGGTATACGGAGCAGTCCCACCGGTAGGTGCTATAACAATAGATCCATTGGTAACCCCATTACAGGTAACATCCGTAATTGTAGGGCTGATGGCAAGCGGTGCTACCGGTTCAGTAATTATAACAGAATTTGTTGCAGAACATCCTTTCGAATCGGTTACAGTTACAGTATACGTACCGGCTGGTAAGCTATTTCTATTTGCAGTTGTGGCTCCACCGGGTGCCCATAAATAAGTATAGTTTGGAGTACCTCCTGCCGGACTTGCAGTTACAATGCCGTTATTTCCTCCAAAACAACTTACATTAACCTGACTAATAAAATTTATTACTAAAGGTGCAGGCTCGGTAATTGTTGCAAATGAAGTGATGGTACAACCTTTCGAATCAACTGAAGTTAAGGTATAAGTTCCACTTGATAAATTGCTTATACTACCGGTTGTTTGCGCACCCGGTTGCCATAGATATGTATATGGAGACGTGCCTCCTGTAGAAACTACAGTAGCCGTTCCATTATTGAGATAGCTACAGGTTTCATTGGTTACCGATATAGTTGCGGCAGCTGTAGCTGGTTGAGTAATAATTACCGTGTTTGATACTAAACATCCTAAATTATCAGTAACGTTTAGGGTATAGGTACCAGCCGCTAAACCTGAGGCATTGGGAGATGAAGCGCCAGAACTCCAATTATACGCATAAGGAGAAGTGCCACCAGATACTACAGAATTGGCTGTACCATCAACACCGTTAAAACAACTTACCGGAGTAGGTGTAAGTGCTATTGTAATAGGGTTTGGTTGAGTAATTGTATATGTCGAAGATTTTTGACACCCTTTCGAATCAGTTACAGTAACAGAATAAGTACCAGCAGGTTTGCTGTTTATTGAGAGTGTAGTCTGATTTCCAGGTTGCCACAAATAGGTATATGGACCAATGCCACCCGATGCAGCAATGGATATTGCACCATTGCTTCCACCCGAGCAAGTTACATTTGTGATTGAAGAGGCAAGTACAATTGGGGCAGGTTGAATAATGGTAGCCGAGGTAGTGGATGTGCATCCGATACCATTTGTAATTGTTACTGTATAATTACCAAGGCCTAATCCTGTGGCTGTAGATGCTGTTTGAGCAGGAGAGGTATTCCAGGAATATGTATAGGGCGGCACTCCACCAACAATACTAACAGTCAAACCGCCATCTGATCCGCCATAACAGCTTAAAAGACTAACAGAAACTCCGACAACTCCTGTAAATCCGTTATAATTAATCCTGACAACATCAGTGGATGCAGCACAAGTACCATTCCCAGTTGTGGTTAATGTTAAGTCGGCAAATCCAAGCGACAATTCAAGCGGGGATGGAGTATAGGTTGCTGCAAGTGTTGAAGTATTCGGGCTAAAAACGCCCCCTCCTCCTGACCAGGTTCCGCCATTTGCGCCAGCAACAGAACCATTTAAGGTTGCAGTCGGAAATTGGTAACAAACTGTTTGGTCAACACCAGCGTTAGCGGAAACAGGAACAGAATATTTTTGAACTTGTACAGATGCAGTAGCATTACAGCCAGTTCCATCCGAAAGAACAACGGTATATAATCCATAAGGCACCGTAATATTTTGGGAAGAGTTAATATTGTTCCATAAATAGGTATAAGATCCCGATCCCCCTAATCCCAATGCAGTAATAGTGGTGGAGTTGGGAGTTTGCCCATTGCAAATTATTGGATTTGGAGGGGAAATAGTAACGGAAAGAGGTGGTGTAAAAAACACGCGTACAGTATCACAAAGGGGACCACAACCACTGGTGGAGGGGGAGCCGCAAATTTGATAATCGACATAAGGTGGTGGAGATGACCCAGGAATGATAGTTGGGTTTAAGCAGTTGGTACAGGATAAATAGCCATTGTAGGTAGCGTTATTGGGCACTGATTTCCAGATAATGGTAGTTGGATCAAAACCTGTTGCATTTATTACTTTTGAACAACCCTGACTAATTGAAATATCGGTGCCGGCAGTGGGTCTGGGTACAGAAACAATCTTAAAAAGCGATGTTATGTCGGCCGGATTACAAAAAGTTAAAATATGAGGACCTGCTCCTGATAAACAAACAAATGATCCCACACTTATGGCTGTTGAGCCACATCCTATCCTGTAAACTCCAGAAGAAGGGGCGGGATTCATTTCAAAGCGAACTCCCATGGAACCAGGATTTAGAGTAATGCTAAATTTGATACACCTGTTTCCATCAGAAGAAAAACTCGGGCAACAATTGGTTATTAAAGGACCAATGGTTGGATAGGATTGATTAAAAACAGCGGAAGAACTTGCAGAAAGGTCAACAGGAAACGCAACCGGACATTGACTGTACGATTGAAAATGGAATAAAAAAAATGTTATTAATAAAAATAACTTGCCTCTCATAATTGAGCGTTTGTCTCGTATACGTAAAATGAAGATTTAAAGTTACCATTTTTTTTACTATAACATTGAAAATTTTATGGTAGTAAAATCTTCTTCAAAAGACTAAAAACCAGATTGTTTCATTGGTTTTCCTTTTCGAACTTCAAGCGAAATTAGTTGTATTTTTTTTGTTCTAAAATTGGTCGGTTTAATAGGTGTGTTAGTGAAGTGTTTTCGAGTATATGTCGACACTTATTTTTAAATTTTTTTTGGAGATGGGGTATTTGAAATTCAAATCGTTGTTTTTTTATTGAATTAAGCCTGAAAAAGGAGCTAACGAAAATAATTAATTTGCAATTTTTTTTTTTCAAGAAAGGGGGGGCTTGGGCAAACGCATCTATATTTAGCAAAGCTCAATATTTTCAAATTCATAGTTCCGCAGGAATGAATGATATTGTAATTATATGAATCGAGCCTACGACTCTTTATGTATGTCGGTCTTACTTTAGTGGATGGACTAAAGTCCATCCTTATAAAATAAACTGAGCCTACGGCTCTTTGCCTAAAGGTCTAAAAAATATAGAAAATATAGATGCGTTTGCCCTATAAAATACCTAATGAATTTGTGTATAAAAAATTTAAATGCTAAAATATTAATTTTAAAAGTAAAAAAAGTTCGATGTTTCAATTACATAAAGAAGTACTATTTGGTAACATAACCTCGTATCGTTATATTTGTGAATTATACCCAACGAAACTTATTTCCCGAAAATGATAAAAGTAGAACCTTACAAAGCAAAAAATAAAATCAGGATCGTTACTGCCGCTTCTTTATTTGATGGACACGATGCCGCAATCAATATTATGCGAAGAATTATTCAGGCAAGCGGTGTGGAGGTAATTCATCTTGGACATGATCGTAGTGTAAAAGAAATTGTAGACTGCGCCATTCAGGAAGATGCGAACGCTATTGCGCTTACATCCTACCAGGGAGGGCATAATGAGTTTTTTAAATACATGTATGACCTGCTTAAAGAAAATAATTGTTCCCACATTAAAATATTTGGCGGAGGAGGAGGAACAATTTTACCAACTGAAATTGAGGCTTTACAAAAATATGGAATTACACGCATTTATGCTCCTGATGATGGCCGTGAGATGGGCTTACAAGGGATGATAAATGATATGCTTGAAAAGTGTGATTTTCCTACCGGAGCTAATTTAAATGGCGAAGTAAAACAATTAAAAAATAAAAATGTAAAATCAATTGCAAGATTGATCTCTGCTGCTGAAAATTTCCCTGAAGAGTTTGTAAAGTTCAGCACTGAAATTGAACAAATTGTTAAAACAAAAGTTGTTCCTGTGCTTGGTATTACAGGAACTGGCGGTTCTGGTAAATCAAGTTTAGTAGATGAGTTGGTACGCAGATTTTTAATTGATTTTAAAGATAAAACCATTGCAATAATTTCCGTTGATCCCTCGAAACGCAAAACTGGTGGCGCCTTACTTGGTGACCGCATACGTATGAATTCGATAAAAAACGAACGTGTGTATATGCGTTCGCTTGCAACCCGACAAAGTAATTTAGCATTATCAAAATATGTGAAGGAAGCGGTTGAAATTGTGAAAGCTGCAAATTATGATCTGATCATTTTGGAAACTTCGGGTATTGGGCAAAGCGATACTGAAATTACTGAACACAGTGATATGAGTTTATATGTGATGACACCCGAATATGGGGCTGCTACACAGCTTGAGAAGATCGATATGCTTGATTTTGCAGACATCATTGCGTTAAATAAATTTGATAAGCGTGGCGCTTTGGATGCCATACGTGATGTAAAAAAACAATACAAACGCAATCATCAGTTGTGGGATGTGGATGATGCTGAAATTCCTGTTTATGGAACTATTGCATCGCAATTCAATGATCCCGGAATGAATAAATTGTACAAAGCAGTTGTAAATAAATTAGCAGAAAAAACCGGTGCTGATTTGAAATCTAATTTTGCAGTTACTGATGAGATGAGTGAAAAAATATATATCATTCCTCCTCATAGAACCCGCTATTTATCTGAGATAGCAGAGAACAACCGTGGTTATGACAAATGGGTAGATGCTCAAAAAGAAATTGCTCAGAAATTGTATTCTATAAGAAAAACGATTGATAGTATTTTACCTATAACTGGTGGTAAAACATTGTCGGGCTCATTGTCCTATGAAAATGAAATAGTTAATTCATTAGAAAAATTATATACCGAAATTGAATTAGGTTTTGATGGACGTAATAAAAAAATAATAGAAGGCTGGGCAGAGAAAGTTCAGCG
The DNA here is from genome assembly GCA_040389865.1 of Bacteroidota bacterium. GTDB lineage: Bacteria > Bacteroidota > Bacteroidia > 2-12-FULL-35-15 > 2-12-FULL-35-15 > 2-12-FULL-35-15. Next base: position 385,178 of record JAZJZM010000012.1, on the reverse strand, counting down.
ATATAAAAATGAAGATTTTATTTTTAAAGTTCGTGATAAAGAATTAAAAATAAAAACACATTACGAATCCCTTTCGCATACTCAGATTCCTAAGATCTCCACACCTCGTTATGAAGCCTGGGGAGATATTTTAAAATGGAATTTGCAGGAAAATTTGCCAGGAGAATTCCCTTATACTGGTGGTGTGTTTCCTTTCAAACGTGAAGGAGAAGACCCAACGCGTATGTTTGCAGGTGAAGGTGGACCGGAACGCACCAATACCCGTTTTCATTATGTTAGTTTAGGATTGGATGCAAAACGCTTGAGTACAGCTTTTGACAGCGTTACTTTGTATGGACAAAACCCTGCGATACGACCTGATATTTATGGGAAAATTGGTAACTCCGGAGTTTCTATTTGTTGTTTAGATGATGCAAAAAAATTATATAGTGGTTTTAATCTTGCTGATCCGAAAACATCTGTAAGTATGACCATTAATGGGCCAGCGGCTATTCTTGCCGGATTTTTTATGAATGCAGCAATTGATCAGCAGTGTGAAATTTATATTAAAAAGAATGGTTTAGAGGCTGAAGTGATCAAAAAAATTGATGCTATTTATAAGAAAAAAAATGTTACCCGTCCTCAATACCAAGGTGAACTGCCACAGGGGAATGATGGCTTAGGCTTATTATTATTAGGTGTTACAGGTGATCAGGTTTTACCAAAGGATGTGTATGAAAAAATTAAGGCTGAAACTTTAGCTTCTGTAAGAGGAACCGTTCAAGCTGATATTTTAAAAGAAGACCAGGCACAAAATACCTGTATTTTTTCAACGGAATTTTCGTTGCGGTTGATGGGAGACATGCAGGAATATTTTATTCAAAAAAATATTCGTAATTTTTATTCTGTTTCTATTTCTGGTTATCATATTGCTGAAGCTGGCGCAAATCCTATCACACAGCTTGCATTAACATTATCCAACGGGTTTACTTTTGTTGAATATTATGTTAGCCGCGGAATGGATATAAATAAATTTGCTCCTAATTTATCGTTCTTTTTTAGTAATGGTATTGATCCTGAATATTCTGTGATCGGCCGTGTAGCGCGCAGAATTTGGGCGAAAGCTATGAAATTAAAATACAATGCAAACGAGCGTTCGCAAATGTTGAAGTATCACGTTCAAACAAGTGGTCGTTCATTACATGCGCAGGAAATTAATTTTAATGATATCCGAACTACACTTCAGGCATTGTATGCGATCTATGATAATTGTAATTCACTTCATACTAATGCTTATGATGAAGCCATTACTACGCCAACTGAAGAATCGGTGCGCAGAGCAATGGCAATTCAGCTGATCATTAACCGTGAATTGGGTTTAGCAAAAAATGAAAATCCTTTGCAAGGTTCATTCATTATAGAAGAATTAACTGACATTGTGGAAGAGGCTGTATTGGTAGAGTTTGATCGCATCAATGAACGTGGTGGAGTTTTAGGTGCTATGGAAACAATGTATCAGCGAGGACAAATTCAAGAAGAAAGTTTGTATTATGAAACATTAAAACATTCGGGAGAATATCCAATTATCGGTGTAAATACTTTCCTTTCATCAAAAGGATCTCCTACCATTATTCCGAATGAGGTAATACGAGCTACTGAAGAAGAAAAACAATATCAAATATCAATGCTTGCTGAATTGGAGAAAGGTTCTGCTGATAAAGCTCCTGCATTGTTGCGCGATTTGCAAACCGTTGCTATTCGTAATCAAAATATGTTTGAAGGCTTAATGGAGACAACTAAATATTGTTCGTTAGGACAGATCACCAATGCTCTTTTTGAAGTGGGTGGGCAGTATAGAAGGAACATGTAAGCTGCTAATAACGAATGATTACGGATTTACGAATCTGTGTTTGTTAGTTTTTTAATGTTTATGATTGTGAAATTTATGTTAAGTTTTTGTGAATAAAAAAATTAATTAATTCAGAGATTATTAATCAGATTATATATTTAAAATTATGAGAAACAATCACGAAATAGACTTTAAAATTTTAGGAGAAGAATTACAATGTGTAGAGATCGAACTTGATCCTAGTGAAACGGTAATTGCAGAAGCGGGTAATTTTATGATGATGGATGATGGCATCCAGATGGATACAATTTTTGGTGACGGATCGAAGCAGCAAAGTAGTTTTATGGATAAACTTTTTTCGGCCGGAAAACGATTGTTGGTTGGTGAAAGCTTATTTATGACCGCGTTTACAAACATTGGTAATTTAAAAAAACGTATTTCTTTTGCTTCTCCTTACCCGGGAAAAATAATTCCAATGGATCTAAGTAAATTAAATGGAAAACTTATTTGCCAGAAGGATGCTTTTTTGTGTGCTGCCAAAGGTGTTTCAATTGGAATTGAATTTCAAAAAAAGTTAGGAACAGGATTGTTTGGTGGTGAAGGTTTTATCATGGAGAAATTAGAAGGTGATGGAATGGCCTTTGTTCATTCAGGTGGGATGGTGATTGAACGGAAAATGTCCGCAGGTGAATTAATTAAAGTGGATACCGGTTGTATAGTGGCATTTACGCATGATATTACTTACGACATTCAATTTATTGGAGGAATAAAAAATACAATATTCGGTGGGGAAGGTTTGTTTTTCGCAACAATAAAAGGTCCGGGAACTGTTTGGATACAATCCCTACCAATAAGTCGTTTAGCTGGACGTATGATGGCATACGCTAATAATGGAAAAGAAGAAGGAAGTGTATTGGGTGGCTTAGGAAGAATGTTTGATGGAGATAACAGATAGAATGGAAAAAATATTAGAAACAGAACGACTTTATTTTAGGGAATTTAAGATCGAAGATGCACAATTGCTGATCGATTTAAATAGCAACCCCAATGTAGTTAGATATACAGGTGATGGTGCGGTAAAAGATTTAGAAGAAGCAAAACGCATTTTAACAGATATTATTTTCCCCCAATACTTGAATAAAATAGGCCGTTGGGCGGTTCACTTAAAATCTACTGATGAATTTATCGGTTGGTGCGGTTTAAAATTTATTGCAGATGCGAATGAAATAGATCTGGGTTATCGCTTTTTCGAAAAGTATTGGAGTAAAGGTTTTGCAACAGAATCAGCACGAGCTATTATGGATCATGGAATTAAAACATTGAAGCTGAAAAATATTGTAGCCCTCGCTGCTAAAGGAAATGCAGCATCCCTAAATGTTTTGAAAAAATTGGGAATGACCTATTTGGAAGATGATATGTGTAAACATGATCCGGCAGAAAAGTATATTTTTAAACAAGACTCGAATTCTTAATTAAAGGACTGCCTTGTATGAAATTGAAATAGTTACCTAAAAATAAATGTTGCTTCTTAAAACAATTCCAGTTGTTGAATTTCACCGGGCCTGCGAAAAGCGGTAAGATCATATTCAAATCGATCACGGCCGGAGAGATGTTTTTTTACTGCCATTTTAAATAGTTGTTTAATTGATTCAGCGATCTTACCTTCTCCGCTCATTCGCTTACCAAAGCGGCTATCGTTTAACCCTCCGCCATGTACTTCAGCAATCTGATGCAATACTTTATCAGCACGGTCAGGAAAATTTTTGTGGATCCAATCCGTAAAAATATCTTTTACGGAGCCATTCAATCGTACTATCGTATAGCCAGCGGTTACCGCTCCATGATCGGCAGCAGCTTCTATCAATTGAGGGATCTCATCACTATTTAATCCCGGAATAATAGGTGCGGTCATTATGCCCGTAGGAATTCCAGCTTTATTAAGTTGTTCAATTACTTTCAACCTGTTTTTTGCCGTAACAGTCCGCGGTTCCATTTTTAAACGCAAATCTTCCCGCAGGCTTGTGATGGAAACCATTACGTGCACTAATTTTAATTTTGCCATTTCCTGCAAAATATCGATATCACGTACTATCAAATTATTTTTAGTGATCATTCCAACAGGATGGCGAAATTTTAACAGCACTTCTAACATCTGACGTGTGATTTTTAGCTTTCGCTCAACGGGTTGATAACAATCAGTATTCCCGGAAAACATGATAGGGGACACCTCCCAGTTTTTGTTCATTAATTATTTTTCCAGTAATTGCGGAGCATTTGGCTTTGCAATAATTTTACGTTCAAAATCCAAGCCCGCACTGTATCCCCAATATTCATGCGTATTACGTGCATAACAATAAATACAGCCATGTTCACAGCCCTGATATGGGTTCATAGAGTATGTTGCGTATATATCAGGACTCTTAACCTTGTTGACTATTTTTTTAGGATGCTCAAAAAGTATTTGTGTTTTTTCATCGCTTAATAAAGGCTCATCAATCATTTCATGATGTTCTTCTACATAACGGTTTTTTAAATACTTGTTTGAAGTATTTATTTGAGAGCCTCGTCCTTTAAAATAGTGTGGTTTTTCTTCATTGTCGTCCATACTCAAATATACGAAATTCGTAAGAAAATAAAAAGCAAAATACTTTTTCAATAAAATATTATCTTTACTAAACAATATTTTTTTTATCATTCTCTTTGATGTTTTTTTAAAATGTAATAAACCAATAAAATGAAAAATTTTATTAAGCTACCCCTTCTCTTTATTGCCATATTGATTACCGAAAGTACTGGGGCACAAAGTTTCCTGCAGGATTCTTTATCCACTATACCTCATCAACATACGCCATGGCAAATCCTTTCAGGTAGTGGCGAAGATTCTATAGTTTGTTATAAAAGTTCACACCGTAATGTTTATTTTTTGATAACAGCATTAATTATTGTGATTGCATTAATAGCGATCAAATTACTTTTGTTAAATAAAAGAACTACTAAAATATTGAAAAAACAAAATTTAATTATTGAGGAAAAAAATAAGAATATCACAGACAGCATTAATTACGCTAAGCGCCTGCAAAATGCTATACTTCCATCAGTTGAAATGATCGATAAAATTTTACCTGAATATTTTATTTTATATCTGCCAAAGGATATTGTAAGCGGTGATTTTTATTGGGTGTCTCACAGTGAAAATAAAATTATTGTTGCAGCAATTGATTGCACCGGGCATGGTGTTCCTGGCGCATTGTTGAGTATTGTCGGACATAATGCCATTAATCAAACGGTTAATGAATTAGGTATAACACAACCGTCAAAAATTTTGGATTCAATGAATGACATCATTAAGAAAATTTTGAATCATGATAATGGAACGGAAATTAAAGATGGAATGGATATGGCATTATGTACCTATGATAAAACAACGGGTGTATTGGAATATGCCGGAGCAAATAATCCTTTATATATTATTTCAGAAAAAAAATTACATATTATAAAAGCTTCGAAGCTAACAGTAGGAACTATTCAGGAGCAAACGGTAAATTCTCCTATAAATCATTCAGTACAATTGAAAAAAGGTGATTGCTTTTATATTTTTAGTGATGGTTATGTTGATCAGTTTGGAGGAGAGAAAAATAAAAAATTTAAGACAAGTCTTTTAAAGAATTTGCTACTATCATTGAATGATCACAGTATGGAGGAGCAGAAAAAAATGATCTATAATGAATTTAAAAGATGGCAGGGAAATAATGAACAAGTGGATGATGTTTTACTTATAGGCATAAGGGTTTAATGGTTACGAATAACGAATAAAAAACGAATTTACAAATCTGTGTTTGAGTAGTATTTTAAGAACGAATTCCTTTTTTTATCTGACAATCTTTCCAATAGTTTTAAAAATAATTTTCAAATCGGTGATGATACCCTGTTCATCAATGTATTTTAAGTTTAGTTTTAATTTTGCCGGCATTATTTCTTCAATATAAACTTGTTCAGGATTTTCCGCTTTACCTAATAATTCGTTTTCATTGCTGTATTCAATGCTTGCATAATCAGTAATGCCCGGTTTTGCACTAAGTACTTGTTTTTGTTTTTCATTGTATAGATCAACGTATTTGCGAACTTCAGGACGTGGTCCGACTAAACTCATATCACCTAAAAATACGTTGAGCAATTGAGGTAATTCATCAATTTTGTATTTACGAATAAAATATCCCATTCGCGTTATACGGCTATCCCTCCCACCAACTGTTAGCAAACCTTTTTTATCTGCTCCGGTCCGCATGGACCGGAATTTGAACAGATAAAAATCAATGTTGTTTTTTCCCACTCTGGCTTGTTTATAAAACACTCCACCGGGGGAATCAATTACAATCAGTAATCCAATAATAATAAAGAAAGGTAGTAGAATTACTAATCCGATGAAGGAGAAAAAAATATCGAATATCCGTTTAAGCATTTTGTTTTTGACCGCGAAGACGCAAAGCGCAAAGCGAATTGTTGTATAAAATAAATTTTATTTTAATAGAAAAAGAGTCCCCGGACTTTGCGATATAAATTAACCAATAACTTTTGCAACTGACGCAGTAACCGCATTAATAACAGTTTTTACCAAGTCGTCATTCAAATCATAAAATACCGGTAAAGAAATTTCACGTGAATAGTTATCATAGGTTACAGGATAATTTTTGATGTCATATCCCAGGTTTTTGTAAAAGCTCATCATTGGAACAGGGATAAAATGAACATTTACAGAAACATCATGATCAAATATTTCTTTAATTATTGCATCTCGCTGTGCCTCGCTAATTCCTTTTATTCGTAATGGATATAAATGGTAACATGATGTTTTATCACCTGTTTTATATTCGGGTAATTGTGCCCATTCAAATTTAGAAAAGGCGGTGTCATATTTTTCAAATATATGTTGGCGCACTTTTAAAGTATCATTATCATAACGTTCCAACTCCACTATACCGATAGCAGCCATAATATCGGTCATATTACACTTGTATCCCGCTTCTACCACATCGTAGCGCCAATTACCTTTAATTGTTTTAGCCAGTGCATCTTTATCTTGTCCGTGGAGAGTTTTTACGCATAATGTTTTATAAACTGCTTCATTATCAAATGGTGCAGGCAAATTTAAAGCTATAGCGCCACCTTCGGCAGTTGTTAAATTTTTAACCGCATGAAAAGAAAAAACAGAAACATCAGTTAAAGAACCGGCTCTTTTTCCCTTGTACCAGGCGCCAAATGAATGTGCTGAATCTGATAAAATTAAAATGCGTTCCAGTGTTTTTTGTTCATTTGTTTGAGGAATAAATTGGGCTTTATGTTTAATAACTAAAGCATTCAATTGATCGTAATCGCAACAATGTCCGGCAAAATCGACCGGCATAATTACCTTCGTTTTTGAGGTAATTGCTTTTTCGATATTGGAAATGGAGATATTAAAATCATGTGGATTTACATCTACAAAAACTGGTGTGGCACCACAATGTATCACTACATTGGCTGTTGCGCAATAGGTATATGCTGGCAAAATAACTTCATCACCTTCTTTCAGTCCAAACCAACGTAACATTATTTCGAGGCCAGCTGTTGCACTATTTAAACACAATGTACTTTGGTTGCCACAATATTGGGTTAATTCTTTTTCAAATAATTTGGTACGAGGTCCTGTTGTGATCCATCCTGATTTCAGTACTTTGGTTACTTCATCTATTATTTTTTGATCAATGCGTGGTGGTGAAAATGGGATCATATTATTGGTTGTTAGTTGTTAGTTGTTAGTTGTTTGTTTTTGGTAATACTGAAACAAAGTAATGAATAAAAAAACGCATAAAATATAACACCTGCTTGTGTTTCGAGCATTGATTCAACTGAGAAATTAATGCCTGTAATAATGATAAATGCGACAAATAGAAATGTTTTTTGTTTAAACGAAAAATAAAATGGGACTATAAAGCAAAGGAGAAGTACTGTAAAACCCAAAATTCCCAATGCTATAAAGGTGTTCAAAAATTGATTGTGCGAATTTAGTTTATTTTCATATTCCGAGATCATTCCTTTTTCCAGATATTTTTCCAGCATTTTGTCTTTAGCATCACCTGTTCCTGCCCCGATCCAGAAATTATCTTTAATAATTTCTGAAGCCGCTTTCCAAACCAAGATTCTGCTTCCTGTACCATCAGTACTTGTTGTTATTTTTTTATTTTCTTCATTACTTCCTTTTATTGTTTCAGTTATAGTTGACAACTGAGGGATCCTTGTTGAAAAACGAGGTTTTAAATAGATATTAAAAAAAGTGAATGCCCCAATTAACAAGCTAACCATTAACAATGCAAGTACAGTTCTTTTTTTTATAACAAGCCATCTGAAAAAATAAAGAACAAATAATAACAATCCTATCCAGCCTGCTTTAGAACTCAATAACAATATAAATAGCGTTAATAAAAAAATAGCCAAAACCGATTTCAAATTTAATTTCAACTCATCTACATTAACCAAATGAAGTATGGAAAATAATGCAAAAACACAATACATGGATATATAGCTGGGATGCAGAAATACTGATAGGTCGGTATAATAAAAATAACTTGCTCCGAGGTCATAAGGAATTCCGTATAATTCAACATAAACAGGTTTAAAAAAACGGTACGCAGCCCAAACAAAACAAACAATTGCATTCACAACAGAACCGTAAATAAAGAATTTAAAATATTTATTGATATTGCCTTTTAATGTTTGAGAATGGGCTGAAAAAACAAGAGGAAATATTAAAAAAGACATTTTTGTTTCAATGGTTTCAGATCCCACTTTTATATTTTCTGTGTATAGCATACCCACTAAATATAGCAGGTATAACAGAATCAATAACAGCAAAGATGGATTACTCAAATTATTTTTTATTCCTTGTATAATCAATTTAGGGGCTGAAAGCCAATTGAGTAAAAGTAAAACTATAACCGGTGCAATGATTGGTGGATAAGCCGGAAGCAAAAATGCTATTGAGCAGGTAAGAAATATATGTGCGCGCTCATTGAATTTAAGTAGTGTCATTATTAGATACCTGTTACAATGGAGTAATTACTTGAAATTAATGCTTTGTCATAATAATTTTCAAAATTTACCCCTGCTAAATAAAGTTTTTTATCAATACTTCTGCTATCACCAACAACCTTTGCCGGGTTTCCAACAATCACTGAATAATCGGGGAAGTTGCCTTTAACAATGCTTCCTGCACCAATTATAGATCCTTTACCAATAGAGGTTCCTGACAATAAAACACAGGAAGCACCAATAAATGAATACTCTCCAATTTTTACACTTTCAATTATATATCCTGGTCTTTGATTGGCAGGAACTTCAATAAATTTCTCTCCTAATAAGCGAATTGAATTTTGACTGCTATGCGTGTATATGCAAGAGTGTGAGGCTATGTGAACTCCTTGTTCTATTTCAATTCCGCCTATGCCATCCAACAAACAATAATGGCCGATCCACACATTGTTTTTAATATTGATATTTTTTTTGTCAACGAGTTTAACGGATGAACTTATTCGGGTTTTATTGAAGAATTTTTTTTCTTTTGAATTATAAAACCCATAGACCATAAATGGCCTTTTGAAAAAAGCCAGCATATTTAAAAATAACGAAATGAAGAAACCCAGTGGTGACAGGTATATTTTTCTAAACATTGTCTACTCTTTATTTATGTTGCAAATATACTTATAATAAAGTTTCGCATTTTCCGGTGTATAGTTAAAAGATGCCTTACGCGAATTCTCTTTAAACTTGATCAATTCAGCATTGTTTTGAGAAAGATAAAGAATAAAGTCAGCAATTTTTTGAACATCCGGTTTATCGAAAACGCGGCCACAATGGTGCTTTTCTATCAGAATCCCCAATTCAGATTCGGTTGATGATAGTGCTAATATTGCAGAGCCCACTGCCATCATATAATATGTTTTACTTGGGACAGATATACTTTCAGCTCCCTGGCTTAAGGTTACGATTCCAATATCAGCACAACTTAGTGAATAGGGCAGTACCTCTTTATCCTGATAGGGTAGAAGTAAAACATTTTTCAGTTTTTTTTCATTAACACTTTGATCAATTTTAGCTTTTTTAACCCCATCGCCAATTATTACAAAATGGATATGTGGGTTGTTTTTTAAAATTTCGGCAGTATCAACAATTGATTCTATATCGTGGGTCATTCCTAAATTCCCGGAGTACATTACAACCAATTTATCTGTAAGTTGATGTTGGATTGCAAAAGTGTTTTCTATTTTAGAAAGAGGCTTTAAGAAATCAGAATTTACCCAGTTGGGAATGATAATTACTTCTTTTTTAGTGTATTTTTCTATTGCAGAAGCCAAATGTTTACCAAGAGTGAAAATAGTTGCCGCATTATTAAAGCAGCTTGTATTCAGCTTTTTCCATCTGCGGATTATAAGAGAGGATTCTTTTAAAGCACTAAAATTAATTAAAACATCCGGGTATAGATCCCAAATGATAAGATGATAGTTTTGATTACGAATTTTTTTGAAAAACAAACCTATGAATAGGATAAAAGGAGGCGTTGTAACCAAAATCAATTCTTTTTTTTTGCTTGAAAAAAGAACGTAAAAAAAAGAAAGAATAGTAAATAAACTCCATGTAAACAGGCGTTTAATAGTTGATGTACTATTGTGTTTTATAAAAGAAGTAACCTTTATTTTCGGGTGTAAGGCTTTGTAATTACTTTCTACAATTCCTGTGATTAAATGTATTTCCGCACCTTGATCAGAAAATTCGTTTAGAATATCGATAGATAATTGTCGGGTTACCTGAACTATATATATATACTTTTTTGAACTCATTTTTGATGATTTGATAATGAAAGCCCGCATTAATAATCAAATTAGCACGTTTTCAAATTTTCAAATTCTTTTTTAATTCCCCTTATTTTTCGCTATCAATTTTTTTGTGTTAAACACATTATAACGATAAACAGTTTTTATGAGGTATTTGATCTTGTTTTTTATTCCCGAATTATTAATTAAAGTAAAGTCTTTTAAGGGAATATTAAATTCAGGATCAATTTGTTTTACGATGTTTTCATTTTCGTTCAATTCTTTTATATAAGGAACGTATAGATTATTAACTACAGGCATTGTAGGGTGTCGCCAGCCCAGATCAACAATATCATTTTTAAAGAAACGCACATGATGGAAATGGTAAAAGACAGCTTCGAATTTTGAATTATTCGGTTTATTAATAAAAGTTATTTGGTTGCCTTTTCTTTCTACAAATGGGTATTGTTCAACATTCCAGGAAGCTAAGCCTCCTCCGAGATGTTGCAAAACATGCACTCCTTTAAAACGGGTTGTCCAATCGTCAAGATATTTCTGATCACCAAATTTTCCATCTTCATATCGATCGTAACACCATTCGATGCAGGCATCCCGCCACCATTTTAATGCTTCAAGGCCTTCTTTATTATTTACAAAAGTTATAAATTGAACGCAGTAAATACCTGACGAATTAGTTCGGTTAAATTTTGGCGGATAACGATGTTCTGTTATAAGTATTGATTTATCGCCCATTTCGTCAAATAACAATTTGGGATCTTGGTAAAAATATAGATCGGCATCAACGTAGGTACAGCTTGGGACATTGTACTTTTCAATAACATATAGGATAGTTGAAGAAGTGGATGTCCAGCAATATTCAGCTTTTGTTCTGGTTGGTTTTACAGCTAACAATTTTGAATCTTCAAAATCTTTTAGCGGAATGATTGTAGCCTTTTTAAGATTTAATTTAGTTAAAATGTCAAAACTGGCATCGTCAAAAGCAAAAATATAAAGATGAAAATCATCACATGTTTTTTCTAATGAGCGGTACATTGTTAAGCCTCTGGTGAGGTAAAAACTATCAAATAAAGTGCAAAAGTTATACATTGATGAGTTTTTTTTAATAGTTTTTTCGTTATTTAAAACTGTCAGGTTTGGTTTAAAATTTATTCATTACCTCTACTACTCTTTGAACATCCTGTTCCGTATGAAAAAATGAAATTGGTAAACTCAATGTTGTACTATGAATTTCTTCACTGATCGGAAATTGTTGATTTTTAAAGAGATCCTTTAAAGCCACTTGATTATTAGGCGAAACAGGATAATGTATTTCTGTTTTAATATTATTTTTTAATAAATATTCTTTTAATTCATCACGTTTTGGATGACGGATGTTGAATATGTGATATACATCGAAATACTCTGCATCAACAACTGGCTTTATAAAATCAGCTTTCAGATTATTCAAATAAATTGAAGCAAGTTTTCGCTTGTGATTATTTATTTCATCCAGGCGTTTTAATTTAATGGAAAGGAAAGCGGCCTGTACTTCATCCAAACGGGAATTATAACCAACTAACTCGTTATAATATTTTTTATCAGAGCCGTAGTTTCTTAATCTGCGAATTGTTTTTGTTAAATCCGTATCGTTACAAACAATAGCACCGGCATCGCCAAGAGCGCCTAAATTTTTTGTTGGATAAAAGCTGAAAGCACCAAATTCTCCAAATGTACCGGTATGTTTGTTCTTATAGGTTGCACCATGAGATTGAGCGCAATCTTCAATTAATTTTAGATCATATTTTTTACAAATTGCCATAATAGGCTCCATATCACATGATTTCCCATATAAGTGAACCACAACAATGGCTTTTGTTTTATTCGTGATACTGGCTTCAATTTTTGCAGGATCAATATTATAAGTTTCTATAGATGGTTCTACAAGAACAGGTATCATATTCGTTTGAAGGACACTTATGATTGTGGCAACGTAAGTATTTGAGGGAACTATTATTTCACTTCCTGTTTCAAAGTTAAATGCAGCAATGGAAAGAGTTATTGCATCAAGGCCTGAAGCAACACCAATACAATTAGAAGCCTTATTATATGAAGCAAATTCAGTCTCGAATTTTTTTACATTTTCTCCCAGAATATACCAGCCGGATTTTAGAACAGACTTAAAACTTGAAATATATTCTTCGTGAAAAGGCTCATTTAACAAAGCCAGATTTTCATATTCAATCATTGTATTTTTCATAGATATAATCACTTTGTTCGAAATATTCCGATGCAAGAACCATTAATATCGCATCTTCTGAGAAACTGTGCATTTGATGCCAGTCCTTTGGTTCAAGGATTAAACATTTGTCGGGTGAATCCAATACAAATTCATTTTTCTCTTCATTATCGTTATTGAAAATTGTGCAAGTTCCTTTTATGCATATTGCGGCTTGAATTGTCTTTACATGGCGGTGTCCGCCACGCACTGAATCATCTACACCATAAATATAAAAAATGCGTTTTATATCAAAAGGAACTACTTTTTCAATAACCGTAAGATTACCGCGTTTATCAATAAAAGTCTTAAGGTTTACTAAATATGCCATAAATAAAAATATAGTTCGAAATTAGTGAAAAATCAATCATTTCTTTCGTTTGAAGAAGAAAGATTTATAAGCAGCGTTGTTCAGATGTATGGCTTCCGATAATTCGGTATCAAATATCATTTCATATTTTGACAGAAATTTATTTTGAATGTTTTTTTCATTTAACAGCCAGCAAGGGTATTTTGCTTCGTAAATATTTTTTGGAACAGTTTGTATGGTTATCCGATCCTTTCCTTCTAATAATAGAGGAGTCCGGTCAATAATAATATATTCGATGTTTTTGGACAGTATAAAATCTAATAATTTATAGGGTTCTTCAATATATTGAAGAACAGATGAAAGCAATAAAATATCGATACGGTAATCTTTCATACAGGTATCAATGTCATAATAAAAATGCAGATGTTGGTCAGCGAATGTTTTTTCCCCTTCGGTAACAAAGTGTTTTTGCTCTACAATGCACCAGTTAAACTCAGACAGTTCGTTATACAAATGCCTGTTTTGATAATAACTGCTTCCCAAAGAACCTCCGAAGTCCAATATATTTAACTTATTGTTATTCCTGAGTGCAACGTATGATAATGCTGATAATAAAGGAAATGAATAATGCACTTTGTCAAAAAGTATGGAATCTCTTTCATATACAGCTTCCCCGTTTTTTACTTTCAAAATGGCATTTTTTACTTTATTAAAAATAATGGCGGTATCATAACCTGTGCATTTGGAAGATGCATGCTGCCATGTGGAATAATTGCCAGACCAGCCATAAAACAGGCTTCTAGCTTGTTTTACAATGATTGGAGGAATAAGGTCTTTAATAATTGTATTAAATTTGGACATTCGCATTATTTGTTGACGTTATCATCTTATATTTCTTAATTATTTTTATTCAAATCAATGTTAAAATGAGTTTTAGAGATATTTAATTATGCCTTGAATAAATGAATATTGAATCATTCTCCCAAGGTAAGGTAATTAATTGTGTGTTTGTTTTTTTATCAGAAAGATGGTCAACTATTTTATAATTATTCTCTGCTGAAAGTAGCATAAAACAAATTTTATTTTTTTCTTTTAAGGTTGATTTGTTGTAAGATTCAACAAAAAACTCTTTTGGCGAAATACCTGAATCATACCAGGCATAGCCGATTAGTTTTTTATTGAAAATATAGCTAAGCCCAATGAGTTGGCTGGAAGTGAATAGTGCATCAGGATTTTCGCTCTCTATAATGGGTTGCAGCGTTTTTATTGTATTCATCAATTCTTTATCAATATAAATAGTTTCATTAGTTGATTGAATTTTTAAAGGTTCGGTTTGTTCCCACAAGTGGCCATTAATTTTATAAGGGTCAACAACTAATCCTGTAAAAACATCAACGATTGATTTTACTGTTAATGTAATCAGAAGAATAGAAATACTAATATTAAAATTGAATTTTTCTAATCCTGAAAAAGTGTAAACCAAATAGATAAACAAGAACCAGGTATTTAAGAAAAATAAAATTTGCACATGCAAATAGTTGCCGGTGCCTAAGGCGCAAATAAAGGGGAGAAACAATAAGGAAAGTACAACAAAAGCCTTTTCCAGGAGAAAATCAGTGTGAATTATTGTTTTGGTTTTTGTGGAAATGTACAGGATTGAAAATAAAAAAAGTAATGCAATGTAAATTAATGGAGCGGTTGAATTATGTTTTGATCCTGATAGAAAATAACCTTGTTTATAAAAAGAATATACCATCGATAATATAACGAAAAGCAGCAGAAACCTTCCAATAGGTTTGAGTTTTTCGAATCGATTTTGAATAGAAATAACAAAGGCGATGATCAAGTAAAGTAAGCCCGGAACATAATTTACAAGATGACAGCTCCAAAAATCTAAAAATCCAATTTTATAATTATAAATTACATGATTTATATCATGAGTATAAAATTTTGAAACAAAAGTTATAACATCGGTATACTCATTCAATACTTGAATTGGAGAGGTTGGAAAGCTTATAAGAGAGAATGAAAGGATAGCAAAAAAGGAATATATCATACTATTCAAAAACGAAAACCATCGTATTTGTTTAAAGAGGAGAACCTGAACGCAGATAAACAGAACCGAAAGTAAAAGTGTGGTAGGTATCTTCACAAAAAACTCAAGGCCGCTAATAATGCCCAATGCGCCACTAATTATAAGATTCTTTTTTATATTTTGTGAATTGGTAAAAGCCAGGAAAATAAGTCCTAAAAATAGATCTCCGAAAATTAACGTATAATGATTATAGGACAATGCCTGAGGCCCCAATCCATAGCCGGCAAAAGTGCCAATTATACCAAATAAACTTAATGCGATAAGTGTAGTTTTCTCGTTGGCCTTCTTTACGAAATTGAACTTTTTCAACAATCCAAAGAGCGTATAGGATAAAAATATGCTTCCTGCAATGGTTAAGAGTAATCTTGCCAACCTGAAAAAGATAATTCCGGATCCGATATATGTTAATGTATTATTGGTTAAATAATGGAATGCAGAAAGCCAGAATGGGAATTCGATCAGGTTATTGTAGCCGGTAATGTAATACCCTTCATCCGACAAATTAAAGCCTTTATTCATCGACCATACAATTATTATAAGGCTAATGAAGGTTGCAAAAAGAAGGAAAAAGAGTAAGTGTTTTTGTTTTAACATGAATATAACAACCTTATGAATTGACCTTATTTAACTCCTTTTTAATAATTTCATCCATTAATTTAGCCCGGTTTTCAATTGAATGTTCTGTTAATGTCCTTTTTTGACCCGCTTTCGCAATTTTTTCTCTTTCCAAAGGATTATCAATTAACCATTTTACTTTTTCAATACATTCTTCAACTGATTTGTAGGTAATAATTTCTTTACCGGGTTCAAATAGGTCAGTAATATTATCTTTCCAATCTGTTACTAAGCAAGTTCCGACTCCGGTTGCCTCAAACAGGCGAATATTACCTGCACATTTATCAGCGACTTCGCCATGTATGTTAAAACAAATTTTTGCTTTTGAAAGTAATTTAAACATCTCGTAGCCAAATACTGGGGGCTTGGAACTTTTTAATAATTCTGTAGAATAATTTTTTATCGGCACATCTCCATAACCTTTATTATTATTGAGAACCGGTATTTTCTCAATTAAACTATTCAGGTGCAATTTTTTTAAAAGATTAATGATGGTGTACATGCTTTTTTTAACAAATATTCTTTTCCCTGATTCCAAATTGCAATACAAGTCCATATCAATTCCAGCTTTGAGCATCTTTTCGATATATTCAATTCTGCTTTTATGGAATCCGGAACCTGCATATAAAGACCCGGAAAATAAAAAATTTGATTCGGGGTAAGTATTATTGTTATTTAAATTGTTGAGGATAGAGGCTTCAAAGCCATGATATAATAGATAAGATTTTACACCAAGTTTCGCTAATTCATTTTTCAAACAAGGTATGCAAGTGAACATTATATCGAATAACTTGAATTTTTCGGCAGTAACAGAATTATAAGGAGCGCAAATATGGCCGACCAATAATTTTATGGATGGTACCAGGTGTAATAATGTTTTTTTCCAATTGGTGTCTACTATCGAAAAATCATCGATCCAAACCACCTCGGGTTTGTAGAATTGCAGCTGTTTAATAATTAATTCCTGTGATGAAATTTCAAGTGATAAATTATTTTCTTTTTTCCAGGTAGATTGCAAAATTTCAGCATTTGAAATAATATCAAATGCTTGTACGCCTATTTTATTTAGATTTTTGGTATAGGAACTGGCTATTTCAAAGGAGTCGTTTACGAGCTGATTGTATTGTTCGGTATACGATTTTAAATGGGCATCAGGGTTCTGTAAATAAAAGTTTTTTATAAACTGAGGATAATTATCCGTTACTCTAACAAAACGATAACTCATATTATTAATTTGACAATTTGAAAATTTAACAATTTGAAAACGATTAATTAATTTTTTTGTTATTCAAAATTGTTAATGCGATTAAAATAAATGGCAAAATACCTCCTGTTATAATGCAGGTGAGCAAAGGCGCACTTAAAATTATATAAATATAACTAAAAAAAATACCGTAATATCCTATATGTAATTTTAATGAGTTGAAAAAGCTAAAAAGTAAAGCGAAAATGCCTGAAAATAGTGCTACTCCCCAATATCCAAGGTTCATAAAACCATCAGACACTATACCATTATTAGCAAACGCAGTAGGCGCGCCCCAATAGACTTTAGTGATAAGAAATCCAACCCGCAAATCGTAAGGACTTTTTACAAACTGGTTAAAGAAATGAGTTTCAGCAAAATAAAAAGGATGCCCATCAAAAAAGTCGAAGTAGAATTGAGTTAATAATGCCGGAATAAAAAAGAACCTGTTAATAAAAGTCCCGCTCAAAATAGGCTTTGGTGCACCAATAAAGTGATCAATAATAGGAAATAATGCAAATACTATTATTGTGATCAGGAAGAAATAACTGATTTTTGAAATGTAATCTTTACCAATGTAGTAGAAAAAAATAACGATCATGGGGGTAAAATAAACAAGCTTATTTCCGGAAATTACAAAAAGGTACAATAGTATTAAAACAAAAAGGCCTATTAACATTGGATTTTTGTGAATCATAAAAAACACCAATGCAACAGGAATGATTGTTTTGGCTTCGAAATGATATAAATAAGCGAGGTATCCGTTCAACTTTTCAGAGAACATTTCTCTTGTTGAATATATTTCGGAAAGAAGCAATGTATTCAAATTGACGTTAAATTTAAACGTAGCAATGATGGGTATTAATAACAGGATAGAGAGGGCTATTAATGCAGTGCCCTTATATTGAGTAGGGATGCTAACTTGTGGAATAGGAAATGAAATATAAGGTGTAATAAGAAAAACAGAAACAAAAAAAACGTTGGATACAAAAGGGCCAATGTGCATATTGCCCATTGAAAAAAGAATAGCATTGGGTATGTAAAAAAAGAAAATTAAAAGCAGGTAAATGGAATACAAAAATTTATTCCGGCTATATATCGTGTAGGAGGCTGCCAATAATGAAAGAAAGACAACTTTAGTAAGAATGTATTTTGATAGATTAAAGTCGGCCTTGAAGCCCATATAGTTATAGGTTACCGATATCAGGTTATGGTAATACAACTCCAAGGCAATATAAATGACTGCTATCAGGGCATTTAGAATAAGGAAGTCCTTTGTTAATTTTATTTTAAAAGATGATATGTTAAGATTCATACTTAAATTTTCTTATTCAATTAATTGGGCGTTATTGAAACTCATCTCTTATTGATTTTTCAGTAATTTTTTCTCATATCCATTCACAATAAAATAGATCATGGTGCAATAAATCAAATGCATTACAATTTCGATAGCTACGTATATTTTTAAAAAATCGTAGATATCCAGATTTTTGAATAACAGTAAGGAGCAGATCGCAGCGAAATAAGTTATTTGCCAAATGCTATTGAGACGAATTTTTTCGAAAGTTATAAAAACAGAAGAAAAGGTAGAACCAATAAAGTTTAGAATAAAACTAAATATTAAGATCTTGGAATAGTCGCCCGATACAGCATACCTCTCACCAAATACAAAACCAAATAATTGTGGACCTAAAAATTCGATCACAATAAATTCAATGAAAATAACTGCTAAAAGCAGGTACAGTATATTCTTTACATCATTTTTGATGCTCAACGAATTATGCTTTTTTTCGGTAGTTTGCTGAAAAAACACCTGCGATATGGTGGAAGCAATGAATATAAGCGGGATGGACAATACTAATTTGGAAAGATCCAAATAACCAACTATTTCGGTGGAGTACATCTTATTAATAAATAAAAAAGGCAATATAGTTGCTGCGCTGCTCAATAGAGTAGGGAGCACATTAAATTTGGGGTAATCGATGTATTTCTTAAAAACGTAACCGATTTTTTTTCTGGATATAAACCGCAATTCGTACTTGTTCTTGAAAATTTGCCGTATTCCGGCTACCACGTTTGCGAAATTGCCTGATAGATCGCCAATGAACAAACCTCCCGGAATTTTAAAAAATCCAAAAATGCCTTGGACAGCACCTTCAACAGTTCTTCTTACAATTTTATTACTTGTGGACGCTTTAAAGGCTTTTTGCCGTATAAGCCAATAATTGATACTTTGATAGATACCAAATATAGAACTTACAAAAGGCAACAGGTAAAGGTAGTTTGAATATTTTTCGGGGAAATTTATTAAATGAACCACCTCATTTTTAAAAAATAGTATTATCAGAAGCAGAATAGAACTGAAAATGATATTTATAATAAAAGTAAGCGACAGGATATTTGCTGCTTCGTTGTTGTTTTTAGGTAATACAATGGTAGCTTCATACCTTAAAGCCGACACAATGGTAAGCATCCCAAATATATTCAGGTATACCGCCATGGCACCAAAATCTTCAGGCGAATAGATTCTTCTAAGAAAAGGATGTAATAGTAAAGGGATACTTTGGGCGACAATTGCCCCTATAACTAATATAAAAGTGTTTTTGGTAAACTCGGACTTTGATAATAGTCGTTTTAACATGAATAGTATGAATTTTTTAACAAAAACATAGGTAAGATAACCGTTTTGGAATTTCAGTTCTTACTCCCTGAATTGAGCCACAAGCGAATATTGTGTTCAAAATGATCCGCAATTTTTTTTATTGTTACCTTATATTTTGGTTTTAAATGTTTAATAGAATCATCTTCTATGTCTGCAATAAAAATTAATGCATTTTGAAAAAGTTTAACAGTAACACCAGGAAGCAATTTTTTAGAAAAATCGAATATTTCCTTTAAAGTATATAATTCCTTATTTATAACATACAAATCATAATAATCACGGTATTTTGCCCGCATAAAAAGTGTATTTACTTTCATTGCTGATAATAGAAAAACGGGAGCAATGTATATGCTGCCTATCAATAGCTCTTTCTTATTTAATTCCTTCCAATTATTAGCAAAAAAGGTCACTTTAACATTGTTAAGAAATAAATCCAATTGAATTTTAGAGCTATTAATTATTCTAATTTCATTAAAGTTTAAGAGATTAATTTCATTTAGAATTTTTGTGGTATCCAATTCTTTATCAGCGGAGAAAAAATCCAGATCTTCACTTAAGCGGTGGTTCAAATAAACTGAAAGTGCTGAGCCTCCAACAAATGTATATGATTGCATCATTTGCAATTTCGACAACTGAAGTAAAACTTCTTTTGTTTTAGGCAGTAAGCTTTTTAAGTTGTTCATATCTGCTATTCAACAAACTCTTTTTTTTAAGATAAGTATTAATGTTACTAATATTAAAAAATAATTTCCCCAAATAATAATTCAATTTAAAATATCTCATATCAGGGACTATTTGTTGATCCCAGACTTGTTTTATTTCAGAAAGATCATATATTAAAAACAATGATTTAATATCTTCAACATCAGCATAAATAAGTGTTTGCTCAATGATTACTTTATCACTTAAAACGGAGGATGTATCATATGACCAAAAAATGTTTTGTTTTTTAAGTTTTGAATACAATTCCTTTTTTGTCATTTATTTTTATGAGTACCAAGTATCAAGTATTTATGAATGATGATTGAACGCTTTGGCATTTTACTTATTACCTATTACCTATTACCTATTACCTAGTTAAATATTACTTTCCTTACTTCGCAATACTCACCGCTCTTGTTTCACGGATCACAGTAATTTTAACCTGTCCGGGATAAGTCATTTCGGTTTGAATACGTTGTGAAATATCAAACGAAAGTACTTCCGCTTCCTTATCCGTTACTTTATCGCAAGAAACTAATACACGTAACTCTCTACCAGCCTGAATTGCATACGTTTTTTCAACACCAGGGTAGGAGAGGGCCAATGCTTCCAGATCCTTCAAACGCTTAATGTATTGCTCCACAACTTCACGTCTTGCACCAGGGCGAGCACCGGAAATAGCATCACACACCTGAACGATAGGTGAGATCAAGGTGGTCATTTCAATTTCATCGTGGTGGGCACCAATAGCATTACAAACTTCCGGTTTTTCCTTATATTTTTCAGCCAATTGCATACCTAAAATAGCGTGAGGAATTTCAGGGGAATCATCAGGCACTTTTCCAATATCATGTAACAATCCGGCACGTTTAGCCAATTTCACGTTTAAGCCTAACTCTGCTGCCATGATAGCACAAAGGTTAGCAACTTCACGTGAATGCTGCAATAAATTCTGACCGTAAGACGAACGGTATTTCATACGCCCAACCATCCTTATAAGTTCAGGATGTAAACCATGAATCCCAAGGTCGATAGTGGTTCGTTTACCGGTTTCTATAATTTCTTCTTCAATTTGTTTCTTAACTTTTTCAACGATCTCCTCGATACGAGCAGGGTGAATACGCCCGTCAGTAACCAATTGGTGTAAAGCCAAACGAGCAATTTCTCTACGGATTGGATCGAAACCCGATAAAATAACTGCTCCAGGGGTATCATCCACAATGATCTCAATTCCTGTTGCAGCTTCAAGGGCGCGGATATTACGTCCTTCGCGACCAATGATACGACCTTTAATTTCGTCATTTTCGATGTTAAAAACAGAAACAGAATTATCGATAGCGTGCTCAGTAGCAACACGTTGTATAGTTTGGATCACTACCTTTTTTGCTTCCTGATTGGCAGAAATTTTCGCTTCTTCCACAATGTCTTTAATATGCGCCATTGCAGCAGTTTTGGCTTCTGCTTTTAATGATTCAACCAGCTGAGCCTTAGCATCTTCCGCTTTCATTCCACTAAGCACTTCCAGTTGTTCCACTTGTCTGCGGTGAAATTTATCAACTTCTGCCTGTTTAGCAGTAACCAATTCCAATTGATGTGTCAGATTCTTTTTAACAGCCTCTAATTCAGCATCTTTACGTTGTGTTTGTTCCTGCTTTTGTGAAAGTGATTGTTCCTTTTGTTTGATACGTGTTTCGGCCTGAAGAATGTTTTGATTTTTTTCATTGATCACCTTTTCATGTTCGGCTTTAAGCTGTAAAAATTTTTCTTTAGCTTGTAAAATCTTGTCTGTCTTTATCACTTCGGCTTTAGCTTCAGCATCTTTAACAATGTTTGTTGCTTTTCCTTCGTTCGATCTTTTAATAACCAAAAATGCGATTATTGCCCCTAAAACCAGTCCAACCAGGGCTACTGTAATACTCATTAAGTCCATATATGTATATAATTAAATGTTGATGAAAAATCCTTCATTTGCTCTTTTCAAGAGCCAAAAGTAGAATTTTGGGGTACTTATGAACCGGTACGGAGAAATTGTTGTTTACAGGCTATTGTTAACAATTCTGTAAATTAAGAGGCTTTGCTTTCTTTTTGAAGGTAATCAGAAACAAATAAATCAAGCTGGCGGATAAGTTCTTGTTCCAGCTCGGGGGCTTTTTTAGGAGTATTTTGTTGAGTGGTCAACAAATTAAGTGCGCACATAGCTAATAGATCCTGCTTGTCGCGTACCGAATAATTTTGCTCAAATTCCTTCATCTTATCATTGATCATTTTTGCCATCTGCAACACACTTTCTTCTTCTTCCTGTTTTACAGTTAGAGGATAAACGCGACCGGCAATTAAAATTTTCAATGATACTTCTGCCATTTATTTTTTAGTTTAAAGTTATTAAGTTGTAAAGTTTAAAAGTTAGAAAGTTCAAAGTTGCTTATACTTTCAAACTTTGAACTTTCTAACTTTAAACTGCTCTTGAACTTTGAACTGTTTCTTACTTCAAAAGAGTAATGCAATTGTCTATTTCTTGTACAAGTTCATTAATTCTTAGTTTCGTATCCGAAACTATTTTGTTTTGTTCTTCGTTTTTACTTTGTAATAATTCCTTATTGTGATCTTCTAATGTTTGAATTGTGATTTTTTGTTCATTACGTAACGACTCGATCGTAATTTTTTGTTCGTCAATTGTTTTTTGTAAATTTTCGCTATCCAAATATAATTGTTCGTTATCTTTTTTTAGCTGTTGATGTAAAGCAACTAATTTTTCAACTTTTGATTTTAAATCGGTAATGGATAAAGTTAATTCGTTCATAATCAATAGTTAAAATTGGAAATTTAACACTACTTGCAAAGATAACATTCAATATTGGAACTGCAAAATAATTTTTGAATTGTTTTATGTATCTTTACACAATGCCAAAGCGTCTTCTATTAGTCATTTTCATGCAGTTATTCGGCAACTGTATTTTTGCTCAAACAGTTTATCCTACCGATTGTTTTCGATCCCCAATTGATACTTCTTTGTGTCTTGCCGGAAATTTTGGAGAAATCCGTCCCAATCACCTTCATGCCGGATTTGATATAAAAACCAATAACCGTGAAGGGATGCCTATTTATGCTACTGCAGATGGTTATATTGCCCGTATAAAGATCAGTCCTTATGGTTATGGTAAAGCCCTGTACATCAATCATTCCAATGGATATACTACAGTTTATGGACATTTGCTGCGTTTTAACACCGAAATTGGTTCATTCACTAAGAATGTTCACGTTGCTAAAGAATCCTTTGAAATAGATACCTTGCTTCCGGTTAACCTTATCCCTGTAAAGAAGGGGGATATTATTGCATTATCGGGCAATACGGGTGGTTCATTAGGGCCCCATTTGCATTTTGAGATACGGGAAACAAACACCGAAACACCAATTAATCCCTATTGTTTCGGGTATGCTGTTAAGGATAATGTGAAGCCTGTTATCACCGGATTGGCGATTTATCCGATCGGTGAAAATTCCACTGTTAATGGAAAACATGTCATAAAAAAAATAAAACCTATTTACAGTAAAGGGAAACATTCATTTAATATATCCGATACCATAACCGTGGGCGGAACTATTGGTTTTGGTATCGATTGTTATGATACCGAAACGGGTTCATCCAATCATAATGGGGTGTTTTCCATTGAATTACAGTCGGGAGGAAAACGGATCTATTACCACGAATTAGAAAAATTCACCTTTGAAAATGCGCGTTATGTAAATACGCACATTGATTTTGTTGACAAACAAAAACACAAT
Organism: Bacteroidota bacterium; assembly: GCA_040389865.1. Lineage (GTDB taxonomy): Bacteria > Bacteroidota > Bacteroidia > 2-12-FULL-35-15 > 2-12-FULL-35-15 > 2-12-FULL-35-15. The sequence goes on along the minus strand of JAZJZM010000012.1, from coordinate 360,822 downwards.
TCCACCATTCAAAAAAGTTTTGTTTCAAAAAATAACCAGTTGGGAATTTACAGGAATGTTTTAAATGATGGAATTATTAATTTTAACGATGATTCCATACATTGGATAAAATATATTTTAAAAGATTATGCCGGTAATACTACCGAATGGATGCTGAAAGTACGCAGCACCTCTAAAAATAAAGCGAATGAAACAGTTGTGAGTTCAAATTGGCTTGTTTTTGATTGTTTTAAAGAGAATCAGCATAAAAAGGACGACATCGAGATTACTATTCCGGCTTATGCCTTATATGATGATATAAAATTTAATTATTACAGATCACCTAAAATAAGCGGAACCTACTCACTGGTTCATCATATACAAGATACTGAAACGGCTTTGCAAAAAGCATATACCCTGAGTTTAAAGGCAGATAATGTACCAGCATCACTACAAAGTAAAGCCGCAATTATTTCAATAAAAGATAAAGGCAAACGCAGGTATGAAGGTGGCACTTATAAAGATGGCTGGATCAATGCTCAATTAAAAACCTTTGGTAGTTTTGCAATAACTGTGGATACAACTCCTCCTAAAATAAAACCTAATTTTAATGTTGGCGATAAAAATAATGTCGATTTTAGAAGGTCGAAAATAATAGGTATCAAAGCAACTGATAATCTTTCAGGAGTAAAAAAATATCGCGCAACCATTGATGGTAAATGGGTGTTATGCGAATATGAAGTAAAACAAGATCTTTTGTTTTATACATTTGATGAGGATATTAAACCTGGAAAACATACTTTTAATATTGATGTAATTGATGATAAAAATAATGTTGCTTCCTGGGGTTGTTCTTTTGTGAGGTAGGAATTTGGATAGGATAGTGCAGGGGTGGTTAGAGTTGGAATCAATTTGGGCGTTCCCCTTTCTAAAAAGAAAGGGGCGGGCTTTTCGCTTCAATCTTTTCTAAACAGAAAAGGATTTACGCTGCAATCCCTAACGCAAATACTCTGCCTATGAGAGTTTGTGAACTTACAATGGCGAACCTTTAAAAAATAATAATTCGTGAAATTAGTGTCAACCCCTTTGTTTATGATTAAAATTTTATTCTTCTTTTTTCTTTCCTTCTCAATGCTTGTCAATGCGCAGGAGGATGCTTTTGATAAATACGGACCTCCGGGTATGGTTTACACCAATTTAAAAGATGCTTTGGTGGACGTTAATATAGCTTATAAAGTAAAAATTGAAGATCAGGTAGTTGATCCAAAATTACTTCCAAAACTTGGTAAGCTTTCGCAACTACAAGCCTTGCAATTAACAAGTAACGGACTTACCCAACTCCCAGCCGAGTTTAAAGACCTTACCAATCTTCTTTATTTTGCATGTATTGGAAATGCAATTACCTCTTTGCCAACAGGTTTTAGTAATCTCGAAAATCTTACCGAATTACATTTGCATAGCACAAAATTGGATTCCTTGCCTTGGGATATCGCTTTCTTAGCGCGTTTGAAAGTGTTGGAAATGCAAAATAATTCAGTGGGTACATTTTATTTTCCAAACTCAATTGGGTATTTAGCAAACTTAAATACACTGCTTTTATTCAATACCCCAATAGATACGTTGCCTACTTCCTTTGGAGAATTTAAAAGATTAAAAAATTTAACTTTTGTAATGTGCGGGCTTACTAAAGTTCCAAAGAACGTTGGAAATATAAGCTCTTTAGAGCAATTGGTTTTAGATAATAATCAGATCACTGAATTACCAAAAAGTATTTATAAATTAAAAAATTTAAAACAACTTTCTCTTAAAAGCAATAAAATAACTAAGATATCGGACTCTATTTGTTTTCTAAAAAATCTTGAAGTACTTGATCTAAGAGGGAACTCATTTAAAGAGTACGATATTGTAATTTTAAGAGCCCTGCTTCCGGGGTGTAGGATCCTTTATTAGAGGGGCATAAAAAAGATCTCTTTTATTAAGTCAGTTCGAGCGGAGTCGAGAACCGTGCGATGTCATGTTGAGCCTGTCGAAACATGTGCGATGGCTTCCCCACACTCTTCGACAAGCTCAGAGTGACAGCCGCACATTTTACACCTTTGCCTGACAATTGGCTGGGGATATTGATTCTCTTGAAATGCGTGAGATTACTAAATGGTAATTGGAATACAATTAAGGTCGCTACCTACTTTTTCTTCCTTCTTTTTTTCTTTTCTACAGGTGCTGGAGGCGCTTCGTATTTTAATGTGCCGCCCCAGAAGCCCATTTGGCGGAGGATCCAATTTTGCCGATAGCGGGTATAAGCAGTTGGTTTAGCAACAGAAAATTTTAATGGGTTTGGTAAAACAGCTGCTATTAAGGCTGCTTCGGATTTTGTTAGGTTTTTTGCATCCTTTTTAAAAAATGATTTTGAGGCCGCCTGTGCACCATAAACGCCATCACCTATTTCAATTACATTCAAATAAACTTCCATGATCCGTTCTTTGCTCCAAATAGTCTCGATCAGAAAAACAAAATATACTTCAATTCCTTTCCTGATCCAGCTTCGGCCTGACCATAGAAAAACATTTTTTGCTGTTTGCTGACTGATGGTACTTGCCCCTCGCTGTTTTTTGTGAGTGGCATTATAATCCATTGCTTTTTCTATCGCTTTAAAATCGAAGCCGCTATGAACAATAAAATTTTGATCTTCGGAACAAACAACAGCTAATTGTAAACTTGGAGAAATTTCTTCGAATGGAACCCAATCTTTTTTGAGTTTCATTTCTTTACCATCCATCTTCTGTTCAGCGCAGCGGATCAGCATTAGTGGAGTTACAGGAATAGGAAGCCAGCGGAAGAGAATAACGGATGCAATACTTACAATAAGAAACCACATTGCGGCTTTCCAGGTGAAACGCCAAAGCTTTTTTAAAAATTCTTTCATTTACTAATTAAGCTTTTGCAATTTTAATTCAAGATACAAAAATAATATAAAACATAATAGATTGTTCATATTTAAAATTGCTTGGATTTTACTTTTGGGCGTTCCCCTTTCTAAAAAGAAAGGGGCGGGCTTTGCACTTCAATCTTCCCTACCGCAAAGGCGGAAGGGAAGGATTTACGTTGCAATCCCTAACGCGGGCATTTTACGATGAATGAGAATTTTTTGATGAGCAACATTAACAAAATCGGCTTTTATTTCGTATCTTTGCACTTAATAATGGGGTCGTCACGGTTTTGACAGCAGGTGCGATTTTTATGTAAGCATGCCGAGCGTTGTGAATATGGCTCGTAAATATCAACTCTCACTCGTCTAACTGGCGAAAACAATTACGCGTTAGCTGCTTAGTTTTAGAAATTAAGCACTTTCTACTTCCCGGGAAGCTCTTCTCTACTGCGTCCCGCTAAAGTATCACAAATGTTGAGATAGTTTGGTCAGAATCCCGATGATCAGGCGAAATTAAGGGAATAAGGTTGTGGTTGGTTTGACTTATACCGGCCACTTCTCGAAAACTAAATAAGAGCTACGCATGTAGAAAGCTTATTAATTCCTTGTTTGGACGAGGGTTCGAATCCCTCCGACTCCACAATTTGAAACCGTAAATATCTTAATTTAAGGCGTTTACGGTTTTTTTTATTGCTTATTTAGTCCACATTTAAGCCTAAAATTTAATTAAAATAAGATTGCTCTATTTATTAATTTGATCTTTACCAACAAATATAAATCATGAACAAATTTGTTCTTCTCCTACTATTTTTTACACCATTTCTTTGCGAGGCACAGCAAATGCTTATTTTAAAAAGTGGAGATACGCTACATGGAGAAATTGTTTCAACAGATGAAGAAAGTGCAATTATTCATTTTAAGAAAAGCAACGGCAAAACAGTATCTATTGCACGTAGCTTATTAAAACATCCGGACGAAGTGCCTGTAGTTGAAGCAAAAGAGAAAATAAAAGTAAAAGGCTGGCAAGAGGGCTATATTATAAAAAGAGAACATGGCGATACACTTTGGGGTTTGGTAAAAAAAAATACGGCCATGGGTTTTGTTGAATCGGTTGATTTTAAGCCTTCTGATAAAGAAAAAAAGAAACCCTTCAGAGCTGATTCAATAATTGGTTTTAAATACGAACACATTGTGTATAATTATTTTGATTGCTGTGGATGGTCTGAACTAATTGCTCATGGAAAGATTGATATGTACCGCGGATTTATTGTTAAATATAAAGGCATGGGACTTACTACTGTTGAAAATTTTATTTTTAACAAAAAAGGTAATGAAAAGATTATTGAGAGAGATGAAGCAATAAAATTGCTTAGTGGAGGTATCCTTAAAAATGATGTAAAAGCTGGTTTTTACTATTATTTTAGTGATAATCCGGAGTTGATGATTGAACTTCAAAACGAAAATTTTAAGTACAGGGATCTTATAAATTTAGTTGAACGATACAATGAGTGGGCAAAAAATAATCCTTCGAAAAAGTAGGTGCAAAATATCCAATGTTACTCGTTTTGGATGAGTATCCCCTTTCAACGTAGCGTATCAAAATAATATAAGTAAATTGTTAAGCGTACGTCCCGCTATGCTTTTTTGATAGACATCATTATTTTCTAATCGATTGAAAGAGCTCCTCATACTCTTTAAAACGGTGCTCTCTGATTGGACGAGCGTATGGTTCGGTATTAAAATGTAGTAACAAGCAAGGAGATATATTGTTATATTTTTTCAAATACTCGTAACGAACCAACTCATTGTTTTTTATTCTCTGTTTTATCTTATTATGATAGGGATACATAAATTTTCAAAAAAATTATAACTCTGTGACAATACGTATTCTCCAAAGTAAAAATAATAAACAAATTCCAAGTTTTGTTTCGTTAATTTTTCCAAATCTTTAAAAAAATCTGTCTACCTAATAAATAAACTCTTGTCTTTAACTAGAAAATATACAAATAGGCCAGAGGCCTTGTTAAAAATAGCGTAGCGGGGACGCTACGCTCAACGGGGGGACGTAATGGGGGACGTTTACAAAAAAATCAATGTTTATAGGGGTTTTAGGGGTATAAAAAAACACCCATTAGGTGTTCATAACTTGTACAGAAGAATGGAAAAAAGATAATCGAAGAACAATATTTTTCGAAATCTAATTCTCTTCCTTATAATATATTTTATAATATTTTCTACCATCAGCATCTACACCTTGCTCTATTAATTCTTTATCTCCATGGATGTAAATGTGGAAATTTTTGTCGAGTTTTAAAACGCTTTTAAATACGCGTTCTTGTTTTTTTACTGCTTGTGGCGATATTTCAAAACTATCAGCTACTTCTATTTCATGACTTTCTCTGAAGGTTTCATCGTAATTCCTGAATGATTTTATTATCCCTTTATCCTGAAGCACCTCTTCTTCAAACTCTTCTTTATCAAATTTTTCGTGGCCTTTAAAATACTGAACAGAACGATTAAGCAAGTCTATCTGATCTGCCTTGGTAACTTCAAACTCTTCCGATAATTGTTTTGTAACAAAGCTCTTAGTGATGTTTAAAAATTGATTTGTTTGATTAAATTCATTATTCAACTGTACTAATCCTAAAAACGTTTCTTTCCAAAATTGAGCTTCCTCCCCACGATTTTGATTGTCAATTATTAAAACCTCAAAGCCCTCTTTTTTATTTGTATTAAATACGAGGCAGCCTTTATCAAATTTATTTACATCAATCCCTTCTTTGTATGTTATAGAAAATTTGCTCTTCACTTCATCTATTTCAAAAAAACCATTCTTCGTTTCTGTTTTGAAAACACCAATGGCATCCATCGTTTTGTTTTCTATCAAACATCCTTCAAAATAACAGACATATAACTCACCCGATTTAATTTTTGGATGGTTAGAGCTTTGGGCTAAATGATGGACAATGTTTAGTGAGGCTTCGTGAAAAGGTGTTTCTTCAGAAAATATCTCACGCATATAATTATAAACTTCATTAAATTTTAAAGATGAAGCATGCGTGAATTTATATTTTTCGTAAACATTTATAAATTTATTTAAGAAAAACGGTTTTAATCTATCTGACAGTTCTTCATCAATAACTAAAGGTTCTTTTGATAATATTAATTCTTGTTCAGTTGAATTGGTTCCTATATAGTGAACAGAAACTTGTTTCAATGTGGCATTTGTAAAATCCATTAATTGATTTTGTATTTAATTATTAGTAATCCAATTTAAAAAACATCCCCCGCCAAGGCTGGCAATCCCCAATTTTACGGTCTGCTTGGCAATTGTTGAATCTGCCTGATTAGGTAAAATTAGGCTTTTTTAGCGGTTTAAAATTAAAAAGGAGGTTCCATTTGATTCAAATGACTTTTATGATTTATTAAGTCTAATTAATTAGTGATTCTAACACGGATAACTGTTACACAAAAATTCTATATTTGCTTAATACTAACCAAACAAAAAAATATTTATGAAAAAAACAGGAGACTACATTTCAAGAATAGAAAAGGTAATTGACCAAGCTGATAAAACCAGTGCAGCAGATAGTTCATCAAAGCTGACCGGGGATGGGAGTCCGGTTTTTACTACTAAACTTACCGGAGACGGAAGTCCTGTTTTCGCTGCCAGATTTACCGGAGACGGACATCCGGCTTTTATTGCAAAGTTTAGCGGGGATGGGGGACCTGCGTTTTCTGTTGAGTTAACTGGAGACGGAAGCCCTGTTTTTCTTGCAAAGTTGACTAGTGATGGAACCCCTGTTTTTCTTGCGAAGTTTACCGGGGACGGAAGTCCTGTTTTTCATACGAAATTGACTAGTGATGGAACTCCGGTTTTTCTTGCGAAACTGACCGGAGATGGAAGCCCTGTTTTTCTTGCGAAGTTTACCGGGGACGGAAGTCCTGTTTTTCTTGCGAAACTGACTTCAGACGGAAGTCCTGTTTTTGTTGTGAAATTTGAGAGTGATGGAGCTCCTGCTTATGTTATTAAATTGACCGGAGATGGAAGTCCTGTTTATTTTGCCAAGTTCACCATTGACGAAAATCCTGTTTGGACGAACGAAAAATTGTTCCAAACCTTTAAAACAACTTCGCTGTCATACATTAAAAATCTATAGGAATCTGCTCCACGAATTGAAGCCGTAATTAGCTAACTAATAGCTGTTTACGGTTTTTTTCTATGCTTATTTTCCCCGCAACTCTCTTTTTTTTAATTAATTCACAGTCCTGCTATTCCAACGGTATTGCATATCGCATTATGCGATATTTAAAATAGAATATTTGTAAATTCCCATTTTTTGCATTAAAGAACTTGAATGAAAATCGTCAAATTGTTTAATTATTTTCTAATTGATTGAAATAACTCCTCATACTCTTTAAAACGGTGCTCTCTGATTGGACGAGCGTATGGTTCAGTATTAAAATGAAGTAACAAGCAAGGAGAGATATCCTTATATTTTTTCAAATATTCGTAACTAACCAACTCATTGTTTTTTATTCTCTGTTTTATCTTATTATGATATGGATACATAAACTTTCAAAAAAAATTATCACTCTGTGACAAACGTATTCTCCAAAGTAAAAATAATAAACAAATTCCACAATAGGCCTGAGGCCTTGTTAAAAAGAGCTTAGCGTAACGCTGCGCTCAACGGGGGACGCTACTCAACGCGGGGGCTTGGAACACCCAAAAAGTATAATAGTGATTTCATAATATAAATTTAATCGAAATCGCTTAACTGGATTTCTTCGGGACTCTTTTTAATTAATTTTGTATTGAAAATTTTACAGAATTTTAAAACTGCTTCACCTGGGTATGGATTTACCATATATATTGGCTTGGTATTAACATTAAGGTAAAACTTGGCAATGAGATTATTGACCTCCTCATCCAAACAGCCATAGCCAATAATAACGAGCTTCTCTGAAGAACCCAAGTTGTTCTCAAAATTCTTAAACACTTTCTCATAATACTGTGGTTCATTATATCGCAAAATTTTTGAGGTTGTACCTGACAAAAAATCGGAATGATAATTTAACCAATCATTATGGTATTCTAACTCACCTTTTTCGTTTGTTATTTCCTTATAATGTTCGGTTTTTCCTATACCCTTCTTAATTTTGATATACCCGACAATTCCAAAATGTTTTGTATGAAATGGATACTGGTCTACGCTGCCATGAAGCTTGTATAAGCGAAAATTGGTATTGTAAATGCCATTATAATATGGTAATCTAACCATGTATATTTCCTTATACTTTCCATAATAAGGAGAACCCATTTCTGTAAAACCATCAGAAATATTATTCTGCAGCCAATCAGTATGTCCCAATCTTTCAAAAAACAAATCGTGATTTAAATTATGAATATGCACAATGTTGTCTTT
>JAZJZM010000012.1:197904-352478 GCA_040389865.1 Bacteroidota bacterium | reverse complement strand
TCCGGCTTCAAGCTCAACTTTCCATACAATATAAGAATCCAGTGTACCCATGAAAAGTAGGTTTTCCGTGATGAATAGGGTCATAAAATTTATTTCCATCTCCATCAACTAAAAAAGCGGAAACAACCTGATTAAACATAAGTCGATGGGTGTGCAGCAGCTGATTGTTTTCTCTTGTTGTTAAATGTTCTTTTCTAAACCCATCAGCAAAGGCATCAAACTTGGAATCTGTTACTTTGTTATTCTCCAAACCGTAGAAGTAATCAAAGTATTGTTCGTAATCAAAATTGGAGTTCTTATCAAAATAGAATTGTTTGAGCGCAACAAGAAAATACTTCGCAAGCAAATAATCACCTGAAGACCACTGGTCTTGGTCACCATCCTTCAAAAGACAAAATATACCAGCTGAAGTAATACAGAATTCTGTTTCTTTCAATTCCATAATTTTTTTATTAAGGGCTGCAGCTGTTGGGTAACCAACATTAACTGAAAAGCCCGCTCCTAGTAATAGTGAAATATTTTTCATTTTTTGCCTGTTTACAAAAAGCAAGTTAAGACCATTTTATCAAATAATCTTTTTTCTTTAAATTTTTCTTTTTTTTGACCATTTTGCTATAGCTTTGGTATTCATTTAAATTTATGGAAAACGAAAATTTTGACTCAGAAGATATTGTTCAAGAACTTATTAAGACGCTAAGTGAATATGAATTTGGTGATATAGTTGCAGAAATTGAAGAAAGAATCAAATTTAATTTTATGCGAATTTTTCGGCATTCATTTAAAATATAAATCAATGATGTGATTATTTTGCAGCGATTTTGCGTATTGCTGTATTAATTCAATAAGAAATTATGGAAAATCAAAGAGGAGAATTAAAATTTGATGTTCAAATAACTGATGTCACTAATAAATGTTTATTGAAAATAAACTCAACTTACGAGTCGGCAGCCTTGATATACCATACCCTAAAAGATTTTAATGGCGATTTTGTTCCTCCGATAGAAACAGACAGCTTAGCTATCAGAATAACTGTTCCAGGTGTCGAGGAAGTTCCAATTAAAGAAAAAGCTATGAATTGGCTGTTTCGAAAAGTATTTGAGGATTTCATTGTCGGTATAAATGAATCATTAATTGAAGCATATAAATTCGTTAATTACTTAGAACTTCGAAATAGGAGCAAGCAGGAATCTTTTACTCACGAGAAAATGCAGCATGAAATTGATTTAATAAATACAAAATCTTTAAAAATGCATATTCCTAAGCTTATAGAGGATATTGAAAAAGGAATTGGCAAGAACCTTTATTTAAGGGAAGAAATCCTATCGATAAATAAAGTACGTAATTGCCTTGTTCATAGAAATGGAAAGGTCGGATTGTCAGATACTACTAACAATGAGAAAAATGCTCTAGAACTTAAATGTAGAGAACTGAAAATATATAGGGACCAAGGTGATGATATGATTCCGGTAACAGCTGAAGATAAAAAGAAGGGCTTAAAGGTTAATAAAATTGGACATAAAGTAATTTCCAAAATAGTAGTTTATCCTATTGACACTCATGTTTTGATAGAGTCTAATGTACAAAATGCAGTTACTTATACTTGCATCATGTTTGCGCACGAATTATTAAATGTGTTGCCAGGGAATGGTTATACTCCCAAAGACCTCTCTTTTGATTTGGTCACTAATTAATTTTCATATGACTGCTTGAAGCTCCAAATATTAAATCTATCAAAACAATTCTAATGTTCACTTCTAGCTAGCGAAAAGGCGAGTGGAACACCTTTCTAAGGGATATGAATCTGAGCTCGCTCGTTTTCCGGTTTTTTCTGAAAAGGAATAGTTTCTCCCATCAGAATGGCACATAATTTTCAGCTCCTTAATTATTAAACCTTAATTAAGATAAAATTTATATGAAACATTTATTCACCTTATGCCTTATATGCATTGCATTGAGCACTGCATTGGCTCAACGCCCTGCTGCGGATGAGTTCAAAACATCAAAAGGGACATTAATTATTCAACCTGTTTTTCATGCCACTGTGGTATTTACATGGGACAATAAAACCATATACATTGATCCTTATGGAGGGGAAGCAGCTTTTAAAGGTTTGGCGGCTCCGGACATGATTCTGATCACAGATATACATTCCGACCATTTGGATACTACCACATTAAATGCAATTGAAACAGCCAAGGCTACCTTTATTGTACCGCAGGCCGTTGCAGACATGCTTCCTGCAAAATTTAAAAAGAAACTGATCGTTTTAAATAATGGCAAAGAAATTAAGGAACAAGGAATTTCTATTTCTGCTATTCCCATGTATAATTTGCCGGAAGCCCCGGATGCCATGCATATCAAAGGTCGTGGTAATGGTTATATCTTAGATCTTGGTGGAAAAAAGATATATCTTTCCGGTGATACCGAAGATATTCCTGCCATGCGAAGCTTAAAAAACATTGATATTGCTTTTGTTTGCATGAACCTGCCTTATACAATGGATATTGATCAGGCAGCAAGTGCTGTGCTTGACTTTAAACCGGCCATCGTTTATCCTTATCACTATCGCGGAAAAGAGGGATATCTTGATGTTGAAGCATTCAAAAAGTTGGTGAATGCCGGTAACAAAAATATCGATGTAAGGCTTAGAAGCTGGTATACCGAGTATTAAGCGGATTTCAAGCTGTCAATCCTATTCCATAAAGGTTTCGCCTTAATCACCTTCTTATATACCGGGCAGCTCTCTGTATGGGCCCCAGGCAAATACCCAATACTCATTAAAAATTCATTTACAATTTCGCCACCAGTAAATCGAAAGGTCAATTTAAACAGTTTCACCCATTCATCCTTTGTTTTGGGATGATGGTGTTCCAGCCATTTTTCAAAAGAGCCATATTCCTTTTGCAGGATTAAAATTGTTTTTGCATTTTCTATAGCCGCGTTAATCTTTAACCGGTTGCGAATGATGCCCGCATCGGCCATCAGCCGTTTTCTGTCTTTCTCGGTATAAGCAGCTACTTTTTTGATATTAAAGTTGTGATAGGCTTTTCTGAAAGAGGCTTCCTTTTTCAATATTGTTTCCCAGCTAAGGCCGGCCTGGTTAATTTCCATTACAAGGCGACAAAACAATTCATTGTCGTCATGCAACGGAAAACCATAATGGTGGTCATGATAAGGCTTGTGTATAGCCTTTTTCTCGTCTTTCATGAATTCTATGGCGCTGCAATATGACATGGGGCTGGGTTTTAATTGTTTTTACTGGTTTTTCTATTTTTACTGGTCTTTTAATTACCCTTTATCAATAAGGATAATACCAGCTTTTCAATATTTTTTTGAACAATATTAATAGCCTTCACTATTTCCTATTCCATTGCAAGGGTTGCTTCAATGTCTTTAGGATATAATTTGGGGAATAAATAAGGAGCAACCTTAACAGGGAAAGCGATATACAAAGCGCCTTTTAGCTCCCCTTCTTTTTCCACCAATAGTCCTTCCGCTATTAATTGTTTCATAACAGCCCTTGCAGTTGATTCCTTTTTTCCTGTAAGCCGCATGGCTTCTCCTCTTCCAACTCTTCCTTTTAAAAAAGCCTCCTGAAGAATATGTTTGGCTTCGTTCCTCATCCCTTTTGTTACCGACATCAGATCAACGTACTTCGAAATTCTATCAAGGGCAGAATCTATATCCAAGAGCTCTGCCATAAAGTTAACCTGATCCAGTGCTGTTTCTAAAAAGAAAATACAAAATTCGAGAAGAAATTTATTTGACAGATTTCCTCTGCCATCATAATCTCCTTGTCTTCCAAGATCGGCATTATGCAAAGCAGAATAATACTCCATATTATGAATAGCCAGTCCTCTTGAAATGCACCAAAGTCCATTTCCGTCCATTTTTTCTTTAATAAAAAGTGCTTCAGAATGTAGCCTGACAACCCGGCCATTCCCATCCTGAAAAGGGTGTATCCATGCCAATCTGTGATGCGAGGCAGCCACAGCAATAATACGCTTTACGGTGTCTGTTATTTTTTTGGGATCATAGGCTTCCGAAAACCTCGCCATAAAAAGACCAACAGAATCAGCGGCTGGTGCAATGTGGTTGTTTACGGTAACTTCTCCGGTTCTAACTTCCCCGGGAATAACATTAATTGTTTCCCCATTTTTAGTTTTACTTACCCGAAATTCGATAGGCATATCATTATAAAACTCTTTGTGCAACCATTTAATAAAATCAGCAGAACCAACATCACTATCGCCTTCGCTTAATCTTGCTTTCATACGTTTTTGCGTTTTTACATGAGCAAAACTTTCTAATTGCAATTCTTTCTTTTTAGGTTCTGTTGAAAAGTCTTTTTTTAAAGCTTTTTCAATATCAAGAGGGTGGGTGTTGTGCCCTTCTATTAAATTGGAATAATAACTATTCATTGGTTCTATTAATCGGGCAATCGCCTCCCTGGTAATTGGATGCAAGGCGCTGGAAAGCGCAGCAGATCTCTTTAATAGATCAATAGCTAAGTCCCTCAGTTTTTCATCTCCTTCAGGAAATAAAGGGTTCATTGCTGAAGGATCCTTGTATAGAGAAATATCCATGTTGTTCATTGGTTAATGTTTTAATAGTACAAAGATAGTTATTTTACGGATATATTTAATGGTAAATTTAAGGATATTTTTAAGGATGTTTTTATGGGTATGTTAAGTTCAGTTATTGTAATTGAAAAACAAAATGTAATTTATTAAATGTCTTATTATTAATTAGTTGTGTTGGTATAAAGTTTGTGAAATTTATTTGAATGTTTTATCTGTTGGTTTATTTTTTGACTTATTAGAGGGGGTATGTAAGGATATATTTAATGGTTTATTTAAGGATATTTTTGAGGGTTTCCAATACTTGTATTTTAAAAGAAGGTTTAAACCTAACAGGTTTTGAAAACCTGTCAGGTTTTTTGCCGATCAAACAAACTAATTTTAAGTTAAAACGCCCTGAAATCAATAATTTTTTCAATTATTGAAATAAATGTTCGACCTTTACAATCTGAATGAAAAAGAAAATTGAAATACTATCTCCTGCCAAAAATTTGGTTCAAGGTATGGCGGCTATTAATGCCGGTGCAGATGCTGTATATATTGGAGCGCCACAGTTTGGTGCTCGTTCCAATGCTACCAACTCGCTTGAAGATATTGAGGAATTGATACAATATGCTCACCTGTTCAAGGCGCAGGTTTTTGTTGTAATTAATACCATTTTATATGATCATGAATTAGCAGACTGTAAAAAACTGATCTATCAATTATATGATATCGGTGTTGATGCCCTTATTGTTCAGGATATGGCATTAATGGAAATGGACCTGCCTCCAATAGTTATTCATGCCAGTACACAAGCAAATAACCGGGATCCTAAACACGTAAAATTTCTTAAAGATGCCGGGATGAAACGCGTTGTTTTGGCAAGAGAGTTAAATTTAGATCAGATTAAGGATATTAGTAAAGCCACCGATGTTGAATTAGAATTTTTTGTTTCCGGTGCTCTTTGTGTTTCTTTTAGCGGTAATTGCTATATGAGTATTGCCAATGGCGAACGCAGTGCAAACAGAGGTTCTTGTGCTCAAAATTGCCGTTTACCTTATAATTTAACGGATGGGACAGGAAAAACGTTAATAGCCAATAGTCATTTGTTATCCATTAAAGACCTGGATTTGAGTGATCAATTGCCTAATTTGATAGAAGCCGGAATTACTTCTTTTAAAATAGAGGGAAGATTAAAGGATATGGTTTACGTTAAAAATAACACGTCCTATTTACGTAAGAAACTGGATGCTTTTTTAGAAAATAACGATACCTACCAAAAAGCATCTTCCGGAAAAACGCATTACAACTTTGAAGCAGAAATGGATAGAAGTTTTAACAGAGGTTATACCGATTATTTTGTAAACAAACGCACCGAAAAAATTGGTTCCTGGGATAGCCCAAAATCACAAGGACAATTAATAGGGAAACTTGTGGAAATAAAGGCGAACGGCTATGTGATCGAAAATTACGATAAACTAAATAACGGTGACGGACTTTGTTTTTTAAATGAAAATGGTGAGCAGGATGGAGTTCAAATAAATATTATCATTAATAATATTGTTGTTCCTAATACCTTTAAAACAATAAGCCCCGGAACACTTATTTATAGAAATTCGGATGCTGCATTTAACAAATTGGTTGAAAGAGAAGATAGCGCCATAAGGAAGATCAGTGTAAAACTAAAATTTACTGAAACAAACGATGGATTTCAATTAGCTGCTATTGATGAAGATGGACATGAAAGCCTGTCTGCTTTTCAAGCAGAAAAGGAAGTAGCCAAAAATGAGGAATCGACAGTACCTAATATCAAAAAAAATCTTTCTAAAACAGGAAACACTCCTTTTGTTGTTGATGAGATAGAAATTGAATTTTCGAAAAATTGGTTTTTGCCAATTTCTAAAATAAACGAAATACGAAGAGTTGTGCTTGAGCAATTGATCGACATCAGAGTAAGCCAATATCATCGCGAAGAATTTCAAATAACAAAAACGGATCATCCTTATCCAGTTTCTAAATTAGATTTTACTTACAATGTTTCTAATCAATTGTCCCGTTCGTTTTATAAACGACATGGTGTGACCGATATAGAAAAAGCATTTGAGTTGCAATGGGATCCCGGGAAATCGCGGGTAATGACAACAAAATACTGCGTTAAATATGAGCTGGGTAAATGTGCCAGATTTCAAAAAGCAACGATGGGAGAAAAAGTTGTTGAACCTCTTACGTTGAAACATGGGGAAAATGAGTACAAATTGAAATTTAATTGTAAGCCGTGTGAAATGGAAATTTGGGAAAAAGATGCAGAGTTAGAGTTTGAAGAAGAGGACTAAATTTATTATTGATATTCTTTCGTAAACAAGTTTTTACGGAATTTAATTTTGTGAAAAACACCGCAAATAGTTAATTTTTAACTGTTTGCGGTGTTTTGTTTTTGGATCACATTTTATCTGTTTTTTATCCAGTCCCACCTAATTTCAAATGCTTTATTAAATTCATAATCACAAAATGCCTCATTGGCTGGCTTATCTTTTGTATTGTTAAATTATTATTAATAAATTTTTTATCAATCAAATTATCAAACAATTATGGAAAACATCATCAAAACAATTTCAGAAAAAGCCGGTATTTCTGAAACACAGGCAAAATTGGCAACAGAAACGTTAATTTCTTTTTTAAAAAATAAAATGCCCGGAGGTCTTGGCGGGCAGGTTGAAACATTCCTGAAATTAGGTACCGACTCTAATGGAGGAATAGTAGATAAGATCAAAGAAAAAATATCTGGGGTTATGGGTAAATAATTCCTCAAAAAACAAGGTAATTTAACACATTACCTTGTTTTTTATTTTTTTGCAAAAAGAAATACTCAGTTTTTTTCGATTGGGTTTTATTTAAATTTCTTTAATCAAATTCTAGCCAACTATAAAACAAATGATAAAACAAAAAAATACTATCGAAGCCTATAAAACACCTTCAGGTGTTAGTATTAATGAGAGATTTAATAAAGAATATAATTCCATTTTAACTGGCGAAGCACTCCTTTTTATAAAAGAACTGCATCATAAATTTAATGCAAAAAGACTTTTATTATTAGAAGACCGAAAAAAAATACAACAGGAAATTGATGGAGGAAAACTCCCTGATTTTTTGCCTGAAACAGTTACAATTCGCGAGAGTGAGTGGTTGATAGATTCAGTTCCTTCGGATCTGCAGGATAGACGTGTAGAGATAACAGGGCCGGTTGAACGTAAAATGATCATTAATGCGCTCAATTCAGGAGCAAAAGTTTTTATGGCCGATCTGGAAGATAGCAATTCTCCAAGTTGGAAAAATGTTATAGAAGGACAAATTAATTTAATGGATGCGGTTCGGAAAAACATATCCTATACAAATGAGCAAGGAAAAGAATATACATTGAATAATGAAATAGCAACTTTAATGGTTAGGCCAAGAGGGTTGCACATGAATGAGATGCATGTTATAATTGATGGGGAAGAAGTGAGTGCAAGTTTTTTTGATTTTGGATTGTATTTTTTTCATAACATCAAGTACCTTCAAAAAAGAGGAAGCAGCACTTATTTTTATCTGCCTAAAATAGAACATTATTTGGAAGCAAGATTATGGAATGATATTTTCGTATTTGCAGAAAATTATTGCGAAGTACCTCAAGGAAGCATTAAAGCAACGGTTTTGATTGAAACAATTTTAGCCAGTTTTCAATTGAACGAAATTTTATGGGAATTAAGAACACATAGTGCAGGACTAAATTGCGGAAGGTGGGATTATATTTTTTCATTTATTAAAAAATTTAAAAATATTGAAGGTTATGTATTTCCGGAAAGGAGTCAGGTTAATATGACTGTACCTTTTATGAGAAACTATACTCAATTGGTAGTTCAAACGTGTCATAAGCGTAACGCACATGCTATTGGAGGTATGGCAGCCCAAATACCAATTAAAAACAACGAAGCCGAAAATCAAAAAGCCATCAGTAAAGTATTTGACGACAAGATCAGGGAAGTTACTGGCGGCCACGATGGTACCTGGGTGGCGCATCCCGGATTAGTTCCTGTTGCTCTCGAGGCATTTTACTTACACATGAAAACACCTAATCAAATTGAACACGTTAAACTTGAAGATTTTACTTGCACAGCATCTGATCTATTACAATTGCCGGTAGGAACAATTACTGAATACGGGCTAAGAATGAATATTAATGTTGCCATTCTTTACATAGAAAGTTGGTTAAGAGGTAATGGTGCCGCTGCAATTTATAATTTGATGGAAGATGCGGCTACTGCAGAAATATCAAGGACGCAAGTTTGGCAATGGTTAAAGGCTGGCGCCAAATTAGATGATGGAAGAACGATCACCCATTCATTTTACGAAGACATAAGAGATAGTGAAATTTTGGATATAAAAGAAACCATAGGGGTGGGCCAATATACAATAGGGAAATTCCCTCAAGCAATTGCACTGTTTAACCGACTGGTTGTTGGTGATACGTTCGAAGAATTTTTAACAACACCTGCATATAAATTAATCAATTAAAATTAGCATTAGAGCCTGTTTAAATTTTATTCAAAATATTTTTTTGCCTTCTCTCGATTTCTAGACTCCACTCGAAATGACTGTGTGCGCTGTCATTTCGAGCGATTCGAGAAAGGCGCTTTAGCTTTATAAGCAATATTGCTATTCTTTTTATATAAAATTTAAACGGGCTCTTATTTTTTAAATTAATTCTATCATTAACCCATTCAATAGACTTTATTCAAGTTAAAATGAATATTTATGTTTACTATAATAATTGTAGTTACGAAATGCTTTCACACAATTTTCTCGACAAGCTCGAAATGACCATGCACACAGTCATTTCGAGCTTGTCGAGAATTTCGGCTGTAATATATTAATTTTTTAAAAGCTTTAAAACTTAAAAAAACAAACAATAGAAATTATGAAAAAAGTATCGAATCCGGAACAATTAACATCTGATTGGAACAACAATCCACGTTGGAATGGAATTAAAAGACCCTATACTGCGGAAGAAGTTTTAAAACTTCGCAGTAAAGTAGAAATTGAATATAGTATTGCAAGATCCGGAGCTGAAAAACTATGGAAAAGATTAAACGCTCAATCGTATGTTGCTGCTCTGGGAGCTCTTACAGGCAATCAGGCTATACAGGAGGTTGCAGCCGGTCTCGAAGCCATTTATTTAAGTGGCTGGCAAGTGGCTGCTGATGCAAATAGCGCAGGACAAATGTATCCCGACCAATCATTGTATCCTGCGAATTCAGTGCCGGATGTAGTAAAAAAAATAAATAATGCTTTATTACGCTGCGAACAAATTGATAGCGTTTCGGGCGATAACTCCAAAGATTGGATGCAACCTATAATTGCAGATGCTGAAGCCGGATTTGGAGGAAACTTAAATGCATTTGAATTAATGAAAATGATGATTGAAGCAGGTGCAGCAGGAGTACATTATGAAGATCAGTTATCGAGCGCAAAAAAATGCGGACACTTAGGAGGAAAAGTTCTTGTACCAACAAAAGAAGCGATCGGCAAATTAGTAGCTGCCCGTTTAGCTGCTGATGTTTGTAATGTGCCCACTGTTTTGATCGCAAGAACAGATGCTGAAGCTGCAAATTTAATTACCAGTGATATTGATGACAGAGATGTTCCCTTTGTTGTAGGGGAAAGAACACCTGAAGGATTTTATTATGTTAAAAATGGTATAGAACAATGTATTGCAAGAGGTTTAGCATACGCACCTTATGCGGATATTCTTTGGATGGAAACATCAAAACCTGATTTAGCGGTAGCGAGGCAATTTGCGGAAGCAATACATGAAGTATTTCCCGGGAAATTATTAGCATACAATTGTTCTCCTTCTTTTAACTGGGCAAAATATTTGAGTGTAAAAGAAATGGAAACATTTCGTGAAGAATTAGCTGAACTGGGATATAAATTTCAATTTATTACATTGGCAGGCTTTCATGCACTTAATTCTTCTATGTTTGAATTAAGCAGAGCCTATAAAAATAATGGAATGGCTGGGTTTTCGGAACTTCAACAAAGAGAGTTTGCTTTACAGGAAGATGGATTTAAAGCTATTAAACATCAAAGTTTTGTAGGTACAGGTTATTTTGATTTTGTTCAAAATACGGTATCAAATGGCTGTTTGATAGTAGCTATGAATGAAAGCACTGAAGTTGAACAATTCAATTAGTTGAAATGTTGTTTAATTTTAATGATAAAAAAAGTGACTATTGATTGGTCGCTTTTTTTATTACGGTTAATTTATTTATTGAATTATGCAATAGCTTATAATCGTTTTAATAATGAACTCAGCCTAAATCGTGCGAACGTCATACTGAGCCTGTCGAAGTATGTGGGCAGTCCCATGCATACCCTTCGACAGGCTCTGGGTGACAGCACACATTCTAATATCAAGCAATAGTGTTTATATTATTCATTATTGCCTAATTCAATTTATTTTTAATTGACTGAATGCCAAAAGGTGTTTTTAAATTTTATTTAATCGTTTTAAAAACTCTTCTTTTTTTCGTTGCGAAACATCAACAGTGCTTCCATCACTCATAATAACATAGCCCCCTCTGCCGCTATGGTATTGTTTTATATATTCCATATTTACCAGGTGGGAATGGTGAATCCGGATAAAATTATGCTCACTTAAAAAATCTTCAAATTCTTTAAGATTTCTACTAACCATTATTTTATCGTGATTGGCAAGGTAAACATTGGTGTACTTCCCATCAGCTTCGCATCTGACAAGGTCTTTTATTTCAACAAAAACAAGTCCCGTTTGTGTGGTAAGGCCCAACTTACCGCTCTCGCTGCGTAAGGTATTGTAATTTTTGTTCAGGGCTTCTATGCTTGGAAATGAATTTTCTTTTTTATGTTTTTCTGCTTCATTTACAGCCCTTACCAATTCTTCCTCATCAACGGGTTTTAATAAATAATCAATAGCGGAAAATTTAAAAGCTTTGATAGCATATTTGTCGGAAGCGGTAACAAAAATCACTGAAAAATTTTGTTTTTCAATCTTACTTAACAGATCAAAACCTGAACCACCAGGCATTTCAATATCTAAAAAAACAAGATCCGGATTTAATTTATTAATTAATTCCAGGCCCTTATCTGCAGAGCTTGCAGTATCCAAAACAGTTACATTGGGGCAATTCTCTTTCAACAATAGGCTTAATAATGCTCTACCATTTTTTTCATCATCTACAATAATTGCATTTAGCATATCATTATTTTTTTTAGGTTAATGGTATTGAAATATAAACTAATGTTCCTTCAGGTTCATTATTGGGGTTGATTTTATCAACATATTTTACTTTAATATTTGTATTTTTTATATAATTGATAATTTTTATTCGTTCTTCTGTATTACTTATTCCGATTGATTTTCTATTTTCAGATAAAATATTTTTCATTTCAAAGGATCTTTTTCTTCCAATTCCATTATCATCAACCTCTATTATTAAAGTGTTGCCATTTTTTGCAAATGTTAAATTTAAAATTCCATCTTTTCCTTTTAGCGCTAAACCATGATGAATTGCATTTTCTACAAAGGGTTGAATCAACATGCTTGGGATCTCAATGTTTTCAATATCTAATGAAGGTTCGATATTTAAATTAAAAACAAAATTATGGTCTACCCGCAATTGCTCCAGTTCTATATATAGAGTAACTAAATTAATCGATTCAGTTAATCGAATAAAAGCGGAAGATGAATGTTCCAATCCTAATCGGATCAATTTTGAAAATTTTAATAAATATTTATTTGCAGCTATTTTATTATCAGTTGCAACAAATAATTTAATGGAATTAAGACAATTAAAAATGAAATGTGGATTCATTTGTCCTTGGAGTGCCTTAAGTTCCAACGTTGCGTAATTTTTGTTTATTTCTGTCTTCTCTGCTTCTTTTTTTCGGATATTTCTTATTCTCAAATAAAAGAACATTAAAAATATCGTTACTAATAAAACAGAAATAAAAATATAAAAAGGAATTGTTTTCCAAAAAGGAAATGGAATTTTAAAGGAAATGGATTTTTCTTTATTAATGGCAGTATTCATACTTCCATATATTCGAACCCTGAATACATACTTACCCGGGCCTAAACCAAGATAACTGGCAAACCTTGCTTTTGTTGGCAAACTCCATTCCTGATCTTTTCCATCCAACTTGTATTGGAACAAAATATTTTTCGATTTCGTGAAAATCGGAGCTGTGTATTGAAATTCAATTTTTTTAATATTCCTTGATATTTCGAAAAGTGAATCAGTATAAAATAATTTATTTTCATCCACTAAAATTCTTTCGATAGTTAATTCCGGAGTATAATTGGTTTTACTGATCTTTTTTGTATCCACAATGGCAACACCTGCCAAAGTGGGAAACCATAAGCGACCATCAGAATCTTTTAAGCCGGCAGGCTGAAAGCCGCCTGTACACTCTGAATTTTTAAGCCCATCTTCTTTACCATAATGTATGGTATTCAAAAACTGACTTTCACCATCAGCATATTTGTTTAGATCGTTCCGCTTTATGGAATAAATTCCATAATCTGTACTTACCCATAAATTGTCATCATCATCTTCAAGAATACACGATGTAAAATCATTTATAAAATTTTTTGATTGATTAAATGCGAAAAATTTATCATCTTTTAAACGGCAGATACCCCCGCCATATGTAGCAATCCAAAAGATGCCTTCTTTATCTTCGTAAATATAACGAACCTCATTACTCGATAATCCATTTTTGGTAGTGTATAATTCCACTTTTTCATTTTCAATAACTCCCAATCCGCTCTTGGAACAAAACCAGATCCTACCTTTTTTATCCTCTGTGATATGTCTAACTGTGCCAATTATTGAACTTTCCCCAAAAGTCTTGAATTTCCCGTTTTTATAGGTATACAAACCTGCTTCGGTTCCGATCCAAATTACGCCTTCGCTGTCCTGAAACAGGCTAAAAACAATATTGTTAGCCGGATTCTTGTTAACAGGGAAGTGCTCATAGATCTCATTTTTGTAGCGATAAAGCCAATTGCCGTACGTACCGATCCATAAATTATTTTCATTATCCTCCAATAAGGACCAAACACAGCCTACTTCGGGTTTATTAAAACGGGAATATTTATCGTCCTTAAATTGTGTGATACCCTGACAAAAATTTGTTATCAAGATAGAATTGTCTTTGGTTTTGAGCACTGCCCCCAGCGCATCTGACAATAATCCGTCTTTAGCTGAATAGGATTTAAATGTTTTCAATTTCATTCTATTGACTCCCGCATCCGATGTACCTACCCATAAATTTTGCTCTTTGTCTTCATAAACAATTGATAAATTATTGGAGGACAATCCAGAGGTAATGTTATAAAAAGAAGCAGTTTTATTAGCTAAATTGTTTAATCCGCTTTTAGTGGCGATCCATATATTCTCATTTTTATCCGCGTAAAAATCTGTTATTGCTCCTTGCTCTTTCACTTTTTTCGGAAGTTCATATTCACTATAGGTGCCGTTTTTTATTCTGAATAGTGCTGAACCAGTGGAAACCCAAATTTTGTTATCAGAACTCCTTTTTAATTGAAAAACCTTTCCTTTTACCTGAGGGATTAAAGCAAGTTGTTGATCCTTATATTGATACAATCCATTTGTTGTTCCTATAAGTAATGACCCATCAAGAAAATTATATTGAATTTTGTTAAGCTTGACGGAATCGACCGTTAGTTGTAAAAAGAGAGAAAAATGTCCGTCATTTATTTTATATAATTGTTTGTTTTCTGTACCTACCACCACTTCGCCAATTTCATTAATACAAATATCCTTAATAATAATATTTTCATTATCATTAATTACAATGGTTTCGAAAACTCCTTTATCATACTTTAAAAGTTTCCCATTTATTGTTGTAAGCCATAAAATGCCATTACTGTCTTCTACTAAATTTTTTATGCTGTTGTTGGGTAAACCTGCAGTGTTTAAAGTGTTATACAATCTTAAAACTATTCCATCGTAACGTATCAATCCATTAAAAGTAGCGATCCATAAAAATCCATCATTCGTTTGGAAAATATTCATAATGGTATTTTGTGGTAAACCGTTTTCTGAATTAAAGGTTTCTACCACATAATTTGTATTTACTTCTAAACTCTTTTCTGAAATAAAGGGGACTTGTGCTTTGGACACTAGCGTTTGTAGGAGAAATACTACTAACAAGTACTTGGATAAGCGGGAATAATACATTTTATATTGAATAAATAAGACAAAAATTCAGAGCAAAGTAGAAAAACTGAAACTGTTTTTTTAGTAATGTCAAAGGCCCAAAAGATGATTTTAAAGTAAAAAATATTTTCTATTTAAATAACCACACTTTATTAACTCAATATTCTTGAAGTAAATTGATCGTAATTTCTTTGGGAAATTATTAATTATCGAAAGTAAATTTACGAAAAAAAATGGACTGTTTGTGATTATACCCGATCTAGCCCTATAAAAAATCAGAACGAAAGGCGCTACAAACTAACAGGCTTTTTAAAATTTTATGTCCCTTCTAAATTAACGTTATTAAAAGAAAATAATTTTCTCGCCACATAATTATTAGTGTTCAACTGAGGTTTTTTAAATCTAAAGAAATTAATAAAAAAATTTCATTCTGAAGCAGTATTCTGATTTGAACATATAGTAATAGGGGGGATATCATGGGCGAATTTTGACGGAAATTATGTTTTGAACGATCAAGAAATGTTAATGTGTGAATGTTGCAACTTATTATAAAAGTAGTGTAACACTTGCTGCCATTTACTTGTTGACCTTTGTTTTAAGGAATTAACCTATCGTGGGTTAGTAGTTTGCAAACAAGGAGATTAGGAGACAAATTAAACACAAAAAAATATGGTTTTAGGGATCAACCCAAACTATACAATTGTAATAATCGAAATATTTTCAATTTTTAATTTACTCGATGGAGCCAAATTTAACTCACTTGTTCTTTAAACAACTCGTCTGTTAATTGGTTAAAAAGTCACCTATTATAGTTTTTAATTTTAATAAAAAATTTAACAATAAATTCATTCATAGGTCATGAGAATTTCTATTAGACGGTTTTTTATCAGCCAATTCTTTGTACTGGCTTTAATATTACTGGCTTCTTCAACAAAAGCGGCTGTATTTGCAGGGGCATATCCGGTTGGGAATTCTGCACCTCTATATACAAAGATCAGCCAGATAGCTGATTCATTAGATAATGCAACAATAACTGCTGACGTTATTTTTGAGTTACAATCTGATTATGATGGGACTGTTGGTGAAGTTTTGCCAATAACCTTTAAGAAATTTATTGTTTCTGGCGGTGCTTGGACGGTTACTATAAGACCTGCTGCAGGAGTTACTGCAAGAATAACGTCTGGAGATCCGGGTTCATCACTTCCTTTGATTCAATTAAATGGGATCAGTAATTTAATAATAGACGGTAGACCGGGAGGACTGGGAAGTTCGGAGTGGATCATCCGCAACACAAGATCAACAGTTCCTGTGGGGGCTGTTTTTACCTTTATTAATGATGCAACATTTAATACTTTAAAATACTTATCTATAGAAGGACAAAGTCCATCAGGTTCAGGTTTGGTAATTTTTTCTACATCTACGGCTACATTGGGTAACAGTAATAATGTTATTTCAAATAATTTGATCCATGATCGTACTGATGCTGTTGGTTTCCCTGCTGTTGCGATCTATTCGGCAGGTAGCAACACAGCAAGAAATAAAAACAATAGTATCATCAGTAATAATCTATACAACTGGACAAACTATGGTATAAATATTTCACCGGGTGGAAATGGCGAAGGGTGGCAAATTACAGGAAATAATTTTTTCAATACGCAACCTACTAATTCATTAAGTCAAACGTCAATTCAATTTTTGGCTGGTGCTTCTTCTTTTTCAAATACAATCTCTTCTAACTACATAGGAGGACAAATGGCAGGAGCTGCCGGAGGACCTTGGAGTAATTCCGGTGCTGCTGCATTTAATGGGATCATTACTAATGTTGGTACAACAGGATCTACAACTATCTCTAATAATTTCATTCAAAATATATCTTTAACAAGTACAAGCACTTCTTCTTTTACAGGTGTTTCTTGTGCTGCAGGTTCTATTATAATTACCGGAAATACAATTGGTTCTTCTACTATGCCTTCAAGTATTATCACTGCAGGATCTTCAACTTTTACAGGAATTAATACTTCCACAGCGGGGAGTTCAAGTATCCAAAACAATATTATCGAAAACATTTCATCTTCGGGAGTTAGTGCAGGAGCTCAGGTTAGAGGGATCGTTAGTGCCGGAACCGGAATAAGCAGTGTTTCAGGAAATATTATTTCTAATCTTTCAAGCGCATGCTCGTCTACCAGCAATACTTCAGCTGCATTAACAGGTATTTATATTAATAGTTCAGCTACAGGGCAACTTTATTCTTTTAATACAATTCATGCATTAGTAAATACAAATTCAAGTGCAAACACCGGTGTGCTTGGAATAACCGTATCGAACAATGGAAGTGGTTCTATTCTTTCAAATAAAATTTTTGATCTTTCAAATGCTACATCAGGTACTTTAGGAGGACTTACAGGGATTTATCTTTCATCAGGAAATTGGGATCTGATCAATAATATGATCTCTGTTGCAAATACATTTACAAATGATATTTCTGTAAAAGGTATTTGGGATAACTCAACATCAACAAGCACAAATAAATTTTACCATAATTCAGTATTCATTTCGGGTTCCGGGAATACCACAAATATGACATACGCTTTATTAAGAAGTGGTAATTCAACGGTATCAATAAAAAATAATTTCTTATATAATAACAGATCAGGTGTGTTGAATTACGCACTGGGAAATACTTTTGGTACTCCTGCAACCGGTTGGGCGAGTGGTGCTTCCAGTAATAATTTTTTTGTAACCAATCAGCTAAACTCTGTAAACGATTGGGGTAATGTATCACAATCATTCATTAACTGGAAATCGGTTTCTCATAGCGATATCAATTCTTATTACGAAATATCCAATAACATTACACCTTCTGTTTTTGTTAATACAAATTCAGGGAATTTAAAAATAAGTCCTTCTTTTGCTTCCAGTGCTTCAAATCTGGAATCAAGGGGAGTTGTAATTGCGAGTGTTACCACTGATATGGATAATGATCTGAGACCGGGCCCTATCGGTTCGGTTAATGGTGGTGGTACTTTGCCGGATATTGGTGCAGATGAATTTGACGGTCTTCCTTTTACAAAAGATGTTGGAGTTACCGCATTGATCTCTCCTTCTGTTTTATCTTGTCCTGGTTCTACTGAATTAATTCGATTTAAAGTGACCAATTACGGATCATCAATTAATCTGGCTACTAATAATATTACTGTTAATTCATCTGTTAATGGTCCTAATCCTATTACATTTTCTACTATAGTGCTTAATTCCGGAATTTTGGCAAGTGATTCCAGTATTATTATTACGGCATCCTCTTCCTATAATATGTCAGCCACCGGAACGTTTACTTTTTATGCTCAGTCATCACTGTCCGGTGATACCTATTTCAACAATGATTCATTACCTCCTGTTGCAATTACTCTTACACAAATTGTGGCTTTACCAGTAAGTAATGATCTTTCGGGGTTTACGGGAACGAATCTTACAAGTGTATTTCCTGACTGGACCGAGGCTGCAGGTACTGTACCAACGGGAGCAACTTCATTATGGACCTCACAAACAAATATGGGTGGTTTAGGAAATGCCTCTGCAAGAATTAATCTATTTTCTACCGCAAAAAATGAATGGATCGTTGGTCCAAAATTTAATGCAACAGCAACAACAAAATTAAGATTTTCGGCCGCAGTCACCGTTAAAAACTCTACCACGGCATCAGCAGTTATGGGTTCTGATGATGAAGTTAAAGTGATGCTTTCAACTGATTGCGGTCTATCTTGGTTCCCGGCATTTACGATGAACAGCTCATCAAATCTTTCGTCTCTATTAACACCTCAGGTTGTACCACTTGATATGTATGCAGGGCAGCGTATAATTGTTGCATTTTATGCTACTGATGGTTCAATAGATAATGTAGAAGATTATGATTTTCATATCGACAATATTAATATTTCCGACAATATCGGAGGTTATGACCTTGGCGTAACCACTTTACTTAGTCCGATTACAACAGGATGTTACGGTACGAATGATTCAATTAAAGTAACAGTAAAAAATTTCGGACCTGAAACAATTATTTTTTCTGCTACAAATGCAACAATTGCTGCAAATGTAACAGGACCAATAAATCAGACATTCTCTACAATTTTAAATACAGGAAGCCTGGCGCCTTGGTCTGACACCACTGTAATTATAACTTATGCGCTTAACCTTTCCGCACCCGGAACATATACGATCAATGCATTCTCGGCCATTGCACCGGATTATGATTCAACAAACAATGCAATGACTCCCGGGCTGCGTACAAATACAATTCCAATGAACCTGCCAGATTACAATGATTTTACAGGTTTTACGGGAGCTAATCTTACAGCTGTTTTTCCAAACTGGATGGAGGCTGCAGGTGCAACACCAACTGGAGCTACATCAACATGGCTTTCACAAACCGGATTAAATTCTCCGGGTAATATTACTGCACGTATAAATTTATATACTACAACAAAAAATGAATGGCTCGTG
This sequence comes from Bacteroidota bacterium, assembly GCA_040389865.1. GTDB lineage: Bacteria > Bacteroidota > Bacteroidia > 2-12-FULL-35-15 > 2-12-FULL-35-15 > 2-12-FULL-35-15. The sequence goes on along the minus strand of JAZJZM010000012.1, from coordinate 333,154 downwards.
AGCAAAAAATTCCGGCCAACTTCCACAACCAAATTAAAATTTTCTGCTGCTGTAACAAATTATAATTCTATAACTGTGGGTGATCTGATGGGAACTGATGATGCAGTATCTGTGATGGTGTCAACTAATTGCGGTGTATCATGGTTTCCTGTGTTCGCGCTGAATAAAAACAGTAACCTAACTACAACTTTACAATCTTTCAATGTTAACTTAAGTTCATTTGCCGGTGTTGATATTTTGATAGCATTCAAAGCTACTGACGGACCGACAGATGATACCGAAGATTATGATTTTCACCTTGATGATATTGAGATCAGAGATTTTTTTCCAATTGATATCGGTGCAAAAAAACTGATCACACCTGCTGCCAATGGTTGTTCCGGCATAAATGAAACTGTTACCATAGGAGTAAAAAATTATGGTACCAACACAATTAATTTTAGTAATACCCCAATGACATTGAATGTTAGCATTTCAGGTGCGAGCACGCAAAGTTTTAGTACCATTATTTCTTCCGGTATTCTTTTGCCTGATTCTATTTTTAATGCTGTATCAACAGCGATAGCTAATTTTTCTGCTGCTGGAACACATATAATAAATGCAACTGCAACTTTACCAGGAGATGGAAATAATGGAAATAATTCTTTTGCCATTCCGGCTTCTTTTGTTGTAACAACTGTTTCAAACTTCCCATATACAGAGAGTTTTGAAACAACAGTTACAGGATGGTCCATACAACAAATTTCGGGAACAGGTTTATGGACCTATTTAAATGGAACAGGGAACAACCCTGCATTGTCAGCGAATTCAGGAACTAAAATGGCCTTTTTTAATTCTTATGCTAATGGTTTTTCCAATGCTGTTTCAAGATTATCAAGCGCTTGTTTAAACTTTACTAATTTAAATTCTCCGAAGCTTGAGTTTTATTTATCTCAGGATAACGTGTATCAATATAACAAAGACAGTTTATTGGTGGTTGTTTCCACTGATGGCGGTTCAACCTGGAGCCCAAGTATATTGGCGCTTTCAAGATACAATCAAGCGTATGCAACACCGGGCTGGAAAAAATTCTCCGTTTGTCTTGATCAGTATGCAGGCATGTCGGGTATTAAAATTGGATTTGTTGCTAAAAGCGCATTTGGCTCCAACATGTATATTGATGACGTAAACATTTCGGAAACAACTCAACCTGTGGCTGGATTCATCAGCTCTTCAGCCAATCTGCTTTGTGGTGGGATGAATACATTCCTTAATTTGTATTCGTATTCGGGTAGTATTCAGTGGCAACAATCTCAGGATGATATTTCATATTCAAATATTACCGGAGCAAATTTAGATACACTTACTTCTCCTGACCTATGGAGTACTTCATTTTTCAGAGTGATCACCCGTTTTAATAATGTATGTATTGTTACAGATAGTTCTGCTTCTATCCAGGTAGATGTTTTACCGGCACCACAAATAGAGCTTGGAGCTGATTCAATTATTTGTGCAAACTCTTACGTATTGAATGCAGGAGCTCAGGATCCCGGAACGTCTTTCGAATGGAGCAACGGTAGCACAAATCAAACGCTTACAGTAACAACTTCAGGACAATATTATGTGGTAGGTACTTCAAGCTTTTTCTGTCAAACAGCGGATACTATTAATATTACATTAAAAACTCCGATTACTGTAAATGCCGGTATTGATAAAACTATTTGTGCGGGCAGCAATGCGCTTTTATCGGCTTCAGGCAGCGGAACCTCTTATTTGTGGAGTACAGGAGCAACTTCTTCTGCAATAAGTGTATCGCCTTCTTTAACTGCTTCGTATTTAGTAACTGCCTCAGGAAGCAATGGATGTGTTGCTAAAGATTCTGTTAAAATCACTGTTAATTCTTCATCATTTGTAAATCTTGGTCCGGATATTTCACAATGTGCAAGCACAGTTACTGTTAATGCAGGCAGCAGTTCAAATACCTATTTATGGAGTACCGGAGCTACCACTTCGTCTATAAATATTACCAATAGTGGAGTTTATTTTGTTAAGGGAACCATTGTTGGCGGATGCAGTGCATACGATACAATTGCTGTCACACTTAATCCTGCTATTACTGTTAATCTTGGGCAGGATATCACCCAATGTGGTGGTAGCGTTTCTTTAAATGCTGGCAATACCGGTTCCACTTATATGTGGAACACCGGCTCCACAAGTCAAAACATTACAACATTTTCCAGCGGTACGTATTATGTAACGGCAACAAGTTTTGCAGGATGTTCCGTTTCCGATACCATTTTGGTTACTATCAAACCCTTGCCTGTTGTGAATCTTGGACCAGATGTTTTTGCGTGTACTCCAAATCTCACATTAAGTACATCCTCAAATGGAAGTTATTTATGGAGTAACGGTGCCAGCACACAAAATATTTTGGTTAGCAATGCCGGCACGTATTCATTAACCGTGAATTTAAATGGTTGTATTTCCAAAGATACTGTCATTGTTGCTCTATCCAGTCCTCCAGCTGTAAATTTAGGACCTGACTTTTCATCCTGTTCAAGTTCGGTTTTATTAAATGCAGGAAATCCAGGCTCTACTTATTTATGGAATACCGGTGTCACAGCTCAAACAATTGAAGCTACAACAAGTGGTAACTATTCAGTTGAAGTAACATCACCTGGTGGCTGCATTGGAGCAGATGTGATAACAGTAACCATTCATCCCTCAGTTTCTGCAAATGCAGGAGCGGATATTACCGTATGCCCTGGTTCTTCTATTCAATTATCGGCATCAGGTGGATTAAGCTATCTGTGGAATAACAGTACTACAGGTCAAAGCATCAATATCATGCCAACATCCAGTGAAACATATACAGTGAGTGTTTCTGATGCTAATGGATGTACCGGTACAGATGAAATAAATGTAATTGTTGGCACAGCGCCAATAGCCGATTTTACTGCAAATGTTAATGGAGGAACAATAACAATTTCTAATAACTCAATCAATTCTTCGGCTTATGTATGGGATTTTGGAGATGGCGCTGCTCTTGATGTTTCAACTGCACCTACTCATACTTATATAGTAACAGGATCATACACGATAAAACTTATTGCAGTGAACGGATGCGGTATGGATACAGCTTTTCAAACGTTAAACCTTACAGTGGGCATTGAAGAAGAAGAATTTGCAAACGCTATTACTGTTTATCCGGTGCCCTCTGCTGGAATTATAACGGTAGATATCAAAGATACTTATGCTGAAAATGTGTCCATTAAAATTATTTCTCCGGAAGGTAGAATAGTAGGAGAGAAGGTAATCGATGGATATTCTACGAATCAGGCAACATTTGATCTTACCGACTTACCGTCAGGTTATTATTTTGTTCAGGTAGTAAATGATACAATGGTTATTAATAAAAAGATAATACTTCAAAAATGAAAAAGCTAAACAAAATCTTAATTAGATGTGCTGTAATTATTGTATTAATTGGATTTTCATTTGTAAAATCCAGTGCACAGGGTACGCTTCTTAATGAAACAACTCTTGAAAGAACGATGTATGAAAATAATCAGAATGGTTTGAACCCTTTTGAGAACATTTTGGAGCAGCATTTTTTTATGCTCGATAATATGATCTCAGCCAGAGAGATGGAAAGGCTTATTCAGAGCATAAAAAAAGATGGGAAAGTAGTATCAGTTTTAAATGAAGAGGACAAAATAATTGTTTTGATCAATAAAAGCGAGATGAAAGATGCATCATATAAAATAACATCTGTTTGTGACTCATTGAAAATTCCAGTGCTAAGCAATTATGTACTTTTTTATTTAAAAAAATAATTAATCATATCGGGAGGTAAAAAAATGAAAAGAATTTTATCCATATTATTTTTGATTGTTTTCTTTATCATTAAGAATTCAAATGAATCGGTTGCTCAATGCAGTTCAATTCCTGCTGCGGATATTTGCGCCAATGCACCGGATATTTGTGATCTAACGGGCTACTGTGGTTCAACTTCAGGAAATTATACTTCTGATATTCCAACAGGAATTACTTGTACTTATTCAATTGAAAATAATTCATATATAAAGTTCACCGCCATAGCCAGTACTGTAAGCATGACGGTAACTGTTCCATCATGCAGCAGTTCTCTTTCCGGGGTTCAAATAGTTATTCTTCAAACTTCTAATTGCACCAATTTTACTACTATTTCAAATTGTGGATCAGTTGCTTTAGGGGCTACACAAGTGATAACAGCAACAGGCTTAACCCCCGGACAGGTTTATTATATAATGATAGATGGTAATGCAGGTGCTATTTGTGATTACACAATTTCTGCTGCAACAGGTGTTGGAACCTGTTGCCCTGTTCAGGCAAATGCAGGAGCTGATGTAGAAATTTGCAAAGGTGATAATACAACATTGACTGCAACCGGTGGTAGCTCTTATTTATGGACACCCGGTAATTTTACCACACCATCAATTACTGTTAGTCCTTCTTCAACATTACGTTATACTGTAGCAGTATCTAATGATACTTGTACCGTTAAAGATAGTGTACTTGTTACTGTTAATTCACTTCCATCAGTTGATGCAGGTATTGCTAATCAAATTTGCAACGGTGACTCTCTTACATTGCACCCTGTGGTTAGTTCAAATTTAACGTTGAATTCTCCTTTAACATTTAGTAATCTGATCCGTTATTCAATTGCGAATCTTGATACTGCTTTTTCTCCATTACAAGTATCAGGAATAAATGGAACTATAAATTCAAATTCTGTTGCATCAGTATGTTTTGACATCACTCATGCAAATGATGCTGATCTTGATGTTTTTCTATACTGCCCTGATGGAACAGTATTAGAGCTTAGTACAGATAACGGTGGTACAGGCGATAATTATTTAAATACCTGTTTTACTTCTTCTGCCTCACAGCAGATCATAAGTTCAATAGCACCTTTTACAGGTAATTACATTCCTGAAGGTGCCGGTGGTTTGGCATCTTTTGCAGGTTGTTCTGCCAATGGCACTTGGAAACTTGTTGTCTATGATGACCTTACAGGTGCAAATATTGGTTCAATTGAAAATTGGAGCTTAACAATTAATAATCCTGTGGTTGATACAACTGTAACTTATGCATGGAGTCCAACTACCGGAATAACAGGAGTAACTTTAAAGAACCCTATAGTTTACCCATCTACCCCGATTGTTTACTCTCTTATTGCAACAAATGCAAAAGGATGCAGCAGCATGGATCTTGTAAATGTAATCGTTAATCCATTGCCCTTAGTAAATGCGGGTGCGGATACAACTATATGCAGTGGTATTTCATTTTACCTTAATGGATCAGGTGCAAGTACTTATTCATGGCAACCTTCTGGTAGCTTGAATGATGGAACTCTTCAACATCCTCTTGCAGCACCTGCTGCTACTACAACGTATACTTTAACAGGTACAAGTAATAGTGGTTGTTCTGTTATTGATTCTGTAACTATCACTGTTAATACTACACCAGATGTTAACACAGGAATGGATGCAGGTATTTGCAACGGAGATTCAGTGCAATTAATTGCAACAGGTGGAACAACATATACTTGGAGTCCAGCCACCGGACTAAGTAATTCTTCAATTGCCAATCCAAATGCATCTCCAACGGAAAGCACTACTTACATTGTAAGGAGTACTATTTTGGGTTGTATTGGTTCTGATACCGTAACAGTAACTGTTGGTCTGATCAGTGCAAATGCAGGAAACGACACAACAATATGTAAAGGCGAAAGTATCCAGATGAATGCTTCTGGAGGTACATCTTATAACTGGTTACCGGTAACAGGATTATCTTCTTCTGCAATTTCGAATCCGGTAGCTTCTCCAATTGTAACTACAACCTATACGGTTACTATTTCATCTGGGCAATGTTCGGATGCTGAAACGATAACTGTTTTTGTTGATCAACCTTCAATGATACAAATAAGTAATGATACCACTCTTTGTTTTGGTAATAGTGTAAATTTAATTGCCAGTGGTGGTATATCTTACAGTTGGACACCAACAGAAGGTTTAAACAATTCTTTAATTGCTAACCCTGTTGCTACTCCCAATTACACCAATGCTTACACGGTATCTGCTATCGATGTTAATGGATGTACCTCAACGGAAACAGTGATAATTGATATTAATCCGCTGCCAAATGTTAATGCCGGTAATGATGTAGTAATTTGCCAGGGAGCCAGTGTAACTTTAAATGTTACAGGTGGAAATTCTTTTGCCTGGAGTCCGGCATCAAGCTTATCATCCGCGGTAATATCTTCTCCTGTGGCATCTCCTCCTTCAACCACTGATTACATTGTTACAGCAACATCTGATGGTGGTTGTACTGATAAAGATACAGTGAAAGTAACAGTGAACAGTTCCTCATTAGCAGTTGTAAATACTTCATCTGATGTTATTTGTTTTGGCGGCAATACCGGTAGTGCAAGTGTTTTAGCTTCTGGCGGAACTGGTGTTTACAATTATTATTGGTTTCCGGGTGCATATACTGTTTCGGATGTTAATAATTTATCGGCCGGTACTTATACGGTAACCGTTACTGATCCTAATACTTCATGTGTAAAAACTTCTATAATTACAATAGGTCAACCTGCTGATTTAATTGCTGCTTTCAATCCTTCAGTCACCGTTGCGGAGGCTCCGGCAACTATTTATTTTACAAATAACTCAATAGGGGCAACAGCTTACAGCTGGTCTTTTGGAGATGCTGATGTTTCTACTTTAACTGATCCGTCACATGTTTATACAAATTCAGGAACATATGCTGTTCAGCTGATCGCTTCTACTTCATTGTGCCACGACACTGCACAAGTAACGGTTTTTATTGAAGATCAGGCCCAATACACCTTACCGAATGTTTTTACTCCCAATGGCGATTTGAAAAATGACATTTTCACTATCAATGGATCAGGAATGGAAAATTTTAATGGTAAGATCTTTAACAGATGGGGAACGGAATTATACGAATGGAATGATCCCAAAGGTGGATGGAATGGTGAAAACCAACCTGCCGGAGTTTATTATTATACAATAGGATTTAACTCAAATTCAGGTGCATTAAAATCGATAACCGGTTTTGTTAATCTTTTAAGATAAGAGACATGTATAGAATAATTAAAATATCATTTTTATTGATCCTGGTAACATTGGCCTTTTCAAATAAGGTCCATGCTTGCCATGGGGTGAATCTGGTAAACCTTAATGGAGTTATGTCCGGTGGTAATTTGATCATCAACGCTGAATCTGATTCAGAAACATGTGGTTGTGATCCCTATAGGTTTGAAGTAGAATTAATCTGTATAAATAAGGCATTTACAGGTATTGGTAATTATTTTTCAGCTCCAATGGTAAAAACAGGTTGTACTCAGGAACCTTATTCCACAATTATAATTCCTTTAGGTTCTTTGTGTCCTGGAACAACCTATCAATGGAGGGCTCATGAATACATTTTAGGTGTTACTAATACTCCAAGTGGACCTTGGTCGGCAGCATTTACGTTTACCACTCCGGGGGTATTAACACCTATTTCTTTATCAGTTTCAGCAAGTCCAAGCAACTTATGTATTCCAAATTCATCCGTACTTACAGCTGTAGCTACCGGTGGTTGTGGAAGTGGAAATACTTATTTATGGGATAACGGTATAGGAACAGAAAGCACTGTAACAGTTACACCAACAGTAACTACCACCTATAATGTAACTGCAACGGATGCTTGCTCAGGTTTTTCCCAAACGGTTCCTATTACAGTTAATGTTGGACAAGCACCTGTGGGAGGTACAGCTTCTGCAATACCATTGCCTCTTTGTTCAGGTGGTAGTACCACAGTAACTTTGAATTCCTATAATGGGTATATCCAATGGCAAACAGCTCCAGGCCCCATTGGTCCTTGGACGAATGTTGTCGGAGCTACCAGTGCTACCTTACCATTAGGGCCTCTTACTGTCACCAAATTTGTAAGAGCTATAGTTACCGGTACTTGTGGTGGTTCTGTTTTTTCAAACACATTAGTGATTCAGGTTAAGCCAATACCTACTATCACTATTGCAAACCAAACAATTTGTAATGGGCAAACAGCCACACTTACTGCAATTCCAAGTATTGCAGGAGGATCGTTTTTATGGAATAATTCATTGACCACCAGCAGTATCAGTGTTAATCCGGCTGTTACAACTTCTTATTCCGCTACTTATACTCTTAATGGTTGTACAAGTCCTGTTGCAAATGCCAACTTAACTGTAAGCGCTGTTCCTACTGTAGCTTCAAATGATTCAACAATATGTTTAGGGCAATCCGCAACATTAAATGCGATCACTAATATAGCAGGAGGCACTTATTTATGGCAACCGGGAAATGGAACAACTGCTTCAATTACAGTTTCACCATCAGCTACCACCACTTATACCGTTAGTTATACAACCAATGGCTGTACAAGCGCACCGGCATTTTCAACTGTAACTGTCAACTTTTTACCCGGTGTTTCAGCAGGTTCAGATGTTGCTATCTGTTCGGGTTCTTCTGCAGTATTAACAGCATCCGGTGCTATTTCGTATCAATGGTCAACGGGCTCAACCAATGCATCAATAACTGTTTCACCATCTGTAACCACCTCTTATATTTTAAGTGGATTTTCAAATTCTTGTCCCGGAAAGGATTCGGTAACTGTTATCGTTTCTCAACCATTATCTGTTACTGCAACATCTGCAAATTTATTATGTAATAATGTTTGCACTGGAGCAATTTCTGTAAATACAATTGGTGGTATTGGCTTGTTCAATTATTTATGGAATCCATCTGTATCCACTTCTTCAATAGGGATTGATCTTTGCGCTGGATCCTATAAAATAATTGTTGAAGATTCTGTAGGTTGTACTGATTCCGTTTCAGTAATTATAACAGAACCATCTGCGCTTACTTATTCTTTGTTGGTTTCTTCTGCAAGCTGCAATGGTACCTGTGATGCTACTGCCCAGGTAATTGTGGCTGGTGGAACATCCCCTTATTCTTATTTATGGCAAAATGGCGATACAACTCCATTGGCTGATAATTTATGTGATGGGATTCAAACACTTGAAGTAACAGATGCAAATAATTGCGCACTTCTATTAGATACTGTTATTTATGAACCTTCAGCGATTACCGCTGTAATTTCACCTTCTAATTCTACAATTTGTATTGGATCTTCGGTAACGATGCAAGCCACTGGGGCTGGAGGGGCAGGGAATTATTCGTATCTCTGGTCGGTTGGAAATACTACCGCATCTATTACCGTTTCACCGATTATAACTTCGCAATATTCGGTAATAGTATCGGATAATAACGGTTGTTCTTCTTCAGCTGTTAATTCCAATATACAGGTTAAAGATTCTATTCATGTTTTTGTGAATTACCAAACAGTTGTTTGTGCAGGAGTAACAACCACTCTGAATGCATCAGCTAATGGGGGAGATGGAACGTATAATTTTATATGGCAACCCGGTAACATAAACGCTGCAAGTATAACCATTATGCCAAGTCAAACTACAACGTATACTGTTGTTGTAACAGATGGATGCAGTACTCCGGCAGTAACTAAATTAATTACTGTGAATGTATCTCCTGCTCCTGTTGCAAATTTTTCAAGTGACACCACATTTGTGTGTGCTGGTGGGTGTGTAGTATTTACAAACGCTTCAACAACTCAACCCGGTTCAACAAATAATTATCAATGGACTTTTGAAGATGGATCAACTAATTTTGGAGCAGAAACTCAAAAATGTTTTTATATACCCGGCACTTTCGATGTAAGTTTAACGGTAACGTCAGGTAATGGATGCAGTGACAATATTTTACTTCAGGATTATATAACAGTTGGTTCGCTTCCTGTTGCCGATTTTACGTACGATCCGGAAAACCCAACCGATTTAAATCCACTTGTGAATTTTCATGATAACTCTACTTTTTCCAATCAATTGGCATGGAATTTTGGTGATGATTCCTTAGTATCTAATGAGCAAAATCCTTCACATATTTTTGGAGCAACTGGTGCCTATTGTATAACTCTTCATGTTAAAAGTGAACTTGGATGTGTTGACAGTACGATCAAATGTGTTACGGTTGAGCCTGAAAGAACACTTTTTATTCCAAATTCATTTACTCCTAACGGTGATGATCTGAACAACGTTTTTAAGGTTTCTGGTGCAGGTTGGGATATCGATTTCTATGAAATGAGAATTTTTAACCGTTGGGGAAATCAAATTTTTACTACCAATGATATTCAGGTAGGCTGGGATGGCAAAGGTAGCGATCAGGATGATGCTTTAGCTACTTATGTATATCACATAAAAATTAGGGATAAACAAAAACGTGTACGTACCTGGAAAGGGCATATAAATATAATAAGATAGAAATTTTCAATACTTAATAATTTTAATTTTTAAAACCCAATAATGAATAATTTAAATATAAAAAACATGAAAACTATCTACTTTTTTCAGAACTTAAAGTTCAGATTCGCCATGTTACTGCTGATTTTAACAACGAGTATTTCTTTTGTTAATTCACAGAACATCACAAATTATGCTTTTGCACCCAGTGCAGGAACATTTATTCCCTTATCTGGTGGAACTACTGCAACTCTTTCGGGAGGAACTAATGATGAAGGGTATTATAATTTACTACCTATAGGATTCAATTTCACCTATATGGGAGTCCCTTACACTAATTTTTCTGCAAGTACTAATGGCTGGATGACCTTTGGGCAGGCAATAACTGCGGCTGCTCTCACAAATGCTTTACCTACTGGTGGAACGCCAAGGCCTGTTATTGCTCCATTATGGGATGATAACGATATGTCTTCCGGTACACTTTCTTACCAAACATCAGGATCAGTGGGCAATCGGGTTCTAACTGTTGAATGGTTAAATGTTGAATGGTATTATACTGCAAATACATCTGTTATCTCTTATCAGGCTAAATTGTATGAAGCTACAGGAGTGATAGAATTTATTTACCGCCAGGAAGCTGGTGCTGTTGCTACAGGATCCGCATCAATTGGTATCTCGGCTATAGCAACCGGAGTTGGGAATTTTCTTTCCTTAAATAACACCAGCACAGCGCCTGCAATTAGTTCTACAGTTGAAACGGCTACTATAAGTACTAAACCACTGGACGGGCAAACGTATAGGTTTACTCCACCTTCAGCACCAGCGGCCCCTATTTCTTTTACTGCATCGCCTGTTGGAATTTCATCCATAACAGTTTCATGGCTTGATAACTCATTAACTGAAAGTGGTTTTTTTGTGTACCGCTCTCTTGATAATGTTAATTTTACTTTAGTTGGAACTATTCCTAGTACAACTTCAAGTACAACAGCGACTTCTTATTCATTAAATCAAACAGGTTTAACAGCCAATACACAATATTATTACAATATTGTATCTTTTAATGAAGCTTGGCTTTCAGCTACTCTCAATGGAAATGCCACAACTTTAGCAGGTATTGTTTGCGGTACAAAAACTGTTGGCCCAACAGGAAATTATACATCATTAACCGCTGCATTTGCTGATATTGCTTTAAATGGTCTTCAGTGCTCCAGTATTCTTGAATTACAGGCGGCATACGTAAGTACTGTTGAATCGTTTCCTATAACAATTCCTTACTTTGGAAATAGCACTACCACTACTTTAACAGTTCGACCAGAAGTTGGCGCAACTAATTTATCTATTATAAGTGATTCTTTACAAACCTTAAATTTAAATGGTGCAACTGCATTAATTTTTGATGGTCGTGCCGGTGGAGTTGGCGCTTCTGTTTTAACTATTGGAAACACAAGAACTACAGGCGCAGCTATTTCATTTATAAATGGGGCTTCTTATAACAATTTTCATGATCTGGTGATAAAAGGTGTTAATAGTTCGGCTACCAGCGGAGTTATAACCTTCCTTACTTCTACAGGTATACTTGGGAACAGCCACAATACATTTCAATACAATGCTATTCGTGATGGAGCTACTGCTCCAAACAACTTGGTTTATTCTGCGGGATCTGCTTCCGCGCCTAATACAGGTAATTCAATAGTAAACAATACGCTCTTTAACTTTTTTAACCCTGCAAGTACAAGTGCAGCCGTATCTGTTGGCGCTAATAATAGCGATTGGACTATTTCAAATAATAAAATTTATCAGGAAGTTACCAGAACATACACTACAGGTACGCAGCATTATGGAATTAGAATAGTTTCCTCAACAGGAAATAATTTTATAATCAATAATAATACAATAGGATATACCTCTTCGGCTGGTACAGGCACTTATACAATGGCAGGAACTGTTGCAACACGTTTTTCGGCAATTGCATTATCAGCAGGCACAATAACAGCAAGTAGTATCCAAGGTAATATGATAACTAATATCGCATTAACAACCTCAAGTACAACTTCCACCGCTGAGGGGGTATTTGCAGGTATAGCGGTATTGGCTGGTTCTGTTGACATTGGTACCACAGCAGCAAATTTAATTGGTTCTTCCACTATCAACAATGTGATCAATATAACTTCTTCTAGTTCAGGTGGAGCTTTAGTTGGGATTTACAGTACATCTTCCGGAATTGTATCTATTTTAAACAACAAAATTGGCGGTTTGTCTGCTTCTGGAACTGCGGCAATAGGTAATACTATCAGAGGTATCAACACTTCCGGTTCCGGAAATTATACTATTTCAGGAAATGAGATAGGTAGCAGCACCCTTGCAAATAATATTCGTGCAGGTGTTCTGGGTACAACAACAGGTTCAACAATTGTTACAGGAATCGAAAATGCAGGTTCAGGTACCAATACTATTTCTTTAAATAGTATAACCAATATTTCCGCTTTTGGATCTTCAACTACAAGTTTAATAAAAGGTATTAGTAATACTTCCGGTATCGGAACAATTTCAACGAATACAATTTCTTTATTAACTACTGCTTCTTTAGCTACCTCGTTTACTGTAGCTAGTGTAATTGGTATTAATCAAACTTCAACAACAGCAGGTCAGAATGTAATTGGGAATTCAATTTTTTCTCTTTCCAACACAGCCGCAACTGCAGTTGTTGGAATCAATGGTATTTACTATTCGGGTGGAGCGACCGGAACAAACATAATCGAAAAAAATTATATCAGAAATTTAACTGTTGCATCAACGGGGGCAGCTCAAATAAATGGTATTCATATCAACAATGGTGTTTCTACTTATAAAAACAATAGAGTTGACCTTGGTGCAGGGCTTACCTCCGGTACATTAACACTGAGTGGAATTCGGGATAATGCAACAGCAGCAAATAATTTCTATTTTAATTCTGTTCAAATTGCAGGGTCAGGTGTAACCGTGGGCACTGCAAATACGCATGCATATATAAGAGTTTCCACAGGTGTTACAGATATCAAAAACAATATTTTGGTAAATTCTCGCGCCAATTCAGGCGGAACAGGAAAGCATTATGCAATAAACCTGAATTTAAGCACAACTGTAACTGCCGAAAATAATGATTATTATTATCCATCCGCAATTATGGGTGCAGTTGCAACAACGGATTATCCTTCAATTGTTAATTGGAAAGCAGGTACGAATTTAGACGTTTCATCTATTACAGTAGATCCAATGTTCACAACTGATTTACATATAAATAACACTACCGCTTCTTCACTTGAATCAGGAGGAGTTTTGATAACTGGTATCAATACTGATTTTGATAATGATTCAAGACCGGGGCCTATAGGTTCTATTAATGGAGGTGGAACTAATCCTGATATTGGAGCAGATGAATTTGATGGTTTCCCGGTAATACCTGCAGCTCCTATTTCTTTCACAGCCGCACCTATTGGATTAACCACTATGACGGTTTCATGGCTTGATAATTCAACTACTGAAAGTGGCTTTGCTGTTTACCGTTCTCCCGACAACATTACTTTTGCGCTAGTTGGTACTCTTCCAAGCACATCCACATCCACTATTGCTACTTCCTACTCATTAAATCAAACAGGTTTGATACCCAGTACTATCTATTATTATAAGATAGTTAGTTTGAATGCAGCTCAATCCTCATCAGCTCTTACTGGAAATGCAACTACTTTATCGGCCACTTTTTGTGGTACCAAAACTGTTGGTCCAACCGGCATTTATCCTTCATTAACTGCGGCATTTGCTGATATTGCAGCAAACGGTCTTTCATGTAACAGTACTCTTGATCTACAAGCAGCCTACTTAAGTACGGTGGAAACATTCCCTATTACTATTCCTTATTTCGCGAATAGTAATTTGTATTCATTAACCGTGAGGCCAGAACTTGGTGCTACTAATTTATCGATTACAAGCGATTCTTTGCAAACCTTAAATTTAAATGGGGCTACAACATTGATTTTTGATGGTCGTGCCGGAGGAATTGGTGCCGCTAATTTAACTATTGAAAATGGAAGAAAAACAGGTGCAGCTATTTCATTTATTAATGGCGCATCTTACAATAATTTTCATGACCTGGTGATCAAAGGCGTTGATACATTAGCAACTAGTGGAGTTGTGACTTTCCTTACTTCAACAAGTGCAGTCGGAAATAACAACAATACGTTCCAAAATAATAATATAAGTAATGGTGTAACTACACCAACAAACTTAATTTATTCGGCAGGATCAGTGTCAGCTCCTAATACTGGAAATTCTATTTTGAATAATAATTTATTTAACTTTTTCAATCCGGTATTAACAACTGCAGCAGTATCAGTAGCTGCAAATAATAGTGCCTGGACCATTTCAAATAATAAAGTTTATCAGGAAGTTGCAAGAACTTACACTACTGGTACCATACACTACGGAATCCGGGTTGTTTCTTCTACCGGGATCAATTTTACAATTAACAATAATACTGTAGGATATTCATCAATGTCGGCTACTGGTGTTTATATTTTGGATGGTACTGTTGCAACTCGTTTTTCTGCAATTTCCTTAACTGCTGATGATGCAAGCCCAAGTAATATTCAAGGTAATATCGTAAATAATATTTCTTTAAAAACGGCTAACACTTCATCTACTACTACGGGTGTTTTTTCTGGAATTGCGGTATTGGGAGGTTCGGTTAATATTGGTACTACTTCTCCGAATTTGATCGGTTCTGGTATTGCAAATGATGTGATCGCTATTACTTCAACAGTATCAGGTGGTGCCCTGGTTGGGATCTATACCACTTCTTCTGGAACAATGAATATTCTAAATAATAAAATAGGAGGTTTTTCTGCCTCAGGAATAGCGACCATTGGTAATACTATAAGAGGGATTAATACAGCAGGTTCAGGAAGTTATACCATTTCAGGTAATGAAATAGGTAGTTTAACGTTGGCTGATAATATGCGTGCAGGTATAATGGGTACTACCACTGCTTCAACTGATGTTAGCGGAATTGAAAATACTTCTTCCGCGACTTCCTTAATTTCCTTGAACAAGATCAATAATTTATCATCCTATGGTGCAGGCACAGCTGGTCAGATAAAAGGTATTTCAAGTACTTCCGGGGTTTCCACAATCTCCAATAATCAGATAAGTTTTTTAACAACAGCTGCCGGTGTAACAGGAACTACAAATGCTGCAAGTGTGATCGGAATTTCAAAAACCGGTACAGCTGCAAATCAGTCTGTTTCCGGTAATACCATTTCAAACTTGTTAAATACATCAGCTGCTGCGGCAATCACAATAAACGGGATCTACTATACTGGCGCACCCTCCGGAACAAATCTTATTACAAATAATACTATCAAAAATTTAAGCGCTGTTACTACAGGTTTAGGTTTGATCAACGGTATTTACGTGGGTGGTGGGGTTTCCACATTTGCAAACAATATGATTGCAATCGGATTAGATGCTACGGGAGCAAGTGTTACTTTAGGGAATTTGTCACTAAGTGGTATTCGTCTTGCTACAACTGTGGCAAATAATTTTTATTTCAACTCGGTTCATATTACCGGTTCAAACGTAACAACAGGTACGGCTTCTTCTCATGCTTTTATCCGTACATTAACGGGAATTACAGAGATCAAAAATAATATTTTCGTTAATACCCGTTCAAACTCAACCGGATCGGGTAAGCACTATGCAATTAATCTTAACCTTACAACTACTGTAATAGCAGGGAATAATGATTATTATTTTCCAACAGGAATGATGGGAGTGGTTGCAAGCACAGATTATCCTTTATTAGGAAACTGGAAAATAAGCACGGGGCTGGATGCTAGTTCCATTAAGGTTGATCCTATGTTTATTTCTTCAACCGATCTGCATATAAATAATAGCACCTCTTCTTCACTGGAATCAGGCGGAGTTGTGGTAGCTGCTGTAAGTTCTGATTTTGATAGTGATTCAAGACCCGGACCTGTAGGCTCCATTAATGGTGGTGGTACTAAACCTGATATAGGTGCAGACGAATTTGATGGTAGTCCCATTAACCTTGATATGGGAGCAACCGTTTTAGTTAGCCCTGTAACAACGGGTTGTTATAGCGCAAATGAAACTGTAAGAGTGAGAATCAAAAATTATGCTGGTGCTGTAATGGACTTTAGTTCAAATCCTATTTCAGTAAATGTAGAGGTTGCAGGTCCAAATCCTATAGTATTTACACCTGTGGATATTTATAGTGGAACACTTGCTTCTGGTGCAACATTAGATACTACTGTAAGTGCAACTTATAATATGACTGTTGCCGGGCAATATATATTTAAAGCAAGTACAGTACTTTCAGGGGACGCAAATAACGGGAACGATTCAATGGTAGTAGTTACTGAAACGGTTTCTGGTGGAACAGTAATAGCGGCATCAGGCTCAATTTGCAGTGGATCTTCCATAACATTAGCGGCAACTGGATATACATCCGGTGGAACTATTCAATGGCAGAATTCACCAGATGGCACAATTTGGTCAGATATTATAGGAGCAACAAGCCCTGCCACAACCTATACTTCTGCTACCGGTTTGGCCGATACAATGTATTTCCGTGTTGTAAGCTGCGGTTTGAATAATTCTGTAGTTGATACTGTAATATCTGAATACGTTGTGCCTCCTACACCAACACCTGTTGCTCGTTGCGGTCCGGGACCAGTTACGCTTAGCGCAGCAGGTACAGGAACTCTATACTGGTATGGTACTTCAACAGGCGGTCCAATATTGGGAACAGGAGCAACTTTCACTACACCAGCCATTACTGCTTCAACAACTTATTATGTTGCTGCCGCTTCTGCTCCTTCAGCAACAGTAACATTGGGTGCCGGTGCTACAACTGGAACAAGCTATGATGCAATTTTTTACCATTTATTTGGTGGAGAACAAACGCAGTTTTTAGTAAAAGCATCCGAATTGACTGCATTAGGTTTAACAGCTGGAAATATTTCTAATTTGGGAATCAATATGGCTGCGGGAACAGCAATGGCATATAACGGATTTGCGATAAGCATAGGAAATACTACTAATACGAATATGAGTGCTGGAATTTATAATGGAGTTTTAAACCCTGTTTATTCTGCTTCTAGCTATACTCCTACAACAGGTATCAATACGTTTGTTTTAAACTCTCCGTTCTCGTGGGATGGTGTATCAAATATTGTTATCAAATTTTGTTGGAGCAATAATAATAGTGGTAGTACTAGTAACTATGCAAAAGGAGATGTTACATCTTTTGTTTCTTGTGCTTATTACAGAGCCGATAACCAAACATCTGGTGTTATATGTGGTGGAACTACCGGAAGTGGTACAGCTTCAAGAAGACCTCAATTTATTTTTACACAAACCGGTTGCAAAAGTGCATTTATTCCGGTAACAGCTACTGTAACGGCTCCTCCTGCAATGAGTATTGCATCAGCAAGTCCTGCTATCTGTTTTGGTGACAGCACTACTATTTCAATGACAAGTGCAAATCCTTATACGTATACCTGGTCACCGGCTGGTTCTTTAAATGCTACAACAGGTTCTTCGGTAGTTGCAAAACCAACGGTAACAACTAAATATTATGTACACGCAGTTGATGGAGTATCTTGTACCAATACCGATTCAATTACTATTAATGTGAATCAGTTGCCTACTCCACTTCCACCGGTAGCATCACCTGCCGCAATTTGTATAGGAGCATCTTCGCAACTTTCTATTTCCGAATTTGTGCCTCAGGCATATTGTGTACCAAGAATGTCGACAATACAGGCTAATGGTGATTACCTGAAGAGTTTCACATTTGGAAATATCTCAAACCTTAATTCGGGAGATGCTGCAACGGATTATACTTATTATAATTCACTTACAGCAAATGTTGTGGCCGCTGTATCAAACAGTTTAACCTTGGAATCAGGTGGAACAACAAGTACTTACGCTGAACAGTTCCGTATTTGGATCGATTACAACCAGAATGGAATATTCGAAACAACCGAAAGCGTATTTAATACTACAGCTTCTTCTTTTAGTCCTAATGTTGTTCTAGGTTCTGTTACAGTGCCTGTTACGGCTTACAATGGAATAACAAGAATGCGTGTAATGGCTAAGTATTCTTCAACACCACTTGTTACAGAATCCTGTTTGGGTACAAGTACTTATGGGGAATATGAAGATTATAATGTTCATATAACGGGTGCAACTAATAATCCGTCAACTGGCTATTTATATAGCTGGACAGCTGATGCAACATTAAGCGACATTACAATTAGTAATCCTATAGCTACGCCAACGGTTACAACTACTTATTATGTGAGTGTATCAAACCCACTAACCGGTTGTACAATTAATGATTCGATTAAAGTAACAGTTAATTCAAACCCAATTGTAAACTTAGGAGTGGATACTGTAATTTGTTCTAATTTGAGTTTAATATTAAATGCAGGTTTAAATTACACAACTTATGCATGGTCAACAACAGCTGCAACTCAAACTGTTACTGTTAATACAGCAGCAACATATAGTGTTACAGTTACTGATGCAAATGGTTGTGTCGGATCGGATGCTATTAATGTAACTGTTAATGCAGCTCCTGTAATTTCATTGGGTGTTGATTCTACAATTTGTGATGGACAATCAGTAGCGCTTAGTCCAGGAAACGGTTTTGCAGCTTATAACTGGTCAACAGGAGCAAGTACTGCAATGGTCTCTGCAATAAGTACCGATGATTATTCTGTAATTGTAACTGACGGAAATCAGTGTAAAGGGTACGATACAGTTGCAATAACTGTTAATGCTTTACCGGTTGTTACTTTAGGAGCAGATATCGACTTTTGTCAGAATGATTCAAGAGTTCTTGATGCAGGAGCAGGCTTTGTATCATACAGTTGGTCCAATAGTACATCCCTTCAAACAACCACTGTTTCAACTGATGGAACTTATTCTGTAACGGTTACCGATAATAATGGTTGCAGTAATTCAGATGCCATAACAGTTGTTGTTAATGCATTACCTGTTGTTAATCTTGGTACTGATCAAACATTTTGTTTGAATGATTCATACACTCTTGATGCCGGAAATGGTTTTAGTACCTATGAATGGTCGGATAATTCAACATTGCAAACATTGGTGGTAGGCACTGCAGGAACGTATTCAGTAACTGTTACTGATAATAATGGCTGCAGTAATTCTGATGCGATAGTGGTGGCTGTTAATGCATTACCTGTTATCAATCTTGGTTCTGATTTAACTTTCTGTATGAATGATTCTGTAACTCTTGATGCCGGTAACGGATTCAATATATATAGTTGGTCAGATAATTCAACAATGCAGACATTGAAGGTAAGCACAGCAGGAACCTATTCTGTAACCGTAACAGATAACAATGGTTGTACTAATTTCGATGCAATTTCGGTTGTTGTTAAGTCATTGCCTGTTATCAGTCTTGGGCCTGATACTGTAATTTGTAAAAACGAAGAATTTATAGTGAACGCAGGATCAGGTTTCTCCGGTTATTTATGGAATAACAGCGCTACCACTCAGTCAATTGTTGTAGATGGTGATGTACTTGCTGCTGGTAATTATAGCTATTCGGTTATTGTTTCTGGAAGCAATGGTTGTGAAGCTACTGATACCGTTGTTGTAAAAGTGGATCTTTGCGCAGGAATCAAAGAAGAGAATGAAGTGGCCGTGTTTAGCCTTTATCCGAATCCTTCTCAAGGTGAGTTTACAATTGCAACTACATCGTCTTCAAAAAATGATATCGTTATAGAAGTTGCAGATATTGAAGGTCGTGTGATTTATAAAGAAAAAATAAACAAGTTTACTTCTAAAACTATTCAATTAAATAATGCAGCTCCCGGAATTTATTTTGTGAAAATTCAGGAAGCTGAAAATAGTAGAATTCAAAAATTAATTATTAATTAAACGGAAAGGGCTCGAGATTAACCGAGCCCTTTCTTTTATTACTAAAAGTATTCTTGATTGGCAATGTAATCCCGATTGGCTTTTCGCCAATTGGGATATTGTCAATTATTGTCATTTTCATTTATAATAAACTAAACTTTATATAAGTAAAAAACGTTGTAATAATAAAAAAAACTCAGCTTTTAGCGCAAAAAAAACTCAGATGTCTAATCTTAAGAAAATATTATTTTTTCTTTTCTTTTTGTTTCTGTCTTCAATTTCAAATTCTCAGAGTTTGGTTGCATCGTTTATTGTTGATAAAACAACCGGTTGTGCACCATTTATTGTAAATTTCACCAACACCAGCACTGGTTCTATTTCCAGCTTATGGCAATTCGGTGATGGTGCAAGTACAGGCACTTTCAACCCCAATCATCTTTTTTATCCAAATAATCAACCTTACCATATTATTTTGTACGCCTCAGATGGTTCAGGCAATACAGATACAGCATCTACGTTTATTAATGTTAAAGGATATGCTCCTTATTTTGATATACAATCGAATGCCTGTCCGGGAGAAGTGTTGAATTTTTCAATTCATGGAAACTCCGATCCGGATAATACTGTACAATGGATTTTCGGAGATGGCCATTCTTCCAATAGTTTGAATACCCAATATGAATATGCTGATTCCGGAATTTATTTAGTTAAAATGATCGTCAATAATAGTAATTGCGGTACAGTTACAGATAGTAATTTTATTTCAATAACAAATTCTGTGTTCCCGGTTATTCATTTACATCCGGCTAATATGGATTACACGATCTGCCAGGGCGATAATTTCCCCTATTATTTTGATGAATCTGTTCAGATTTTATGGGATTTTGGAGATGGCACCAATAGTAACGATCCTTATCCAAATCATCATTATAATTTGTTGGGTACGTATCCAATTGTTGCAACAGTTACTAATGAATGCGGGAACTCAAGCAGTCTCAATTTTATCCTGGATGTTACCAATACAATGCTGCCGTCTGCTAACTTTTTAATTAATAAAAGTACAGTTTGCCCTGATGAATCTTTTACATTGTCAGGATATTCGGGCAGTGAACTATCCTATAAATGGTTGTTTGATGATAACACACAAGCGGTGGGTAAAATTGTTTTGCATAGTTTTACTCAAACAGGTTTTCATTATTTCCAAATGTTTGCCACAAACAACTGTGGAAATACGGATACGGTGCAAGGCAGTGTGAATGTGGTTTCCTCTTTTAATTCAGTAGGTTTTATGAGTATATTGCCTAAAATAAATTGTCCTAATACGGCAATTAACTTTAAGGCCCCTTCGGGTTTTTTACACTACCAATGGACTTTTGGAGATGGCGCTTATGCCATAAACCAAAATGATCAACATACTTATTCCAACCCTGGAATTTATAATGTGAAACTGATCTTAGTGAATTTTTGTTCTGATACTTTATTTTTTACAGATACCGTAAGCATTATTAATTCAATACTTCCTATTGCTTCTTTTCATACCTCCCAGCAAACCTATTGTCCTGGCAGTAGCGTAAATTTTATTAGTAATGGAACTATTGGAACTATTAAAAATTATTTATGGGATTTTGGTGATGGAAATACAGATACACTGAGTAACCCTCTGCATGGGTATTCAACGCCCGGTATTTATCATGTAACATTAATTATAGAAAATAATTGCAGCAATAAAGATACTTTAGTTTCCTCTCTTGTTGTAGATACTTCTGCAATACCAAATGCTGATTTTGTTATTTCTCCTGGTTTACATTCTTGCGTAAATACGATCCTTGCATTTCAAAATTTAAGCTCTGATAGTACTGTTTTCTGGGATTTTGGAGATGGGAACTCAACAACAACAGTCAATCCAACACATGTTTATGTTGTTCCCGGAAACTATATAGTAAAATTAAAAGTAACAAATAACTGTGGTAAACAATCAATAGCTGCAAAATTACTAAGAGTTTCTGCTCGTTATGAACCTGTTGCTACTATTGTATTACAGGATAGCATTTTTTGTCGGGATCAAATCATTTATTTTGAATCGGAACCTTCATCCGTGGCAGTAGACTATTTATGGTCTTTTGGTGATGGCACACAAAGCATTTTGCAAAATCCAACAAAAACCTATACCAATACAGGCTTGTTTACAGTAATTCAAACAGTTTCAAATGAATGTGGAATAAACGTTGATTCAATAAAAATTAAAATAAATGACTCGCTTTCAAATTCGCCTCTTTTTCTAACCTGCCAGGAACAAAGCGGAGATCTGATTTTAACATGGAATGCTATTCAAGGCGCAGTTAATTATGAAATGACATTTGATAATGGAAATTCCTGGGTACTTACCGGACCAACAAACACTTTTATCCTTTCCGGATTAAATGTGGGTGACAGCATATCCGCTAAAATAAGAGCCGTTGGAGCTTGTCAAAAAAGTGTGCCCTCTGCCGAAAGCTCTTGCGTACTTACATTTTTATCAGAAAAGTATAAAAACACCTTTGCTTTATACCCTAACCCTTTTACTCAAAATATTCACATTGATCTTATTGAAAATGTTTCAGGAGCACAAATTAATTTAACTACCGTTTTAGGAGAAAGTGTTTATTCTGTTGGAATTGCGAAGGAACAGAAAAAAATCATTTTGGATTTAGATTTTTTACCAGCCGGAATATATTTGATCGAAATGACCAATTACAATTCAACTATTCCATCCATCCTAAAAAAAATTATTAAGCTTTAGAACAGCGGCCAAAATGAGAAAAACGAAAATAATCTTACGAATTCTTTCATATTCCGATCTATATAATGAAATAGAACTCATAAATTATTCATACGAACAATTATACGATATTTTAAGAAGTTATATCTTTAGAGATTTGATGGATAAAAATATTAATGTCCAATTCGAAAAAATATAAAATTTCTGAATTCTTCCATTATACCTTCCTGTTTTTTATACTTGAAATTCCTCCCTAATTGTAACAAATCGGCCTAATTAACGAGTGTTTTTTTTTAAATATTGCTATTTAAGCAAATTGTTTGACCTGGATTTGGATCCCTTGTCATTGAAATGTTACTATACAGTATAAAAAGCGTAAATTTGCATAATAGCCCTTTTGGCAATTCGGTCTTTAATTTCATTATAACCGGGCATCATTTTTTAAACGTTAATAAATAGTATGAAAAGAATTGGAGATTACAGAAAGCTTTTAGGTGTTACCAACACAGCAGGATTAAAGGAATTAAAAACCGTTTACAGGGAATTTATGAAAGAAAATCATCCCGATAAATTTGTTGAAAACAATTCTTTAAAATTAGAAGCCGAAGAAAAAAGCAAGTCCATTATCGCTGCTTATCATTTTTTAGTGAGCATTGATCCTGAAACTCAAAAACAAAATCTTCCGGAATATACTGCCACAATTACCTCTTCAATCATTGTGGATTTCCAACACAAAGGGCTTACATTAAAAATAAATTTTTCAGATGGAAGTGTTTACGAATACTTTAATGTTCCCAAAAATATTTACATTAAACTGATAAATGCTGATTCGCAAGGAAGGTTTGCCAGAAGGCATATATTCAGTTCTTACCTTTATAGGAATATCACCAAGGCGGCAACGGTTTAATTGTATTTCTTATTTTTTTGTTTATTAGGGCGTTCCCCTTTCTAAAAAGAAAGGGGCGGGCTTTTCGCTTCAATCTTTTCTAAACAGAAAAGGATTTACGTGGAATTTATCCTGAGCTTGTCGAAGGAATCCCTAACGCAAACATTCCCCGCTTAAAATACAAAATTTAGATCGGGGAATTTAATTCGATAATTTCAGAATAAAATAAATAATTGCCATAAAAATCAACCACATGAACAATCCATTATTGCAAAAATTTAATACTCCATTTAATACTATTCCCTTCGAAGAAATTAAATTAGAACATTATAAACCAGCTATTGAAACTGCTATTGAACTGGGGAAACAGGAAATTAAGGTAATAAAAAATAATCCCGAAACTCCTGATTTCAAAAATACGATTGAAGCACTAGAAAGAAGCGGTAAAACGTTGGACGTAGTTTCCAGCATTTTTTTTAATCTAAATAGTTCCGAAACGAGTGATGCTATGCAAGCAATTGCTCAGGAAGTATCGCCTTTGCTTTCTGCTTTTGGTGATGATATTTTAATGGATGATGAATTGTTTAAAAGAATTAAAACAGTAGTAGATACTACCAACACAGAAAAGCTTTCCACAGAACAAGCAATGCTGTTACAAAAAACGTACAAAAGTTTTGTACGAAATGGCGCTAATTTAGATGATGTATCTAAAGAAAAGCTAAAACAATTGAATACAAAATTATCCAAACTAAGCCTCACTTTTGGAGAAAATTTATTAAAATCCTCCAATCAGTTTGAATTATGGATCACTGACGAAGCTGACTTGGCTGGCCTTCCGGAAGGTGTTAAAGAAGCTGCTTTAATGGCTGCAAAAAGTAAAGGCAAAGAAAATTCATGGTTAATTACCTTAGATTATCCTTCCTATATTCCATTTATGATGTATGCCGATGTTCGGAAATTAAGAGAACAATTATACAAAGCTTTTGGTTCCAGATCATTTAATAAGGATGAGTATAATAACGAAGAAATTGTTAAACAAATAGCCATTTCAAGACACCAAAAAGCTAATTTGTTAAGTTATGCTTCTTATGCCGCTATTGTGCTTGAAGAACGTATGGCGGAGACAGCTGAAAAAGTGAATAGTTTACTGGATGAGTTGTTGGAATATGCCAAACCCATTGCAATTGAAGAGTTGCAGGAAGTTCAGAATATGTGCAGCAAGTTAAACGGTCCTGAAACGATGGAACGTTGGGATTTTTCTTATTATTCCGAAAAATTAAAAAATGAAAAGTTTGCTATCAATGATGAAATTCTAAAGCCCTATTTTCAACTTGAAAAAGTAATTGATGGCGCTTTCATAACCGCTGAAAAATTATACGGTATCACATTCGAAAAACGTAATGATATTCAAACCTACCATAAAGAGGTAACAACCTACGAAGTGAAAGATGAAAATGGAAAACACCTGGCTGTTTTTTACGCTGATTTTTTTCCACGCGAAAGTAAAAGAGATGGTGCCTGGATGACCTCTTTCAGTGGACAAAATAAATACGATGGAACCGAGCAACGACCGCATGTTTCAATAGTTTGTAATTTTACAAAACCTACAGAAACAAAACCTTCCTTGCTTACTTTTAATGAAGTAACCACGTTGTTTCATGAGTTCGGACATGCTTTGCATGGAATTTTTGCAGATGGATATTTTGAAAGTTTAAGTGGAACTTCCGTTTATTGGGATTTTGTGGAATTACCATCTCAATTGATGGAGAACTGGTGTTACGAAAAAGAATGTCTGGAATTATTTGCCAAACATTACAAAACAAACGAAGTGATTCCAATAGAACTTGTTCAAAAAATAAAAGACAGTGCCAATTTTATGAGCGGCTATCAAACCCTACGCCAGATTGGATTAGGAAGGCTCGACTTAGCTTGGCATAACTTAACAGAGTTGCCAACAATTTCTGTAAGTGAATTTGAGGCCAAGGCAACCAAAGAAACTGACTTATTTACTCCTCTAAAAGGAATTAATTCATCCTGTGCTTTTGGGCATATTTTCCAGGGAGGATATGCTGCCGGTTATTACAGTTATAAATGGGCTGAAGTATTGGAAGCAGACACGTTTGAATACTTTTTAGAAACCGGTATTTTTAATAAAGAAACTGCAAAAAAATTTAAAGACAATATCCTCTCCAGAGGAGGAAGCGAGCACCCAATGCAGCTGTATAAAAAATTCAGAGGGCAGGAACCTTCCACTAAACCTTTACTAAGAAAAAGCGGATTGTTGAAGAATGAGAAGGTAAACTAAATAGTTCAATAATAGAGAAATATACGCAACTCGTAGCGTATACTGACCAAATAAGACAAATAAGCGCAACTAGTTGCGCTTATAAACGTGTTAGCCACAAGGGAATTAAGAAAAAGAACGAAAAGAACTTTCCGTTCGACATTTATAATTTTTGCAAACCGAATGTTGAATTTATTATAACGTACCTTTCGACTGTTATGTTATCGGTAATTTAGAATTAATAAAAATGAAACCATTTATAATACTGACACTGGCTTTAATATGGACACATTGCTGTATCTCTCAGGAGGCGGTTATATTTTATATGAACAATGGATTAAAAAACGGAGAAAATGAAAACTATAAACAAGCTATTCTAGACTACGACACAGCAATTTCTTTATCCCCCAATAATTCAGAAGCATATTATTTGAGAGGAAGTATGAAAGGCGAAATTGAAGAAATAAATGAATCTATTATTGATTTTGACAAAGCTCTTAAACTTAATCCAAATTACTTATTCGCATTAATAAATAGAGGTATCGCAAAAGTTGACATTGGTAAATATAAAGATGGTATAAAGGATTTTGACAAAGCCCTCAACCAAAATCCAAACAGCACGAATCTTTCAGAAATATATTATTATAGAGGATGCGCCAAATATTATTTAGCGGACTTTAAAGAATCCTTAACTGATTTAGACAAAGCCATTGTATTTGAATCATTCGCAGCAGCAGGATATTATATGAAAGGGAATCTTTATGGTGACTTAAAAGATTTTCAAAATAGCATTATTCAATTTAATAAAGCAATTGAATTAAAACCGGCTTTCACTTTAGCATTTGAGCATAGAGGAATGGCATATGAAAAGCAAAAACAATATAAAAATGCAATTTCGGACTATAATAAAGCTATTGAATTAGATTCATCAATCGCAAGCATTTATTTTAATAGAGGTGTTTCAAAGTACTTCTTAGAAAAAGATAGTGACGCAATTATCGATTTTAATAAATGTTTAGACTTGGATAAAAATTATATCGATGCATACATAAATAGGGGACTTTCAAAATTAAATTTGGGTGATAAAGAAGGGGCTTGCGATGACTTCCAAGCGACAAGAAATTTGGGTTCAAAACTCGCGAATCCATATCTAAAAGAGCATTGTAATTAAACCAACGTGTTGCGCTACTGTGTGCGATGACCACAGAGCATTTCGACTGTGGTGTTTTAAGAGACTGTGTAATACGAGCATACCGTATGTCGACCATAATGTTTTAGAATTGCGTTTCAAGAACTCTATGTATATATTAGGACTGGAGCGCATTTCGACTCTGGTGTTTCAAAAAAATTACACCAAGACCGCAATGTATTAAGACCGGAGCGTATTTGGACTGTGGTGTTTTAAAAATTTTACACCAAGACCGCTGTGTATTACGACCGGAACGTGTTTCGACTGTGGTGTTTTAAGAACTTTGCGCCAAGACCGCTATGTATTACGACCGGAGCGTGTTTTGACCAAAGTGTTTATAATTATTCGGTACGACTTTTGTGGTAGCAAATGAAAGAAAATATGAAATGAAAGAAAATTTCCCCTGTGGCTAACATAAAATATGCTATACCTTAGCTGACACGCTCAAAAACCTCTCGCACGGCATCGCATATTTGACCGTTGGGCGCAAATTTATTTAAAGTGTCGAAATCAGTGGCCTTCGACTTTTATATAGAAAACAGAAAAAAATACGACCGTTATTTATTTTACGAACTACATTTTACGAACTGTGTTTAAAGGACTCTCAGACTGTTGTGTTTGATTTTTAAAATGAAAATATTTTTTAATTCGACTGTTACTTATCTTACGAACTGTATGTTACGACCATTGTTTAAAGGACTTTTAGCCCCTGCGTTTAGATAAAAAACAAATTGCAATCTTAAAATTAAATTAATTAAAAACAAAAAATATGAAAATTAAAAAACTACATTTCACAATGCTTGCGTTTACAACTTTTAACTTACAACTTTTAACATATAACTCACAAGCTCAGGTAAATTTTGCTCAGCCTGTTAGTTTTGCTGTGGGCGGTAATCCTAAATCTGTCATTAGTGCCGATTTTAATAATGATGGTAAAGTTGATTTGGCGTCAGTGAATTCCAATGATAACAATTTGTCTGTATTATTGGGCGATGGAATAGGAGGCTTTGGAGCTGCTACAAACTTTGTAGTTGGGAATACCCCCTACTCAATTACTAGTGGGGATTTTAACACCGATGGCAAAGCTGATTTGGCAGTGGTTAATTCTATATCAAACGATGTATCAATATTATTAGGTGATGGCTTAGGGAGTTTTTCTACTGCAACAACCTTTGCCGTAGGTAGTAGTCCTTACTCAATTATTAGTTCAGATTTTAATGGCGATAGCAAAGCTGATTTGGCTATTGCGAATAACGGTTCAAACAATATATCTATTCTGCTGGGTGACGGAACAGGCGGCTTTGGAGCTGCTACGGACTTTACGATAGTTGGTAGTCCTTTTTCTGTGATAAGTGCTGATTTTAACGGAGACGGTAAAGCAGATTTAGCGACAGCTAATTATTTTTCAAATAATGTATCGATATTGTTAGGGAACGGTTTAGGCAGTTTTGGTTCTGCCACAAATTTTACAGTAAGCAGTCATCCTTATGCGGTCATTGGCGCAGATTTTAATGGAGATGGCAAAGTTGATCTTGCTACAGCTAATAATAACCCTAGCTTTAATAACGTGACAATATTGATTGGCAATGGCTTAGGGAGCTTTGTTGCCAGCAACTTTGTGTCTGGTGGAACTCAACCTTCTTCAGTTGTTAGTGCTGATTTTAATAATGATACAAAAGCCGATTTGGCAGTGGTTAATCAAACCTCATTCAACATATCTATTTTTTTGGGAGATGGTGGAGGAAGCTTCAGTCCTGCAACTAACTTTGCCGAAGGATCTTATCCTTTTTCAGTAATCAGCGGAGATTTTAACTCAGATGGCAAAGTGGATTTGGCTGTGGCAAATCCTAGTGATAACAGTTTGTCAATTTTATTAAATAATTCTGCTCCACCCATTCCTCCTATTTGCTTGGTAACAGTAGATTCCACACATACTCATAATTTATTAGTGTGGGAAAAAGCAAATCTGAATATGGCAGCAATTGATAGTTTTATTGTTTATCGTGAAATAACTACCAACAATTACCAGCGAATCGGTTTTGTATTACGTGATTCACTGAGCACATTTGATGACTTTGCTGCTAACCCAGCAACTACGGGGTATAGATATAAATTAAAAAGTAAAAATACTCAAGGGGTAGCATCCCTTTTTAGTGACTACCACAATACTATTTACCTTACTAACACAGGTGCCAATTTCAGTTGGACACCTTATCAGGTAGAAAACAACACCACACCTGTATCCTCTTATAATATATATAGAGATGATAATTCAACAGGTAATTTTCTGGCTATTGGCAATACAACAGGGAATCAAATCGGATACACAGATGTAAACTTTGCCAGTTATCCAAATGCCAGTTACTACGTTGAAGCTGTGATAGCTGCTGGCACCTGCCACCCGACCCGTTCAGGTTTCAATGCCTCTCGCTCAAATGTAAAACACTTTGGAACTACGGGAATTCAGCCATTGGATATTTCATCAATTAATATTTATCCAAATCCTACTAACAACGCACTTAACATAACAGGTGTTACCGAAAAAACTACGATACGAGTATATGATTTAGTTGGTAAGTTAGTAATTGAAAAAGCAGTGGAGAATAATACAACAATAAATACAAGTGCTCTGACAGAAGGTGTTTACACACTTTTAGCTGAGAATAAAACTGGGAAAACAATTAATAAAGTGGTGATAAATCGTTAATCTTATTTTTCGAACTCTGTGTTACGACAGCTGTTTAAAGGACTTTTACGACCGTTGTTTTTACGAACTGTGTTTTACGACCTTTGGTTAAAAGGACTTTTAAAACGTGTATTTGGACTTTTCTCGAATTTATAATTCGACTGAAAGGTAAATTAGCGCCCAACATAAAATATGCGCTGAAAGGCGCATATTTATCCGTTAGCGCTAAAGGGAAAACAACCACCAGAACATAATACCGGCTTCTCTATTTTCTCCCACAAATTTGCACCCACCAACCGCTAAGGACTTTAACTTTCAATAATAGGCTACGAAAAGGAGCATCTTATCGAAATAAAAACCTTTGGGCATCTGTCCATATTAACTTCGTTGCAAATTAAATATTTCCCAATGGAAACACCTTCAGCCATCGAACTTGAAAAAGATACTACAACAAATGTAATTGGGAAAATCATCCTTGTAGACGATGAAAAATATGAAAAAGAACTTTTGGAATTGGCTTTGCGTGAAAAGCACTGGAACGTTAAGGTGGAATACTTTAACAACGGTATAGATGCGCTTGCTCATATGAAATCAACTGAAGATAAATTATTCTTGGTTATTTCAGATATGAACATGCCCAAAATGTCTGGAATGGAATTAAAAAAAGCCATAGACAAAGATAAAACGCTAAGAGAAAAATCTATGCCCTTTATTTTTGTAAGTGGTGGTTCTTCCGAAGAACAAGTGTCTGAAGCCTATGATTATCGCGTGCAAGGTTACTTCGAAAAACCAAATTCTGTAGCAGAGCAAGCAGCAGTGCTTGACCTAATTATAAAGTATTGGATAGTCAGCAAACACCCCAAAGTATAACATATTGGAAGCTTAACTAATAATTTTACTGCATTATTAAACTAAATTACTCTCGTTCAAGTATAAAGATCTCATCACTGTGATAAGCTGAACACTTCAGTACACAGTGTTTGAGTTTTGTAGCTATTTAAAATTGTCAATAATTCTTTGTTTGTCTTCATTTTCCTTATCATTTTTGTGATATAATTCAATGAATACAATTTTTTGTTCTTCCGGGTAGTGTGCATAAATTAAACGAAATCCTGAATTTACCCCTCTACCTTTTAATGATTTGCAGGCAATTTTTTTTACTTTAATAATACAGGTTTCTAAGCCTAAATTATCAATACGAAAACTGAATGGAGGTCTTTCATCGGGTGTTATTCTCAACACTCGTTTTACCACGTCAAGGTCATCATTCAGCGTTCTGTATTTTTTTAAAAGGTTTTTCAAATCTTTTTTAAATTCGGATAGTTCATCAAAGGTCATTGTTCTTCAATTTCGTCTCCGTAGTTTCTTACCGAGAAAGGAGCATCTCTATAAAAAGCTAATTCATAATTAATTTCTTCTCCTTCTTTGGAAGCCAACCAAGGCATATCTTTATGAGAATAGTTGCTTATAGCAGCAGCGGACCAATCACTCATTTGTTCAATAACCCTATCAATTATTTCCTTTTCACTTGCCATCAATTCAGTTAAGTTTGCTTTTTCTAAAGGCAAATAACGAGTTTGAGGATAACCGTGATAATCGGTTTTTACTCTTTTTAATTGCCCTTTATCAATCATTTGGTTAATAATTGTATCTAATTTTTGTGGAACAGGTCCGTACGGCAACTTCCGATATTTGGCACCGGTTAAATGTTCCTCATACAATTCATAATAATTGAAATCAGAAAAATAAAGTAACTTGTAAAGGACAGTTTCTCCCACATTCGGTTTTCCTGCACACCGTTCAAGAATATACAACAAAACATTTTTAAACTTATTGATTTTAAGCGTAGGGACAGAAATACGTTCTTCAGATTTTTTTGATTTTGTTTCAACTTTGGCATCAACTTCCTGACTCACAGTAAAATCTTTCGACATAAAATCATCTAAAGAAAACCCTAATACCATCGACAGCTTTTGCAATTCAAGAATATCAACACTTCTGTTACCTAATTCTATCTGAGCCAAAGATGGTCGGGAAATTTTGATACTCTTCGCCAAATCCTTCTGTGATAACCCCTTCATTTTACGAAGTTCGGTTATCCTCTCTCCAATTTGCTTTTGTGACAATTCTATATTCATATCAGTTTGCATTTTCCGCTTAATGCAACAAAGATATGGTGTGTTTTAATAATAAACAAATAATTGTTCGTAATTAGAACACTTTTCCAGAAATAAAAAACTATTCTATTTATAGTCACATTGCCAAGGCACAATTCTTTTTTCAAGAAATCAATTGGCCTTTTTTTTCTTTCTGTCTTAGTGATACATTCCCATCTTTTTATTGACCAAATTCATGGTTATAAAAACCAAATGGATCTACTTTTATGGTATCATTTGTTTACAAATGGTAAAATAATAAAAGTATAAAGTCCGCTCTGGTGCTGTTTTTGTAAGCTTTTACTACTATTACTAAAGATTGTAACTGAAATAAAAATTTTTTAAAATGCGAATATTAAATTTTTGTATAGCGATTTTAATCTTCTTTTTTTTTGTGAAATTTTTACATAATGAAATACCACAAACTATGACAATTAAATTAAACAGTATTGCAAAAAAACTGCTTGGTCCGGTTGCTATGGATTGCCCTAAAGATGGCAGCGGACGATTGTTTATATGCGAACAATCCGGCAAAATAAAAATTATTAAAAAAGGAAAAATACTGAGCGAGCCATTTCTGGATGTTAGCCATAAGTTGGATAGAGTAAATAAAATATATTCCGAAAAAGGATTGCTTGGAATTGCTTTTCATCCAAAATATAAAACAAACGGTAGATTTTTTATTTACTACAGTGCTCATTCAAAAACATCCGGCAGTGACCATAAAAGCATTTTGGCGGAATATAAAGTTTCATCAAATACTGACGTTGCTGACTCCGGTTCAGAAAGAGTAATAATGGAAGTAGAACAACCTGAATCAAATCACAATGGCGGGCAGCTTGCGTTTGGCCCTGATGGCTTTTTATATGTTGGCTTGGGTGATGGAGGTGGTGCGGGAGACGAACATGGCGTAATTGGAAACGGGCAGGATCTGAGCACCGTTCTTGGAAAAATTCTGCGCATCGATATTGATAAGCCGGATGGGCAGAAAGATTCAAACAAACCGTATGGCATTCCATCTGATAATCCTTTTGTGAACAATAAAAATGCGAGATCAGAAATTTGGGCCTATGGTTTACGTAATCCTTGGCGTTTTTCTTTTGATAGTAAAACAAAAGAACTTTTTTGTGCCGATGTTGGGCAGAATATGTGGGAAGAGATCAATATTATTGAGCCCGGCAAAAATTATGGCTGGCGAATTATGGAAGGCAATCATTGTTATGATCCGGCAACAAATTGCGATCAAAAAGATCTGGTACCTCCTATTGCGGAATACAATCATGATGTGGGTGTCAGTATCACTGGTGGTTTTGTTTACCGCGGAAAAGCGATACCCTTTCTTATTGGTAAATATGTTTTTGGTGATTGGAAAGGAAAACTTTTTTACCTCGAAAAAAATGCTGATAAATGGAAGATCGTGGACATGGTGATCGAAGGCAAAAAAAATAATGATATTGGATCGGATATCAACAGTTTTGGTGAAGATGAGAATGGTGAGATCTATATTTTAACGCAAAAATTTACCGGAAACCTCATCGCAAATGGAGAAGTATTTTTGATCAGCGGAAATTAATCAAAGACCTTGATCAATGGCGCCTTTCATCCTGATTGATTTTTTGACCTTGGTCCTGGTTTTCTGAGAAGGCATCCTGTGATTTTTTTTAGATTTTGGAAACAATGAAACTGTTTAAATTTCAATCAAATAAAATGCACTATGAATGCTTCGCACATATTTCGACAAGCTCAATATGACCCTGCGCGCGGTCAGTCTGAGCCTGTCGAAGACATTGCGTTGGCCTAACAGAAAATTTAATTTTAATTTAAACATAAACGGAATAAAATATTTTTTGTTTAAAATTTTACCAAGGTCTTAGTATTTTGTAGAACTAAATTCAGTTCCTTTGTATCATGTCAATTTTCATCACATCATTAAATTCAGGAAGCAATGGTAATTGTTATTTCATCGGTAATGGACAAGAAGCCGTTTTAGTTGACGTAGGTATTTCCTGTCGTGAAATTGAAAAACGTATGTCACGTTTAGGATTGGCGATGGATGTTGTAAAAGCAATTTTTATATCCCATGAACATGCTGATCACATCCGTGGCGTTGTGGTATTAGCAAGAAAATACAAGTTACCGGTTTACATCACTCCCTCAACATTAAAGAACAGCCCTATCAGCCTGGAGGAAGATCTTGTGAGATCCTTTACAGCTCATCAACCGGTCACTATTGGTGGACTTTCGGTCACTGCATTTTTGAAATTTCATGATGCTTCCGAACCTCATAGTTTTATTGTAGAAGGCAATGGACTGAAGATTGGCGTTTTTACTGATATTGGTGCTCCTTGTGAACAATTGATCCACTATTTTAAACAATGTGATGCTGCTTTTCTTGAAGCGAACTATGATGAGGAGATGCTGGAGAAAGGCAGGTATCCTTATTCATTGAAAAAAAGGATCACAGGCGGAAACGGGCATTTATCCAACAAACAGGCTTTAGATCTTTTCATTACTCATCAACCTGTTTTTATGAGTCATTTAATACTTTCTCATCTTTCTCAAGATAATAATTGTCCTCAGCTTGTGTATGATTTATTTAGGAAGCATGCCAAAAAGGAGCTTAATATTGTTGTCGCTTCAAGATTTCAGGAAACATCGGTTTATACCGTCAGGAAAAATGATGCCAGTGAACAAAAAAATGGTATTCGTTTTTTTTCAAAACAAACCGCCCAACTGACTTTATTTTAATACCTGAATAAATATTTTTAATTTTTAATATTCAATCGTGTTTTTCTATTCCTCCCTGTTTTCGAATTCCCCAAAACTGTGTAATTTTTTCCACAAATTTTTAGAGCCTGTTTAAAATTGTTTCAAAGCAGCTTCTAACCTTCCAACGATTTCTCGAATCGCTCTAAATGACAGCGCGCATCGTCATTTCGAGCCTGTCGAGAAAGGTGCGGGGGCTTTTATAAGCAATATTGTTATTTTTTATGTAAAATTTAAACAGGCTTATATTATCAATAATTATTTGATAAGCATCCTATTATTATTATTAGGCATAATTTTTCATGAAGTTTAGATTAAAAACCCGTCTAAAAATGAAATTTCTATGGAAATAATTGAAATGAAAGTGATGCGTGGTCCAAACTACTGGTCTGTATATCGAAAAAAATTAATTGTTATTAAATTAGATCTTGAAACGTTTGAAAAAAAACCAACGAATAAAATTACGGGTTTTGGAGATCGGCTGAAGGAATTGATTCCTTCATTACAAGCTCACCGTTGTTCTGAAGATCATGAAGGTGGTTTTTTCAAAAGAGTAGAAGAAGGAACCTGGATGGGACATATTATTGAACACATAGCCTTAGAAATTCAATGTCTTGCGGGTATGGAATGTGGTTATGGAAGAACCCGTTCCACTATTAATGAAGGAGTATATCATGTTGTTTTTTCGTATGAAATAGAAGAGGCAGGGTTTTATGCTGCGCACGCTTCCATGCGCATAGCGAAGGCATTAGTAGATGATGTGCCCTATGATTTAGAAGAAGATATAACTGAACTAAAAAGGATATTTGAAAAAAAAAAATTAGGGCCAAGCACTGCATCTATCGTTAAGGAGGCCATGAAACGTAAAATTCCTTTCAAAAGATTGAACTCAAGTTCATTGATAACATTCGGACATGGTTACAAACAAAAAAAGATACGTGCAACCATAGCGGATTCTACCAGCGGTATGGGTATTGAAATAGCCTGCGACAAAGAGGAAACAAAAAAATTGTTAAGTAATGCATATATCCCCGTTCCCAAAGGTGTATTGGTATATGATGAAGAAGATGTAAAAAGGCAATTACATAAAGTTGAATTTCCATTAGTAATAAAGCCAATTGATGGAAATCATGGCAGAGGAGTGAGTATTAATATTCAGAATGTTGAAAATGCAATTGCTGCATTTCATATTGCAAAATTGGAATCGGAAGAAGTGATCATGGAAGAATTCATTTCCGGTTTGGATTATCGTTTTCTTGTAATTAACTATAAATTGGTTGCTGTAGCTAAACGTACTCCTGCATTGGTAATAGGTGATGGTAATTCAACAGTTGCAGGGTTGATCGAACAAACAAATAAGAATCCTGCCAGAGGAGAGGGGCATGAAAAATTTCTGAGCACCATAAAAGTGGATGAAATGACACTGAATATTCTTGCAAAAAAAAATCTTGAACTGGGATCAGTATTACCCTTGGGAGAAATTTTGTTTTTAAAGGACACTGCAAATATGAGTACCGGTGGCACTTCAACAGATGTGACAGATATTGTTCACCCCTTCAATGTATTTATAGCGGAAAGGATAGCACGTCTTTTAAACCTGGATATTTGTGGAATAGATATAGTGACCAGTGATATTAAGGCACCCCTTACACGCGCTGTAGGAGGTGTTGTAGAAGTAAATGCATGTCCTGGCTTACGCATGCATCTTAAACCGGCAAATGGTTTAGCTCGTAATGTTGCTGAACCAATAATAGAACTGATGTTTCCGAATAAAGATAATGGCAGGATACCATTGGTAGCGGTTACCGGCACCAATGGTAAAACCACCACTACGCGCCTTATCGCCCATTTAGCCCAACATGCCGGTGGGTACAAAGTAGGTTATACTACTACCGATGGGATCTATATACAGGGGCACGCTATATGTTATGGCGATTGTACAGGATCAATGAGTGCTGAAACAGTTTTACTTGATCCAACAATTGATTTTGCTGTATTAGAATGTGCAAGAGGTGGTATAGTTCGTTCCGGACTTGGTTTTGATAGCTGCGATATTAGTATCGTAACCAATATTACGGAGGATCATTTAGGCTTAAAAGATATCCATACGCTGGAGGAAATGGCCAAAGTTAAAATTGTAGTTCCACTTACTACTAAAGAAAACGGTTATGCAATACTAAATGCAGATGATGATCTCGTATATAATATGCGTGACGAATTAGATTGTAATATCGCTTTATTCAGCATCGACCAGGAAAATAAAAGAGTAAAGCAGCATTGCGAAGATGGCGGTTTAGCAGCTATTGTACAGAATGGATATTTGACCATATGTAAGGGGAAATGGAAAACCCCCATAAATAAAATTACAGATATTCCGCTAAGCCTTAATGGTCGCTCCGAATGTATGATAAAAAACCTGTTGCCTGCAGTATTGACTGCTGTGATACAGAATTTTACTATCCATGATATTCGCAAGGCATTACAATCCTTTATTCCTTCTCCTTCACAAACTCCGGGCCGAATGAATATTTTTAATTTTAAAGAATTTAATTTTATGATCGATTATGCCCATAATATTGATGGATTTAAAGAGTTGAAAAAATTTCTTGATAAAACACCTGCATCAGTAAAAGTTGGAATTATCTCAGTGGCAGGCGATCGCAGGGATGAAGACATACGTATCATCGGTAGTTTATCCGCTGAAATGTTTGATGAAATAATTATAAGACATGATGAAGATATGAGGGGAAGGCCGGAAGAAGAAATGACCCGCCTGCTCATGGAAGGAATATACCGTGTTAACCCGGATCTGCCGGTTAAAATTATATCACATGAAATGCAGGCCATACAGTATGCGATTGATAATGCTAAGAAAGGCTACTTCATCACCCTTTGCAGCGAAAAAGTTATAGAAAGCATTGAGTATGTTAAAAGGGCAAAAGTTAAGGAAACTAATCCGGAGCGGGTTTTGGAAAACGCATTTTGATTTTATTTTTCATTTTTCTATAAACTTTATATAAGTTAAAATGCATTGAAATGTTTACAACGAAATTGAGAGTTAAAATGCTTACACACAATTTTCTCGACAAGCTCGAAATGGCTTCGCGCGTGGTCATTTCGAGCTTGTCGAGAATTGCGGCTGATTAACATATCGATTTAACTTATATAAAGTCTAATATGAAAGTAAGATCTGAACTCAAAAAGACCTTTAAAAAGCGAACCGAAACTATTGATTCTCTTCTGGTGAAGCCTGTTTATAGATTTACTCTTGAGGATTTTCATCAGCTTCGTACAGAAATAAAAAAATTAAAAGCACACTATAAATTAGTAAATTTTTGTTCAAAAAAATTTGAATGGAAAAAACAGTTCAAATCCTTTCGATCTATTTTCAAACAGGCAGGCAAGGTCAGAGAACTTCATGTGGAAGAAGCATCGCTGAAAAAATATGTAGTTTATAAGGGACTCAAAAAGTATATACAAAATTTAAAAAAAGTAAGACTGGAAGAAAGACGGAAATTCTTTTTGATGATAAATGCGAACTTGCGCAACAGGTTAAAAAGTCCAAATGAAAAGGTTATTTCTTTAATTGAAACGATAAAAAAAAAAGACACAAAAACATATTTGAATAAAAAGAAAAAACAAATTAAAAATTTAATTTTCGGAAAAGAATTGAAAGTGGAAAAGGCCCACGAGCTTCGAAAACTAATAAAGGACTTTTATTATAACATTAAAAGCTTAAATTTTCCTAAGCAAATTAAATTACTAAAAGAGACAGAGGCCTTTCAGAACTTACTTGGTAAATGGCATGATTGCCAGGTTACAAGGGAACACTTGAATGAAACATTAGAAGATAAGACTGCCATGGGGCCTTCAGAAATAAAACAATTAAAAAAGGTAAAAACCAAACTTACTTCTGATTGCAGGATCTTGTTTAAAAAAATAAATACTTCGATTTATAAGGAACGGGCTTTAGAAATTCTTACTTCAAAATCATTTTGAGAAGTTTTTAAGTTAAAAAGCTAAATTTTTTCAATAGCATATAATCGTTTTAATGTGAACTCCGCCTAAATAGTGCGAATGTCATACTGAGCTTGTCGAAGTATTTGGGCAGCCTCACGCACACCCTTCGACAGGCTCTGGGTGACAGCGCACATTGTAATATAAAGCACTAGTATTTATATTATTTATTATTACCTAATTCAATTAAAATATAGCAATTGATTAAAAAAATTGTGTAACAGATGTAAATTTCATTAATTCTTTCTCAGGAGGGAGGTTGAATTTTTTCTAATTGGTTTTCTTATTTTGCTGCCTTCTTCTGCAAGAACCAAAGCAGTTCAGCTCAAGCCCTTACTATTATTATATTTTCCTCCTCATATTTCAGCTGATTATTATCCAACAGCCATTGAATAGTACGGATCCTTTTGTCTTCATTGCCTTCGGTTACAGCATTTACAAGGTTGGTAAGTTGCATAGGATGAACAGCCAATAGTTCTTTTATTTGCCGGCTTATGTTTTCAAATTCATCGGTATGTAATGTTTTTTTATTTTCTTCCAAACATACATCACATTGATTACAGCGATTGGTATTGGTTTCTCCAAAGTAAGCAAGCAAGATCTGGCTGCGGCATTTGTGGTTACTATCCGAATAATGTATCACCGCTTCCATCCTTTCAATAGCGCGCTGTTTCAGCAATGCGAGATTTTCTTTTGAGATGGTCAAATTTTTCACATCTATCCGTTCCTGTTCAAATGTAAGTTGCGACAGTTCTGTTTGTGGTGCATACGTAAGCAGCAGATGCTGTTGCAGATAATTTAATTTTTTTATGATCTCATCACGGGAAACACTCATCTTTTTTGCAATATCAAATTCATTGATTTTTACAAAATTATCAAACAGCCCTGAGTAGGAGCGGAGCAGCAGTTTAATAAAACCATCAAATGCCGGTGAAGCAATTTGAAATTTATACAGATCTTCACGATTGAGTTCAAACTTGATTCGTGATGGCTGATGTAGCGCATCCGTGGTGGAGATATAGCCTTCTTTTTCTAAAAATTTTAAACTGTTAAAAACGGTCAGTGCATGTAATTTATAAGTGTCACACAGTGCCACAATATCAAAATTAAATGTAACGCCTGCTCCGGAGCCTGTAGGCATTTGATAATAGTTTGCTATTGCCTGATAGGTTTGTTTTATTTCTTCAATACTTGGAAAGCTTGTAGTAACATTGCGTTCAAGCTCCATTTTATCTCCCTTATTGTATAATAAAATTGAATATGCTTTTTGCTCATCACGGCCTGCGCGTCCTGCTTCCTGAAAATAAGCTTCCAACGAATCCGGTAGATCTATATGAACCACAAAACGAACATCCGGTTTATCAATGCCCATCCCGAAAGCATTGGTACAAACAATTATCCGGGTTTTATTTTGCATCCAGTTGCTTTGCTTCTGGTCGCGGGTTTTAGCATCTAAACCGGCATGATAAAAATCCGCAGCTATATTGTTGCTTCGTAAATAATTAGAAATGTCCTGAGTTTTTTTTCGGTTGCGAACATATACAATGCCCACACCTTTTAAATTGTGAGCTATTTTTACAAGCCTTGCCAGTTTATCTTCTTCATGTATTACTACATAAGAAAGGTTGGTACGTTCAAAACTTTTTTGTAAAACATTCGGTTTTTTAAATCGTAATTTTTCCTGAATATCTTTTACCACTTCAGTGGTAGCAGTTGCAGTTAATGCCAATACAGGAATATTGGGAAGCAGTTCCCGTAAAGTTTCGATCTTTAAATAGCTTGGCCTGAAATCGTATCCCCATTGTGAAATGCAATGTGATTCATCGATCGCGATCAGGTTCACTTTCATTTTTTGCAAACGAACCTTTACTATCTCTGTTTCCAATCGTTCAGGAGAGAGGTAAAGAAATTTAATATTGCCATGAACACAATTGTCAAGCGCGATATCAATTTCCCGTTTGTGCATTATGGATGTGATCGCAATTGCTTTGATTCCTTTATTAACAAGGCTGTCCACCTGATCCTTCATCAGGGCAATTAATGGAGAAACAACAATACAAATACCATCCTGAGCTAATGCAGGAACTTGAAAACAAATAGATTTACCGCCACCGGTTGGCAATAGCGCCAAGGTATCATTGCCTTGCAGAACGGAATTGATGATATCTTCCTGCAAAGGACGAAAGTTTTTATACCCCCAGTATTGCTCTAATATTTCGTGGATGGTGGACATAATAAAGTCAAAAGTTGAAAGTCAAAAGTTTAAAAGTCAAAAGTTAAAAGTTAAAAGTTAAAATTCAGAAGTTGAAAAGACAAAAGTCAGAAATTCGCTTTAAACTTTTTTTATGCTTTTGAATTTTAACTTTAGAACTTTTAACTTAATTACCTCATCACATTGATCTTCTTTACGGATTTTTCGGTGGTGCTGGATATTTCAACAAAGTACATTCCGGTAGCTTCTCCGGTCAAATCAATATTGTAAATATCGTTTGAAACATTAGAAAGTGTTTTTACTGAAATAACTTCGCCAATAATGTTTAGCACCTTGATCGTTAGATCTGTTGTAGCTTTTAAATTTACAGCCACATTAAACAATCCATTCCCTGGATTTGGATAGATGTTAAACGAAGAATTGAAACCATTGCTGGCAATGGATGTTAAACCACTGGTGATATTGATGTTGTCGATGTATAACAACTGCCCCCAACCGCTTTTATTTTCAAAAGCAATTTTTAATGCGCTTTGTCCGGCATAACTATCCAGGTTAATACTTTCAGTTCTCCATTGTGTGGCAGTAGGTACAAAAGCACCTGTATTATCAGGGGCTGTAGCCAATATCGTATTCCCCTTTTTATATACTCTGTTCCAGGAGGAGCCGCAGTCGCTGGTTACAGAAACAATTAAAGAATCCTTGTATGTTGCACTATAACGCGCATAGGCGACATCAAATGTAAGCGTAATAGGTGTAATTCCACTTGTAAGATCCAAATAGGGGGAGTAAATAAAATCACTTTCTCCTGAAATATCAGAACTCGGATTATTATTCATTTTTGCGGAAGAAGTGCTGTTACCAAAACCTCCGGCAGCTGTTACTTTAGCCCATGTTGTGTTTGCATCCGGGTTACCAATGGTCCAATTGCTTGATGGAAAACCACCTTCAAAATTTTGGGTTTGTGGAAGTGTTACAACCGGTGAGGCGCTGATTATTGAAAAGGTGTTTGATGATGAATCGTTTATTGCATTTTGCTCTGTATTCCCATTTGGATTGGTAGTATATGATTGGAATGTATGTGAACCAACAGCCAATCCACTGATGCCTGCTAGGGTAATACTAGTTGAAGCGTTGGTAGTTAAACTGCCTGTCCAGCTGTATGTTTGTAAGGTACCGGCATCTAATTTATAGTTAATGGTACAAGAAGTTAAGGGATCAGAACCATAGTTTTTTAATATAACCTGAGGTACTATCGAGGTGTTACAACTGGAGTAACCATTAGCAGGTGTTCCTATGGATTGAACAGCAGCATCACTTGCAAAAGCAGGAGGAGAACTGTTTGGATCAAAACCATCTGCTGTGGTAGCACCTGTATTCCCCGGATCAAGCCACACTTTTAATTGTGTACTGTTGGTGCCGGCTCCCAACCAGGAAGTTGCGAATTTTCCATAATAATCATTCATACTTGTAGGAGCTGCGCCACAAGAGGATGGTCCGCCATATAATTGCCCGATAATTCTTTTGTTTTGATCAAACAGTGGAGAGCCTGATGAACCGGGTTCAGTACAACCTGTTGTCCATTCTCCTGTTTTCCAGCAGTCAGCGCTGTTATAAGTGCCGGTTGTTGCAGGGCTTAAAGCCTCTGAGATCTTTTTTATATCACCGCTTGGATGATGAATAGCAATTTCTGTTATAGCTGGGATATCAATGGCAGACCATCCATTAAAATAAGGTGAATACGTTGCCGGAACGGTTCCGCCAATTAAACCTCCGGTGATCTCAACTAAACAAAAATC
Source organism: Bacteroidota bacterium (assembly GCA_040389865.1). Classification (GTDB taxonomy): domain Bacteria; phylum Bacteroidota; class Bacteroidia; order 2-12-FULL-35-15; family 2-12-FULL-35-15; genus 2-12-FULL-35-15. The sequence goes on along the minus strand of JAZJZM010000012.1, from coordinate 290,066 downwards.
GGTACCAGCATCACGTGCCCTCAAGGTAGAAGTATTTAAGGATTGAGCTGTGGAAGGCGTAGTTCCGGGGTTGCTGCAACTTGGTGCTTCCCAGCTAAATCGAAATACCCATGTGGCAAAGTCGTTGTTTGTACTGCAGTGGTTGGCTGTTAATATATAAGGTTTCGAATCCTGAGGTACATCATTTATCAACGAACCAGTGCAAAATTCACTTCCGCCAACAACTAAACATACAACGCCTTGTTTTTCATTTTGCCAGTTAGCGCCTAATGGGCAATTAACATTCATCTGGCAGGAGCCTCCATCACCAAAGGATTTTTCAGTAAATTCTTTGATACCTCTGTAACCATGTGTGACTCTGAATAAATTCAAACGGCCCTGGTTTGCAACTTCCGCGGGTTCAAAATATTCAATTACCAATGCATCACCGGGTATCAGATCGGTAGCGAATTTTTTACTGACGTCATTATTTTGGTTTGTAAATGCACCAATAATATATTTTTTATCAAGCGTGTATATAAATAATTTTGCTCCCTCAGGAATAAAAAAATCATCGAAAGCAAGGTTTAAAGAGCTTGCACCTGTTGATCTTAAGCCCAGTTGAAATATTCTGTCACCATTAGCCAATGTGATCCAATTGCCTGAATTAGTAAGATCATAGTTTACAAAATGGTTAAAACCAAAACGAAATGGACCTTTGTTTTGAGAATTGATCTCATCTTCAGCTTTTAATGCGGCTATATCAACAGAAGGCATATTTTTAAATTGAACCGGCTCTTCTGACTGAAAATTTTTATCGAAACTCAATGGTTTACCGCCTTGACTTAGCTGAGCAATGGCCATGTTGGAGATCAACAAACTCAAGAATATGTAAAGGCTGATAAGTAGTTTCTTTTTCATTTTTGAATATTAAATATTGAATGCCCAATGATATGGGGATAATTTATTGTTTGACTATGTTAAAGATAGAAATTTTTGTTCTAAAAACAAACCGGTTTTAGCACAAAATTGCATAATTAATTATACTTAAAATATAATATAAAATTGTCTTTATTCTTTTTTTTTGTAAAAAAAATACCTGTTACGATTTCTCGAAACAGGTGATTTTTTTAAGAATTAAATGAAATTGAGATTAGATTTTATTTTTTAATTTTTTCTTTTTCAAGTGCTTCTATAAAATTACCTAATTGTTCGGTGTCAATTCTTTTGGCTTTGATCAATTTGTTTTCATCCAATAAATAAACTACCGGTGTGCTGTAAATATCGTATATTTTTTTTGTGACAGCTCTCCTGTATTGATCCGGTTCATGTACATTGATCCAGTTCAAATTGTTTTCACGGATAAATTTTTTCCATTCTTCGGGTTTATCTTCTGTTTCAATAGCATAAACCTCAACACCTTTTTCTTTCAGTTTTTTGTAAAGTTCAGCAAGCTTAGGAACTTCTTTTTTACAATGTCCACAGCCATGGTCCCAAAAAATAAGAACAGTATATTTAGCTTTAACATCATATAACGATACGTATTTACCTGTTGTGTCCAGCATATTTATAGCAGGTGCTTTTTTACCCAACAATAATGGTTTTAGTGTATATGCACGTGTAGTGATCTTATGTAATTGCGTTGAATCTACCCAATACGCTTGTTTGGTAGCGTAATATTTTTCTACCATATGTACAAATACAGCATCCATACCCATTATGTTTGAACTCTCATAATTATAGGTTAACCAATAAACAATGTACTTGAACATTTCGGGGTTTGCTTTTGATTTTTCAGCCAGGTAATCAACCGCAACATTTATCGAATCAGGGATCTGTGCCGTTAGTTTGTCCATGTATTGTTTGATCTTTGTATGGAAGATAGGTGTGCGTAATAGCCTGTCATCGCCAAAATCAATGTTGTCGAAATAGTGTGCTTTATAATAACGGTAAGCAAAAGTGGTATCTTTTTTTCCATTTGCAAGTAAGGGGGCTTCAGGCACATCAATTTCTTCCATTGCTTTAAACAGTTTAGCAACAAAGGTTGTAGGATTGTCTTTAATAAAACCCAGTTTATAATCTTTAACTTCTTTATCAATTCCCGACATTTTATCAATAAGTAATTTTGTGGAATCCTTATTGGTTTTTGTTGTAGTCTTGTAAAGCTCACGTAATGGCTCAATTTGTTTTTGTTTACCAGCCATAAAGGTTTGGTAATCGTAAAAGAATTTGTTTTCTACAGAACCTTTTACTTTCATGTTTTTTATATAATCGGCAGTATCGGTTTCCAGGGAAAAATTTTGTTCGGCATCCATCACAAAATCAAAATACTTTTTATTAGGAGGCACAAACAGATAAATTCCTTCGGGATACTTTTCAGTACCTTTAAATACTACTTCGCCTTTGGCATTTACTTTGGCAGAATCTTTTATATATTGTTTATCCCCGTAATAATTTGCCAACAAACAGGTAGTACCTTCTTTTAGGCCCTTGGCGGTGATCTTAATGTTGTAACCACCATCCTGTGGATTACCTGCATTAATATGAGTTGTTGTAAGGATGCTTAATACGCTAAGTGTTTTAACAAAAAAGGAATTCATAAAAATTGATTTTTTTGGTTAATAATGCAATTAAATCCAATTATTGAAGTATTTTGAAGATAAACAAATTTTCATGTTTAATGATACAATTATAGCTAATTTTTTGCAGTTTTTATGTCACAATAAGAGTGCCGTAAATTCAAATTTAGGATATTTATATGTTTGTTGTTGGAAATCAGCGACTTGCAAAAATGTTAAAAAATACTAAAAGCTGATTTTTTTAAAAATTGATTTTACAAAATTGCTCATTGTTTTGTAACAATAAAATGGAATTAGAATTAATTTATATTCTAAAATTTTTGATTAAATTTGTCCTTCACACTTTAAAATTCTAAAATTTAAATTACTCACAAAAAATCGGAATAGAATGAAAAAAATTTACACACTACTTTCAGTTTTATTATTCGCTTGTTCAGTGAATATTAAAGCGCAGGATACCTTATTATATGAAGGATTTCAATTTGTTATGGATGCATATCTTACTTCTATTACCAGCCCACCAGTTGGAACTACCACCGACAGTATCTGGTATAATTACGATGCTGATCAGTTAGATGATGGTTCGGGCGGATCAACTGCACGTCCCGGTGACTGGTGGCAGATCAGAGCATTTGCTGATTCTAATTTGTATGTTGAAGGCACCATGGATACTAATATTGTAATGGGTTCAAATTCATGGTTTGCACCTATTGGAATTGCTGATAATTGGTTAATTACTTCTAATGTTCAATTAGGTGACCATGATACATTATTCTGGAAATCGGCTACACGCCAAGCACCACGGTTTGTAGATGGTTATCAAGTTAGATTATCAACTACAACCAATAGCGATCTTGCGTTCACCAATATATTGTTTACAGCAGCTGAAATGACTGCTTTTAGCGGAACTGGTGCAGATTCCACGTATAGTGGTTATACTTTTTCCACACCGGGTTTTGTACATGGGCTTGATGGAACATACACTGAATTTGATAATGATTCGGCACGTTTGATTGGTATATTAAAACCTTTTTCTCTACCCTTAGATGCTTATGCAAATCAAAATGTTTTTATCGCTTTTCACCATAATTCAAATGATGATAACCTTATTTCCATTGATGATATCATGATCCGTGGTACGGCATCTAACCCTGTTGCGGGGATCAAAGAAAATAAATTTGATCTGAATTTAAATTTATTTCCAAATCCGGCTGGCGATAATACTCAGTTGAATTTTCAATTAACCGCTGAAACTGAAGTTACAATAAATGTAAATGATGTTACCGGTAAATTGGTTTATTCCGAAAACAAAGGAACATTGGCTTATGGCCGTCATTTCGCAACTATTAATACTGCAGCTTTAGCAAATGGTTTTTATACAATTTCGGTAAAAACTAAAAATGGTTTAAGTACTACTAAATTGATCGTTCAATAAGTTAGAATATCAACAAAATAAAAATCCCCGCTGATCAATTTCAGCGGGGATTTTTATTTTTAAAGCGGAATGCCAATTGTGTGTTGTCAGCCAGAGCTTGTCGAAGGCTGTGCGATGGCGACCCACATACTTCCCTTCGTCAGGCTCTGGGCAGGCTCGGCTCAGTAAGACCAACGCTTAAAGTGCAGTTCTTAAGCGATACTTCATAATATTAATCCTCCTTAAATTCCGAAATAAAGTGGAAATGTATCTCAGGATTTTTCTCTTGCGCCATTTGAAGCGCCCATGCTGATTCAGCTAAAAAAACAGGACGGCCTTCTTTATCCGTTGCCATGTGATGTAGTTTTTCGAAGATAAACTCTTCCATCTTTTTCTTATTCTTACTGCTTATCCAGCAGGCTTTAAAAAGAGAGATGTGCTCAAAATTACAGGAAGCGGAATATTCGCTTTTTAAACGGTGTTGAATTACTTCGAACTGAAGTGCTCCAACAGTCCCAAGAACTTTACGATTGTCTGTTTTTTTTGTGAACAATTGCGCAACACCTTCATCTGTTAATTGTTCAAGTCCTTTGTTTAATTGTTTTGTTTTTAAAGGATCGGCATTTACAACGTATTTGAACAATTCGGGAGAGAATTGCGGAATACCTTTAAAATTCATTTTTTCCCCTTCCGTTAAGGTATCCCCGATCTTAAAAATGCCGGAATCGTAGAGTCCGATGATATCACCGGGGTATGCCTCATCCACCACATTTTTTTCCTGAGCCATAAAAGCGGTAGGATTAGAGAACTTTAAAGTGCGGTTTTCACGAACGTGATAATAATTTTTATTTCGCTCAAATTTACCGGAGCAGATCCTTAAAAATGCTATCCTGTCGCGATGTTTAGGATCTAAATTTGCATGTATCTTGAATACGAATCCTGTAAAATTTTTATCATCAGGGTGTACAATTTTCAGATCCGTTTCGCGGGAACGTGGTGTAGGCGCAACTTTAATAAATCCATCCAATAGTTCACGCACGCCAAAATTATTTACAGCACTGCCAAAAAATACAGGTGAGATCATTGCTTCCAGATAATCTTCCACTTCAAATTCGGAGTAAACACCTTCAATCAGTTCTACATCATGACGTAAAATATTGGCGAAATTTTCACCGATAATTTCATCAATTGCCCCATCATTCAGATCTTTTATCTCAATTGAATTTTCGGTGGTTTGTTTTTCTCCCTGGTTGAAAAGAATCAAACTTTTCTCGTATAAATTATAAACACCTTTAAATGTTTTTCCAATGCTGATAGGCCATGTTAATGGGCGAAGGTCTATTCGTAATTCTTTTTCTATCTCATCCAACAGATCAAAAGGATTTTTTCCTTCACGATCCATTTTATTGATAAAAACAATAACAGGAGTATTGCGCATCCGGCATACTTCAAGTAATTTACGTGTTTGAGGTTCAACCCCTTTTGCACAGTCGATAACCATTATAACGCTATCTACGGCAGTAAGTGTACGATAGGTGTCTTCGGCAAAATCTTCGTGGCCGGGTGTGTCCAATAAATTTATTTTAACACCTTTATATTCAAAACCCATTACGGATGTTGCTACGGAAATACCACGCTGACGCTCAATTTCCATAAAATCGGAAGTAGCGTGTTTTTTTATTTTGTTTGATTTTACAGCACCAGCTTTTTGGATAGCCCCACCAAATAAAAGTAACTTTTCAGTTAAGGTAGTTTTACCGGCATCGGGGTGAGAGATAATACCAAAGGTTCTGCGTTTTTCTATTTCTTCTTTTAAAGCCATTGTACTAAGAATTTATTGGTTACGGATAACGAATCATTACTAATTTACGAAACTGTGTTTGCTATTTTGCTTATTGATCTAATAGAATTAACAAGATATAAATAGTCTGGTGACTATTTGAGCCAGTTAAATGTGCCGCCAATATTTGAATTATGGAAATGTGAGGGATATAATGGATCGGTTTACTCACCAATATTTTGCCTAATTAATAAACAAATAAAAAACCCCAACTCTTCCCGAGAAGGGAAGGGAAGGGGTTTTTATAAATATTATAATCTAATTATTGTTTTTTCTCAGCGATACGAGCTGCTTTTCCAGTTAAGCCACGTAGATAGAATACACGTGCTCTGCGAACAACACCAACTTTGTTTATTTCAACTTTGTCGATATATGGAGAACATACAGGGAATACACGCTCTACACCAACTGAATTACTCATTTTACGAACTGTAAAAGTTTCAGTAGCTCCAGCACCTTTACGCTGAATAACAACACCTTGATATTGCTGAACGCGTTCTTTTTCGCCTTCTTTGATTTTATAATGAACAGTAACAGTATCACCAGCTTTAAACTTTGGGTGACTAACTTTTATTGACATTTGGTCTTCTACGTATTTTAATAACTGGCTCATAAACTTTGTTTTTATACTATTTTAAATCAATATCCCTGAAAAAGGAATGCAAATATAGTTTATTTTATTAGATTGGAAAAATAATTTTCGAAAAATATGATCTGAATCGATTTTTGGCTCCAAATTTCGTGTTTTTTTTGAAAAGAGAGGGTAAATATCCCTAAATGGTTAATATCACCCCTTCGGGGTTTTGCCATTGTGAACAGTTGCTTTGTGTTATAATCATTACATTGCCCTTCGGGATTACTAAGTATTGAATATTTAAGCCCCCTTCCTTCGTCAGGATAAACTCCGGGCTGTTATTAGTATAGAATAAATAAAGATTGGCTTTTTTTAACCCCTAAGGGCTGAGGATATTTGTCGTACACGCTAACAGATATCGAAGCACCGTATCACATAATTTATTATATATTTGCATTATAAATAATAAGAAATATGAAACACTCGCACTTAACATTAACCATCGTTATTAGTATTCTTTTGTCATTTTCAGCATTTTCGCAGAAAACGGGTGAAAATTACTATAAAAAAGGGACTGCAAAATCAATTGCAGGACAATATAAGGAAGCATTAGAAGACTTCGATAAGGCAGTTAAATTAAGTCCGGAGGAGGTTAGCTACATTTTTGCCCGTGCTGCGGTAAAAAGTGAGTTGGAGGATTATGCGGGGGCTATCCAGGACTATACTTCAGTTATTGAATTAAAGCCCGATTATGCAGAAGCTTATTTTTTTAGAGCCTATGCAAAAGATGTTCTTGAAAATTTTGAAGGTGCCATAAAGGATTATGATAAAGCGATCAAGATCAACCCTGATTATCTTCAGGCTTACCATAACCGGGCCACTGCTAAAGATAAATCGGGAGATTTTTCCGGTGCCGTTGAAGATTATAGTAAAGCGATACTTTCCAAACCCGATTATTTTACCTATATAAACAGGGGGAAAGCGCAATATGAGTTGAAGGATTACTCCAGCGCTATTCGTGATTATGATAAAGCAGTAGAAGTTAATGCTAACGATGTGGAAGTGTATTTTTTACGTGGCTATGCTAAAACCGGAAGTAAGGATTATACGGGTGCAATAAAAGATTTTGAAAAAGCATTGGAATTTAAACCGGAAGATGCCCGAATATACAATGGGAAAGCCTTGGCTTCATTAGCAATGAATGATTTTAAAGCTGCTTTTCACGATCTTAATTATGCAATTGAATTGAAATGGGATTATGAAGAACCTTATTATAACAGGGGCTTTGCAAGAAGTGAGTTGGAAGATTACAATTTGGCATTGATCGATCTTAATAAAGCGATCGATTTAAAACCTGATTATTACCAAGCCTATTATCTTAGAGGAGTAATGAAAAGTAAATTGAACGATTTTAAAGGTGATATTGCAGACTTTAACAAAACCATCGAATTAAAACCTGCTTTCGCTGATGCCTATTATAACAGGGGGATATCCAAAACCAGAAGTGATGATAAAGAAGGGGCTTGTTTAGATTTTAATCAATCCATAAAACTGGGTAGTTCTAAAGCAGAGCAAATCATCAAAGATTATTGTAAGTAAAAAAAAATGTTTTTTTTTGAATCCTAAATTTTACATTCTGCATTTAGAATTTAAAATTTGGGATTTTTTTATGCCTTCTATTTTAGTAGATCCGGTCTTCGTTTTTTAGTGCGTTCAATGCTTTGCTCATGTCGCCATTCTTCAATATTTTTATTGTGTCCGGATAATAGAATGTCAGGCACTTTCCAGCCATTATATTCGGCAGGACGGGTATAAACAGGTGGAGCTAATAAATTATCCTGAAAAGAGTCTGTTAATGCTGATGTTTCATCAGAAATCGCTCCCGGAATAATACGGATAATACTATCGCAGATCACAGCAGCAGCTAATTCTCCACCGGAAAGAACATAATCGCCAATAGAAATTTCTTTGGTGATCAAATGTTGGCGAACACGTTCATCCACACCTTTATAATGTCCGCAAAGGATAATAATGTTTTTGAATGTGGATAGGTGATTTGCCATTTTTTGGTTCAATGTTTCTCCATCAGGGCTTGTATATATTACCTCATCATAGTGTCGTTCCGCTTTTAAAGCATTAATGCAATTAGCGATAGGTTCGATGCCCATTACCATTCCGGCACCACCACCAAATGCATAATCATCAACACTCTTTTGTTTTTGTGTTGAATAATCGCGAAGATTAATTAAATTGACCTCTACTATTCCTTTCTCGATAGCGCGTTTTAAGATACTATGCTGGAAAGGACTTTCTAATAATTGTGGTAAAACTGTAATAATATCAATACGCATAATACGAGGTTTAATTAAATGGCAATTTAACAATTTGGCAAGATGATTAAAAAATTAAGCAATTGCCTAAGCATGAACAATTATAAAATTACTCTTTAAGTTTCAATATTGTTTTTTCATAATCGATCACAGCTTTATACTTCAATAATAGATCACTACCTAAAACCCCATCAATTTGAGGTAATCCCACTTGATGGTAGGATTTATTAACATGTGACAGATCCAATAAAATTGTTTTATAATCCAGGATCTCAATCTCTCCGATCTTTATTTTTTTTATGGAAGTAAAATGACTTTTCATGGTACTGGTGCCTAATCCGCTGGATAAGTTATCATGTTTGTCGAATTTTTTATTAGTAACATATTTTGCAATACGTTTTTTATCGAACACCGTTTTTGATGCGCCTGTATCTATAATTACATTCGCCACTTTGCGATTGATATATAATTTTATCATCAAATGAAACCCTTCACCACCAATGGAAAGAACTTTAAAAGGGATAGTTGTTTTCATATACTTTAAAATAGTTGAAATAATAAAGGAAATAGATTTTTATTTACTGTATTCATTAAATTCATTTTTCTATTTGATCTTTGAAAATTATTGCAAAGCTAAATACAATCCTGCTATATACGTTTTGGCATCTTTAATATTACCTGTTTTTATCAGACTTTTAAATTCAACTGAACTCAACTCAACCACTGAAATGTATTCGTTTTCAGTTTCCAATCCTCCACCTTCTGATATTTTGTCGACATTGGTAACAGTAGCATAATAAATATAAAAACATTCGGAACTATAGCCGGGAGAGGCGAAGCAGGAAACTAAGAGTTGAATGTTCTCTGGCTTGATCCGGTAGCCGACCTCTTCTTCAACCTCTCTTATGGCAGCTTGTAATGGTTTTTCTCCTTCATCAATTTTGCCTGCTACTATTTCCAGTATCTGCTCTTTTATTTTAGATGAAATAGCATATCGGAATTGTTTGGTAAGAATTATTTTATCAGTTTCTGTATTTAGGATCAACACTGCAGAAGCATCTTGGCGTTTTAAACGAAGTCGGGAAAAGTTATTATCATGCTCATCACTTATTTCGGCTTTTTCGATAATTAACAGATCATTAAATATGATATTTTCTTTGAGTATTTTAAACATGTTAATTTTATTTAAATTTAAAAATACATATTTTTTGTTTCGGATCAAGGGGCGGACTATTTTAATGGAGTTTCGTATGTTTTTTCAAGTGTCCTTTTTGTTGAAGTTTTTTTACCGCAAAGGACACAAAGGTTTTACGCAAAGTTCACAAAGAATGCAGGGATGGTTAGTGTTAAGTTTAAGTTTTGTTTGCCTTACCGTTTGGGGATCTCAAAAATGCAGAAAACCACCGATAGCCATAGTGGCGGCAAGTTTAGCATGACTTTGCGTCAAAATTCAGTGGAGTATTTCAAAAGAATAATTTGATTTCAGGCAAAAGAATAACTTTTATGTTCCTGTTTTTCGAGTAGGTTCAGGCATTTTTCAAGATCTATTCCTTTTCCTAAAACACCAGAAAATAAGTCTCCTTTTTTTTCTATTCTTTTTAAAGAGTTGTAGATATTAAAATCTTGCGGACTGAGTCCATATTTTACTTCTTCCCATTTTAGCGGCATTGAAACAGTAGCACCTATTCTGGGCCTTAAACTATAAACAGAGGCAATAGTTTGTCCTCTGCGGTTTTGCAAATGATCTAAATAGATCATTTTGTTTCCACGTTTTTTTAAATTTCGATCAAGGCTTGTGAAATTTGGAAGTTGCTCCTGTGTATACATACAAATTAAATGTGCAAAATCCTTCAGCTGGTCGTAGGTGTATTTTTTTTGCGTAGGCACATACACGTGTATTCCTGTGGCACCGGACGTTTTGCAATAACTATCCGCGCCAATACTTTTTAAAATATCATGAATAACATTAGCCGTTTCAATTACCTGTTCAAAAGTGTTTTTTTCGGAAGGGTCGATATCAATAATTAAATAATCAGGCTTATCTAATTGTTTAATAGTGGAGTGCCAGGGATTAAATTCAATACATCCCAGATTATTTAAATAAGCAAGAGTTGCCTCCTTGTTACAAATAATGTAATTAATGTTTTTATTTACAGAGCCAGAAAATATAGTATAACTATCTATCCAGTCCGGTGCTTCGTCACCTGCATCTTTATGGTAAAAACCTTTGTCGGTAATTCCATTGGGATTGCGATTTAATGACTCCGGACGGTCCTTTAAATAAGGTAAGATGTATTTTGAGATGCTTTGATAATAATTGATCACATCACCTTTTGTGATTCCTTCTTCCGGCCAGAATACTTTTTGGACGTTTGTTATTTTTACATCTATTTTCCCGAATGAAATTGTTTTTTCATTTTTATTTTCAGATTTATCTGATCGTACCTGGTCTTTATTTTTTTTTGTTTTAAGAGAATTTCCTTTAAGAGATTGTTTTTTTACCGGTTTTATTGCATCCATTGTAATTTCATTTGCTTTTTTATCATCACGTAATCTTAAAAATACCGGATGACGTAAATGTCCGGCAGTGGTCCATTCGGTATATTTTATTTCACAAACCAAAACAGGTTTTAACCAGGTAGCGGGCATATTGGTTTTAATGAGTTCATCAAAAGGGGATTTTTTTTGAATTAATGGTTCAAATAATTTACTCATTTGTTGTAAACTTTTTGCACTAAATCCTGAACCGGAATGCCCTATATATTCAAGTTTATTTTTATTCCAGATGCCAAGTATCAAAGCACCGAAGTTCATTCTGCTGCCTGCAGGCTTGGTAAATCCGGCAATAATTGCTTCTACTGTTTTGTGATGTTTTATTTTTAACCACTCACTTGTTCTTGTTCCTGGATAATAGAATGAATCCGCTTTTTTAGCAACGATTCCCTCCAGATCATTTTTCTCCGCTATTTTAAAAAAGTCGTTTCCTTTTTCTACTATATGATCCGAATATTTTATGACATCATTCTTTTTATTGAGTACTTGTTTTAGTAATTTTTTTCTTTCAATTAGTGCTATATCAGAAGTGTTTTTTCCATTGATGGAAAGCAGATCAAATACCTGAAATTGTATTGGGTGCGTATCATTGGTGGTGTAATGTTGTAATAATTGGAAATCAGACTTTCCGTTTTTATCCATAACAACGATCTCTCCATCCACAACTGCATTTATGTTTAATTTTTTTAATTCATTTACCACAATTGGGTAGGAAGCGTTAAACGTATTTCCATTCCTTGAATACAGGCTGATATTGTTTTTATTTATTTCTGCAATAGCGCGATAACCATCCCATTTTATTTCATATATCCAGTCTTTAGCGCTAAAAGGAATGTCAGTTTCCTTAGCAAGCATTGGTTTTATATAATTATTCAGTTTTTTTGTTTCTCCCGGTAAATATTGGCTGCGTTTTCCTTTTTTTAAGATACCTTCTTCTTCTCCATTTGTAATGTATTCAGGGTTTTCTTCCTTTTGCTTACTATTCGGTACTTTAGTTATCGAAGGATTAGTTTTTTGATTTTTAATTAGCCATTTATTTATCGGAGAGTTTTTGGGAGTATGTGTTTCACTGCTGTATGCTTCTTTTACTGCAAATTCATCATTATGCTTAATAAGCAACCAGGCATTTTCTGTTTTCCCATTTAGTTTTACTAATACGAATTCTCCTTTTAATTTTTTACCATGCAATCTGAATTTCAAATTGCCTTGTTTTAATCCGTTTTTTAGTTCTTTTTCTGCAATTTTTTTTTCTGAATTACCAATGTCAGATAAATAACCTTCATCCCATATCTCTACAATGCCAGCTCCATAATTGCCTTCAGGAATAATGCCTTCAAAGTCCTTATAACTAAAAGGATGATCCTCTACCATCATTGCCAGTCTCTTGTCTTTTGGATTTAGAGACGGTCCTTTAGGAACGGCCCAGCTTTTGAGTACGCCATCCATCTCTAAACGAAGGTCATAATGCAGGTGAGACGCTTTATGACGATGTACAACAAAGGATAGTTTTGATTTCGACTTGGAACCAATAGCTGCGGGTTCCGGAGTGTTCTTGAAATTTCTTTTTTTAGCGTATACCTGTAAGGTCATTATGATGCTTTTTTATGGTTACCATTAAGACTTGCTTTAAGCTGCGCCATCAAATCCTTTGTTTTACTGTAGGTTACTTTTAGTTTAGGTTCTTTTATTTTTACTCCTTTGGCCTTTGCTTTAATTACTTTCATAAGCTCAGCAGTATAGGTATCCTTATATTTTTTAATATTAAATTTTCCCGAAAGTTGTTCAATCAAAGAAACAGCCATTTTCAATTCATTCCCTTTAATATCTGTTTTTGCAGGGAGATTAAGCTCATCAGGACTTTTTATTTCTTCTTCGAAACGAATACGATTAAGTATAATAACATTATCAGTTGCTTTTAAAATAGCCAGTGTTTCTTTGCTACGCATTACAAAAGTGGCGATACCTACTTTTTGTGTTTTTCGTAATGCATCTCTCAGCAAAGCATAGGCTCTTACGCCTGATTCCTGAGGTTCTATATAGTAGGGCGTTTCATAATAAACGCTTTCAATCTCATCTGCTTCTACAAAGTTTGTGATTTCTATCGTTTTGGTTTTTTTTGCATTCGCCTGTTCAAATTCTTTATCTGTTATTACTACGTATTCGTGGTTAGGCATTTTGTATCCCTTTACAATATTGTCCCATTGAACCTCTTTTCCAGTTTTTTCATTGATACGTTTAAAATGAATTTTGGAGTGATCTGATTTATCAAGCATATCTAAATCTAAACGGCTTGTTGTCGTTGCACTATAAAGTTTTACCGGAATATTAACTAATCCAAATCCTATTGCTCCTGTCCAAATTGGTTTCATGTTTTTATTGTGTTTAATAAAATTTGAGTCAAAAATTGTTCCTGTTAAAAAGTGCATTAAATCTACCCGATTTGTTATTAGTCGTGGATTTATTTACACAGTATTTTGAATAGAATCATTTTATCCGTTTCAAATACCGGTGCTGGAAAATAATGCAAAACCGATTTTTTTAAATCACAATAATTTTATGAAGCTACATTGCGATTTGGTCTCCCTTAAGATAAAATCAATTACCAAATTTATTTTCTCCTTTTATTGTAGTACGATTTTTTTCTTTTTGAGTGGTATTTCAAACAGGTGAATTTTTGATTTTAACTATTTTAAATACTTGATTAACGAATATTATAATTCATCGCGAAATTGAAATATACTTTTGAATTGAAAAGGTGATAGGTGTGCACAATTAAAAACAATTTAAAGTATCAAAAGATGAAAACAATTATCGTTCCTACCGATTTTTCAGAAACTGCTGAAAATGCTTTAAACTATGCGATTGAGCTCGCTAAAATGATGGATGCAACAATTATATTACTTCATACTTGTGAAATACCAAAATCAAGTAATGACATCAAGTCACCATTATTAACAGAAGTGGAAGAAAAGAATGGAAAGATACTTCAAAAATTAGAGCACCATATTAAATCAACAGAGCCTCCAATTAAATTTGAATTATGTGTTGAATCAAAATCTATTGTTAAAAGAATTATAGAATTGACCTATGAGAAAGGAGCAGAGTTAGTTGTTTTCGGAATTTCTGAAAATGGAGTTTTTGAAAAATCTATCGTTGGAAGTAATACATCCAAGGCAATAAGTAATTTAATGACACCTGTATTAATGGTACCAACAAACGCCAAATTTAAAAGCCCTGAAAAAATTGTATTTGCTTCGGACTACTTAGCATTAAAAAATGATCTACCACTTAATGCACTTTTAAATTTCATAACTTTTTTTAATTCGAATCTTTTTATTGTAAATGTAAAAGGAGTTGATGAAAAAACATCATCAAAAAGTGTTGCCGCTTTTATCAATGTTAGAAAAATATTAAGAAAAGTAAATTATTCAATACATCATACAGTTAATGAACATGTGGTAGATGGAATTAATGAATTTGTAAAAAAAGTAGATGCTGAAATAGTTGCAATGATCCCACGTAAACATAATTTTTTTTACAGGTTATTTAATTTTAGCAAAACAAAAAAAGTGGCATTTTATAGCCATGTACCATTATTAGTATTACCCGAAGGAATTGAAGTACCTGTATTTAAGCCCAAAGCACACATGACCATTCCCGAACGGATTTTCGAAAAAGAAATTCAATGGTTCAATGAACAGGCTCCACTATAAAATCACAAAATTAAAAATAGATTTTTTTATTTAGAAACAGAAATTGTTATCGTATTTACATATTTAGGAACTAACAAAAACAAAAAAATGAATCTGAAACGATTGACTTTTACCACCAAGATCAAAGCCCCCAAAAGTGAAGTATGGAATGTGCTTTGGAACGACAAAACCTATAGACAATGGACTAGTGTTTTCAGTGAAGGCTCTTATGCTGTTACTGACTGGAAAGAAGGGAGCAAGGTTTTATTTCTGGATGCAAAAGGTGATGGCATGTATAGTACCATCGCAAGAAGTGTTCCTAACGAATTTATGTCTTTTAAACATTTAGGAGAAGTGAAAAACGGAAAAGAAGGACCATGGGATGAAAAAGCGAAGGGATGGGAAGGTGCAATGGAGAACTATACATTAAAAGAAACTGCCGGACTGACTGAATTGACAGTTGAATTAGATGGAGCCGAGGAGTCTCTGGATTTTTTTAAGGACGCTTTTCCAAAAGCCTTAGAAAAAGTTAAAACGCTGAGTGAATCTAAAACTAAAGTATTTACCTAACAATCAGGGCTGTTCAGTTAAAAAAAACACATAAAACTACGTCATTGCGAAGGGTGTTTTTGTAACTGAAGTAATCCCAAACAAGATAAATGAGATTGCGGAGTTTATCCTGAGCCTGACGAAGTAAAGACCGTAAAAAAATAAAAAACCAAACAATTAGAAAATAAAAACAATAAAAAAATATATGACTGCGATAAAATTTGGAACGGATGGCTGGCGAGCATTAATTGCCAAGGACTTTACAGTTGACAATGTAGCAAGAGTAGCTGAAGCCACTGCCCAGTGGTTGATGAAATACAAAACACCATCTGTTGTATTGGGTCATGACCCTCGCTTTGGTGGTGAATTATTTGCTGAAACAACTTGTAAGGTTCTCGCAAGTCGTGGAATAAAAGTGTATTTGGCAAAAGGTTTTGTTTCCACTCCTATGGTATCATTAGGAACCGTTAGAAAAAATGCCGACCTGGGTATTATCATTACGGCAAGTCATAATCCCGCTTCCTACAATGGTTATAAGATAAAAGGAGCCTATGGAGGGCCCTTACTTCCTGAAAAAATTCAGGAAATAGAAAATTTAATTCCTGATAGAAACTTAATAAATGTTGATAAATTAAGTATAAAGGATTTTGAAGAAAAAGGTTTAGTAGAATACCTTGACTTGGAAACCATGTATTGCAACCATGTTGAGGCCAATTTTGATCTGGAGGCTATTCGCAAGTCAGGGCTTCGTTTTGCTTACGATGCAATGTTTGGAGCAGGACAGAATGTTATAAAGCGCTTATTCCCTGAAGCAACCATGCTTCATTGTGATGATAATCCATCTTTTCATGGACAGGCACCTGAACCGATTCATAAAAATCTAAAAGAATTATCCTCCTTGATAAAATCATCAAAAAAAATTGATTGTGGTTTGGCTACCGATGGAGATGCTGATAGAATTGGACTTTATGATAATGAAGGGAATTTTATTGACTCCAACCATATCATTTTATTGTTGATCAAGTATTTACATGAACAAAAAGGGATAAAAGGTAAAGTGGTGACTGCTTTTTCTGTTAGTCCGAAAATAGCCAAGATGTGTAAACATTACGGTCTGGAGCATCAGGTAACAAAAATCGGTTTTAAATACATTGCGGGTGTAATGATCACAGAAGATGTTTTGTTAGGAGGAGAAGAATCTGGTGGTATAGCCATTAAAGGGCATATCCCTGAAAGGGATGGTATTTGGATAGGTTTAACGGTTTGGGAATATATGGCTAAATCCGGTAAATCAATTCAAAAACTAATTAAAGAAGTATATGATATCGTAGGTCCTTTTGCTTCCGAACGTTCAGACCTGCATTTACAGGAAGAATTTAAAAACGCGATTGTAGCAAATTGTGAAAATAATTTTTACCAAAATTTTGGTGCTTACAAAATAAACAGGGTAGAAACTACCGATGGTTTTAAATATTTTTTTAATGATGATGAATGGTTGATGATTCGTGCATCAGGGACTGAGCCTGTTTTGAGAAATTATGCAGAATCAGATTCTCTCAAAAATGTATTTGCAATTTTAAAAGCTGCCGAAGAAACATTAATGGAAAGAAACGAAGCTACTGTTTAGAAAAGTCAAAGGAAATGAAATAAACAGTTTTGTGGAACCAATCCTTGATTGTTCAGTTTATTGAATTGGATTTGATAAAATATTTAAAAACAAAAAAAACAGAATACTACCTATTTAATAAAAGTTAAAGATCATGAAAACAAAATTACTACTAATTCAATTTGTTCTGTTGGGAATAGGACAATCTATCGGACAAACAAATTTGCCTACTGTGTTGGCATGTAACGAAATATTAACAATAGCCGGATCGCCTTATATTGTTGATTCTACAATTACAATTAAACCCAGTTGTACTTTAACTGTTAACCCGGGGGTAGAAATTAAAATGGCTGAAAATACCCACCTCATTGTGCAAGGGAAAGTGGACTTTTTGGGCACCGCTTTACAACCCATACTTATTCACGCTAAGGATACCATTTGGGGTAATATTCTATTGGATAGTACGCTTCTTGTAAAATCAACATTTAATTATGTTAACATCGAAAATGGCAGGCTTAATGTAAATCCAAACTCGATGAAAGCAGTGATATTCGCGTACTATTCGTCTTTTGAAACGAATCACTGTAATTTTAAAAATAACCTGCGTTGCCTTTATTCCTATAGAAGCTCGAATATCACAATTAAAAATTGCGTACTCGACTCTACCAATAGTGGAGAAAAAATACTTACTCAATATGCCGACCATGTAATTATTGACAATTGTAAATTATATTATACTGCTGGCGATGCGGATGTAATTGATTTTGATGGTTCCACTAACATAATAATTTCCAATAATTTATTATGCGGGGGTGGTGATGATGCGATCGATCTTGGTCATGCTATTGATCCTAATCATCCTGACAGTCTTGGTTGTACTAACGTAACCATATCAGGAAATGTTATTTATGGAATGCTTAATAAAGCTGTAAGCAATGGTGAAAATGCTGCAAACATAAATATAAATCACAATCTGATGGTTAATTGCGGATGGGGAATAGGGGCTAAGGCCGGTGCAAATGTTATAGCTGATCACAATACTATATATAAATGCAATAAAGGGGTAAAAGCTTACGACCACTTCGATGCGTGGGGGCCAGGACATATAACGGTTACCAACTGTATTATTATAGGATGTGATACCACTTCGTTTAGAGATTCTACTGCTACTTTATCAGTATCCTATTCTTTGTCTGATAGTGTTTTGATCTCGGGCCCGGGTAATATTCAGGCGGCTGATCCTTTATTTGTTTCAACTTCCTTACTTCCGCGATGGGACTCTTTATTGCATTTCCATTCTTATCCTGCAATAATTGCTGCAAGTGATTTTCATTTACTACCAAACTCTCCTGCTGTAAATACAGGTGATCCTGCCTTTGCTTATGATCCAGATGGTTCGAGATCTGATATTGGTAGATTTTATTTAGGTCAGGTTTTAGAAGTAAAAACAATTCAAAATTCAGAGAATGAGTTGATCTATCCAAATCCAAGTAATGGGAAATTTATTATGAGATTGATCCCCGATCAAAAAATGAACCGGTTGGTTGTTCTTAATATTTTAGGGGAAGTAGTACAAGAAAATGATTTTTTTGGAAATAATACGGGGTATCAAGTTGACTTGAGTTCTCAGTCGGCAGGAGTTTACTATTTAAAATTATCCTCAGGAAATAGCATTACCACACAAAAAGCCATTATTTATTAAAGGCTTGTAAACTAAGGATACTATCGTATTTGTAGTTTGCTAAATAAAATGAAAAGATAAAATTTAAGGTTATGAGATGGGCGTATAGAATTTTAACGGTTGTTTTTCTTTTTACAACTAATGGTATGAGTGCTCAAAGTTTTCAATGGGCCAAACGAGCCGGATTATATGCTTTTGATCTGGGTTATGGCATTGGAACTGACAATGCCGGCAATGTATACATTGCCGGTAAGTATGAACAGAATGCCAACTTTGGTGGAACAACAGTTAGTTGTGCCGGGAACCATGATATTTATATAGCAAAATATAGTTCTGGCGGAGCCTTTCTATGGGTGCGAACCGCAGGAGGTTCAATAGGGGATTATGCGCATGCACTGGCTGTGGATGGAGCAGGGAACTCCTACCTTACTGGGGAATTTGAAACAACAACACGTTTCGGAGGCGGAGCTGTTGCGCTTACCAGTAGTGGAAGTAACGATGTATTCCTTGCTAAATATGATACCAATGGGAATTTGATATGGGCAAAAAAACTTGGAGGTGGAGGAGGAAGTGATAAAGGCTTGGGAATTTCAGTTTCGAATGGAGATGTTTATGTAACCGGTAATTTTCAGGGTGGAGCCAATTTTGGAGGTACTCAGCTTAGTGTTTCCGGAGCTCACGATATTTTTATTGTTAAATGGACTACCGGAGGCGTTTTTCAATGGGCAAAAAAAGCAGGTGGTTCTGGTGAGGATGAAGGTTTTGGAATCAGCAGTGATGGCAGTGGGAATGCTTACGTAACGGGATATTTTACCGGTACTGCAAATTTTAGTGGTACTTCTGTTTCCAGTAATGGAGGGACTGATATTTTTTTAGCGAAGTATAACCCGAGCGGGACTTTATTATGGGTTAAAAAATTCGGTGGGAGTGCAACTGATGTCGGGAATGCAATTAAGGTAAATAGTTCGGGAAGTATATTCCTTACCGGAGGATTCAGAAATACTACTTTGTTTGGTTCTATTTCCCTTAGAACACCAAATGGAAATTCTGATGTTTTTATAGCACGTTTAGATTCTTCCGGAAATGTTATCTGGGCAAAAAAAGCCGGGGGAACTAATAATGATACCGGAAGGGGGATTGCTATTGATGGTAGTTCCAACTGCTTTATAACTGGGAATTGCGGGCAAAGCGCCACATTTGGATCAACCACAATTAATGGTGCTGATATCACCGAGATCTATTTTGCTTCATATGATGGATCAGGTAATTTCAGATGGGTATTGAAAGCCGGAGGACAGGCTGATGTTTCAGATCCTGATCGTTTTATTGAAATGGGGCTTTCCATAGCTACTGATCCTTCAGGAAATGTGGTAGGTTCAGGCGCCTACCGTTCTGCTTCTACTTTTGGTGGAACAACGCTAAGTCCTTTCAGCACCCACACGGATGTTTACGTAACTAAAATTGGTGGATCCACCAAAATGCTGGCCGATAGTTTGGGTGCTCAAATTACACCTTTAAAAAGTGCAACATTTTGCAACGGTGCCGATGTATTATTGAAAACACAATTCGACTCTTCGTATGCGTTTAGTTGGTTCAAAAATGACCTTATCATAGAAGGAGCAACCGGGGCTAATTATAAAGCTAACTCAGCCGGAACTTATAAAGTGATGATAATATCCGAAAACGACACTGTGATAACCGACCCAACTGTGGTAACCGAATCAAAAAGTATTGCCGTTTCCTTAGCTCCTTCCGATCCCATTTTTTGTCAGGATACAAGTACTGTTTTAATAACAAATACAGGTGATGAATATGTATATCAATGGAAGAGAAATGGGATAACCATTCCCGGAGCAAATCAAAAATACTACAAAACAGATAAATCAGGAGATTACCAGGTTAAAATTATTCAGGGCGCTTGCTTTGATTGGTCGGGTGTTACAAACATATCATTGCAAAATTGCCTAAAGCCGGATAGTATAATGAACAAAACCGTAGAAATTGGCAATAATGATACCAGATCTATTGAGATCAAAGATGATTCACTTCTGATAAAAATATATCCAAATCCAAATAATGGATTATTTACTCTTGAAATTAATATGGTTCACCTGTCAGAGCATGCAGATCAGGCAAAGGTTGAAATACTTAATTCCATTGGGCAAATAGTATATCATAAGTTTACTTCATTTGAAAATGGATATATAAATGAACACATAGAATTGGAAAATTCAATACCGGTGGGGATTTATTTCTTGCAAGTTACAATTGGGGATAAAGTAGAGAAAACCCGAATGATGTTGGCCAGGTAAAAAAGAATGAACAGGTAAAATGGTTTTTGAAAAAAATACAGAAGCTCGAAATGGCAGATAATTCGGTCGTTTTTAGCTTGTCGAGAATTGCGGCTGATCACATTAACTAATTAACTTATACGGCATATAATCCAAAGAGCCACAATTGGTAGAAATTTTAAAATTACGGTTATGAAAATTTGGTATGGTATTTTGGTTGCTATTTTTCTTCTTGTTGTAAAAAATACAAATGCTCAAAACTTTCAATGGGCAGCACGGGCAGGATCGTACGCCTTTGATCTTGGCTACGGCATTGGTACCGACAATGCAGGAAATATTTATATCGCAGGCAAATATGAATTGAATGCAAATTTCGGTGGAACCATAGTTGGCTGTGCAGGGAACCATGATATTTATATAGCTAAATATAATCCTTTGGGAGTTTTTCAATGGGTACGCACTGCAGGAGGGCCAATAGGGGATTACGCTCACTCCCTCGCTGTGGATGGAGAAGGGAACTCTTATCTCGCTGGTGAATTTGAAAAGACAGCCATGTTTGGATCTGTAGCACTTACAAGCCGTGGTGGCAATGATATATTTGTTGCCAAATATAATACCAACGGGGATTTTCAATGGACAAAAAGTATTGGTGGAGGCGGAGGCAGCGACAGAGGCTTGGGTATCTCAGAATCAAATGGGAATGTATATGTTACAGGGGATTTTCAGGGGACAGGCTATTTTCCGGGCAATATTCTTCCTTCCACTGGAGGGCTGGATATATTCGTTGCCAAATATAATTCAGCGGGTGATTTTCAGTGGATTAAAAAAGCCGGAGGAACCGGAAATGACGAGGGGTATGCAGTAAGCTGTGATCAAACAGGGAATGCCTATGTTACCGGTTATTTTTCCGGCACTGCAAATTTTAGCGGTACCTCAATTGCAAGTCAGGGTGCAAATGATATTTTTATTGCTAAGTATAATCCTGCAGGAGCTGTATTATGGGTTAAAAGAGCCGGTGGTACAGCAAGTGATTATGGAATGGGGATAAAAGTAGATAACTATAATAATGTTTTTCTTACCGGTGGATTCAGGCTTACCTCCACTTTTGGTTCAATTTCTCTTAAAGCCATTGGCGGAGATGCTGATATTTTTATTGCAAGATATACCGCTTCGGGAGATTGTGTTTGGGCAAATAAAGCGGGTGGAAATATAAATGATTATGGAAGAGCCATTGCACTTGATGCCAGTTCCAATTGCTATATAACCGGGAATTTTGGACTTTCCGCTGCTTTTGGAACTACAACAATTACCGGTGTGGATTCCGCTGAAATTTATTTTGCTTCCTATGATGCATCCGGGAATTTCAGATGGGTGCTGCAAGCCGGTGGTATGGTGGATGTGTCGGATCCCGATCGTTTTATTGAAATGGGACTTTCTATTGCTACCGATCTATCAGGAAATGTAGTGGCTTCAGGTGCTTACCGTTCAAGTTCTGCTTTTGGTGGCGCAACATTAAATCCCTGGGGCAATCATACGGATGTTTATATTACTAAAATTGGTGCAGCTTTCATCCCACCGGTTGATCCTCCTCCTGTAGCCCTATGTTCAGGTTCTGGCACTATTACCCGTGATCTTTGGACCAATGTTACCGGAACTTCAATCGCCAGTATCCCATTTAATACAAGTCCAACAAGCACTGGCCAACTTTCAATTTTTGAAAGTCCATCTAATGTTGCCGATTATTATGGTAGCAGAATAAGAGGATATATATGTCCTCCCGTAAGTGGTAATTATACTTTTTGGATCGCAAGTGATAATAATAGTGAGTTATGGTTAAGTACAAATGATCAAGCTGCCAATAAAATAAAAATTGCATCTGTTCCCGGATATACCTCCTCCAGGTTATGGACAAAATATCCCGAACAACAATCGGTTCCTGTAAATCTTACAGCAGGAGTTAAATACTATATTGAAGCTTTGCACAGAGAAAGTACTCTGGGTGATAATTTAGCTGTAGGCTGGCAACTGCCGGATGGATTGTTGGAAAGACCTATACCCGGGATACGGCTTTTCCCATTTTCGGTATCAAAAAATATGAGCTTAGATCAACCTCCTGATCTAAAATCAGCTGAATCTGCCATCTCCCGAATAACATCATCGAAGACAGTAACATTTTGCAGTGGTAGTTCTGTGATATTAAAAACCATTGAAGATCCAATGTATGCCTATAGTTGGAAAAAAAATGGTGTCATGATAAAAGGAGCAAATGAGTTTACGTATAAGGCGAATTCATCTGGTAATTATTCGGTTAGAATAATGGCTGGAAAAGATAGCGTGACAACCGAAACAATTATTGTATCTGAATCAGAAAATATTGAGGTATCCGTTGCACCTTCCGATCCTATTTTTTGTCAGGATACCAGTATTGTATTAAAAACAAATACAGGGGATGAATATGTATATCAGTGGAGGCGAAATGGAATAACAATTCCCGGTGCAAATCAAAAATATTACAAAACAGATAAATCAGGAGATTACCAGGTTAAAATCATCCAGGGGGCTTGTTTTGATTGGTCGGGTATTACAAATGTATCATTACAAGAATGTCTGAAGTCAGATAGTACCTTAAAAAATAATGTAACTAATAGCAACGATATTAATTCTTTTGGAGCTAAGGACGATTCGCTTTTAATTAGAATATTTCCAAATCCCAATAGCGGATTGTTTACGCTTGAAATTAATATGGTTCATAAAATAGAAAAAGCGCAGGAGGCAAAGGTGGAAGTTATAAATGCTTTAGGCCAGGTTGTATATCACAGATCAACTTCATTTAATAAAGGATATTTAAACGAACATATTGAATTGGAAAATTCGATACAAGCCGGAATTTATTTCCTCCAAGTTACCATTGGCGATAAGGTAGAAAAAACAAGAATGATGTTATCGAAATAAAATATTTTTCAAAATTTATTTTTTGTTTGGAATGCAAAATTGATATTTTAATATGCTGATTATTAATAATATACGTTTGTTTGGTTGAAGTTTTTATTTGCATTGAAATTCATAGTTCCGAAGGAACAAATGATATTGTAACAATGGACTTTAGTCCATTAAAAAGGGGGCACAACTGAAAACAAGTTCCGTAGGAACGAATGATATTGTAATAATATGAACCGAGCCTACGACTCTTTATGTAGTGAATGGACTAAAGTTCATCCTTATAAAATAAATTGAGCCGGAGTTTATCCTGACGAAGGAAGGGGCTCTTTGCTGAAATTTTGATGCGTTTGCCCTCGTGTAAATGTCCTTTTCCGTTTTTGAAAAATAGTATTTCAATTTTTATAAACCAGACATTAATTTTTTTACTAACTGACATGAAAAAAATATACTCATTTATAATTGTAAACATACTGTGTATTAATCTTTATGCTCAAAATTTTGATTGGACAAAAAGAGAAGGACAATCGGAATATGATTATGGATATGGAATAGCAAATGATGTGGCAGGCAATATTTATGTTGCCGGGAAATACGAAAGGACTGCAAATTTTAGCGGAACAATTTTGCCTCTTCAGGGGAACCATGATATTTATTTAGCAAAATACAGCGCAACCGGTGCATTAACCTGGATACGAACTGGCGGTGGTGTAAATGGTGATTATGCCCATTCGATTGCTTGTGATGGATCAAATTTCGTATATATAGCCGGTGAAATAGAAGGTGTGGGAACTCAAATAAAATTTAATGGTTCTCCAATAACACTCATCTCTAAGGGAATTAATGATGCTTTTTTTGCCAAATACGACCTCAATGGAAACTTACTTTGGGCTAGATCAGCTGGTGGGACAGATAATGACGAAGCTTTAGGGATCACTTATGATAATGCAGGTAATATTTATATCTGTGGCTTTTTCAATACCAGTGCAACATTTGGAACTACTACAATAACCAGTCGTGGTAATAATGATATCTATATTGCTAAATATGATATGGATGGAGTGTTTCAATGGGTACGTTCAGCGGGCAGTGCAGGAAGGGATGAAGCGAAGGCCATAAAATGTGATGCAGCAGGAAATATTTATATGTGCGGAATGTATTCTAATGCTACAGTTTTTGGCTCACAAACTTTAAACGCTCCCAATGGATATTTTAACACCTTTATTGCAAAATATTCACCTGATGGAACTCTAGCATGGGTTAAAACTGCCGGAGGGGATTATGATGATCTCGCATGGGCATTAACTATAGATAATTCTAATAATATATACATCACCGGTGAATTTAATGCGTATGCTATTTTTAGTGGTACACCACTTATTACTACAGGAAGTAATAATGTTTTTGTTGCTTGTTACGATGCATCAGGAAATATGCAATGGGTAAAAGGTGCCGGAGGACCAGGAATTGACAGGGCGCGAGGAATCGGTACTGATGGCACCCATCTTTATATTACCGGCCAGTTTGATTCAACAGCCACATTCGGTCCCTACTCCGTTGCAGGAGTAGATCACAACGAAATTTTTATAGCCAAAATGAGCAATACCGGAAATTTTCAGTGGGTAACAACCGTTGGCGGACCGGTAGATTCTGTTGAAGACCTTGGGTATGAATCCGGAATTGGTATTTGTGCTGAAGCCTCCGGTAATATTTACGCTACAGGAGCTTTACTAAATGGAGGGGTATTTGGGACCAATTCCTTTACTCCCTATAGCAGGGTTGATGTTTTTGTAAGCAAAATTTTACAAAATATTAATCCTCCCGTTTGTTCAGACCCGGCCAACTTAACCGTAATGGCGAGTAAACCGGCCTCATTTACCGTTTCTGCCACAGGAGGAGTCCCTTTTAATTATCAATGGCAAAAGAACGGAGTAAATATTGCCGGGGCAACTTCTCCATCGTATTCAATTATTAATACTCAATTTACTCATGCAGGGCAATATAGGGTAATTGTATCCAATATTTATGGAATAGATACCAGTACTGCAGCAACCCTAACGGTTATTCCTTTTAATGCTGATCCAATAGCAACAATTATTACACCTTCCACCGGCACTTTTTATCATGCGGGAGATGTTATTAATTTTTCGGGGACCGGAACCGATGCCGAAGATGGAACGTTGGCTGCATCCGCTTTTCAATGGAGGGTTGATTTTTATGTAAACGATACTAATTTTACCCAAGGTCCAATCATCTCTCCCGGTATTTCTTCCGGTTCCTTCGTTGTTCCGAATACAGGAAATCCTTCGGCAACTGTTTTTTACAGGTTGAAGTTAAAAGTTACCGATTCAAATGGATTAAGCGGTACTGCGTTTGTTGATATTTTACCAATAACCTCAACGATAACTATAAATACCCAACCTCCCGGATTACAGATCACTTATGACAGCGTACCTAAAATAACTCCATTTTCAGCACTTACTGTTGAGGGATTACAAATAAATATTGGAACCGTTTCTCCGCAAATTAAAGTTGAATTAAGCTATTCTTTTAGTAATTGGCAACATGGAGGAAGTGCTTCTCAAACAATTTCGGTTGGTTCTGGAGATAGCTCATATACAGCAGTTTATAATAGCACAGGCCCGGCATGTATTGCCTCCGGTACAATTGGCCGCGAGTTTTGGGCTAATGTTACGGGGAGTACTATAGCAAGTATTCCGGTAAATACGCTTCCTACAAGTACCAGTCAACTCAGTATTTTTGAAGGACCTTCTCAAGCTGGCGATAATTATGGAAGTAGAATAAGAGGGTATATATGTCCTCCGGAAACCGGAAACTATATTTTTTGGATCGCAAGTGATGACAACAGTGAGTTGTGGTTAAGTACAGATGATAAAGTTATAAATAAAGTAAAAATTGCATCTGTTTCAGGATATACATCATCCAGGCAATGGACAAAATACCCTGTTCAACAATCACTTCCAATTAGTCTGATAGCGAGCGCTAAATATTACATAGAGGCAATACACAGAGAAGGTTCCCAGGGCGATAATTTAGCTGTAGGATGGCAACTACCAAATGGTGCTTTTGAAAGACCTATACCCGGTTTAAGGCTGGCACCATTTACACCTCCAATAATCGCAACTATTACTTTACCTGCCAATAACACGTTTTTTAATGTTGGCTCCATTGTTTCAATACAATCAATAGTTTCCGGTGGAACAGGGACAATACAAAAAGTAGAGTTTTTTGCAGGAACAACAAAATTGGGTGAAGATCTAACCAGTCCTTATACTTTTTCCTGGAACAATCCTCCTGCAGGACTTTATGCTCTTACAGCAAAGGCCACCGATAACGGAAACAATACGTCAGTTTCAACAGCAATTAATATATCTGTAATTAATCCTTTATCAGTAACCATTAGTTCCCCGGCAAATAATAGTTCTTTTAATAGCGGTTCTATTATTACTATTCAGGCTAATTCATCAGGTGGAACCGGAACAATACAAAAAGTGGAATTTTATGCCGGTACTGTAAAACTTGGCGAAGATCTAACACCCCCTTTTAGTTTTGTTTTGAACAATTCGACTGCCGGCAATTATGCACTTACAGCAAAGGCAACCGATAGCGGTAACAATGTTGCGCTTTCCGGAATTGTTAATATTTTGGTAATTGATCCATTAACTGCATCTATTATTGCTCCTGTAAATAACAGTTCATTTGATATTGATTCTATTATTAAAATTGAGGCAACAGTATCAGGTGGGGTAGGAACAATTCAAAAAGTAGAATTTTTTGCCGGAACAACAAAGCTTGGTGAAAGTTCAACAAGTCCTTATAAATTTATATGGAATAATGCAGGTTCCGGCCTTTATTCGCTTACTGCAAAAGTTACTGATAGTGGAAATAATTCTGCTGTTTCGGGAATAATTAATGTTACTGTTAATGCAGAAGATCCTTTAACAACAACTATTACTGCTCCCTCAACTAATAGTTCATTCAATTCAGGTTCAGCTATTAGTATTCAGGCTGTCTCTTCCGGAGGAATTAGTCCATTGCAAAAAGTCGAGTTTTTTGCCGGCAGCACAAAACTTGGTGAAAGTATAACTGCTCCATATAATTTCACATGGAACAATGCTCCTGCCGGAAGTCATGCGCTTACTGCAAAAGCAACTGATAATGTTAACATTTCTGCTGTTTCACCAATAATTAATGTCACGGTAAAGAATCCACCTGTTGCAACTATTACAAGTCCTGCTAACAATACAAGTTATCCAAGTCCGGCCAATATAACTATTAATGCAACCGCCACATCAAGCGGAGGGAGTATTGCTAAAATCGAATTTTATCAGGGAAGTATTAAAATTGGCGAAGACCTAAGCACTCCATATAATTTTACCTGGATGAATGTAAGTGCCGGAAATTATACATTAAAAGCAATAGCAACCGATAACCTTGGTCAGCCGGGTACTTCGCAGGAAGTAAACGTTATAGTAACCACCTGTTCAACTCCTGTAATTACACCATCAGGTCCTTTAACAATGTGTTCGGGTTCAGTTACTTTGCAGGCAAACACAGGTTCCGGCTTTTTGTATCAATGGAAAAAGGATGGGGTAAATACAACTGGTGCAACAAATTCGGCTCTCCTGGCAACTGAAGGAGGCAGTTATCAGGTGAAAATTATTCAAGGTTCTTGCATATCATGGTCGGCACCGGTTATTGTAAAAATACAAAGTGGGTTAAATGCAACCATTACTCCTGGTGGTTCTACAACATTTTGTTCCGGTGGAAGTGTGAAATTATTCGGTAGCACTTGTATTGGAAATACCTATTTATGGAAAAAAAATGGTTCTGCCATTCCGGGAGCAACTGCTGATACTTACACTGCTACAACTTCCGGAACCTATCAATTGCAGATAACAAAAGCCGGTGTTAACGCATGGTCATCCCTGGTAACGGTTACTGTAAATGTTTGCAGAGAATTAGAAACAATTCCAGTTGCAGAAAACAATCAGGATCAACTAACAGATTCTATAAAAACATTTCAGATGAAAGTATATCCTAATCCCAATACCGGACTTTTTACAATTGAGCTCAATATGCCTTTTATTAATGAAGAAAAAGTAAAGTTGAAGATAGTGAATATAGTAGGTCAGGAGGTTTATCATAAAGGCTTGGCCGCGAAAGATGAGAATATTAAAGAAGTTGTAGAACTGGATAAATCTCTTCCTCCGGGAATTTATATTCTACAAGTTACAATTGGAAATAAAATGGAAAACACGAATATGATCCTGGCTAGGTGATAGTAACTATTCTTTTAGTCAAAATCAATTAAAAAAAAATCATGAAAAAAATTTGTAAAATTATTATTGTATTATTTCTGTTTGGAAGTAAATTTTTAGAAGCTCAAAGTACGCTACCCGGTTTTCAGTGGACCAAGCGTGATGGTGAAGGTCAATACGACTATGGATATGGTATAGCAACTGACAGTACGGGAAATGTATATGTAGCCGGTAAATTTGAAATGGACGCAAATTTTGGCGGAACCACCTGGGTAAAATGTGCCGGTAACCACGATATTTTTGTTGCTAAATACGACCCCTTAGGCAATTTTTTATGGGTACGAACTGCAGGTGGTGTTTGGGGTGATTATTCTCGTGCTGTAAGTTGTGATGCAGCTGGGAATGTGTATGTAACAGGAGAAATAGAAATGAATTGTGAATTTTTTGGTTCCGGAATTATACTTTATAGTCATGGTGATAACGATGTGTTTGTTTGTAAGTACAACACCAATGGAGATATGCAATGGGCCAAAAAAATTGGCGGTGGACCTAAAAGTGATAGGGGATATGGAATAACCAATACGAATGATGGCGTTTATGTGACCGGGAACTTTCAGGAAACTTGTGTTTTTAATGAAAACATTACAATAACTCCAAGGGGAGCATACGACATATTTGTTGCTAAATATTCCCTAAATGGGGATTTTCAATGGATAAGAACTGCAGGTGGAACCGGTAATGATGAAGGCTGGGCAATAAGCAGCGATCCGGCCGGGAATGTATATGCTACTGGCTATTTTTCCGGTTCTGCAAATTTTAGTGGTACAACTATTTCAAGCTCAGGCGGAGCCGATATTTTTATTGCTAAGTACAATTCAGCAGGTACTGTGCTATGGGTTACAAAGGCAGGTGGTTCGGGGAATGATTACGGAAGGGGCATTACGGTTGATAAGTTAAGCCGGATATATATAACAGGTGGTTTTAGAAGCAGGTGTGATTTTGGTTCAATACGTCTTACTGCTTCCGGTTCGAATGATGATATTTTTATTGCGAGTTATACTGCCTCCGGAACTCCGGTTTGGGCAAGAAGAGCAGGTGGGAGTTCAGGTGATATTGGTAAAGCAATAGCGGTGGACCCTTCTTTTAATGTAACTATTACAGGGTATTTTGCGGGTACGGCTACTTTTGGAAATACTAATATTACCGGTATTGATGGATCAGAGATCTATTTTGCTTCTTATGACGCATCAGGAAATTTCAAATGGGTACTTAAAGCTACAGGGGTGATTGATGCCCAAAGTTCCGGAGGCCTTTCGGAATCGGGACTTTCCATAGCTACCGACCGCTGGAATAATGTTTTCGCTTCGGGCTGCTACCGTTCAAATTCTACTTTTGGTACTACAACCCTAATAGCATGGGATCATACCGATATTTTTACTACAAAAATAGGAATAACGAATACGAAGCCGAAAGCCACTATTATTACTCCTATCGCTGGAACACTTTACCGTGGAGGTGATAATATCATTTTTTTGGGGAATGGTACCGATGTGCAGGATGGTAATTTGCCTGCGAGTGCTTATAGCTGGAAAGTGGAGCTTCAAAATGGTACTCAATTTATTCCGGGACCTTCAATTCCTTCTGGAATAAAAAATGGTTCTTTTATTATTCCAACCATCGGAGAAGCCTCCGGCAATGTTTTTTATCGATTAACGCTTGTAGTAACAGATATTCAGGGATTAAAAGATACAGCATTTATAGATATTTCGCCTCGGATATCCACCCTGAGTTTGATGTCTCAACCAGCAGGGCTTCAGTTGCTTTTAGACGCGCAGCCACGAACAACTCCTTATGCTGTATCTGCTGTATCTGGCATGACACGTGTTTTAGGAGTTACCACTCCCCAAACATTAAATGGCATTAGTTATGTATTTGACCATTGGGTGCAGGGAGGAAATGCGTCTCAGAATATAACAGTTACGGATAGTAATAAAACATATACAGCTGTTTTCAATGCAAGCGGTGCAGGTAATAGTTGCACTTCATCAGGCACTATAAGCAGGGATCTTTGGGCTAATTTTACGGGCTTAATAACCGAACTGCCGGTAAATACAACTCCTACAAGTACAACTCAGTTAACACTATTTGAGGGCCCTTCACAAGCCGGTGATAATTATGGTAGCCGTATAAGAGGATATATTTGTCCTCCTGCAACGGGTAATTATATTTTCTGGATCGCCAGTGATAATAAAAGTGAATTATGGTTAAGTACAAATGATCAACCTGGTAATAAAATAAAAATAGCATACGCATCTTCATATACACTTTCCCGAGAATGGACTAAATATCCTACTCAGCAATCAAATCCTATAAGTCTTATTGAGGGAACAAAATACTATATAGAAGCTATACATAAGGAAGTTACCGAAGGAGATAATTTAGCCGTTGGTTGGCAGTTGCCCAGTGGTGTTTTTGAAAGACCGATTCCCGGAACACGTCTTTCTCCCTTTGGTATTCCTTTAACATTAAGTATAAATCAACCTCTGAACAACAGTTCATTTAATTCAGGTTCGGCTATTTCTATTCAGGCTACTCCATCAGGAGGTACAGGAACGGTACAAAAAGTGGAATTTTTTGCAGGAACAACAAAACTTGGTGAAGATCTAACCAGTCCTTATAATTTTACCTGGAACAATGCCACTGCAGGTAATTATGCGCTTACAGCAAAGACCAAGGATAGTGGTAATAATACTGCTGTTTCAATAATA
The DNA here is from genome assembly GCA_040389865.1 of Bacteroidota bacterium. Lineage (GTDB taxonomy): Bacteria > Bacteroidota > Bacteroidia > 2-12-FULL-35-15 > 2-12-FULL-35-15 > 2-12-FULL-35-15. Next base: position 257,991 of record JAZJZM010000012.1, on the reverse strand, counting down.
ACAAATATTACAGTTACAAATCCTTTAACTGCAACTATAAGTAGCCCAATAAATAACAGTTCATTTAATGCAGGAGCTGCAATTCCTATTCAGGCAACAACATCAGGTGGCATAGGGACAATACAAAAAGTGGAATTTTTTGATGGTACAACAAAGCTTGGCGAAGTCTTAAGCAGTCCTTACAATTTTACCTGGAACAATCCAACTGCCGGGCTGCATAGCCTTACAGCAAAGGCCACCGATAGCGGAAATAATTCTGTTGTATCTGCAATAATAAATATTGCATTAAACAATGCATTAACAGCTTCCATTACTTCACCGGCAAATAATAGTTCGTTTAATACGGGGGCTGCTATCTCTATTCATACAGTAACATCGGGCGGGACAGGAAAAATACAAAAAGTAGAATTTTTTGTCGACACAATAAAGATCGGTGAAGATCTGACAAGTCCTTATAATTTTATATGGAATAATGCAATTGCCGGCAATTATGAGCTTTGGGCCAAGGTAACCGATAGCGTAAATAATTCGTCCTCTTCGTCAATAATAAATATTTCATTAAATAATGCTTTATCAGCTTCCATGGTTTCACCGGCAAATAATAGTTCATTTAATGTAGGGACTGCAATAGCTATTCAGGCAATAGCATCAGGCGGGACAGGAACAATACAAAAAGTAGAATTCTTTTCCGACACCATCAAACTTGGCGAAGATCTGACCAGCCCGTATAGTTTTACATGGACCAATGCCACGGCTGGCAATTATGGACTTAAAGCAAAAGCCACTGACAGTGGAAATAATACAGTTGTTTCGTCATCTGTTAATATTGCTGTTAATACCACTAATGAGCTTACATCTGTAATTACTTCTCCGGCAAATAACACTTCTTTTAATATAGGCTCTGCAATTATTGTAAAAGCTATTTCTTCAGGTGGTACAGGTGCCATTCGAAAAGTAGAATTTTTTGCAGACACAACAAAACTTGGAGAAGTACTATCAAGTCCATATAATTTTACCTGGAATAATGCCAGCCCGGGTTCGTATGTGCTTAAAGCAAAAGCGACCGACAGTATAAACAATTCTGCAGTTTCTTTGCCGGTTAACATTACAGTAAATAAACCAAATCCTCCAAGCGTAAACATTACTTCACCAGCAACTGGTACTCGGTTCTCTACACCTGCAAACATTGCAATAAATGCAAACGCGCTTTCAAGTGGTGGTAGTATCACAAAAGTGGAATTTTTTCAGGATACAATTAAAATTGGAGAAGATTTAACGGCCCCCTATAATTATACATGGATGAATGTAACATCAGGAAGTTATATTTTAAAAGCCAAAGCAACCGACAACTATTTTCAATTAACTAATTCGCAAGCAGTAAATATCACCATTGCCACTTGTACAACTCCTACCATCACACCAGCAGGTTCATTAACAATGTGCTCCGATTCCGTTTTATTAAAAACCAACACTGATCCTGGTAATCTGTATCAATGGATAAAAAATGGTATTAATATAATTGGTGCAACCAATTCAACGTATATGGCTTCCGCAACAGGCAACTATCAGGTGAAAATTATTCAAGGCTCTTGTATTTCCTGGTCTGCACCAGTATCGGTTAAGATACAAAGTGGGCTAAGTGCTTCTATCACCCCGGGTGGGCCTACCACTTTTTGTGAAGGAGGCAACGTGAAATTATTTGCCAATACATGTGCCGGATATACTTATCAATGGAAAAAAGATAATGTTGCTATTGCTGGTGCTACCGGTTCTGTTTATACTGCCCTAAGTTCAGGGGTTTACCAGATAAAAATTACGCTGGCCGGGATAAGTGCATGGTCATCAATGACAACGGTTACTGTAAATCCTTGCAGAGAATCAGACACAGATCAAAATGGTTTGGGGCAGGATCAAACCGTTTCAGATATCCCGTCTTCAAATAATGGATTTCAGATGAAAGTATTTCCAAATCCCAATACCGGGCTTTTTACAATAGCACTCAACATGCCTTTAATTAAAGAAGAAAAAGTGCAGATGAAATTAGTAAACATAGTAGGGCAGGAGGTTTATAATAAAGTGTTTGTGACTAAAGATAACTACTTAAAAGAGATAGTAGAATTAGATAAGTCACTTCCAACCGGTGTGTATACGTTACAGGTAATAATTGGAAACAGAGTGGAGAATACAAATGTGGTTCTGTTGAGGTGATATCCTGTTTAGTTATAACATAAATTTGTATATAAAGCTTTGGAAATGAGAACTTTAAATTTAGTGAGAGGGTTTTTGTTTTTTTCTATTCAAGTGTTATTTACAACTCCATCTTTTTCACAATTAAAATCCATCGTATACGATTTTGATGGTCTGGATATTGACCAGACAAATTTGCCCGATACTGATTACAAACTTAATGACCTAACTTATAAAGTTGCAGCGAATCCAATTGCCAGCAAGGAAGTTTTAGGAGATAGAGTGCTGAAAATGAATTTGAATTGGAACTTAGGGAATGGCTCTTTTGGAAGAAAGATTGAGCGATATATTGAATTGAATCCCTCCTCAGATATTTTAAATTTTTATTTATATAATCCTCTGTCAAATAATCAGGATGCTACAGTAGATGTGCTGATTTCAGAGGATGATGATCAAAGTAATAATTATGATTTCAATAGAGATGACCTATGGTTAAAAAAACTAACCCTGCCGAATAATTCAGGATGGCAATTCATATCCATTCCTCTTTCAGATTTTTCAGATTTGAACACAGGAGGAAATGGAATTTTTGATGCAACATTTAGCGGCAATAAAGGTATGGTATTGAAAGTTGAATTCAAGTTCAACAAAAATAGCACATCCTTAAGCAATCCTGTTTTTTATATAGATATGATTTGTTTTTCGGATCTACTTCTTCCAATAGGTGCAACGGTTTTTGATCTTCCTTCCAAAAAAGAATCTGATTATTGTTTGTTAGGGGCTTATGCCTCCGCCAAGCCGGATTTAATACCCGGTGTTATCGAAAATGTATTTCCAAGTTCACCCGAAAAAAAACTTAAATATGTAAATTGGTTCATTCAATTTGCAACAGATGGATCAACAACTGCAAAAACACTACCAGAGAACGAAGTTCAAACATTATTAAACAATGGCTATAGGCCAATTATTACCTGGGAACCATTGTTCAGGGGCTACGCTCGTCTTGATTCTGTTCAACCAAGTTTAGATAAAATTATTAATGGGAATTATAATTCTTACATAGATGCATTTGGTGATAAATTAAAATCTTATGACGATACTGTAATCATCAGGCTGATGCATGAGTTTGATGGTGATTGGTACCCATGGTCATTAGTTGAAAATGGCCATGACCCAAACAAGTATATCGCTGCTTTTAGAAAAGTAGTTGACCGGGTTAGGGCAAGAGGAGCAACTAAAGTACTATGGATGTGGTGCACCAATGGTGATTATTTCCCACGCAGGTCATATAACTGGATTGTACCGGCTTATCCGGGCGATAACTATGTTGATATTGTAGCCACAGATATTTACAATAACCATACTCCAACTGAACTACCGGATTGGAAATCATTTAAATTAAAAGTGGTAGAAACGTATTATTACCTCAGTAAATATTTTCCGAAAAAACCTTTGTTCATTTGTGAATTGGGCTGTAGGGAACGCTATAGTAATGAAAATACGTCCTCAGAAACAAAAGCAGCGTGGTTAGCTCGCATGGATAAAGAATTACAATCCAATTTCAGCAAAGTAAGAGCACTTGTCTTTTTTAGCAGTTTTGTTGTTTACGATTGGAGAGTGAATTCATCAACTGCAACGAGCAACTCCATAGCATCAAATATTTGGAACGATGATTATTACTTCAAACCTTCAACAACAACATTAAAGGCAAATATTACTTCACCGACTAATAATAGTAGATTTAGCGCTGGATCAACTATTGTTATTCAGGCCACAGCATCGGGAGGGACTGGTACAATACAAAAAGTAGAATTTTTTGAAGGCTCAACAAAGCTTGGTGAAGATTTGACTCAACCGTACAGTAACACATGGAACAATGTTTCTGTAGGTAGTTATACACTTAGGGCAAAAGCAACAGATGATGTAGGCAATACTTTTACTTCTGCACCCATTAATATTAATGTTGATACAGGTTCAAGTTCACCGTGTTCATCAACAGGAACAATAACAAGAGACAAATGGAATAATTTTACAGGAAAAACTTTGGCTGAAGTACCTGTTAACACCACTCCAACAAGTACAAGCTTATTAAGTCTTTTTGAAGGGCCAATAAATAATGGAGATAATTATGCCAGCCGAATTCGGGGATATATTTGTCCACCTGTATCAGGAAATTATATTTTTTGGATAGCGAGTGATAATAATAGTGCATTGTATTTAAGTTCAAGTGATGATCCTAACACGAAAGTTAAAATTGCGCAACAAGATCTAAATACGTCTTCTCGTCAATGGACGAAATACACTAACCAGAAATCACAACCTATATCTTTAATTGCAGGTGAAAGTTATTATATAGAAGCTTTACACAGGGAAGGTTCTCTCGGTGATAATTTAGCTGTAGGCTGGCAATTACCGAATGGTACGCTGGAAAGACCAATACCAGGAAACAGATTGTCTCCATTTCTAGCTGGTTCGGCTTTAAAGCCTAATTCATACACCGTCCCGCAAATTACAGTAACAGGTCCAATTCAAATAACAAATGAAAAAGAAACAATATTATCTACAGAGTTCGACTCTTCTGCTATTTTCCAGTGGAAAATAAATGGTGGTATAATTCCCATGAGCAATAAAAACATTTTAAACGCAACTATTCCAGGTTCATATCAGGTAAAAGTGATAAAAAACGGGACGATAAGTGTTTCAGGTACAGTCGAAATTATCGGAGATAAGAAAACAGGGGCTATAAACCTGTCTAATGATGGTAATACAAAAGATGCAATTGAAGATTCTGATATTTTAAAAGTATTTCCAAATCCCAACACGGGGCTCTTTACAATAATTGTATGCATGCCGGCTTCTGAGTTGGCGAAGATTCAGGTGATGAATAATTTAGGTCAGGTTGTGTATAGTAAAGAAATAAAAATTCAAAATAATTGTATCAACGAAACTATTGAAATTGACAAATCTGCTCCTTCAGGAATTTATAGTCTCCAGGTGATTGTCGGAAATAAAGTTGAGAATACAAATGTGGTTCTGTTGAGATGATATTTTTGTTTAGGTATAACATAAATTCTCAAATCAAGAGCTTCTTTAATAAAGAATAAAAAAATGCTGATTGAAGCTAACGCCCCTTTCTCGAAGAGCTTATCCTGAGCTCAGTTGAGAAATCGAGGGTGGTCGGATCTGTTTTGAAAAAAATTTAAACAGGCAATCAAATATGAAAAAAATATATTCACTGATAATATTCAACTTATTATTTATTAACCTTCATGCACAAAATGCATGGTTAAGGTTGGCCAATTTTAGTGGACAAAAAAAAAGAATGGCAGTTGCTTTTTCAATTGGCAGTAAACTATATGTAGGTACAGGAATTGACAGTGCTTCTGGTGCAACTAAAGATTTTTGGGAATACGATCCCGCTTTTAATACCTGGACAAGAATGGCTGATTTTGCAGGCGAAGCAAGATTTGGTGCAATTGGTTTTTCAATTGGCAACAAAGGTTATATAGGAACAGGATCCAGAGGGTCAAGGGAATATCTTAATGATTTTTGGGAATTTGATCCTACCACAAACCAATGGACAAAAAAATCAAACTTAGGAACAGTTGGAAGAGTATATGCAACAGCATTTGCAATAGGAGGGAAGGCTTATGTCGGAACTGGAGATATCGGTCAGGGAGATTTTGCCAGAGATTTTTGGGAATTTGATCCGGTACAAAATGTATGGACGAAAAAAAACGATTTTCCGGGTGAAGGAAGGCAATTGGCTGTTGGTTTAAGCATTGGTTCTAAAGGTTATTTTGGAACAGGTTTGTCTGAAAATGGAATTGAAAATGATTTTTGGGAATTCGATCCGGAGTCTAATTTATGGTTTGAAAAGATGAGTTTAGTGGGAACAGCCAGGTATGGAGCCTCAGCATTTTCTCTCGAAAAAAATGGATACATCATATCGGGCTGGAATGAAAACCCTTTACAGGATCTATGGGAATATAATTCCACGAATAACAATTGGATCCAAAAAACAAATTTTGAAGGTGGCGCAAGATTTAATTCAATCAGCATTTCTACTGGTAACAAATGTTATTTTGGATTAGGCGAGAACAAATTTGAAATGACTGATTTTTGGGAATTTAAATGATAATTTAAAATGGCACGAATAGCAGAATTCAATAATAATGATCGATCGTCATAATTTTTTACAAGGGTGGCCCCCTTCTTTAATGGCCAGGAATGGTGCATTAGAGTGTATATGTATGTAAAAGCACAAAAATATTATCAACTATAAATAAAGCCCTAAATGAAAAGAATATACTTATTGATTGCATCCGGCACTTTATTAATTAGTCTTCGGGCACAAAATAGTCAACCGGAAAATAATTTATTAACGACACTTGTTACAGATAAGTCAACTGATAGTGCTACATCCATACCTTCTGATGTTGTTGCATCGTGCACATTTACAGGTACGATCACAAGAGATTTTTGGGCTAATGTTACCGGTACTTCTGTTGTTAATATTCCTGTTAATGTTACACCAACAAGTACGAGTCAACTTACTTCTTTTGAAGAACCTTCAAGTTTTGGAGATAATTTCGGTAGCCGGATAAGGGGATACATCTGCGCACCACTAACCGGTAATTATATTTTTTGGATAGCCAGTGATGATAATAGCGAATTATGGTTAAGCACTAATGACAATCCTGCCAATAAAGTAAAAATCGCTTCTGTATCAGGGTACACTTCATCCAGGCAATGGACAAAATATCCCAGTCAGCAATCGGCTTCAAAATTTCTTACTGCAGGTCAGAAATATTATATCGAAGCTTTGCATAAGGAGGGAAGCCAGGGAGATAATTGCGCTGTGGGATGGCAACTCCCCAATGGTACTATGGAAAGACCGATCCCGGGTAACAGACTTTCGCCATTTGATACAATTATTCCACCATCATCTAACGAGTTAATTTCGGCAGGTAGTAGCTGGAAGTTTCTTGATAATGGAACAGATCAGGGTACTTCATGGAGAAACAATTCTTATAATGATAGTAGTTGGTTGGTTGGTAACGCAGAATTAGGGTATGGAGATGGTGGAGAAGCAACCATCGTTAGTTATGGACCTTCATCAACCAATAAATACATAACCACATATTTTAGAAAAAAAATTAATGTTACCGACCTGTCAGGTATAGCAGGTTTAGAACTAAGTCTGATCAGGGATGACGGAGCAGTTGTTTATATTAACGGATCAGAAGTTTTTAGAAGCAATATGCCTTCTGGCTCTGTTAATTATAACACATTTGCCTCAGTAGCTGTTGATGGAACTTCGGAATCAACGTATAGTATTGCAACTATTAGCTCAAATCCATTGGTGCTTGGTGAAAATATTATCGCAGTGGAAATTCATCAACAGAATGTCACCAGTTCAGATATCAGCTTCAATTTAAAATTAAAAAAATTAACATCCGTAACGGGAATAAATTATACTCAAAACGTATTTGCTATTATTGGTGATTATGGCTGGTCTGGCCCAAATGAAGCAGCTGTGGCCAATCTGGTAAAGTCATGGAACCCCGAATATATTATTACAACAGGCGATAATAATTATCGTGATGGCGAAGCAGCAACTATTGATGCTAACATTGGGCAGTACTATCATGATTATATAAAGCCTTATAATGGTATATATGGAGCAGAGGCTGATTTAAACAGATTTTTTCCTTCCATTGGAAATCATGATATGATCACTTCCTTAGGGGCAGCTTACTTTGAGTATTTTAATTTATTTGGAAATGAACGCTATTATGATTTTGTAAAGGGGGATATACATTTTTTTGTTTTAAATGGTAATCCTGAAGAGGCAGATGGGATCACAAGCACTTCAATACAAGCAAACTGGCTAAAGAATAAGATGGCGGCATCCACTGCAAAATGGAAATTGGTTTATTTTCATCAGTCACCTTATGTTTCAGATATTGTTCATGGAAACACTGTAGAAATGCAATGGCCGTTTAAAGCGTGGGGTGCAGATGCTGTGATATCAGGTCATTCGCATGTTTACGAAAGGATCATAAATGATAACTTCAATTATTTTGTTAATGGCCTTGGAGGAGAAAGCAAATATTCTTTTAGTCCTTCACCAATTCCCGGAAGTCAAATAAGGTATAATGCAAACTTCGGAGCAATGCAGGTTACAATTAAGTCTGATACACTTTGGTTTAAATTTTACAATGTTTCAAATGATCTTATCGAGAGTTATCCTATTACTAAATCAGCTTCTCCACCTTCCGCACTCTGCGAAGCAAAAATCACAGCAGGCAGTTCTACTACTTTTTGTGCGGGAGGTAACGTTACCTTAAATGCGAATACTGGCTTGGCTTTTGCCTATCAATGGAAAAAAAACGGAGCAAATATAATTGGTGCAACATCATCAAGCTATACTACTTCACAAGGAGGAGATTATCAAATAAAAATATCTTTTACAGGTTGTACGGTATGGTCGGCTATTACTAAAGTTTCTATTAATACCTCTCTTATAGCAAAGATAACCCCTGCGGGTGCTACAACATTTTGTAATGGAGGGAATGTGGTTTTATATGCCAACACTTGCAGTGGATATATTTATCAATGGAAAAAAAACGGAACAAATATTTCTGGTGCCACTTCTGCTTCTTATACAGCAAATAGTTCAGGCGATTATCAGGTTAAAATTATACAAGGCTCATCTGTTGCTTGGTCTGCATTAACAAAAGTAACAGTAAATCAATGTATGCGAGCGCTGGAAGCTATTGTCGTGCAGGAAGATTTTTCAGATATTTCGTCTGAGGCTGTCAGTGATACATTTCATGTAAATGTTTATCCCAATCCATCCACTGGTTTATTTTCTTTTGAATTGAGCATTGAAGATATTCCTGAAGGATCTCTGGTGATTAAAGTTATAAACTCTCTCGGACAAGCAGTATACACAAAACCTGAGGTACGTATAAGTGGGAATATAAAAGAAATCATAGAATTGAGTTCAGCCCTTCCTGCCGGTATTTATATACTTCAAATTACTATTGGAAAAAAAATAGAAAATACACGTGTTTTATTGATCCGGTAACTGTATTAAAATGTACACATTCGTACATTATTAATTCTCTTTGCGGAACTTTATTAATACCTAAACAACATGAAAAAAGTGCTTTTTTTTAATAGTGTATTGATTTTACTCTTTAGCACATCAATGGTTAAGGCTCAGGATTCTGCCAAAAACTTACCTGAAGTTCATTATAAATATGGTATTGGTGGTGGGGCAGGTTTTGCTACAGGTTACGGTTTGTCATTCAGGTATATTCCTAAAAAAATTGGAGGACAAATAAATTTCGCACCATTTAAAAACAAAGAGACCGAGCGATACAGTGTAGGGCTAACATTAATTTATATATTAATAGAAAGTAAGATCACCAATCTTTTTTTATATCAGGCCAATCATTATTATTACAATTCACAAATGATTTACATCTATGATCCTAACCTGCCCGATAGTCAGGGAAAGGTGAGGAATACAGAGAGTTATTTTAATAACGGGCTTGGTTTTGGTATCGAAATCATTATGGCCAAAAGAGTAGGATTAAATTTAATGGCGGGTTATGCTTTTTATAATAATTTTACTCAACTGAACGTAACAGGAGAAGCAGCCTTGTATTATAAATTTTAAATTTGATGAATTGGGATCAATACAATTCCTTATTCGTTCGGTTCAATATGGATTAAAATATCTGCAATTTCCGGCATTTCTTTTTTTAAGCGATCTTTAAGGTTATGGGCAATATTGTGGCCTTCCCTTACACTTAAGTTTGCGTCCACTGTTGCGTGAAGATCTACATGGTATTTCATTCCTGTTTTTCTGATAAGGCATTTTTCAGTGTCAATAATACCATTTACTTTTTTTGCAACTTCTCTGATCGAATTTTCAACATCATCATATAAATGTTCGTCCATAATTTCACCAAGTGCCGGGCGAAAAATTAAATAACTGTTGTACAAAATAAATACGGCCGCAAAAAGCGCTGCCCAATCATCGGCCGATTCAAAACCGAAGATCAATGCAATGGAAATTCCAATAAATGCAGCTACTGATGTTAATGCGTCACTTCTATGATGCCAGGCATCAGCCTTTAATGAAGAGCTGTTAATTTCTTTGCTTCTTTTAATAACAAGCCTGTAAGATATTTCTTTCCAAATTATAATAACTCCAAGAACCAGCAAAGTATAGGGTTGTGGAAGCTCATGAGGCGTTCCTATATTTTGGATGCTTTCATAAGCAATAATAGTGGCGGAGGTTACCAAAAAAGCAACTACGAGAAAGGTGATCAACGGCTCAGCACGTCCATGACCATAAGGATGATTTTTATCTGCAGGTTTATTGGAATATTTTATTCCGAATAAAACCAAAAGTGACGAAAAAATATCGGTAGTTGATTCTATTGCATCTGCTATTAAAGCATAGGAATTACCAAAGTAACCGGTTAACCATTTGATTGCTGCCAAAGCGGTATTTCCAAAAATACTGAAATAAATGGTTTTTATTGCAGTCTGTTCATTTGTCATATCAAAAAGCTTGAACATAATTTTTTATGTCAAAAACAAAAGTAACCCTTTGCTTTGGTTTATAATGCACTTGTTTGGCTTTTTAGCAAATTCTTTAAATAAGAAATAATTTTATGCCCTTTCGTCCCTTCTTTGTGGTCTTCCCGAAGCTATCCGGTTAAAGCGTCCATCCATAATCTACCGAAATGTGATAATAATGTAACTCTTTTTTAGAATTATGTAAGATGCATCAATTAAATGCTGAACATCTTTGTATATCCTTTTGCAAATAAAATGTTGTTGTAATTACAAATGAGCTCCAGCGCTTAACCTTGATAACTATCATTGTTGATACTGATAAAAATCATAGCGGCAGTATTTAAATATCCAAATATTTGTATACCTAAACATTAGAGAATAAACCAAGAAGAGGTTTCCATAAATATGAAAAAGGTAAATAAAATATTAGTCACAAAGGCATCCGGTGAATCAGAACCTTTTTTGGTGGATAAGCTTAAACATTCGTTAAGAAAGGCAGGGGCCAATGATGAAAAAACAGATCGGATCGTAAAAGAAGTAAGCGGAAAACTGTATGAAGGAATGTCAACACGAAAAATATATAGAATAGCATTTAACTTACTCAAGGAAAGTTCCCGGTACCTGGCTGCAAAATATCATCTGAAACAGGCTATTATGCAGTTGGGGCCATCAGGCTATCCTTTCGAGAAATTTATTGGTGAAATATTACGATATCAGGGTTATACTGTTAAAGTAGGTGAAATTGTTCAGGGCAAATGTGTTAGCCACGAAATTGATGTGATAGCAGCTAAAGATCAGCATCATTTTATGATCGAATGTAAATATCACAATCTTCAGGGAACATTTTCTGATGTAAAAGTCCCATTATACATACAGGCAAGGTTTAAAGATGTAGAATCACAATGGCTGAAGTTGCCCGGTCATGGAACTAAATTTCATCAGGGATGGGTAGTTACAAATACACGGTTTTCATCTGACGCTATACAGTATGGAAATTGTGCAGGTTTGAAACTATTAGGTTGGGATTACCCCATAAAAGACAGTTTGAAGGATCTTATTGATGAACTTGGGCTATATCCTATTACGTGCCTCACTACTCTTACTAAAATCGAAAAACAGCATTTGTTGGATAAAAAAATTGTGCTTTGTAAAGAAATAGTTGATAATGAAAAGTACCTTGTTCAGGCTGGTGTGCCCCCAACAAGAATAAAAATTGTAATAGAAGAAGCGAATCAGTTAACACAACATTTGATAGAGAGTGGAAAATTATAGTACTTGAAATCTAATAGATCAGTTTTAAAAAGAGAATAAAAAACAATATGAAAATACATTTTTTAGGAGCAGCCGGTACAGTTACAGGATCGAAATACCTTATTGAAACGCAGAGTAAAAACATTTTAGTTGATTGCGGATTATTTCAGGGATTAAAAGAATTACGCTTATTAAATTGGGAGAAGCTCCCTTTTGATGTGGCAAAGATTGACATGGTATTGCTTACACATGGTCATCTCGATCATGTTGGATATCTACCAAGGTTAGTGAGCGAAGGCTTTTTAGGCGAAATATGGGGAACAGCCCCAACACTTGATATAGCAAAAATTATTTTAGAAGACAGTGCAAGAATTCAGGAAGAAGATGCCGAGAGAGCTAATGAAGAAGGGTTTTCCAAACACAAGCCGGCAAAGCCTTTGTATGATACTAAAGATGTAATAAAAACACTGCCGCTTTTTCGCCCCCAACTACTTGATAAATGGATCGAGATCGATAAGGAAATATCATGCTGTTTTAAATACAATAGCCATATTATAGGAGCAACATTTATTGAATTAAAAATCCAAAATAAGATCATCGTTTTCTCAGGTGATATTGGTCGGAGCAATGATTTATTAATGTATCCCCCTCAAAAACCAGAAGTTGCTGATGTACTTTTTATAGAATCCACTTATGGAGATCGTCTTCATCCGGAGCATTCAGAGGAGAACCTGATTGAGATAATCAATACAGCCTCAAAAAAGCAAGGCACTATTATAATTCCAGGTTTTGCTGTTGAGCGTATTCAAATGCTAATGTATCTGTTATGGAAGTTAAGAAAAAAAGGAGTTATTCCAAACCTTCCTATCTATATGGATAGTCCAATGGGAACAAATGTTCTGGATGTTTTTGAGCAATACCCCTCTTGGCATAAACTTCCTATGGATGAATGTAAGGAAATGTTAGAGGACATTAAGCAAATACGAACTATACAGGAAACCTATAAACTGGCCACATCCGGGCTTCCTAAAATTATTATTGCAGCAAGTGGTATGGCTTCCGGTGGCCGGATACTTACTTATTTTGTTCAATACCTCGGTCAGGCATCCGCAACCATATTGCTGGTGGGATACCAAGCAAAAGGAACCAGAGGAAGGGCATTACTTGAAGGTGCCACAGAAGTTAAACTTTTCGGAAAATATTTTCCGGTTAAAGCTAAAATTGAAAATGCAGAAGGCCTTTCGGCACACACAGATCAGAAAGGATTAATTGGATGGATGGCTGAACTAAAACAAAAGCCTGAACATATTTTTATTGTACATGGCGAAGCACAAGCTGCTGAGGCGTTGAGAGAAAAAATAAAAGAAACCTATGGATGGAATTGTGAAATACCTTTTTTAAATGAAACTATTAATATTGATTAAGAGTCCGTTTAAATTTTATTCAATGCAGTTTTTCGTTTACCCACTGTCACCGCTCGAAATGGCTTTGTGCGCTGTCATTTCGAGCGGAGTCGAGAAAGTGTGTAAGCTTCAATAAGCAATATTGTTATTCTTTTATATGAAATCTAAACAGGTTCTAAAACAAAGACAAAACTTGCCTGAATGTATTTAATAAACAAGGTAAATTAATGGATCCCTCACAAAATTATAATAATCTCAAAGTAAAATCAATAGGAATAGATACCTATCACGAAAACATTATTTATATGCGGGAGGATTGCCATATCTGCCGTTCGGAGGGGTATACCGCGCTAACAAGGGTTGTGGTAAGTTCAAAAGGGAAAAGTATTGTTGCAACACTTAATGCTGTTTATTCAGAATTGATACATCATGATGAAGCCGGGCTTTCCAAAGAAGCAATGAAACGATTGAATGTAAATAACGGAGATGAGATCAACATTAGTCATCTTCATCATATTGAATCACTGAGTAAGGTACGTGCAAAGATCTATGGAAATGAATTAGATGAAAACTCGTATTACGAAATTCTGTCTGATATCGTGGAAGGAAAGTATTCCAATATCGAATTATCCGCTTTCGTTTCGGTTTGTGCAGCTGATAATCTTTCAATAAAAGAAATTATATCACTTACCAAAGCGATGATCAACACCGGACAAAAACTAACATGGGATAAGGATATAGTACTTGATAAACATTGTGCCGGGGGACTTCCGGGTAACCGGACTTCCCCAATTGTGGTTAGTATAGTTGCATCCGCGGGATTAACGATCCCTAAAACTTCTTCAAAAGCAATTACTTCACCTGCCGGTACAGCCAATTGTATGGAAGTGATGACGCGTGTTGATCTATCAATTGATGAAATGAGAGAAGTTGTAGAAAAAGAAAACGGATGTTTTGTTTGGGGCGGTTCAATGCAACTAAGTCCTGCTGATGATCTTCTTATTTCTGTTGAAAAGGCACTTGATATTGATAGTGAGGGACAAATGATCGCATCGGTGCTTTCGAAAAAAGCAGCGGCAGGTTCCACGCATGTATTGATCGATATTCCGGTTGGAAAAACTGCCAAGGTTCGTTCATTAAGGGAAGCGGAACTTCTAAAAAGTTATTTCGAAAAGGTTGCTGAAGTAATCGGGTTAAAAATTGCTGTTCTGTTTACTGATGGTACGCAACCTGTTGGAAGGGGCATAGGTCCTGCCTTAGAAGCAATAAGTGTTTTATCTGTTTTAAGAAATGAAATTGACTGTCCTAAAGATCTAAAAGAGCGCTCACTTGAATTAGCAAGCAAATTATTATCAATGTCCGGAAAATTTCCGGTTGGTGAAGAACAAAAAGTTGCAAAGGGAATTTTGGAAAGCGGAAAGGCATTGGAAAAATTTATGGCAATTTGTAAGGCACAAGGTGGTTTCACTGAGCCCAAAGTAGGTCAGTACCGCTTTGATGTATTATCTGAAAATTACGGAATTGTAAAAGAAATTGATAACCGAAAACTGGCACGTATCGCAAAACTTTCGGGTGCACCTAAATCGATTGGCGCTGGAGTAGTATTCAACTGTCCGATAGGTTCAATAATTTCAAAAGGAGATATTTTGTTTTCGATTTATGCCGATGCAAAGGGCGAATTAGAATATGCAAAAGAATATTTAAATAGTGTTAATGATCTAATTATAATTGAATAGTGAAAAAAATTGTGTTAGCATTACCTGGCAATGAGGGGTTGGCAAAATATTTTGCTGAAATTATTCAAGCGGATTTGGGTGTGACGGAGATCCGGAATTTTCCGGATGGAGAAACATATGTAAGAATATTGAGTAATGTTGAACAGAAAGAAATAATTGTAGTATGTACACTTCACCAGCCGGATGTTAAACTTTTACCCCTGTTATTTCTATGCAACTTGTTAAGAGATTTAAAGGTTCATTCAATTTGTTTAGTGGCTCCTTATCTTGCTTACATGCGGCAAGACAAACAATTTAATCCGGGGGAGGCGGTCACATCAGCGTATTTTGCTAAACTTATCTCCTCACATGCTGATCGTCTCATTACTGTTGATCCGCATTTGCATCGAAGAGTATCTATGAAAGAAATTTATTCCATCCCTTGCGAAGTTTTACATGCAGATGGGTTAATTTCAAAATGGGTTAAAAAAAATATCCCCAATGCATTATTAATAGGCCCGGATAGTGAAAGTGAGCAATGGGTTTCGGAAGTTGCAAGAAATGCCGGAGTACCTTTTATAGTGTTAAAAAAGATCAGACATGGAGATTGTGATGTTGAAATTTCTGTACCCAAGGTGGAGGGATATAAAAATTATACACCTGTTTTAGTGGATGATATTATTTCAACTGCCAAAACAATGATTGAAACGGTGGGGCTTCTCAAAAAAGCCGGAATGAAGCCAGCAGTTTGTATAGGTATACACGCTGTTTTTGCAGGAAATGCGTATGAAAATTTAATAAAATCTGGTGTTGGCAAAGTGATCACCTGTAACACTATCTTGCATGAAAGTAATGCAATCGACATTGGTGAAATTATTGTTCCGCAGTTGTTGTAGGCAATATTGTTATTCTTTTTATAAAATTTTAAACATGCATGAATTGTGATAAATGAAAAATTGCATTTAAAAAAAATTAATCCCTATTTTTAGAGTAAAAAATATTCAATTTAAACGAAACAAAATGAGCGATACAAATAATAACAAACTAAATTTTTTTGAGAAAATAGCACAAATGGCTACTTCATTTACTGGAAGTACTATGGCCTTCATTATAGCTTTGAGCGTTGTTATTGCCTGGATTTTAACCGGCCCCTTGTTTCATTTTTCAGATACCTGGCAACTTGTTATAAATACCAGCACCACTATTGTCACTTTTCTTATGGTCTTTTTGATCCAACGTGAGCAAAATAAAGATTCCCGTGCCATTCATATGAAGTTGAATGAATTGATAGCTTCCCTTCATGGACCAAGCAACCGGCTGATTGGGGTGGAAGATTTAACAGAAGTGGAACTCGAAACCCTTTATAAATATTATCAAAAGCTGGCTTACCTCGCAAAAAAAGAAAAAGATCTATCAGTTTCCCATTCAATTGAAGAAGCAGAAGAACTGCACAATGAAAAATATAGTTAGCTAAGGTGACATGATAAATAAAAAATCAGAAGAAGTAGACTCTCTTGCAAAACAATCATTACTTGAGCTCGCTGAAGTAAGTATTCTGCTTGATTCTTACGATGATATCTTTTCTGATTTTGATCCGAGTTCATATTCTGAAAGAACCTTATCCGATGATTTTATTATTCAGGTTAAAAAAATTTCAGGAAACAAAAGCAGAAATAAACTTTCGTTGAAGCTCCTTTTACCTGCAAATGGGAGAAATGAAACGGACGAAAAAGCAATTATTAAAAGACTTCATTCCTATTTTAAAAATGTTCATCAGGTTTTGGAGACTGACGTCAGAAAAACAAACACAAAGGGATTGATCTTAACAGCAATTGGAATCGCCATTATGATAATAGCAAGCTATATCTCATTTACGAAGCCTGAAAAATATCCGGTACATTTTTTACTTGTATTGTTTGAACCTGCTGGTTGGTTTTTATTATGGACCGGGCTTGATATTTTAGTGTTCTCTTCAAAGGACACGAAAAAAGACCTGGATTTCAATAAAAAAATGATCAAATCGGAAATTAAATTTTTTACTTATTAAATATTCATGCTGAAGAAAATTACTTCTAAGAGCCTATTTAAATTTGATTCAAAGAAGCTTCTAACCTTCCCACGATTTCTCGACTTCGCTTCTGCTACGAAGAACAGCTCGAAATGACAGTGTGCATGGTCATTTCGGGCCTGTCGAGAAAGGTGCGGTGGTTTTTATAAGCAATATTGTTATTTTTTATATAAAATTTAAACAGGCTCTAAATAAAGAGCAAAGATCGAAATGAGGATAAAATTATTGCCGGTTTTAACATAATAAAATTAAAATGTACGAATTATTGAATAACCTGCTTACACCATTTTTATTCAGCCTGATCGTTGCTTTAGGAATTGGATTAATTGTTGGCATGCAAAGAGAATTCGAAAGCCTGAGCGGAAAGGAACATTTTGCCGGCATGCGAGGATTTGCACTGATGTCTATTTTAGGATGCGTGATCACTTTTTTAGCAGCTGAGTTGAACACTTACCTTGTTTTAGTTGTTTCACCCTCGGTATTTCTTTTTATATGTGTATTTCATTTTTCAAAAATTCAGAAAGAAAATTTTGGTGTTGTTACCGAATTATCATTGGCACTGGTGTTTTTTCTTGGTGTACTTTGTGGTCTCCATTTCATTAAAGAAGCAGTTGCTGTTGCTGTTATAGCCTCTACGCTCTTGGCGCTGAAAGATAAATTTCGCGAAACACTCAGTAGGATAACGCAGCACGAATTGTTCGCGTTTATAAAATTCATTATTCTTTCTTTTTTGATTCTGCCAATTTTGCCCGACAAAAATTATGGACCCGGGGCGATTATCAACCCACAAAGTATTGGTTTTATTATGGTTGTTGTTTCATCACTGAGTTTTATCGGATACTTTATAATCAAATTTTTTGGCCCCGAAAAAGGTATTCTTTTTACAGCTTTTTTTGGTGGTACGTTTTCAAGCACTGCAGTAACCTGGGTTTTTAGTGGCCGAAGTAAAGAAAACGAAAGTCTTTCCTTTCAATACGCAGTTGGTATCATTATTGCTTGCTCTGTTATGTTTGCTCGTGTATTAATTGTTGCTGCAATATTTAATATTGAGGTATTTAAATGGCTCCTGATCCCCTGCGGTTTAATAATTTTAAGCAGTTCAGCTTTTGCATACTTTTTAAAAAGAAAATGTAAAATACCTGAAACATCAGAGCCCATCCAATTGGGAAATCCTCTTGATATAAGTAATGCTATTTTGTTTGGAATACAATATGTGGCAATTACTCTTTTTGTCTATTTTGCCAACATTTACCTCGGAACAAAAGGTTTACTAATTACAGGTTTTATTTCCGGGCTTGCCGATGTTGATGCGATCAACATCAGTATGTCGAAACTAAGCTTAACTCAAATTGATCCGGCCGTGGCTGCAATTGTAATTCTATTCGCTATAGTTAGCAATACAATTTTTAAAATGGGACAAGCTTATTTTAAAGGTTCGAAAAGCCTGCGCAGACAGGTACTAATTGGACTTGCACCGTCCATAATTATTGCTCTTTTAAGTATTGCAGGTATATATCTGAAAATAAATATATGAAAAAAATAAAACTAAAAAATATTGATACACAGGCTCCTCAACGGATAAATAAAGAGGCCTATAAGCGTAAATTGAATAAAGTTATAGAGGAGTTATCTGATTTACAACATTTATTGTACGCATCGCACTCATATAGTCTTTTAATAATATTTCAGGGCATTGACACTGCCGGTAAGGATAGTACTATACGGCAGGTTTTTTCAAATGTTAATCCGCTTGGAGTTCAGGCAACATCCTTCAAAGCACCGGTGGGGGTGGAGCTGGAACATGATTATATGTGGCGTATTTTTCAAAAACTTCCGGAGAAAGGAAAGATACAGATTTTCAATCGGTCCCATTACGAAGATATATTGGTTCCCACAATTCAAAAATCACTTCCAAATAGTATCATTGAAGAGCGGTATGAGTTTATAAACGCATTTGAAAAGCATTTGCTTAGCAATAATACTATTATTCTAAAATTCTTTTTACATATAAGTGAGGAGGAACAAAAAAAACGGATACACGAACGGCTGAACGATCCTTTTAAAAAATGGAAATATTCGGAGGATGATCTGAAATCTTCTGAAAAGTGGAAGGAATATCAACAGGTGTATGAACAAATTTTAAACCGCTGCAGCCCTGAGCTACCATGGATAATCGTTCCTGCGGATAACAAATGGTATAGGAACTATATAGTTTCCTCAACAATAGTGGCAAGGTTAAAACTTCTGAATTTAAAATTTCCTGAGTAGTAAGATAAGGATAGCAAATTTGTATTATTGTCAACAGTTATTGTTGAAATTAACTAAATACGAATTCCCATAATTGTAACATCGTCCACTTGTTCCAAATCACCTTTCCAATTTTGGAATTCATTTTCCAATATATTTTCTTGTATTTTCAATGGAAGGCTATGAATGGAAAATAATTTTTTCTTAAGCTGTTTGCTCATAAATTTTTTACCTTTTATTCCACCAAACTGATCAGCAAAACCATCCGTACCCATGTAAATGATATCGCCTTTTTTTGCAATTATTTCCTGCTGGGTAAAAGGTTTCATATTGGAATAAAATCCTACAGGTTGTTTATCGCTTTTAAATTCCATGAAATTTGACGTGTTATTCTCACTTGAAATAATATAAATTGCATTATTGGCTCCAGAAAAGTGAATTTTTACACTCTGTTCTTCTTTTGTCGAATCATCAGAATCAGAATTTTTAAATACAGAAATTAATGTGATATCCATCCCATCCTTACCTCCGGAATCAAGTTGCTGAGGATTGAGTGCATAAATAATAACTCGTCTTAATTCATCTAAAATTTTAGCCGGCTCTACAATATTTTTTGAATGTGAAATTTCGTTCAGTAGGCTAATTCCTATTAAACTCATAAATGCTCCCGGAATCCCATGGCCGGTGCTATCTGCACATGCAATTAATACTCTGTCGGGTAGATCAAATGCCCAATAAAAATCACCACTTACTATATCTCTCGGTTTGTACAGAATGAAATAATTTTTCAACGTTTTTTTTAGTGTATCTTCTGAAGTTAAAAAACTTTGCTGAATTCGTTTTGCGTAATTGATACTGTCGGTAATGCTTTTGTTTTTATCAGCAATTACACCATAAGCTTGCTTTAAATCAACATTTTTGTCGGCTATTATTTTATTTTGTTTTAATATTTTGTTGCTGGCGGCTTTTATTTTTACATAAGAATAAATGAAGACCAATACGATACCCGCAATAATGGAATAAAACCACCAGGTTCGCCAAAAGGGTGGATGAATAATGAATGTATAAGAAACCGGTGATTTATTCCATACCCCTTCACCATTATTTGCCATAACCAAAAATTCATATTCTCCGGGAGGAATATTTGAATATGCGGCCTCAGTTTCTGAGGTTTCTGGCCGCCATTTTTTGTCCAGCCCCTTTAACATAAAGCGGTATTTAACTTTTCCTGGAGTAGTTAAGCTTACTCCGATAAAATTAAATGTTAAGTAATTCTTGTTATGGGCTAATTCCAGATTCACTGGAAGGTTATTCTGATCAAGGGAATCAGCGAACAATTTCCAATCTGTTTTTTGTGAAAACAAATTAATACTTTTCAAACGGGTAATAGGTTCAAAAGTATTTTTTCTATCAAATTTGGGTTGATAAACCATCAATCCTTTTTGAGCACCAAACCAAATTTTTTCTTGTTGATCAATAAAAATGGAATTTAATATACATTCTTCTCCCATAAAACCATCTTCCACCCCATAATGCCTTATTTCGTAAGTTCCTTTATCTTTTAATTGTATTTTATCAAACCCACTTGGCAATCCGGCCCAGACAATTCCTTTTTTATCAATTGCAATAGATTGAATAATATTAGAAGAAAGACCCTCTTTTTCTGTGATTGAAGAAAATTTTCCATTTCGGAATTTAAATAATCCTGAACTCGTGGCAAACCATAAATCACCATTCGTGTCACCAACTATATTAACAACGCGTTTTGTAGTAAAACCATCATTTTCTGTAAAATACTTTACCTTTACTCCATCATATTTATATAACCCATCACTGGTGGCAAACCAATAATTTTTATTTAAATCTTGATAGATCTTAAAAACTTCATTCTTTGAAATTCCATTCTTTATGAATTCTTTGATTCTTCCATTTATAATTTTTGCTACACCACCTTTGGTACCCAACCAAATTTCAGCTTTACTATCAATAAAAACATCATAAATATAATTTGTTTTACTTGTTGTATCGATACTTTCTATTCTTTTGAAATGGTTACCATCATATTTAAGTACCCCAAAACTGGTTCCTATCAAATAGTTCCCATCTACACCTTCTGTTATTGCAGTAATTGGATCAATTCCTCTTCTATCTTTTTGATTGTAGTTGGTGAAATTTTTACCATCATAAATGCTGAGTCCTTTTGTTGTTCCTATCCAATATCTGCCATCTTTGCTCTGAAATATTCTGCTTATTTCATTAAATTTTAAACCATCCTTAACTGTATACATAAAAAATCGTTGACTTGCTAACTTCGATATCCCATTTTCTTTCGAAGCAAACCATAAATTTTTTTCCCTATCTAGAAATATTTTCCAGATGTTATCGTTCACTAAACCATTTTTCTGCGTAAAGAGTTGAAAATTCCCCTCATTGTATTTTAATAGTCCATTTTTACAAGCGATCCAAATATTGTTTTCCTCATCTTTTAAATAACTATAATAGGTTAAGGTACTTGATAAATTGGGTGGATAAATTGGTTTTATTTTTGTATCTCTTAATTCAAATAAACCTTGATTAGTAAGAAACCAATAGACATTATCACCAAATTCTAAAATCGAATACACATACTCATTTTTTAAACCATCTTGAGCAGTGTAGTTTTTTAAAATCTTACCATCATATTTAAAAACAAAATTGCCTAACGTGCTAAACCATAAATTTTGTTTACTGTCCTCGGAAATATTAAAAATAAGGGAATTGTCCAAAATATCACTGATTTTTAAAGCAGAACAAGTAGAGTCCTTAAAAACAGAAATACCTTTTCCTGTCCCCAATAAAATCTCTCCCTTTTTATCGCAAAAAATAGTATATATTCTATTATGAGTTAGACCATTTTGTGTTGTGAAATTTTTAAAGTGTGTGGAATCTTTTCCTGGTGAAGCAGAAGGGGTAAAAACAGACAAACCATTATTTGTTCCTATCAATATTTTACCTTTATTATCCTTTTCAATACAATAAACAACATTGTCGGCTAAACCATCCTTATCTGTAATGTATTCGTAAGATTTTCCATCATATTTTGTAATGCCGCCACCATTTGTGCCGAACCACATTACGCCATTATCATCCTGAAAAACAGCAAGTATTTGTGGTTGTGATAAGCCTGTTTCTACTGTAAAATTCGAAAAATTATATACTTGTCCTTCGACTTTTGTTAAAAGTGAAAGAAATAGGAGGGTTAAAAAAAATTGGTACAAAAAATTACGCATAAAATTTTACAAATAAAAAAAATAGTTGGTGATAGAACTACCTTTCATTTTCAGGAAACAAGGAATAATTGTTTTTGCTTAAAGTTCCATTTTTTTGTGAAAGCAAAATTCCTTTCCACGATCAAAAATAGGAAGTACAGGCTAAAGTAATAAAATTATCTATTCAACAATTTATTCAAAACAATAAAAAAGGGGCACAAGCCCCTTTTTATATCAGTAAAATTAAATTTATTTATTGTTCGATTATTTTTAGCACACTTATTTTATCCCCTGCACTAAGTTTAACAATGTATATACCGGCAGGAAAATTTAAACTTTTTGCATTAAAATTGTAATAATGTATTCCAGATAACTTTTGGGTATTATCTAAGGTTTTTATTTTCTCTCCAAGTAAATTATAAACCTCTAAAAGAACATCGCATCTTTCTGATAGATTAATTTTTATTGTAGTATTGGAAGAATATGGGTTTGGATATGCTCCCATCAAGTTATCACTTGTATAATATTCCTTGATCCCAACAAATTCGGAATTTGGATGTATAGAATCAGTACCTACAGTAAAATCAAGAGCGTTTACAACTGTGCCACTAATAACGATAATGTCGTAGGTGCCCGACATGTGTAGGCCCGGAATATCCACAAACAAATCATAAGTCGTAAAAGGAGCAACCAAAGGCGGCAATTGCTCTAAACTGAAATCACCATTTGCATCAGTTGTTACTTCCTGAACTGCAATACCTCCTGGATTCTTTCTCACCACAATATCTACTCCCGGAATTGGATCAATGGTCCGAATGTCAAGATCTAAACCTATATGTCCCTGAATTTCTCCTCCATTAGGATCTGGCGCGGCATGATATTGTAAGTATATATCATTTCCTGTTGAATTAGCAGTTGTTATGATCGGTGTTGCATCAAGCCAGTTGGAAGTATCCCCATAGTAAGTGGTAAAAACATTAGGGTGGGATGCAGAATCTGCTCGTATGGCAACTCTGTATTCGCCATAAGGAATACTGTCAAATTGATAGTTACCCGAGCCATCCAATATAGATCTATCCAAAATATCATTTTTTGAAAAATTTGAATTTTCACGGTAAAGAAGAGCTTCACCGTTAGTCGTTGTGATGCTGCTTCCTTCGGATTCATATACGGTTCCGGAAATAGAACCAAAATCAACAGGTAGGGTATACCAGCCATAATTAATAAGAGTGTTACCACTATTGGCATTCAGATACATAAGATAAGAGGAACCAAAAGTATTATTTCTAAGAAAAGAATAATCAATATAATCAGAAACTAACACAGTCATAAAGGTATTGGAACCTGCCATAAAAACACTATCAACTGTATGTATAATTTGTCTTGCAAGTACAACGTTGGTGAAAGTAGTTCCATTAGGTATTGTTAGTGTTCCATACCCAACACCTTTCATTACTTTATTCCTTGTTCCTTTTATCTTAATGGGAATATTGGAATATCTTCCATAGGTAATATAGCTGGAAATATCATTTCTTACCATTCCGTAAGTTACACTATCAGGGGTCATTAACTCGCTTGGAGTTATTATCGAAGTGGTATCATATCCGGCATTGTTAGCTGTTTGTGCCCTAATATTAAATCCTCCTAACATATGAAGCCCTCCCGCATCTATAATATAGTACGAATAAAGGGAATCGGTTAAATTATTTAATGGTGAGGTTAAAAAGGATGCATGTGTTGCTGTAGGAAAATACTGGCTAAAAGAAAGACCATTAACAAGTGTATCCGGATGGAAGGTCCTGATTTTATATGGGGGAGTAGGATAAGTAAATTGACCTGCATAATTCCACGATTTATTTTGTCCGGTATCAGGCACCATAATATTAGTAGATGATACATCCCAAATTTCACTTATTGCAGTTCCTCTTACAGGTAAATAGGTTGCTTCTATGATCGGACCTTGAGCCCAGGAAATAAGAGTAGAGCTTAGAAATAAAATAGTAGCTATTTTTTTCATAATACTGGATTTAAAATGAATTTATTGTAATCTAAAATGATTGCCCTACAAAAATATAAAAATATTTGTTAAAAAACACCTTAAAAGATATCAACATTTTTGTTGAAATTGTTATTTATTTATTGAAATTTTAAGGTCTTTTTGGATCAAAAATTAGTAATTTTACACTTTATTACAAATTTCTTAACCAAAAACAGAACTATAATGAATGAATTTGGAATTAAAGCTAAAAATGCAAGCATAGCAGATTTAGGCTTAGGGTACGTATCGGCAGCTTATTGGAACTTAAATGCAGCAGAACTTGTTGAAGAAACTCTCGTACGGGGTGAAGGAGTATTAACTGATACTGGTGCTATTGCTGTTGATACAGGAGAATTTACAGGACGTTCACCTAAAGATAAATTTATTGTACTTGATGAAAAAACAAAAGATTCAATTTGGTGGGGGGATGTGAATGTTAAATTTGATGCCGGTAAATTTGATATCCTTTACAATCGCATGTGCGCATATCTTGCCGGGAAAGAAGTTTACGTTCGTGATTCTTATGCTTGTGCTGATCCTAAATATCGTTTAAACATAAGGGTAGTGACTGAAAACCCGTGGTCAAATTTATTTGCCAACAATTTATTTTTGCGCCCAACCCATGAAGAGATCCTGAATTTTGAACCGGAATGGACAATTATTTGTGCTCCCGGTTTTATGGCTACACCTTCAATTGATGGTACCCGTCAGCATAATTTCACCATTCTGGATATGACCAAAAAGATTATATTGATTGGTGGATCAGGATATACAGGTGAGATCAAAAAAGGGATTTTCTCCTTATTAAATTATCTTTTGCCTCACGAAAAAGGGGTTTTATCAATGCACTGCTCTGCAAATATTGGTAAAGAAGGTGATACCGCCATTTTCTTTGGTTTATCCGGTACCGGTAAAACTACACTTTCTGCTGATCCAAACCGTGGATTGATAGGCGATGATGAGCATGGCTGGAGTGATAAAGGTGTGTTTAACTTTGAAGGTGGTTGCTATGCTAAATGTGTTGATCTAACGAAGGAAAAGGAACCA
Source organism: Bacteroidota bacterium (assembly GCA_040389865.1). Taxonomy (GTDB): domain Bacteria; phylum Bacteroidota; class Bacteroidia; order 2-12-FULL-35-15; family 2-12-FULL-35-15; genus 2-12-FULL-35-15. The sequence continues at coordinate 232,183 of JAZJZM010000012.1, read as the reverse complement.
CAAATTTTTAGTGCCGTTAAATTTGGTGCTTTATTGGAAAATGTTGAATTCTATGAAAATACTTCAACAGTTGATTTTAGCAATATTTCTAAAACAGAAAATACAAGAGTTGGGTACCCGATTCACTTTATTGAGAATGCCGTGGAACCATCTGTAGGAAATATTCCTAAAAACATTTTCTTTTTAACATGCGATGCTTATGGTGTACTGCCTCCTATTTCAAAATTAACTACCGAGCAGGCAATGTATCATTTTATTTCAGGTTACACTGCAAAGGTTGCAGGAACAGAAATGGGTATTACTGAGCCTCAATTGACCTTCTCTGCTTGTTTTGGAAAAGTGTTTTTACCTTTGCACCCAACAAAATATGCTGAGCTATTAGGTAAAAAATTAAAAGAAAATAAAGTAACTGTTTGGTTAGTGAATACCGGCTGGTCGGGTGGTGCTTTCGGGGTAGGAAACCGTATGAAATTATCATATACAAGAGCAATGATCACCGCAGCACTTACAGGTGAATTAGAAAACATTAAATACGAAACATTGCCTATTTTCGGTTTAAATGTGCCAACAGCTTGTCCTAATGTACCTGCTGAAATTTTAAATCCTCGCAATACCTGGAAAAATAAAGAAGCGTTTGATGCTACAGCCAACAAATTGGCTTCATCCTTTATCAAAAACTTCGAACAATATGCAAGTGCTGCAAACGATGAGATCATGTCGGCTGCTCCTAAAGTAACTGCTCAGCTTAATGCTAAACCCGAAGGCGAAAAGGCCATTGGCGTTAAGTAATTACCCCCTCTCCTTAATCCTCTCCCCACAAGGGAGAGGGCTTAGGTGAACCACACCGGAATACTAACAACTCGCTCCTGTGGAGAGAGTTAAGAGAGAGGTTTTATGCACGTATTTTACACCCCCGATATACTTCTTCCTCCCCCCCAGCCCCCTCTCCAATTGGAGAGGGGATTAAGGGCTGAGGTTTATACTTTAAACGAAGAAGAAAGCAAACATGCTATCCGCGTTTTGCGCTTATCTATTGGCGCGAAAATCATATTAATTGATGGCAATGGAGGCTGGTACGAAGCCATTATCACCGATGATAACCCTAAGAGGTGTACAGTTAAAATTACTCGATCTACATTAGAATTTGGCAAAAGTAAATTCGATCTGCACATTGCTATTGCACCAACCAAAAATATGGATCGTTTGGAATGGTTCACTGAAAAAGCGATAGAGGTAGGGATTGCTGAAATTTCAATTATTAACTGTCAAAATAGCGAACGTACCGTTGTAAAAGCAGAACGATTGAATAAAGTTGCCATTGCTGCCATCAAACAAAGCCTAAAAGCTTATTTGCCAAAAATAAATGAAGTGGTGGACTATAAAAAATTCATTGTTTCCACCAAAGATTTTACCGGACAAAAATTCATCGCGCATTGTTACCCAGGAGAAATTAAACCACATTTAAAAAGTCTTTACCAACAAGGGAATGATGTTTTGATTCTTATCGGTCCGGAGGGTGATTTTTCTGTTGATGAAGTCAAATTGGCTCTTGCCAACGGCTTTAAAGAGATCAGTTTAGGGAGTAGTCGTTTACGAACTGAAACTGCCGCCTTGTATGCAAGTACAACAATTAATATATTTAACGAATAGTAATTTCAGAGTTTATAAAACTGAGTTGGATCGTTATTTTGCCCTCATTACCCAATGTCATTAAGAAGCCATCGCACATATTTCGACAAGCTCAATATGACCAGCGCGCAGTCAGTCTGAGCTTGTCGAAGACTGTGGGCAGGCGTTTCGGTACCCACCTTTTTAAAAACTACTTGTAATACTTAATGTTATCCCATTTGAAGCAGGAACCTGCCTGCAAATACCTCCTACACAAAAAATACCAGCACGCTGTTTTCCGTAGCTCAATGTAATGCGGTTTGCATTTTTATTGTAACCTGCCGAAACATTATAATAATGGGTACGTTTGTCGTAACTGCCATTTCCATCCTTGTGAGTATTGCCATAATTGTATTGATCTAAAACGGCAACAAACCAATTTGAGTTAATCGTATATTCAACTAAAGCGTATGCCCAGTTTTGTTTATCTTGTTTTGTAGCAAGGTGTTGTAATTCTGCCCTTATAGCCCTGCTTGGTTTTATTTTGTAGGTCATGTCCACCACAGCAATATGTGAATAAATGGTTACACTACCTGCATCGGATGCACCTTTCAAAAACTTATTGTTATATTCCTGATAAGCATAGATCACAGACATTTTGAATTTTTTTCCGAATTTTTGGTTCACTTCAAAATAACAATCACGTAAAAGAACTTTTTCCCCCATAAAGTAGGACTTTGCTTTATAACCTTGCAAAGTACTGTCCGTAGAAGGACTCAATCGTGTAGTATCCAGATCATTTGATCCTGAATAGTTAAAAGTAATATCTAATTTATGTTCGCTTCTTTTTATGATCTTCCAATTCACTTCACTCGAAAACTGGAACTCACCGTTTGGCTGTGAGGCGTATGGATAAAAGCTTAATAAGTTATAGGTATGTTGTTTGTTTAATGCAGGTGTGTAATTTATAAGTAAATTATTTACCGATGCAGTTCTGTCGGAACGGAAATTCATATTGTCGGTTCGGCTTGCACTAAGAGAAACCGCAAATCCTTTTTGAGCGTAGTTGGCTGCCAGAAAAATAGCCTCTCCGTTTTTGTATACGTAATTGTTTGCCGCATTCGGGTCGTTAATTTTAGTTGCATATTCTCCATTAATTGAAAAATTATTCCGGCTTATTTTAAAACGACCTGCCGATGCACCCACATTTTCGGGTAATACCAATGTTTGATCTTCATCCTTTTGATAGCGGCTTACAAAGCTTCCTCCCAATGTGAGTATTAACTTTTTATCAGCAAGTTTTTTAAAGGTTTCATTCATTTGAATTTCGCCATCAAAGCCTCTCACAATACCAGGCCCCTGGGTCATAAAAGAGCGCTGTTTGCCGGTAAGTCCAGTTAAATAAATACCTTTAACAGGTTCATATTTCAATCGGATCCCGTCCAATGCATTATCAAAACCAAGTCCGCGATCTTCGTAACTACGCAAAATAAAACCGTTGCCAAATTGCTGGTAAAAATTACCGACCGTAACTTCTAACTCATCCGCTTTATAGGTTGCATAACGATAAGGGATCCCATTTCCCTGGTACCTGGAGTCGAATCCCTGGCGGGCATTCAAATAACTTTCGTAACGTACACCGGCAGAAAATTTCCCTTTTGTATAAATGATGTTAGCAAAACCATTCATCAGCATTTTTTCGGGAGCAGGATCTGCACCAATTGTAGAATCAGGGATATAATATTGTGCGTCAGCTTGAAAATTGCCATGCACTTCTCCAACGTTTAAATTGCTAAGATTAGTTAGGTTTAGCTGGGCAAAAGAGATGTTGCTATAAACTACTGCAACTATAAATGCAGTTATTTTAATTGACCTGTTGTATTTTTTTCTCACAATAAATTAATTTGATAGTTTGATAATTTGAAAATGCACATTTTCAAATTAACAGATTTACACATCAGCACATTGTTTTATTCTCCTTTGGCGATTTTTTTAAGTGCTTCGTACAGATGGTCTTCGTCACCTTCTGCATACGAATTGTGCTGCCATACAATCTCACCCGTACCATTAATAATAAACGTATGAGGAACGTTGTTTACGTTCATTGCACGTTTAAAATCCTGATTTTGATCAATATATATTTCGTAATCCCAACCGTGGCTTTTTGCATCAGTGCCTACTTTGCCCGAACTACGTGAATCGTCAATAGAAATGGCAATAAGTTTTACTCCGGTTTCTTTTTGCCACTCTTCAAAATTTTCGGAGATCGCATCCAATTCCTTTTTACATGGTTTACACCAGGTTGCCCAAAAGCTTATTATAATAGGCTTTCCATCGTTTGTGAATTTTGAGGAATTAACAGTTTTTCCATCTACTGTTTTTAGATCAGCAGCAGGCAATGCTCTTCCTTCTATGTTTTGGGCTTTAGCTGTGTTAGTGAAAATGCTGAGAGCAAATAATCCAATAATTATTTTTTTCATAAAATTACAATTGAGTTTAATAAAAAATAATCAGCAGTACGATTAAAGGAAAATTAACCTTACTGCTGATTATCTGTAATGATCCCTTAGGGCAATGTCATTATTTAAGGACTTCTCTAACAGGAACGCCTGCCCAAGGTTCCTACAGTATTGCGGGACTCAGACTGCCCCTACGCTGGTCATATTGAGCTTGTCGAAATATGTGCGCTGGCTTCTTAAATGCCCTTAGGGATAAAATCTTTATCATTTCAAAATTATTTGTTAATGGCTACTTTTTTGGTTACAGTATTGTCGCCAATTTTAATGTTTAAAAAATACAATCCATTGCTTATTGATGTTGCATCCAATGAATAGTTCTGATCACCGGCATTCATCTTACCAAGGTCTTTACTAAATTCAAGTTGGCCAAGCGCATTCACAAGTGTAATGGAAACATTATTTGATTCAGATAAACTGAAATCCACAACAGCAGTGTTTGTTATTGGGTTTGGATACACACGTACATTATTTAACATTTCATTTTCTTCGATACCTACAACAGAAGTAACAAAATTAATATTATCAACAAAAAGATTGTTTCCATAATCAGATGTTCCTTTCAAACGAACTAAAACATTTGTTTGGCCAGCGTAGGTACTTAAATTTACAGTTTCATGTCTCCATTGGCTCGCTGTAGGAACAAATTGCACTGAGTTGGCAACGGGAGGAGATGTTTTTAATGCTGTTCCAGCTTTACTGTACTTAGAGGTCCATGAGGAACCACAGGTAGTGGATACTTCAACTTGTAATTTATCAGTATTAGATGAAGAATATTGAGCGTATGCTACATCAAAAGTTAAATAAGCCGAGGTACCTGTAAATGACATTGGAGGCAAGGTTATTATATCAACCTGATCCGAAGGAATGCTGTAAAATTCCAACGTAGCACTTGAGGAAGAGTTACAACCAGTGGTTGGAGCATCTTCCCATGTTTTATTTCCACCGGCTGTGATAGTCCAGGCTGTGGGAATACCAGCGCTTTCAAAAGATTCAGTAATATAAGAACCTCCCGTAGTAGGATAAATAACAAATGTTGCTTCGGTTGAATTGTTTGCAGCTGTAGGGTCAACAACTCCATTTGGATTAGAAATAATTGCAGTGATGGTTCTTGTTCCGGATACTAATGAACCAACTTTTACACCGGTAATCGTAGCGCTTTCATAAGTACCAAGATTACCTGTCCAATAAATAGTTTTTTGCGCAACACCATCTACCTGAAGTGTAATGGTTGCGGATCTTAATGTATCGGTTCCAATATTTCCAAGACGAAAAGTAGGAGTAACGCTATCGCAAGAAGCTAATGTAGTGTTATATGCCAATGATGTGATCATTTCTCCATCCACAGCAACTGATGCAGCAGAACAAGCTGATTTTGCTGCATAAAGTTCAGCAGCTGTAAATTGATCAACTTCCGTCATTGAACGGTTAGGGCAGATCATAACACTGGTAGGGAAATAACTAAGATTATAAATATCATTAAATGCATTCACAGTAGGTGTGGTAGTGCTGGTAGGATTGATAATGGGATGATATACACCGGTAACCCAGTCACCTTGAGAAGTATTGCTATTGTTGGGATCAACACAACCGGTACTGCCGTGTAAGCAAGTTTCACTTGTAGCGCCATCACCTTCAACAAAAATAACGATACAATCATCAGTTGTAGTTCCGCTTACTCCCGGAGCACCTGCAGGTCCATGATTGGCCCACATATCATCAAAAGCATGCGTGTTATGATATCCCCAGCAAGGAGCACACCAGGTTGCAGAGATGTCAATAAAAACAGTTTTTCCTGCATTTAGATAGGTATATAAGTTATGGCTTACTCCGTTAAGGTCGGTAAGCGTCCAATCTGCAGAAAGGCTGCCGGTTACCACTTGTGCCTTACTTTGTGATACTAAAAACGTAAGTGCCAACGCTGTTGTAATTTGTAAAAATTTTTTCATTTATTTTGAATTATTGATTTATATTATTGATTGAATAACACGAATTTACCATATTGTTTTTCAGGACGCAAATAATGTTTATATATTTTTGTAACTAAATTTACACGTCATTCGTAGTATGATGATCAGATCCCTTGATTGATTTATCTAAATTCAGATTGAAATAAGTAAATTCACATTTGATAACAAGAGGAAGTAACGGTTCGCCAAAAAAATAAAAAGTATGAAAAAAATAGTTACAACTTTACTTTTAGTATCATCGGTAATTTTTGGGTACAGTCAAAATATTGTATTGTTAGATGATGATCATAATGTAATATCAAATACTATTATTGATATTAGCGTTGATTCGAGTACAAATACAGTGAAAGAAATATTGGTGAAAAATTCAGGCTCAATTGCCGATACCCTAAAAGTTGTTCGTACCATATACTCTATTGAGGGGGCAGATCAAACGCAATTTTGCTGGGGAGGATTGTGTTATTTAGCAACAACAAATGTTTCTAATTTAACAACTGTAATTGCGCCAGGAGACACTGTAGATTTTCTTGAAGACGGATTCCACGCAATTTTTAATTCGGGTACTACTTGTGCTACAAGGTCGGTGCATTATAAATTTTATAATATTCACAATTTTTCTGATTCAACAGGAATCACCCTGCGCTATTTATGTGCTACAGGTGTAAATGACTTAGTGAAAGTTGGAGGAAATATCTCAAGTGCATATCCTAACCCGGCAAATTCAGTGGTATCTATTAAATATGATCTAAAAGAGTTTTCAGAAAAAGGGGAGATCAAATTTTATAATATGTTGGGAAAATCAGTGAAAGAGGTTGTTCTGACTGATAAGCAAGGTGTAGCAAAAATTAATGTACTTGATTTGGATGCCGGAATTTACTTCTATTCTTTTATAGTAGATGATAAAATAATATCAACTAAAAAAATGGTGATCAATCGTGAGGATTAATTCCAACTGCTAAAAGCCATGAAAAAAAGTCATTCCGAACTTGTTTCGGAATCTCTTAGATGCTGAAACTACTCTTGATCTATATTCTTATTCCAATTATAAGTATATCATCAAGTTGTTCCTTTTTTCCGCGCCAGTTCTCAAAATGGGTATTTAAATGAGCTTCCTGTTCCTGCATTGTGGAATCTTTTATGTCGAGCAGAATTTGCTTGAAATTTTTTGTCATCAGTTTTTTTCCTTTGTCTCCACCATCCTGATCAGCGTAACCATCCGTGAAAAGATAAAAAGAATCGCCCTTTTCTAATTGTATGGTATGTGTTTCAAAGTAATGGAGGCTATCCGTTAATCCTCCAATAGCGGTTTTTGTTGCTTTTATTTCTTCAATAACTTCAGCGTTTTTCCTGATGATCCAGAGTGGTCTGTTTGCACCTGCATAATTTATAATATTGGTATTCAGGTCAATGGAGCAAAGGGCAATATCCATCCCATCTCTTGTGGATTCAATATTTTCAGATTGACGGAGCGATGTTTTAATTCCTATGTTCAATAGCGCGAGTATTTTACTTGGATTATCCTCGTTCTGCACCGCATCATTTAATCGTTCCGAACCAATGATGCTCATAAATGCCCCAGGAACTCCATGCCCTGTACAATCCATAGCGGCAAGAAAAACAGTATCCCTTTTTTTTGCAAACCAGTAAAAATCACCGCTTACAATATCTTTGGGTTTAAATAAAACAAAACTGTTTTTTAGTTCGGCCCATATATCCCTGCGGTGGGGCAATGTGGCTTTTTGAATTCGCAAAGCATAATGGATGCTATCGGTAATTTCATTGGTTTTTTCTTTAATTATTTTATAAGCGAATTCTATCTTTTTATTATTATTGTCGAGTTCACGATTGGTTTTTTGTTTTTGTCGATATCCAACAAAAATGAAAATTACAAGAGCTATTACAAGTGCAAATCCAACAATAAAGGCATTACGCAGGATAATTTGTTTGTCAACAATTGCTTTTTGCTTTTCTATTTCCGAATCCTTTAAAAATAAGTTTTGTTTCTCACGCTCATTAGCCAGGGTGTTTTTTAAATTGATAAGGTTCACATTACTCACCCTTGCTCTCATTGTATCGTTACACATAATGTAAAGACGATAATATTCGCTGGATTTTTTAAAGTCCGCTACTCTTGAATAGGTGGTGGCCAGCCCCTGAACAACTTCGCTTAAAATCTGGTAATTAATATTTTTATCTTCAGTAACCAATTTATAAGCTCTTAACTGGTAAAGGAGAGCCTTATCATAATTCTGTTGTTTAAAACAATCCTGCCCAATAAGATTACAGAGATAAACGATATTATCATTACTTCCTCCTTTTTCGGCAAGAATCAGCCCTTTTTCTCTTAATTCCGAGGCTTTTTTATGATTTCCTTCCCTTTCATATATCCTTGAGGTTTCGTTTAAGGAGGAAGCTATTTCCCCGGGGCTTCCCATTCGTTCCCTTATTTCCAGACTTTTAAGGTAATAATCAAGGGCCGAATGTTCCTGATTTCCATCCCGATGAATGCCGTAAGTACCTTCGTACACATTGCCGATGGCACTTAATAGATAAGATGCGGCAATTTCATTGTGCATTTCATTGAACAGCTGTAAGCTTTTCGAATAGTATTCAATAGCTACATTTGGGTCAGTTGGCCGGTAAATAAATCCAATAAACTTATAAACATTGGCGAGCATTTTTTTATAGCCAAATGTTTCGGCCAATTTCATTGCTTTAATTAAATAGCTTAGAGAAATATCATATTTTTCTTTTGAATAGTAATGATATCCTAAATAATTAAAGGATAAAGCAGTTCCAAATGTGTAATTTATTTTAGTAGAAAGTTTTAATCCTTCTTGTACATAAAATAATGAATCGGTATATAAAAATAACTGGCAGTAGACTTTAACCCTATTGGTGTCTGCTTTAGTGGATTTTAAAACAAGTTGTAAAGAATCTATTTCGGCTTGCTGAGCAGGCAAATTCGACTTGCAAAAACAAAGTGTAAAAATTAACAGAATAAAAACGATACTATTTTTTTTCAAAGCCGTGATTTATTTTTAGTAAGGGTTACGAATATAACATTTTTTATATGTACACAGAACGTGAATTATTTTTTGATTATTTTTTAATTTTTCAACAATAGCTCTAAAACTGTTGAAAACATTATTAATTATAGATAGTGGAGATAATTATATTTGTGATAGACATTATATAAGTTAAATTGTTAAATCAAACAGCCGCGATTCCCAATAAGCTCGAAATGACTTCGTGCGTGGTCATTCCGAGCTTGTCGAGAAAATTGTGTGTAAGCATTTTAACCCTCAATGTCGTATTAAACAAATGGATTTTAACTTATAAAAAGCCTAATTAATAAAATAATTTTATGTCAGAAATACATTTCCACAAAAAGATAGCGATCCTGTTAGGCATTGCCGAGCGACAAGTAGATGCAACTGTTAAACTTTTGGATGAAGGTGCCACCATTCCTTTTATTTCCCGTTACCGGAAAGAAATGACAGGTAGTCTGGATGAAGTTCAGGTAGCCAATGTACGTGATGAAATGGAGCGCTTGCGTGTTCTTGAAAAAAGACGTGAATCTATTCTTGAATCCATCGAAAGCCAGGGCAAATTAACACCTGAATTAATTTCACTGTTGAGAGGAGCGGAAACAATATCAAAATTGGAAGATATTTATTTACCCTACAAACCAAAGCGAAGAACACGTGCTGCCATTGCCCGTGAAAAAGGTTTGGAGCCATTGGCACAGCTTCTTTTTGAACAAAAGAAAATGAACGTTGAAACTGAAGCGCAGCTATATGTATCGGAAGAAAAGGATGTAAAAACAACAGATGATGCACTTTCCGGTGCCCGTGATATTATTGCCGAATGGGTGAATGAGAATGTAGAGGCTCGTGAAAAAATTCGTCAGCTGTTTAAAGAACAAGCTACTATTAAGAGCAGGGTTTTTAAAAGCAAGGAAGTGGAGGGTGAAAAATTTAAGGATTATTTTGATTGGGAAGAACGATTGATGTCTTGTCCATCTCACCGTATGCTTGCTATGCGTAGAGGGGAGAATGAAGATATTCTTACTATCAGTATTGCTCCACCTGATGATGCCGCTCTGGATATTTTATACAATCAATTTATAACCTCTACTAATAGTACAGCAGAGCAGGTTCGTTTAGCGGTTGAAGATTCATACAATCGTATGATGCAGGTTTCTATTGAATCGGAAATGCGAATGTTTACCAAAGAATTAGCGGATGAAAAAGCGATACAGGTGTTCGCTGAAAATTTGAGAGAATTATTATTGGCTTCTCCATTGGGACAAAAAGCGATGTTGGCTATTGATCCCGGATTCCGCACCGGATGCAAGGTGGTGGCTTTGGATAAACAAGGAAAGTTATTGGAAGATACCGTTATCTACCCGCATGAAACCAATAAAATATTTGAATCAAAACAGAAGGTGCTTGCCTTGTGTGCAAAATATAATTTAGAAGCCATCGCTATCGGAAATGGTACTGCAGGCAGGGAAACGGAATCTTTTGTTCGCACCATCGATGGTTTACCAAAAGAGATCAATATCATTATGGTGAATGAAAGTGGGGCTTCTATTTATTCTGCTTCAGAAGCTGCTCGTGAAGAATTTGCAGATAAAGATATCACTGTTCGTGGAGCCGTTTCTATTGGCCGCAGGTTAGCCGATCCTTTGGCAGAGTTGGTTAAAATTGATGCAAAATCAATAGGTGTGGGGCAATATCAGCATGATGTGGACCAATATGAGATAAAGAAAAAACTGGATGAAGTGGTGGAAAGTTGTGTGAATAAGGTAGGAGTGGAGGTTAATACGGCAAGTAAACAATTGCTGGCGTATGTATCAGGATTAGGACCACAACTGGCGAGAAATATTGTTGAATACCGTAATGAAAATGGTCCTTTTAAATCCAGAAAAGAATTATTGAAAGTACCTCGCATGGGTGAAAAAGCATACGAGCAAGCTGCCGGATTTTTACGTGTTGTAAATAGTAAACATCCTTTGGATAAAAGTGCAGTGCATCCTGAAAGCTACGTTATTGTGGAGAAAATGGCTGATGATCTGAATTGTACGATTCAGCAACTGATGGCTGAAAAAGAAATGCGTAAACAAATTGTACTCCAAAAATATGTAACTGATAAAATTGGTTTGCCCACTTTAACAGATATTTTAAATGAGTTGGATAAACCGGGACGTGATCCCCGAAAATCATTTGAAATATTTGCATTCGATAATAGTGTTCATGAAATGAAGGATCTCCGTATTGGAATGCGTTTACCCGGAATTGTAACCAATGTAACCAACTTCGGAGCCTTTGTAGATATTGGAGTTCACCAGGATGGCCTGGTACATATCAGCCAGCTTTCAAATACATTTATTGATGATCCTAATAAAATAGTAAAGGTGCAGCAACAAGTAATGGTAACGGTTACCGAAATAGATATACAACGCAAACGTATTGCATTGTCAATGAAAGATAATGCGGTAGTTAATGTGCCAGTTAGCGCTCCAGCCAAATTGATCGTAAATAAAAAAGGGAAAGTAGTACCGGCTGCAAATGATTTTGCTTCGCAATTAGCTGCTTTGAAGGATAAGTTTAATTGATCATTTTTTAGAATTATGAGCCTCTACTAAGGTCTTGTAGTGATTAGTAGTTTTGGTTTCGCTTATATTTATGTTATTCGTCATTTGAAAATTTTAAAACTGAGTATGTTAAAACTTTATAAAAACATAGACGGAATACTTCACTACTGGGAAACATGGGACAAGAACGAAAAAACAGGTATTGTTCATTGGGGTATTATAGGACAAAAAGGTCAGGACAAAGAAGTAAAATCAGGACTATTCTCGAATTTTAGAAAAGAAATTCAAAAAGAAGTTAAATTGAAAATGGTTGACGGTTATCAACAAATTGAACCTGACGACCACTATACTCTGCTTATAGAATTTAAAGTTGTGGATATGGGAACACCAGAAGATGTTGATAAAAGACATCGACTTGAAAATAAAATGAACGAGGCACTTGGCTGGACAGGGCTTGGCGATTGCGATGGCGGAAGTATTGGTAGCGGGACAATGGAGGTTTGTTGTTTTGTGGTGGACTTTGAGACAGCCAAAAAAGTAATTGAAGAAACACTTAAAGATAATGAGTTTTCAAACTATTCGAGAATTTATGACGAGAATGCGGTTTAACCCCTCCTAAAAATCGGACCGTACAAAAACAGACAAAAAAGCTTAAATGATAAGCTTTCTATTGCGTCAACAAAACTGAACGATAGGGATCATTAATCCCCACTTTTTTCGTCAAAAAAGAAGCATTCATGGTCATGCAAACACCATCTTTTATTTTATAATCAAAATTTAGTTTATCATCACTAATGGTGATTTCAAAACATAAATTTCTCACCTTCTCAGGAACTGAATATTTAATTAGAAAGTTCTGGAAAACAGTCCAAATTGAGAACCTCCTTGACAAACAGGAACTTTTTTAGTATATTTGTATCATGCAAAACATCAAAGACCTTATAACAATCGACCCGGAGACCATGGGAGGGCAGCCAGTTTTTAAAGGTACTCGTGTTCCTATTCAAACATTATTTGACCATCTTGAAGAAGGGGTTTCGCTTGATGAATTTCTTGATGATTTTGATACAGTTTCCAAGGCTCAAGCGATAGCGATAATGGAAATAGCGAGCAAATTACTTTCTTCAAAAAACATTGCCGAACTATATGCTTCTGCTGCTTGACGAAAATCTTCCCAAAAAGCTAAAAAGCGATTTTCAGGGACATACTGTTTTTACAATAAAAGAACGCGGATGGAACGGGTTGAAAAATGGTGTGCTCTTACAAAAACTTCTTGAAAATAATTTTCATGGACTTATTACCTTCGACAAAAACCTTCAACATCAGCAAAATTTCAAAGCATATCCAATAACTGTATTTGTGCTATGTGCTCGGATTAATACATATTCTGTGTTAACGGAATTGTCCCCTAAAATTTTAGACTTTCTGAGCAGACCTTTGATTGCTGGTCCAATCGAAATAAAATAAATACTTCCCTTGTATAAATCGCGGATAAGCTTAGTTCTGTCCTTCAATGGAGATTGGTGCTGGAGCCAAATCTATAATCCCCATTTTTTTCATCAAAAAAGATGCATTCATGGTCATACAAACGCCATCTTTTATTTTATAATCGAAATTTAATTTATCATCACTGATGGTAATTTCAAAACATAAATTTCTTACATTTTCAGGAAACTGGTTTGTTAATACAGAAAGCTCTACATCATGGGTAGCAACAATTCCAACGCCATTTAGTTTAATAATTTTTTTGATCAACTCTTCTGAACCGGTATGTTGGTCTTTAGAATTGGTACCTTTTAAGATCTCATCCAATAAGAAAAAAACTTTTTTACCACTCTCGTAATGGTTTATCAATAATTGCAAACGTTTAAGCTCAGCATAAAAGAACGATTCATTTTCCTGCAAGGAATCATTTGTTCTTAAACTTGTAAATAAGAGCACAGGAGTAAATTTGAATTTTGTTGCACACACAGGTGCACCGATCATAGCAAGGGTTAGATTAACTCCTATGGTCCGTAAAAAAGTACTTTTCCCGGCCATATTAGCACCTGTTAACAGATCAATTTTGGGGCATCCTTCTATATGATAATTGTTTTTTACAAGTTTGTTTTTGTTTAATAATGGATGCCCAACATTTTCGGTATCTATCACAAATGGTTCGGTAACCACTTCCGGAAACGAAAAATTTGGGTTGGTGGCAGCATATAAACCAAGACTTATGTAAGCATCAAATTCACCGATATTGTTTATCCATTTAAGAAATTTTTCTTTGTGTTCTTTCTTCCAACCTTCAATGCTTTTCATCACATTAATATCCCAAAGAAAAATTCCATTAAGCAACATCGCAACAACAATGTTCATGCGTGCGTCCAACATATCCACTGATTTTTTCAGTTTACCGATACTTGCACTTGCCTGTTCAGGGCCATTTGCAAAACCTGAACTTAATTCTATTAAATTTTTCGATTCAAATTTTTCTGATTCCACATGTGCAATAAGTGAAACATATTTATTTATAGAGTTAAACCTGCGGCTTAATCGATCATGGATTTCGCTGATCTTCTTTGTATAGAAACCAATGATTATCAACTGAAGCAAAAATGGAAGCAAAAAATAACCGGCCGGTAACAGACCTATGAAATATAATAGTCCTGTTACAATAGTTAATGCAGGTAATACAAATCCTATTATTTTAAAAATTACAGAAGAAAAAAGTGCGGGTTCTTCTAACCACTCTTTGATCACGTCTTTATCAGGTTTTCCTTCAGTATTTCCAAAACCCAGGGCAACAAAATGTTGGCTCCAATCCTGTTTTTTAGAAAGTTCTTTTACTGCCGACTGGCGTTCAATAATATCATTTTTATTTAAAAATGGATTCGACAGCCAGCCTGCAAGCTTTATTCTACCTGTGTATGTGGATGTTCTGTTTAGAATTTGAAAGATGGACCTTTTTCCGAAAATATCAAGATCGGCAATAAAATTATGCTGCTTATCAATAAACTCAGCACCTTCATTTAATTTTTCATAATTGTTGTTTAACAGATCAATTTCAATTTCGTTTACCTTGATCAGGTTCTGCAAAAATGTTATTTCCCTTGCAATTTTTAATTGAATATTGAGAAGGATCAGGAAAATGAAAACAGTTGCCAGAATTATGATAAATGCAAGAGTAGAATGGTGTTCAATGAGATAAAAAAAAGTAATTGCAGCAGCAATAAATAAGATCAATCGGCTATAAAATACCAGGTTAGCCTTACTTTTTTGAATGCTGATCTGTTTATTAAATTCAACAATTTTGTTTTGATATATTTCAATTAAATCATTCATAGTTACATTCATTTTTTATCGCAACATTAAACTGCAAAAGGCTACGAAATTAAGCAAATAATACAAGTTTTAGGGGTAAAATGATGTGTATCATGCTTATTAAATACGTTTTTTTACCGTTTAATTTCTTAGTTTTGTATCGCTTCAAAAGTTCCGACTAAAATTGGTGAGGAGCTATTGCCAGTGTCATTATTAAGGGCTTTTAGCTAATAAATGCCTGCCCACAGTCTTCGACAAGCTCTGACTGACTGCGCAGGTCATATTGAGCTTGTCGAAATATGTGCGATGGCTTCTTAGCTAAATGACATTTGGATTTGGGGAGTTTTTTACAACTAAAAAATATAAAATGAAAATATCATACAATTGGCTTAAGGAATATATTAAAACAGATCTATCAGCAGATGACGCAGGTAAGCTATTAACTGATTGCGGATTAGAGGTAGAGGGAATTGAGAAATTTGAAACTCTTAAAGGTGGCTTGGCCGGAATAGTTATTGGTGAAGTAATAACAAAAGAAAAACATCCTGATGCCGATCGTTTGAATATTACAACGGTGGATATCGGAACAGGTACCTTATTAACCATTGTTTGCGGAGCGAGCAATGTAGCTGCCGGACAAAAAGTAGTGATAGCAACTATTGGAGCCATGTTATATCCAAATGTTGGTGAACCGTTTGAAATAAAAAAATCAAAAATTCGCGGACAGCTATCAGAAGGTATGATCTGTGCAGAAGATGAAATTGGTTTGGGAACATCGCATGAAGGTATTATGGTTCTTGATCCAACCGCAAAAATTGGAACAGCGGCAAAGGATTATTTTAAAATTGAAGAAGATCATGTATTGGAAATAGGTTTAACACCTAACCGTGCTGATGCTGCATCGCATGTTGGTGTTGCACGTGACCTGGTAGCTGTTTTAAATACCATAAATTATAATGAAGAAACTATAAATTCTAAATTAGAAATACCGTCTGTAAACCAATTTGAGGTGGACAATACGGATTCTAAAATTGAAGTAACGATAGAAGATACGAATGCTTGTCCACGTTATTCCGGACTTGTAATTTCTGAAATTACTGTTGCGGATTCTCCTGAATGGTTGAAAAATCGTTTGAAAGCCATTGGTGTAAGGCCCATCAACAATATTGTGGATATTACCAATTATGTATTGCATGAATTAGGGCAGCCAATGCATGCATTTGATGCAGATAAGATAAAGGGAAATAGAGTTATCGTTAAAAAATCGGCTGATAAAATTAAATTCAAAACATTGGATTTAGTTGAGCACGAATTGTCTTCTGAAGATCTGATGATCTGTAATGCCGATGGTCCGATGTGTATTGCAGGAGTGTTTGGTGGGATAGAGTCGGGCGTTACATCAGCGACTACGAAGATTTTTTTAGAAAGCGCTTATTTTAGTCCAACTTCGGTTCGTAAATCCTCAAAACGCCATAATTTAAAAACAGATGCTTCTTTCCGTTTTGAGCGTGGAACTGATCCAAACATTACTGTATATGCGTTAAAGCGCGCTGCTCTTTTAATTAAAGAAATTGCCGGAGGAAAAATCTCATCTGAACTTGTTGATATTTATCCAAAGAAAATTGAAAATATTAAAATTCCATTTTCGTATGAAAATTGCGACCGTTTAATTGGTAAGCATATTGATCTGGAAATTGTTAAAAATATTTTAACCTCATTGGGCATTGAAATTGAGCACGAAGGAAATGATGCTTTGCTGCTTTCCATACCAACATTCAAAGTGGATGTACAACGCGAGCAGGATGTGGTTGAGGAAATATTACGGATCTACGGTTACAACAATATTGAAATTCCAACAACATTGAACTCATCCATTCAATTCGCTGAAAAACCGGATAAAGAAAAAACACAAAATGTTGTTTCTGAAATACTTTCTAATAATGGTTTTGCGGAAATGATGGGTTTGTCCTTGACCAAAAGTGAGTATGCTTCTAAAATAAAATCATTGGATCCAGCACACAGTGTTTTAATGATGAATCCCCTGAGCAGTGATTTGAATGCATTGCGTCAAACCCTTTTATTTAGTGGATTAGAAACGATTGCATATAATCAGAATCGTAGGAATGCTGATTTGAAGATCTATGAATTTGGTAAAACGTATATGGCCATTAAAGGCGGAGAAGCTACTAAATACATTGAAACGAAACATTTATCGCTCTTTATTTCCGGTCGTAAACAAGAGGAAAGCTGGAATGTAAAAAATGATGTGGTTAGTTTTTATACATTGAAAGGCTATGTTAAGGCTATTCTTGATCGATTAGGGATAAACGATGTGAAATTAACTGAATCAAATTCGGATGTGTTTTCACAAGGTTTAAGTTTTAGCTCCAATAAAAAAACAATAGTTGAATTTGGAACAGTGAACAGATCCATTCTAAAATTAATGGATATCAAGCAAGATGTTTTTTATGCTGATTTTAATTGGGATCTTATCATTGAGAGATTGAAGAAAACCAATATAATGTACACGGAGGTTCCTAAATTTCCGGAAGTAAGACGCGATCTGGCATTATTGATCGATAAAGCGGTTCAGTTTGAACAACTGGAGCAACTGGCCTATCAAACCGAAAAAAATATGTTGAAAAGCGTAAATCTTTTTGATGTGTACCAAGGAGATAAACTTCCTGCAGAAAAAAAATCCTATGCATTAAGCTTTACGCTTCAAGATGAAAGCGCTACACTTACTGATAAACAGATAGAGAAAATAATGGAGAAGTTGATAAAAACGTATCAGGAGAAAGTAGGAGCGGAGATAAGGTAAAATAGTTTAAAGTTTAAAGTTTAAAAGTTTCAGGTTTGGATTACACGCAGAACTTTAAACTTTTAAAC
The DNA here is from genome assembly GCA_040389865.1 of Bacteroidota bacterium. Classification (GTDB taxonomy): domain Bacteria; phylum Bacteroidota; class Bacteroidia; order 2-12-FULL-35-15; family 2-12-FULL-35-15; genus 2-12-FULL-35-15. Next base: position 214,292 of record JAZJZM010000012.1, on the reverse strand, counting down.
TTTAAACTTTTAAACTGTTTTTTAGAATCTTTCCAATTTCGAGAAAAAGAAATCACCTTCAATTTGAGCATTTTCATCGCTGTCGGAACCATGAACGGCATTAGCAGCAATAGATTTTGCATAAATTTTACGGATCGTTCCAGCATCAGCTTTTGTTGGATCAGTAGCACCAATTAATGTTCTGAAATCAGCAATTGCATTTTCTTTTTCAAGAATAACTGCAACGATAGGGCCTGATGACATATAAGATACTAATTCACCATAAAAAGGGCGCTCTTTGTGCACTTCATAAAATGCTCCGGCCGTTTCTGCCGCAAGTTTTGTATATTTCATTGCAACGATACGGAAACCTGCATCATTGATCATTTTTAAAATTCCGCCAATGTATCCATTCGACACAGCATCAGGCTTAAGCATTGTAAAAGTTCTGTTTGTTGCCATTTTGTTTTATAATTATTAATTTTTATTTTGAGGCTGCGAAATTAGAAAAATATAATCAGTATTTCATAAATTAGTATTGAGATATTAGATATTAGATTTGAGACACATTTTTAATTTAGATTATGTGATGTATTTAAAGTCTGAATTCAATACTTTAGTGGAGTTCAAATAATTGAAAAAAATAAATTTACCGCAAAAACGCTAAGGCGCAAAGTGTTGATAATGAATTGTTTGTTTTTTTAATATTTCTTTGCGTCTCTGCGTCTTAGCGGTAAAAAATGAATTTTTAGTACGGCCCTAAAATCTCAAATCTCTTTAATTCAGCAACAAATAAGAATGATGTAAAAAGCCGGTTAAAAATCGTAAATTTGTAGCTTAATCAAACTATATCGCAATTGAACGCAAATCAGGTAAAAGAAATAAAAGAGCTTTTAAGTAAGCCCAAAAACGTAGTTATTGTTACACATTGGTCGCCTGATGGAGATGCAATGGGTTCATCTTTAGGTTTATATAACTATTTGACTCAAAAAAAGCATAAAGTAACGGTGATCACTCCTAATGATTATCCTTCATTTTTATATTGGTTGCCCGGCAATAAAAATGTAATAAATTTCTCTACCAAAGCCAAAGAAGCAAAAGTTGCAGTTGCGAAAGCAAATATTATTTTTTGCCTGGATTTTAATTCACTCAAACGTATTGATGCTTTGGGTGATGAAGTAGGGAAATCGAAAGCGAAAAAATGCATCATCGACCATCATTTACAACCGGAAGATTTTGCGGATTTTATGCTTCACGATGTAAAAGCCTGTTCCACCTGCGAATTGATCCATGATTTTATTGAATTAATGGGTGATAAAAAATTAATAAATAAAAATATTTCAAATTGTTTGTACACGGGTATAATGACGGATACAGGATCATTCCGTTTTCCATCCACTACCGCTAAAACACATCGCATAATTGCTGAATTGATTGATGCAGGTGCTGAAAACTCAGAGATACACAATCGTATTTATGATGATAATACAGAAGATAAATTAAAGTTGTTAGGATTTTGTCTTGCTGAAAAATTAACTGTTTTAAAAGAATATGGAACTGCTTTTTTCAGTTTACGAGCTGATGAACTGAAACATTTTAATTATAGAAAAGGAGATACCGAAGGTGTTGTTAATTATGCACTTTCTATTGAAGGGATTCGTTTTGCAGCTTTTTTTGTTGAACGCGATGGCATCATAAAAACATCTTTTAGATCGAAAGGTGATTTTAATGTAAACTTATTTTCACGCAAACATTTTAGTGGCGGTGGCCATGCGAATGCAGCTGGCGGAATGAGCGAAACATCCTTGGATGAAACAATTATTAAATTCGTTTCCTTACTAGCAGAATATAAAAAAGAACTTCATCCTTCAGCGCCACCAGCTTTGAAGAAGAAGACCAGTGCGAAAGCAGCAAAAAAGAAGGCTTAAGTTTATCTTTCTTTTAGAGCACAAAAAAATTAAAAAAATATTAATTCTGATGATCAGGTATATTAAAACGTTGTTGAACTATTTATTCCCCTCCATTGATTCTTGTCTTAAACTTATGCCGGTAAAGAAGGTATCTGGTAACCTTAAGGCAGTTGAAGGTAAGAAGACTGCAAAGCTTTTGTTCTTTGGTTTTAGTTTGTTTTTTTTACTTTCTGTTTCTGTATTTGTATCCTGTGGTGATGGGCATAAAAAAACAACCAAAAATACAAATCTGCAAAGCAAAGATTTTCAGGATAAATTGATCGTTGCTAATAAAATGTATGTGAAGCAGGAAAGTGATGAGATCAATAATTATGTGAAGCATAGGGGCTGGAAAATGACCACCACAGGTACCGGTTTACGTTATATGATCACAAATAAAGGCAATGGCGCTGCGGCCGAGGTTGGAAAATATGCCAAAGTAAATTATAAGATCAGTTTGCTGGATGGAACACTTTGTTATTCCTCAGATTCTACAGGCGCCAAAGTTTTTTTGATCGGCCAGGATAATGTAGAAACCGGCTTGCATGAAGGTATACAGCTTTTGCATGTAGGAGATAAAGCGATGTTTATTTTGCCATCACATTTAGCACATGGATTAATGGGGGACGATAGTAAAATACCTCCAAAGGCTTCCGTTATTTATGATATTGAATTAGTATCTGTTCGTTAATATAGTAGACGAATTTGTCAATTTTGCAGTGGGCAATTTTACAATTTAAAGATTTGTCATTGCCTATTTATTAACTTATGTTATGCACCTACTAGCCCCGGAGGGCAATGTCATTAAGTTAAGAAGCCATCGCTCATATTTCGACAGGCTCAATATGACCAGCGCGCGGTCAGTCTGAGCTTGTCGAAGACCTTGGGCAGACGTTCCTGTTAGAAAAGTTCTTAACTTAGTGACATTGCCCGGAGGGGCGAAATCTTTGTAGAAAACAGCCCCACACATCTATAAAGCTCCATAGGAGCGGAATATTTCGCCCCGATGGGGCTTATTTTTGGGGATTTATTAACATTCTACAAAAATTTTGCCCCTCTGGGACAATGCGTAACTTCAGTTATTAATTGCTCAATTGAATAATTAATTTTTGAATTGTATTTTATTTTTTAAAAATGAAAATTAATATTTTAGTTACATTATTTATTACTTCACTATTAAGCTCTTGTTGGAATAATTCGCCTTTTAAAGGCTTCACCCAATCAGGTTCCGGACTTTATTATAAATTGCAAACAATAGGCGATGGAAAAAGTAAACCTTCCGCGGGTGATTTTTTGCAATTAAAAATTACTTATAAAACCATAAAAGATTCTGTTTTTTTGGATTCCTATTATTGTAATGAAACAGGGATGGTAATTTTGCCATTTAACCGTTCTTCATTTAAAGGTAGTTTTGAGGAAGGTTTAACCACAATGAATGCAGGCGATAGTATTTCCTTTATCGTTAGCTCAGATTCTCTTTTCAAAAAATTTTTCAGATCAGAATTACCCCTGTTTTTGGAGCCGGGAAGCCTTGTTAAAATGGATGTAAAATTGCATAGTATCTTAACAAGAGATGAATATTTGGCCGAACTGGAAAAGTATAAAGGTATTGTTGAGGACCGTGATATTGAAGAATCGCGTAAGCTTAAGATATATCTGGATACCAACCAAACTCAGTTTTATCAGATCAGTAATGGCATGTATTACCTGCCCATAAAACAAGGAGTAGGGGATTTTGTAAAATATGGTGATATGGTGAAAATACACTATATCGGGTATTTTTTAAATGGAAAACAATTCGAATCTACTTATGAACGCGGACAGCCATTCGAATTTAATTTTGGTCAGGAAGGACAGGTAATAAATGGTTTTAAAACTGCAATAAGTTTAATGAATGAAGGTGCCAAAACAAAATTTATCATACCTTCGCGCCTTGCTTTTGGGGAAACAGGCTCATCAACCAATATTGTTCCTGCATACTCAACAGTTGTATACGAAATTGAACTATTGAATTTAACAAAACATAACAATTAGTGTGCTTCCGTTTTGAAGGATGTTTTTATATTTGCAGCTATAAAATTGAATAAATAATTAGACTTTATTTATTTAAAATACATTATAATGTTTACAACGAAATTGATGATTAAAATGCTTACACACAGTTTTCTCGACAAGCTCGAAATGACCACGCTCACGGTCATTTCGAGCTTGTCGAGAAAGTGTGCAGGGTGCCATAATTGCTTGCAAATATTTACAAATTAAAAACCTGCGTATATTCGTTGAAAATTTTTGAATCAGAAGTAGTTTAAGAATAATTAACATTAAATAAAATATGAGTAATCCCAAAAAAATCACTAACGTGGATCAAGGTAGTTCTTCTGCCGGACAACAATCGCAAAAATTTGTTCCAACGGATGAAAGCAAAGGCAAGGCTACCCAGCTAAGGGTTATTGCAGGAATACTTTGGTTTGTGGCAATTTGTGCACAGGTGGGTGCTATTTCTTTTTTGTTCAGAAAGCCCGTTAGCATGACCTGGATAATCGTATTAATAGCTATAGACTTGATTTTGGTTGTGATTGGTTCCATCATGTGGAAAAAATCAAACAGATTAGATCCTGCTTCAGAGCAAAACAAATTCAAGTTTTTTATGCAAAGTCAGCTTGGACTTGTGGTAAGTGTAATTGCTTTTCTTCCCCTTATTATTTTTATTTTAACGAGTAAAAATGTAGATAAAAAACAAAAAGCAATACTGGGTGGAATTGCCGGATTAGCATTAGTTATTGCCGGAATTACAGGAACCGACTTTAATCCCCCATCAGTAGAACAATATACAGAGCAAACCAAACAGGTAGAATATCTGAACCAGGGGAAAAACCATGTTTATTGGACTAAATACGGTAAAGTCTATCATTTGTATAACGACTGTTCTTATATTAATTCAGCAAGTACTGCTGAAATTTTTGAAGGTACTGTTGCTCAGGCGAGGGAATTAAAGAACATTTCTGAACTTTGCAATCGTTGCGAAGGCAGAGCCATTAAGGAACGTGGACTTACCCCAAATGCTCTAACAACTGGAGCTGATGCTGAAAATAATCAGGAGTCAAATACTGATAGTTTATAGTAATTACAATTTTTTTGTAAATAATTTAATATAAACCATTAATAAATAACATGTTAGACCAACTTATCAACCTCGTAAAAGAACACGCAGGCGATGCAATCATCAACAATAAAGATGTGCCTAATGAAAAAAATGATGCCGTTATCAAGACTACAGCCACCGGGATTATGGATCACTTAAAAAATCTTGCCGGAAGCGGAGGTATTGACAGCATTAGCAATTTGTTAAGTAATGGAAGCAAGGCTGGTAACTCCGAATTATCAGGAATGAGTAGCACTATTGCTAAAACTATTTCAAGTAAGTTTGGCATTGAAGAATCAAAAGTAGAAGGCATTGTGAAAAGTTTAATTCCAACAGTAATGAATAGCTTATCGAAAAAAACGAATGATCCTAACGATAGCAGCTTTACAATGCAAGGTATTTTGGGGTCATTAACGAAAGGTTCTGGAGGTATTGGTGGTATATTGAATACTTTTAAAAAATTCTTTTAGCAATTATTCTTGATTTCCTGTTCCTCATAATTAAATAAATAATAAAATTATATAAATAAAATTCACAAAAAATAAAATGAAAAATCAATTTTCTAAAAAAATCGCCTTTGCTACTCTTGGTGCTGCTCTTGTAATTACAGCTTGTAATAAATCACCTTATCCTGGTTACGACATGGCGGAAAATGGTGTATATGCTAAATTTTATACACAAGTTGAGAATGGTGTAAAACCTAAAGAAGGCGATATTGTTAAATTAGTTTTGGCATATAAAAACAGCAAAGACTCGGTTTTATTTGATTCAAAAAATAAGAACCCTAATGGTACCAATTTTATCGAGTTCCCTTTAGGTAAATCAACATTTAAAGGTAGTTTTGAAGAGGCATTGTCAATGATGTCGGTAGGAGATAGCGCAAGCTTTATGATCAGCGCAGATTCTGTGTATATTAAAACCTTCAGAGCTAAAGAACTTCCTCCATATATCCAAAAAGGAAGTATGTTAAATTTTGAAGTAAAACTTGAAAAAATTACTGCAAAAGAAGAAGCTGATAAAGAACGTAATCAAAAAATGGAAGAGCAAAAAGCAATGGCAGAACTTCGTAAAAATGAAGAACCAAAAGCATTAGCTAACTATTTAGAAACTAATAAAATAACTGCTAAACCTTTAGCTAGTGGTTTATATTTTATTGAAAAAACGAAAGGAAAAGGGCCTAAACCAGCTAAAGGAAGCAAAGTGAAAGTTAATTATACAGGACGTTTACTTGATGGCAGTGTTTTTGATACAAGTGATGAAGCTGTTGCAAAACAAGCAGGCGTTTTTGATGAAAGAAGAACGTATGAGCCAATTGAATTTCCTTTAGGCCAGGGACAAGTTATTCCGGGCTGGGATGAAGGTATTTCTTTAATGAGTGCAGGCTCAAAAGGACAATTACTTATTCCATCTTCTATAGGATATGGTGAGCAGGGGGCAGGACCGATCCCACCTTTTTCTCCATTGGTTTTTGATGTAGAATTAGTAAGTTTTACTCCAGCTCAATAAATTCAAATTTCAACACTGAATTATGAAAAAAGTAGCCATCATTATTTTAGCATTATCTGTAGTTACCGGTAATGCACAGGAAAAAGGAAAAAATCAGAAAATTACTAATCCAAAAACTATGAAAACTGCCTCAGGTTTGGAGTATACGATCAAAGAAAAAGGAAAAGGAAAGAAACCAAAGGTAGGCGATAAAGTATTTGTTCATTATACCGGAAAGTTTACCAATGATACCGTTTTTGATAGTTCGGTAAATCGTGGTACGCCATTTTCTTTTAAACTGGGTGCAGGTCAGGTTATTAAAGGTTGGGATGAAGCATTTCTTCTTTTAGAGGTAGGTGATAAAGCAACAATTAAATTTGGTCCCGAATTAGGTTATGGTGATAGAGCATCCGGTTCAATACCGGCCAATTCTACACTGGTATTTGATGTTGAATTATTGAGTATTGTTGAAAGCCCGCAAGCCTGGGATGTGAAAGGGAAAGATACCATTACTATGGCAAATGGTTTAAAGTACATCGTGATAAAAGAAAATAAAGCTGCCGCAAAAGCTGCATTTGGAAACAACGTAACACTTCATTACAGTGGTTTTTTCAAAGACGGTAAAGGCTTCGACTCATCTGTGGAAAGAGAACAACCTTTTACAGTGAAAATGGGTTCAGGTCAACTTATCAAAGCTTTAGAAGATGGTATTGCTTTAATGCACAAAGGGGATAAAGTAAAGTTTTATATTCCCTACCAATTAGCCTATGGTGAACAGGGACACGCCCCTGCAATTCCGCCAAAAGCAGATTTGATCTTCGACATTGAAATTTTAGATGTAGTTCCTGTTTTAGCTCCTGCTCTTTTTGATATTACCGGTAAAGAAGTAAAAACAACAGCTTCAGGTTTAAAATATTATGAAATTGCAAAAAGTAATAACCCCATAAAAGCTGCACCCGGCAAAACGGTTAGGGTACACTATTCGGGTTATTTAGCGGATGGAAAGATGTTCGATTCATCAGTGGAACGTGGTGACCCTTTTGAGTTTGTATTAGGACAGGCACAGGTTATCCCGGGTTGGGATGAAGGTATTGCCCTGATGAATGTTGGTGATAAATTACGTTTGCTTATTCCTTACTATTTAGCTTATGGCGAACAGGGCAGACTGCCAATGATCCCGGCAAAAGCTGATCTTACTTTTGATGTAGAATTAATGCAAGTGAAATAAGTATTACCAACAGATTCTCAAATCAAATTCATTTTATATTTATTAAGCTCCCGAAATTTTTCGGGAGCTTTTTTTGTATAAAAAAGGTTGCTTGCTAAAAAATAAATACATTTGATAAACAATTCCAAGCCGCTAACAAGATGATTATTTAAAAGCATTGTCATGCTGAACTTGTTTCAGCATCTATGAGATTCCGAAACAAGTTCGGAATGACGTTTTTGGCAAACAATTTTGTATCAAATAAAGCAAAAATATAACATGAGATCAGTAGCAACCACACCAAAGGAGTACATTGAAAGCCTTCCTGATGATAGGAAAGAGGCAATAGAAGAATTAAGAAAAGTTATTCTAAAAAATCTACCTAAAGGTTTTACTGAAAAAATGAGTTATGGTATGATCGGTTATGGGGTGCCTCATTCATTATATCCCAATGGCTACCATTGTGATCCCAAACTACCCTTACCTTTTATGAGTATTGCCTCTCAGAAAAACTTTATAGCAGTTTATCACATGGGTGTTTATGCCGATAAAAAATTATTGGATTGGTTCACAAACGAATATCCAAAGCATTCCAAAGCAAAATTGGATATGGGGAAAAGTTGCCTGCGTTTCAAAAAGATGGACCAAATACCTTATAAGCTGATAGGGGAATTAGCAGCAAAAATGACACCTAAGGAGTGGATAGATGTTTATGAAAGTGCGTTTAAAAAATAAAAAATTATTTAAAAAAAACTAAAACGCTTTCAAAATTCGCTTTGCACGTGCATGAAATGCAGCAGAGGTTTTTGGCAATTGATCTTCAATAGCCATTTTTAATTCGTTTTTTAATTCAGGGTGGTGTATGGCAGTATTTGCAATGGCTTGCATGGCATGAACCTTTACAACCACTGTTTCCTCTGACGAAAGTAATAGATCAAAACAAAGATTTACTAATTTTCCCTGTTGGTTTATAGAGATCTTGCTTGATGCCAATACAGCAGTCATATTTCTCTTGATCCCATCAATTTTTATTTTTTTTATGGAAGATATAAACAGCGGAATATAAGGCGTAAGCAACTCGGGATGCTTTTTATTTATAGTTGATAATAACCAGGAAGCACGCTGTGGTAAAGGATCTTTTTCATTGTAAATAATATCAATTATCTTTTTAAGATCAACTGCACTATTTCCAATTGCATTTGCAATAGCATCGGTATTAGAACGGGAATGTTCCTTGAGAAGTTGCTCCTTGTAGTCCATTTAAATTAAAAAATTGCAACAAAGCTCTAAGTTGCGGCATAAACCATTCTATAATTCAAAAAAGCCCTGTGACCGATTTGAATTAAGAATGGATATAAAATTTGTGTGGGTATTTAAACAATATAGAATGTGATGCTATAGAAAAGACTGATCGAAAGATAAATAAAATAGAAATACTATTTATCCAAGTCTTCAAAATTTACATCCGAAAAACTGTTATCAGTTTTTTGTGGTTCATTTGCTGATACTTCTTCCGATGTTGATGTTTCAGAAGAGGCCACTTCAATTGGAGAAATTGATTTAATGTGCTCGATTACTTCAGCAAAACCTTCCGTAAATTTTTCAAAATCTTCTTTGTATAAAAACAACTTATGTTTTTCATAAAAGAACTTACCATCATCGCCAAAACGCTTTTTGCTTTCAGTAATTGTTAGGTAATAGTCATTACCTCTGGTACTTTTTACATCAAAGAAATAGGTTCTTTTCCCCGCTCTTACAGCTTTAGAGAATATTTCTTCTCTTTCTACTCCGTTTTTTTCAAATCCTTCTTCCATCCCTAATAACTGAAATTGTTTGTTTTTATATAAATTCTTTGGCAAATATTTACAATATAAAAACAAAAAACAAGACTTGTTAATAACTTTTTATTAATATTAGCAATGTATTTTTGTCTACGAACTGTTAAAATAGGCTTATGAATAGTTGAATTGTTGCGATTTTTGGAAATTAATTTCAAAAATCCAATTTGCGTTTTTTAATCTGCACTTGAAACTCTGGCTATATTTCAAGCCCCGTAATTACCTTAGGGCTAAGTATTACAGTCCTTGTTTTACTCTTTTCCTCTATGCCATCAACTCTTCTTCCAATTGTTGCATTTTAAAAAGCTCGTAATAGCTTCCTTTTTTGTTTATCAATTCACGATGATTTCCTTGTTCAATAATTTGTCCCTGATCAAGAACAATGATAGTATCTGAGTTTTTAACTGAGGATACACGGTGACTAATGATAACAGAGGTTTTACCTTCCATTATCTTTTTTAAATTGTTGAGTATTTTTTCTTCGGTTTCAGTGTCAATTGCAGAAAGGCAATCATCAAAGATCAATAATTGTGGCTGTTTAATAATTGCCCGGGCAATGGAAATACGCTGTTTTTGACCACCCGATAGTGTGATCCCTCGTTCACCAACAACGGTTTCAAATTTTAAAGGAAAATCCACGATATTATCATAAATAGCCGCATTTTTTGCGGCTTCTTCAATTGCTTTATTATCTTTTTCATCCATCGAAAAGCCAATGTTGTTTGAGATGGTGTCAGAAAATAAGAACACTTCCTGAGGCACATAACCGGTTTGTGAGCGCATTTCAAATAAATTAATGCTTTTAATATTTTTATTATCGATCACTATTTCACCTGAATTTACATCATATAATCTGCAAATAAGATTGGCAATAGTAGATTTACCCGATCCCGTGCGACCAATAATAGCAATAGAACTCCCTTTTTTAATGCTGAATGATATATTATTCAATGCCTGTATCCCTGAATCGGGGTAAGTAAAACTTACATTTTTAAATTCGATATCTCCTTCAATTTTATCTGAAATAATAGTTGAATTATATATTTCAGGCTGTGATTCTAAAAACTCATTGATCCGGGTTTGTGACACCGCAGCACGCTGAATAAGTGATGTTACCCAGCCTAATGATGCGATCGGCCAGGTTAAAGCATTTACGTACAAAATAAATTCAACAATATTTCCTAAGCTTATTTTTCCTTCAATGGCAAGCAGGCCACCAATATACACGATAAAAATATTACTCAAACCGATCAATAATATCATTATGGGTTGAAACAACGATTCTGTTTTTACCAGGCCCATGGTACGTTTCCGGTATTCGGCACTCTGTTCTTCAAATTTTTGTACTGAAAAATCCTCGCGTCCGAATGTTTTTAAAACACGAATACCTGAAAAGGCTTCCTGAGCATGTGTGGTGATATCTGATAACGTTTCCTGAATTAATGTTCCTTTTTTATTGATCGTATAACTAACAATATAAATTGCAAATGCCAGTAAGGGTAGTGGAATAAGCACATACAAGGTAAGTTGCGCATTTACATGGAGCATTGCTGTTATCGTTAATATAAACCGAAAAAGAGTATTTAAAATATACATCATGGCAGGGCCAATATACATCCGTACACGCCCTACATCTTCGCTGATACGGTTCATCATATCACCGGTGTTGTTACGTTTATAAAAGGCAATATCGAGTTGTTGATATTTAGCGTAAATTTCATTTTTGAGGTCGAATTCAACCAACCGAGACATCACAATAATTGTTTGTCGGGTAAAAAATAAAAACACTCCGCTTAAAAGGGCCAATCCAAGTATTATTGCGGCATACCGCACTAATTCACTGATTAAAAAATCCTTATCAGGGTTGTTTATATTGTTTCTTATAAAGTCAACCGCCTGCCCAGCATAGATAAAACCATCAACCGCGAAATAATTTGAAATACCAACGAACAAAATACCCAATAGCAAGCGCCATTTATATTTTAAAAAATATTTGTTTAAATAGATGAGTGATTTCATTATTATTGGTTGTACCGCTTATATTCAGCCAGTTAATGTAAATTAAAGAGGGAAACCGTATCTAAAGATTAATTAACTTAAACAACCTTGCTTCAACTCGGAAAATTAATATAATTTTGTGCCGGAAATAAAATGCAGGTGATAGGATTTAGTAGTCACAAAAATACTAAATAAAATAAACAATAAAAACAAAAAAAATGATAGAAGTTTTAGATATAAAAAATTCGTCATTAGCTGAAAATCCTGTGATTGGGCAAATGACCTTGAATAATCATGAACAGGTTTTGTTTTGTAATGATAACGAAACCGGGTTAAAAGCAATTGTAGCGATTCACAATACCATTCTTGGGCCAAGTCTTGGCGGTACCCGCATGTGGACCTATAAGAATGAAATGGAAGCACTTACGGATGCATTGCGCCTTTCACGCGGTATGACCTATAAATCATCTGTTGCCGGTTTAAACCTTGGTGGTGGAAAAGCAGTAATTATTGGTGATTCCAAAACACAGAAAAGCGAAGCGTTGATGCGCAGGTTTGGTAAATTTATCAATAGCCTTGCAGGTAAATACATTACTGCCGAAGATGTTGGTATTTCTACAAAAGACATGGAGTACATTAAAATGGAAACTGATTTTGTTACCGGTTTGCCCGAAAATATGGGTGGAAGTGGTGACCCTTCGCCCGTTACAGCTTATGGTGTTTATATTGCAATGAAAGCATCTGCTCATGAAAAATGGGGGAACGAAAGTTTATCAGGTAAAAAAGTAGTAGTACAGGGAATTGGACATGTTGGCGAAAGCCTTGTTAATTACCTCGTAAAAGATGGTGCTAAAGTTTTTATTAATGATATCAACGAAGCACGTTTAAAGGCAGTTGCAAAAGAAACAGGTGCTGAAGTTATTTCTGCTGAAATGGTGTACGATATGGAAATGGACATTTATGCTCCATGTGCCCTTGGTGCAACCGTAAATACAGATACATTAAATCGTTTAAAATGTTCCATTATTTGCGGATCGGCAAACAATCAGTTAGCTGATGAAAACATACATGGCAAAATGGTTATTGAAAAAGGCATTTTATATGCTCCCGATTTTGTGGTAAATGCCGGAGGTATCATTAATGTTTATTATGAGCTGGAAGGTTATAACCGTGAGCGTGCATTGGCTCATGCCGAAAAAATATATCAGACAACATTGAATATATTTAAAGTAGCCAAGGAACAAAACATTCCTACGTATATGGCTGCTAATCGCCTTGCCGAAAAACGTATTGCTGATATTGGTAAGGTTAAATTAGGTTTTTAGGGTTTAGTTGATAGTTGTTAGTTTTTAGTTGTTAGTTCGAAGCAACAAGTTCCCCCTGGAATTTTTTTCTGAGCATTTGCCGAAAGGGTGTTGACTTGAGATTGTGATGATGGGATGCTTAAAATTCGTATATTAATAAAGATTCGTAATTCAAAGTAGGGAATGTTAAACAGAAGGTATTTAAGAATAAAAGTAATGCAGGCGTTGTACGCATTTTTTCAATCCGATAATAAGGATCTGCCAAGAGGCGAACGTGATCTTTTTACCGGAATAGATAAAATTTACGATCTCTATATCTACCAGTTAGCATTTCTGGTAGAATTGCATCACGTAGCTACTGTATTAAGTGAAGAGGCTAAAAACAAAAGACTTCCAACGAGCAACGATCTAAATCCGAATCTAAAATTTATTGAGAATAAATTTATTTTGCAGCTTGTAGAAAATATTCATTTGAAGCGCGAAATGAATAACAGAAGAATCAGTTGGTCTAACGAGTTTGAGCTTGTTAAAAAAATATTCAACAATATTAAGGCGAGTGAAGAGTATGATAAATATATGAATGTTTCTGATGATTCGTATAAAACACATCTTGATTTTGCCATTGAAGTTTTCAAAGAGCACATGGCTGATTTTGAATTGCTGAACCATTTTTACGAGGAAAGAAACTTGCATTGGGGAGATGATATTTATCTTGTAAATCCAATGGTTGTAAAAACAATTGAGTCATTTAAAGAAAATTCAAATCCCGATTTTGCTTTATTACCTTTGTATAAGGATAGAGAAGAGGATGAGCAGTTTATAAAGGACCTGTTTCGTCAAACCGTTATACAGTATGATGAAACGAAACAACTAATTGGTGATAAAACAAAAAACTGGGAAGTGGAGCGTATTGCAATGATGGATGTTTTACTTATGCAAATGGCCATCACTGAAATATTATTTTTTTCCAATATTCCGGTTAAAGTTTCATTGAATGAATTTATTGAAATATCAAAAATATACAGTACACCAAAAAGTAAACTTTTTATTAATGGTATTTTGGATAAACTCCTTATCGATTTTAAAGCTGAAAAAAAATTGAATAAAATTGGTAGAGGATTAATGGAGTAGAGGAACAATTAAAAACAATTTGGCAATTTTACAATAGGCAAAAAACAATTTAACAACTTAGCAATTAGCAATAGCAAATACAGTTTCGTAAATTCGTAACTATTCGTTATTCGTAACCAAGTAATATCCGTAACCAAGTAATATCGTAGTATAATAAAAATGAAAACACGTTCAATCATAAATATAACGGGTGCTTTTATGTTTATCCTAACAGCGGCTTGTAATCAGGAAACAAAAAAAGAAGGTGAAACTGATATTTCAACCGATGTGATCAATGTTCCATCTACTGCATCTGGTGTGCCTGTTGAAGCAGGTTCTGAACCTGTTATTGCATTTTCGGAAGAAAAACATGATTTTGGTACCGTTACACAAGGTGAAAAAGTATCTTACTCTTTTATCTTTAAAAATACCGGTGGCTCCGATATCGTTATTTCATCAGCACAAGGTAGCTGCGGTTGTACTGTTCCCACTTACTCAAAACAACCTGTAAAAGCGGGGCAAGAGGGTAAAATTGATGTAGTATTTGACAGCGAGGGCAAATCGGGCTTGGTAGAAAAAACAATAACGTTGGTGACCAATTGTAATCCGAGCACTAAAACATTAACCATCAGTGCTTCCATTATTGTTCCGGAACAATAGATGATGGGCTGATGTGCAAATTTACTGATGTGCTAATTTGAAAATGATTACAAAGAACTAAAATATAACATCTAACATCTAACAACCAACAACTAATAACTAACAACTAATAACCAACAACTAATAACCAACAACTAAACAAAAAACGATGAATCCAACAAGTATCTTATTAATGACAGGCGGTCAAGCCGGAGGATTAGGACAATTTATTCCTTTAATTTTAATTATTGTAGTATTTTATTTTTTTATGATCCGTCCTCAATTAAAAAAATCAAAAGATCAAAAAAAATTCCGTGCTAATATCGCGAAAGGTGATAAAATTGTTACCATTGGTGGAATTCATGGAAAAATTGTAGATGTACAGGACACTACTTTTTTGATTGAAGTAGAAGGTGGACACAAACTTAAAATTGAGAAAAGTGCCGTTTCTATGGATTCTTCCACTATGATTGGTGCAGAACAAAAATAATTAAAAAAAATCCGGTTTTTAAAGTTTCAAGTTTTCGGTACTTCATGGTACCAAACTTGAAACTTGAAAAACATAGTACGGCAACCTGAAACTTGAAATTATTAACAAGGTTGGGAGGACTAATGAAAATACCTTTTTTTAATACTATTCCTAACGCTTCCGAAAAAGGTGGTATCCGCTTAAACAGGCGGGTGGTAACTTTTTTGTTTTGTTTATTAGCATCTGCTTTTTTTTGGGTGACAATGTCGCTTTCAAAAGATTACACTATCGAACTCAGCTTCCCGGTAAGCTATGTAAACCGGCCTTCAGATAAAGTAATTTCTAACAACTTACCCGAAACCATCGATATTGATGTAAGATCAAGCGGTTTTAACTTGCTTATTTATAAATTTAAGCGAAAAAAAGAACCTGTATTGATTGATATAAAAGGTTCGAAACCCTTAAGAATAAAAAATCATTATTACCTACTTACCAATTCAAGGATCGATAAAGTTACATCCCAGTTTGATGATATAAAAGTTGTTAAGATCTACCCTGATACTTTATTCCTGAATTTTAGTAAAAAAATAAGCAAAACAGTACCTGTAAAAGCAAACCTAAAACTCGACTTTGATAAGCTCTATCAACAGACCGATTCAATTAAGTTGAACCCTAACCATATTAAAATTTCTGGTGCTGCCGACCTCATTGATAAAATCAAATATGTTGAAACAGAGCCGGTGTATTTAAAAAACATCACCGATTCTCTTTCATTAAAACTCCGCATTTTAAAAACACCTGACTTGAAAATGATGGACCTTTCTCAATCATCAGTTCAGGCAACTGTGAATGTTACTAAATTCACGGAAGCAACTATTGAATTACCTATTGAAGTGGAAAATTTGCCTTCAGGCTACGTACTTAAGCTCTTTCCGGATAAAGTATCCATAAAATACAGTGTAGCCTTTCAGAATTATGAGAAAATTAATGCTTTGCAGTTCCGTGTAGTAGTTGATTATTTAAAAATGGAACCCGGAAGTAATAAACTTAAAGTTCAATTGCTAAAATACCCTTCTGAAATAAGGTCTGTTAAGATGAATCCCGAAAAAGTAGAATATATTATTAGAAAATAGTATTATTTTACTAGCACTTAAACTCATAAATGAAAGTTTCAGACAATTATTTACTTAAAAACCGTCTAAACTCAAAGGAATATTTGGCCTAGACAATAAAAAGAATCCAGAGGATTCGCATGTTTATAGAAGGTA
>JAZJZM010000012.1:170378-197894 GCA_040389865.1 Bacteroidota bacterium | reverse complement strand
ATAGTGTTCGACTCCGGCTGGAGTCGTATAGGGTAATGAACGTTTTATTTTTATAAACATGTGATGCCGCTGGCATCATCAATCGAACGCTAAACCTGCTAGGGATTCCTCCGATTGAAGCCCCTCGATCTCACTCATGAGTAAATTCCCAACCCACCGTTTTTTTTCAAAAATGCGAATGCCCAAATTAAGGGACTGAGATTAACCTTACAAAATACTACCTTCTTTTATCCACTCATTTTCATAAGCCTGTTCACGCATAGAAATACGATCAATCAAATTTTTGTGCCCCACATACCGTTTTTCATCCTGATGTTCTTTCCACCATTGCGAAGCATTTTGTCCCGATTTCTCGATGCGTAAAGGTAATGGGGGATGCGTATCCAAGTAGTCACTAACAATAGTGGATTGTCGGCTTTTAAACTCTTGTTTCTGCAGCTGCTTAAATGATTCACAGCATGCCGTAGGATCATATTGGGTTAAAACCAACAGGTCATACCCATATTCATCTGCATCATTTTCCTGTGTTTTGCTGAAGGAATGACGCAAAAAGCAATTTATTGCGATATCCGCCAACTGACCTGTTGTACCTGATTTGATTTTTTTAAACGCAAGTTCAAATTTAATTGCATCGAAGCAATGCCCTCTTTCAATATGTCCCATTTCATGTGATAATATCGATACGATCTGCGCTTCAGATGTCATGGTGCTCAATAATCCTTCAGTAACACAAATAACACCGCCTGGCAAAGCGTAAGCATTAGCAGCAGAACTTGAAACAATGAATACCTGATAATTAAATTTCTTTTTAGAAAACTTCGAAACCTCCCTGATCAGGGCATTTAAATAAATATAATTTTTATCTTTTGTATCTGTTTGCAACAGATATTCTTTTGCAATAGCCTCACCATAGTCCTTCTCATCCATTTGGTCAATTGGCAACATGCGGGTAAGCGCTATATCCGTTGATCGTGTTGATTTACCTATTAACTGGAAAACAGGAGAGAAGCTCATGCCTAAAGGAGCCCGGGACTTTTGTTTATACAAAGTAAAAACAATGAATGTTCCTCCAAACAATATTAACAGCAAAAAAACAATGTGGCCTCTGCTCATTAAAAACGGGTTTTAAACTTGTTGTACAAGGAGTTCATGCCTAACATAATTAATCCAACACCTAAAAATACCAAGGCACGGTTAAGCGTACTTGCCTGTACCATATCATAAAATACCAGCCGTATGATACAAATGGCAAGGGAGCCTAAAGCAATGTACCGGAAATGTTGTTCCTTTAATAAAATACTTATTATAAAAACGATTGCACACTCCAATACCCATAGTAAGGTGAGGATGGAGCTGTCATAGCTCCAGTATAAAAATACTGCAGTACAAATGATCAGTGGATAGAATATGTAAACATTCCTTTTGTTATTAATTAAGGTGATGTAGCGATTCAGAAACAAAAGTGATCGTGGGACTTCAATATTTTCCAACGAACATTTCATATAAAAATAAGCAAGAAAAATAAACTGAAATAAAACAGAGGCTGTTCCATATACCCATGGTTGGTTAAGCATTTCAGTTGAAGGGACGATATAGGTGCTGGTAACAAAGGTGGTTTGGAATGCCGCTATCCAGTACATGATAAGCGAATAAAATACAAGCCTCGACAAATTCCATTGCTTATTGTTGCCAACAAAGGCCAATACAAAAGCTACGATCATCCATATCAATGGCTGCCAGATAGCATTTACCTCGAGTGCAATTATAAAAACAGTAAACACAAATATCAACTCTATAAATAATGGATGCAGCAGATCCCAACTTTTGTACCGAATGGTTTTAGGTTTTAAAGTAGCCCAATAAACAAATACGGCAAGCGCTAAAAGTTCGATCAGGAAGCGGATCTTAAATGGACCGGCATACCCTTCCACTTGAATGTGAACCAAAAGATGCCTGATAAGAAAAGATCCGATAAATATATAGCCGATATGCAGTAAATACCTGTCAACACCAATAAAATTTGATGATTGATTTTGAAAAGATAAAGTAACTGCAATTATCGATAATAAAAGCCATATAACTCCCGGAACGATTGAAGATACAGGTGCAAACATAAAATAAGAGATCAATAAAAGAAAGGCACAAAATAAATACACGCCAATAAAAGCAGCACGTTCATAAAGAGCATCTGTTAATGGTTTCATGAACTGCAATACATGCGGCCAGTTAATGGTTAGTAACACTGCACGTTTATAGAAGAACACCAAATAGCTAAAGGCTAAAACAATGAAAATGCAAGCCAGTTGGAAAGGCTGATCCAAATAGGTTAATGGCCTGCCTACATAATTCATTGTTGAATTATACAGAATAAGCTGATGGAATATGGATAAGATAAAAAGTCCGAAAGAGTAAACATGCAGTCTGTCAATACCTGTGTGCTTCCAACCTGCAAGAATAGAGGAAACAATAGCAAGGGAGATCCAAACTAAAGGTAAATAGCTGTAGTTTAATTCAATAGCAATGTTTATAACCGAAAACAACAGAATAAGCTCAAGAAACAGCGGATGCAAATATTTCCAGCTTTTATAGTTGCTGGGTTCCTCTTTTTTGGTAATTCCCCAAAACATAAAAATGGAGACTGCAAGCAGGTCTATCCATATTCTCCCTTTTAAGGGGCCCCAGAATTCTTCTGTAGAAAAGTGAAAAGCCATATTCCTGATCAGGAACAAGCCTATCAATACATAACCTGCATGTAAAATATACCGTTCTGCTCTATGGAAGTCAATTGAGCTTTTCGACATGATTTTGGCTGTTGTAATGGCTATTGCAGATAAAATTAACCATAAGCCACCCGGAGCTAAAATGGACACCGGATAAAGCAAATAATAGCTTAATATGATCAATTGGGTGGTTATCAGGTAAATACCTGCCCAATTAAAATGTTTGGAGAATTGATCTGAGAATGACCAACGAACACTTAAAAACGAAGCAGCGATAATTGGAAGCCCGAGTGAAATGATAAGTGGCTGTCCATCAGATTGATGGTCATACAGCTGGCACCAGTTAATAATATGTGCGCCAAACAATAGTATAACTGAAACAAATAACAACTCAATGGATTGGATCTTGTTTCGTAAGAAAAGCAAGCCGATAAGAAGCGCTGCAACGGAATAAATACTCCAGTTAAAATGGTATACCTGAAGGTAATAGCTTATAAATAATCCTGCAAGTAGATTTGCTAAAACAGGATGTTTTGTTTTTTTATTTAGATAAATATTAAATGGCCTGAATAAAGCACTTACATCCATCGTGTTTTTGTTGGAATAGATCAGGTAGGTCAGCCCTAAAACAGCCGCACTTAAAACGGTGATCGCGTGATTGATGATCAATGATTGGTTGGAATAATCAATCGTTGTAAGGCTATAGATCAATAAAGAGAGACCAGTTAAATTTAAGGTAACTGTCCCGATCTTATAGAGTAATTCGTCCTTTTCTTTTTGAGAAATGACTAAAAACAGCAGTCCTTCCGCAAAAATGGCCGCCATGATCACTAAACCATCAACTTGCCAGCGGTTAAGTGTTGCAAGTGCTATTATTGCTGTAAACTGAGCAATTAAGGTATCGGTAAGGTAAAGCCATCTTATTTCTAATTTCTTTGCTTTTCTTGCTAAAAGAAAGGCTGCAATTGAACCGGCTGCTAAAAAAAATGTGGAATTACGGCTTCCATTGGAATACAAAAACAATCCCAAACCAAAATAAAACCAATTAACAAGGTGAACAGTAAAAGGAGCGGCCTCAAATTCTTTGGTAGTATATACTTTCCGGTAATGAACCAATGCTACAGCTAAACCAATAACCAGGATTGTAATGATACCGGTAATGCGCTCCTGCTGTGAAATAACATGATGCAGCGAATTCCAATAGAATAAATGGAAAACAAAAAAGCTGGATATTGTAAATAACAGGTGATAATCCCATTTTTCGCGGTAGGTAAGCGCAACTCCAAATAAAGTCACTACACCTCCAACAATTAACGATAATGGCGACAGTGGCATTATAACCACACTCACGAGGCTCAACAAAACATGCAGGGAGGCAAAACTTTGTTTTCCACCAATATAACCAAGAAACAAGTTTACAGCGATCCCTAAAAATAACAGGAGTAACCCTGCCGTTTCATTATCCGTGAACTTAAGCCCCGGTATGCCATTAGCGCCAACACATGCAAAAAGAAAAATAGCTCCTGCACTGCTTCGCAACCATAATGCAAGCTTGAGCCAGTCTTCTTTTTTATGAAGATAAAAGAACACTCCTCCCAAAAGCGCTGCAAAACCGGATATAAGCATGAACCTACCGATTGCTGAAACTTTAAGAGCGGCATAGATCCCTAAAAAACCAACACCAATAACCAATATGATCGAACCCAAAATCCCGGTCCAGTTTTCTGCAAACTGTTTTTCGATCTTTTCCCACATTTCGTTTTTCTTCCGAGGTGGTGGTGGCGTAAAAACAGGAGCCTTGAATTGAAATTGAGGTGTTGGATTTTGTTGATTGATTGTATTTAAAGGGATCTGCGTTATCGGCTTTTCCAAAGGTTCAATTTTATGAATAGGAGGAGGAACAACAAGAATTGGATCCTGTTTCAACTCAACAGGTACTGTTTTTATTTCCGGAATATCCTCTACTTTAGGCACAGGAGAAGGAATTAATGGGGGAAGGTTAATACCCTGTTTTTGAAATGCCGGATTTTGTTGTTGAAGTTGGAGCAGCTGAATTTTTAGCGTTTGCAGTTCAGCCTGATATGTATCTAAATTCGAAGAAAGGATCAGGATCTTTTGTCCGATGAGGTTAATTTTTTCCTCGTTTGTCATTTCATATTTTTTTAATGCTTTTCAAATCTAATTAAAAATTGTCGGATTCCAAATAATACTAAATCGCTTACAACAGATTTACCAATTTTATAGACCTGTCAGGTTTTTAAAACCTGACAGGTCTTGCTATGTGATAGCATGAGGTTTCGAAAAAAAATCGGAGACGTTTTGTTCAAATGTTTTGGTTGGTTATAAAAACTCAGATTTCAATTGCATTCAGAAACTTAATTTTGATTTTTAAAACAAAAAAAAGCTCATTGAAAATAATTCAATGAGCTTCTAGTTTAAAAGGGGTTAAGAAAGGTTTATCCCAACAATGCTTTTTCAGCGGCTTTCAAAATAGCGAAAGCTTTTTCAGTAGTTTCTGATTCAGCATAGTTACGCAGTACAGGCTCTGTTCCCGATGCCCGTATCATTAACCAATCACCATTGTCAAAGAAATATTTCCAGCCATCAATTGTTTCAACGCGATCCACTTTATAAGGTCCGAAAGCACTATAGTTATTGTTTTTGCAATTTTCTACGATAGCCACTTTCACTTCTTCTTTCAGGTGCATATCGCTGCGTTCAAATTTGAATTCACCAACAATTTTATACACTTCCTGGATAAGGTCATCCAACGATTTACCTGATTTTACCATATATTCCCATATCGTTAAACCCATCCAAATACCATCGCGCTCAGGGATATGGCCTTTTATTGCTATCCCTCCGCTCTCTTCACCACCAAGCAATACATCTTCCGAAAGCATTATGCCTGCAATGTGCTTAAATCCAATCTTTACAACCTGATAATCCAAACCATAATGAGCGCACATTTTTTTCACACGTGGTGTTACAGAAAATGCGTTCACTACTTTTCCAGTAAATTTTTTCTCTTTAACCAAATAGTTGATCAATAAAAGAATGATGTGGTGCGAATCAACAAATTCTCCTTTGTTATTGTATAAACCTATCCTGTCGGCATCTCCATCAGTTGCTAATCCACAATCAATATCTCCGCTTTCAATAATTAATGAAGAAAATGGTTGTAAGTTTTTATGGATTGGTTCGGGAGCTTGTCCTTCAAATCCTGGATTGTAATCACAATGCATGAAGGTAATATCAGGTAATAATCTGCGCATTACATTTTGTCCGGCACCATACATGGCATCATAAGCGAAATTCATTTTCGTATTACGAATAGCCTCCATATCGAAATTCCGCTCTACATGGTCAACATACATTGTTTCCAGATCAACATATTCGATCAATCCTGCTTTTACAAAATCAGCAATAGAAAGTTTTTCAAGATCAATAGAATTGGTAGTAGGAATAATATCTTCAATTTTTTGAATATCCTCCGATAATAATGGACCGCCAAAACCACCTTTTAGTTTATAACCATTGTATGATGGTGGATTATGTGAAGCTGTAATGATAACTCCTAAAGACGTACCTAATGTTTTCGCACCTAATGATATCATTGGGGTAGAAACAAAGTCTTTGGCCAAATATACTTTTATACCACTATTGGCAAATACTTTAGCGGTTGTTTCTGCAAACAATTCACCCGCAAAACGGCAGTCATGGCCAACCACAACTGTTGGTTTATCAAAATTTTTCTTTAACCATTCCGTAGCTCCAATAGTTACACGGGCAACGTTATCAACAGTAAAGTCTTTTGCTATAATAGCTCTCCAGCCATCTGTACCGAATCTGATCTTTGTCATAAATTAGTTGTTTTGTGCAAATATAAGAATCTATTTATTAAGAATAGTTAAATGATTATTCGTTCCTCTGCCCCAAAAAGGATGGGGGAGATGGCAATGTCATTAAATTAAGGGCTTTTCAAACAGAAAGGCCGGCCCAAGGTCTTCGACAAGCTCTGACTGACTACGCGCGCTGGTCATATTGAGCCTGTCGAAATATGTGCGATGGCTTCTTAATTTATGACATTTTTGGAAAGGAGGCTCAATGGATCCCTCTGCTATTTAAAGCATCACGGTACTTTTGCGCGAATACACAATGTTGCTCGTACGTTTTAGCAAAGTAATGTTTGCCCGACAGATCTTCTTTTGCACACATAAAAATGTAACTGCTTTTTTCATAATTAAGAACTGCATCAATTGATGAGCTCTGTATAAAACTAATTGGGCCGGGAGGTAAACCTTTGTTGATATATGTATTATAGGGCGATTCAAAACGGGTTTGTTCAAATGAAACACGTTGAATAGAAAAATCTCCGATAGCAAAAATAACGGTTGGATCTGATTGCAACAGCATATCCTGTTTTAACCTGTTAATATATAAACCTGCAATTATTTTTTTTTCAGCATTATCGCAGCATTGCTCTCCCTGCACAATAGAGGCCAATACGGCAACCTCTGTTTGAGAGAATCCTATTTCTTTTGCTTTCTTTTTACGAGCGGCTGTCCAGAAATTTTTGTACTCTTTACTCATCCTTTCGAAAAATTCATCAACCGAAGTATTCCAATAAAACTTATAAGTACCCGTGATAAACAAGGTTTGCACATTATCAGGATTTAAGCCATATTTACTCAGGTAACCATTATCATTCATGGCTTCATATAATGAAATCGAATCAGCTTCAATTCGTCTGCACAATCTGGAAATAAGTTGATTTGTAGACTTTATACCATTAAAATTTAATTCGACCTGTTCCTGAATTCCTGATTTTAGTAAATTGATCAGTTCATTGTTACTCATTTTCGCTAATATGCGGTATTTACCGGGTTTTACTGCATCTTTATATTTCTTTTTTTCGGCAAGGAATTCGAAAGTAGATTGATTTTTTAAAATATTATTATCATTTAAAATATCCAGAACATCATCAAAGTTAGAGCCTGTAGGGATATAAATAATTTGCGACTTTTTATCAATTGAATTTATGTTGGGTTGATAAATAGTTTTATACGCATAATAGCCACCTATCCCACCAACAATAAGCAAGGTGAGTAGTAATACAATAATTGTTTTTTTTAAAAATGATTTTTTCTTTTTTGCCATATCTTTTATTCCCCTGACAGGGTTTCAAACCCTGTTAGGGGTAGTATTAAGCTTTTAGGTTCTATTTGATATATAAAGGATACTAAATTAATAGACAGTGTTTTTAACCCTAACAGGGTTTGAAACCCTGTCAGGGGACGCATTAAACTATTTAATTTCCTTTAATTGCTCCAACACTTGTTTTGCCTGCATATTTGCAGGATTCTTTTTTACTACTTTATTTAATATTTGTTTCGCTTCCGTGTAATTTTTCTTGTAAATAAATAAACCGGCAACATTCATCAATAAGGGCTCATAATCCGGATCAAGATTTAATGCCTTATTGTAAAACGCTTCGGCCTGCCGAATATTACCTGATACTAAATTCGCATATCCCAGATTATTGAGTGCCTGTACAAATTTAGGATTCTCTTTTAATATTTCCGAAAAAATAACCATTGCTTCCGGAACTTTTTTTTGTGCCATTAGTGATGTCCCTAATTTGTTTTTAAATTCCGGAATATAGGGTGCGAGG
The DNA here is from genome assembly GCA_040389865.1 of Bacteroidota bacterium. Lineage (GTDB taxonomy): Bacteria > Bacteroidota > Bacteroidia > 2-12-FULL-35-15 > 2-12-FULL-35-15 > 2-12-FULL-35-15. The sequence goes on along the minus strand of JAZJZM010000012.1, from coordinate 189,500 downwards.
TCATTTGCTTTTTTATAAAAGATGTATGCATCCTGCACATTACCTGAGCTGGAATACGCATCGGCAATGCGGTATAGTGTCCAGGCATTGGCATTGTCCCAGGATTTTTTTGTAAGAACAGCGTTCAGTACTACTTCTTTACCAACTTGATCTACATATTTTAAAATTTTAGAAAAATCCTGTTTGATGAAATATAAATGTACTAATTCTTCGAAATTTTGTTTCACATCATTTACCGTTTTATCAGATAAATATTTTTTTGCAGAATCAAGGAATATTGGATTGCTTTCGAACTTATCATATTGCTGGATATATGCTTTTGCTTTTATTGCATTGCTTGGATCTCTTTCATTAACAGCATATAAGCCAATAAATTCTTTTAATTTTTCAATTTCTTCTTTTTTGACCGGTTTGCGTATAAAATGGTCGTGCACAGTAACATGTGGGATATCCGTTGAGCCTGATTTTGGCATGTGGCAACCAACACAGTTATCTTTATTCTTGGTTCTTATTTCTTGTTTCTCTTGACATAAAGTTTGATTCGTACTTCCATGGCAACTTTTGCAGGCATTATTAAATACCTCTTTACCGGTTACTTTCACACTTACATGCGGGTTATGACAAGTAACGCAGGTCAACGAATTTTTATAGGGCCGTAAAGAACCGGGATCGCTTTCGGGTTTATAACTTTTTATAAAACATTCGCTTTGTTTTAGCCTATCTGCATGGGAAGCCATTATAAATTTATCATCTGAATTTTTATAACGTGGTAAAAACACCGTCATGTGATCCGATAATGTCATACCCGGTTTGAAATCAAAAAACGATTTACCTTCCTTCAAAACTGTATTCCCTTGTAAATGACAACGTTGGCAAACATCAAACTGCCTGTCGATAGATAGTTTTCCTGGGTTAACGATCGAATAATCGATATATTTTGAAGTATCTGTTTTTGTCCCAGTTGAGCGTTGTTGAATATGTATACTGCCGGGGCCATGGCAGCGTTCACAACTTACACCCTCGGGTAAAACATTAAATTTATTTTCTGAACCCTGAACAAAATCAGGTAATGAATTATGGCAACTCATACATTCCAAACCTATCTTGCGCGAAAAACGAGTGTTAAAGCCGTTTTCAAATCCGGGAGGGAAGTCCCATTTTCCTTTTTGAGTATAATATGTCATTGGCATTTGATGTAAATAACCATTCTCATTGTAAAGGTGTGAATTGGTATGCTGCCCCGAACCTATAATATAATCAACCTTTTCGATGCGCTTAAAAATCGTGTCCTTTCCTTTTAAACGAAACTCCATAATTTTCATACTATCCCCTTCCCAAACCGGCTGGTAATAGAAATCTAAATACTTATCATAAATTATGGAATGTTTATCAAACTTAGCGGAGCTTTTTTGTTTACTGGCACGCTCAATACTTTTGCCCATTCCTGTTTGTATGAACGAATTGTAAATATCCTGATGACAGAGTTTACATTGGCTCATGCCCACGTACTTTGCTGAATCACTGTGGTTTAGGTAAAGGCTCTCTTTAGTGAGGGCTGAAGCAGGAGTTTTTTTTTCAGAACTTCCGCAATACACCATCGTAAGGATAACAGCCGAAAACAAGGAAAATAAAATTATATTTCGAAAGGAAAACTTCATGTGTGTTTTTAAATTCTACTATTTAAAGGGAATTCAGGGAGATTTAACTACGAATCAATTGAAGGAACAATTCATCTTTAAATTCATTTCCATCACGGATCCATTGCTTTTTAACTCCGGTGATCTGAAAACCATGTTTTTGAAATAACAAAACACTGGCTTCATTATCAATAGCAATATTGCAGAATAACTGATGTAAATTCAACATAGAAAAACAATATTCGATAAGGATTTCCAATGCTTCAGAAGCATAACCTTTTCTTTTATCACTCTTATCAGCAATTAAAATCCCGATTCCGGCACGTTGATGATTTGGCTCAAAGTCAAACAAATCAATGCATCCAATGGTACGACCTGTCTCATTATTTGATAAAGGAGTAGGAGGGAGGTCAATCATCAATCTCAGCTGTTTTGCTGTGTAAATATCCTGATGAGCGCTTGCTATATACTGCTCCAGCACAAAATGCGAAAAAGGGGCTTGTGTACTACTCACACTCCACGTTTCAGTATCATTTTCCCATTGATACAAAATATCTATATCAGCTGGTTCAATGGCCCTGATTGAAATATTTTGTCCTTTAAGTTTCATATTTATTGGAAAATTTTTAGATTCATTAAGAGCCTGTTTAAATTTTATACAAAAAATAACAATATTGCTTATAAAAGCCACCGCACCTTTCTCGACAGGCTCGAAATGACCCATGCGCGCTGTCATTTCGAGCGAAGTCGAGAAATTGTCGGAAGGTTAGAAGCTACTTTGAATCAAAAGTAAACAGGCTCTAAAGATAAGCAATCTAATGTTCTAAGTTCCTTAAGGATGTTTTTTTTTGAATTCATTTCTTACCTCAACTATTCCTGCATTTATTTCCGAATTAGTATAAACAGGCAATTGGTAGGTTGTTTCATCAATAAACAATGTAGTGGAATTTTCTATTAGTCCTTCCGAATAAAGCCTTGGAACAAGTTCAAACAAATAGTTGATATCAGCCATCGGTACATTATATACTTCATCAAAGAATAATTTAATGGGGCTCAAACAGGTTGCCACACCAGTATCCACTCTTGGAAATTGCTGAATATTTGTAACGAAATGTTCTTTCAAATAAAGTTCACTGAATGTGCTGTGAGGTTTTATTTTTATGAATAAAGAAGGGATCTTCCGTTGATTTGTATTTTTTATTAAAGCTGCAACAGCAATATTGATGTCTTGCCCTTTTATAGAAAGCGAATGATATTTTCCATCTATGATCAAGCCTATATGCGGTGGGATCCTCGTTGCATGAATTACTGTAATATATACTCCTTTTAACAAATCATTTTCACTGAATTGTTTAGTGATTGAGAGTTGATATTGTTTTGTGGAATTCATTTTCAATATTATATTTCTACTTCTCCTTTAAAAACAAAAGTGGCAGGTCCTTCCAGCCAAACATCGGTAAATGAATTATCAGAATGCTTTGTGAATTTTACTTTTAAATTTCCACCCAATGTTTTGATATTGCAATAGTCTGGCCCGGTTGAAATATTTTTAATAGATGCTATCAAAGCAGCTGCTGTTACACCCGTTCCGCAGGAATAGGTTTCATCTTCAACCCCACGCTCATAGGTACGAACAAACAGATCGGTATGTTGTTTTTCAATAAAATTTACATTTGTTCCACCGTTTTTAAAACGATCATTGTTGCGTATTTTTCTGCCTTCTTCCACTACATTATAAGTAATTACATCGTCTATAAAGGTTACATAATGCGGTGAACCGGTATTCAAAAATGAATGATCTTCGTTGAGTTCTATTTCGTTTACATCGTTCATTTTAAGAGTGATGAAGCCCGGTTTTACGATAGCTTCGTGTGCTCCATCAGTGGCAATAAAATGTGCTGTTTTTTCTACCTGACCTAAAGTACGTGCAAACTCAACAATACAACGGCCGCCATTACCACACATACTACTTTCGTTGCCATCGGAGTTGTAATACACCATTTCAAAATCGTAACCTGCTTTGGTTTGTAATAACATTAAACCATCAGCGCCTATTCCAAATCGTCTGTCGCAAAGCTCTGCTACCAAAGCATTGTTGGTACGTTCAAATTTCAGATCGCGATTATCGATAATAATAAAATCGTTTCCTGTTCCCTGGTATTTGTAGAAGTTTAAAGTCAAAATTTTAGAGTTTAAAGTTCAAAGTTGGAAAGTTTAAAGTTCAAATCTGGAAAGTATAAAGTTTAAATGTTGATTGGAGTCTAACAGTTGAATATGCCCAAGATATTTCGTTGAGGTATACTATTCAACTTTCTAACTTTGAACTTTAAACTTTGAACTTCAAACTTTAACTTATTTTAGTTTACTGATCAGGTTTTCTTCTGTAATGCGTTCGTATGGCCTGAATTCACTTGAGTTTTCAAGCTTATTTACAATTGCTCCATTTTTAAGATAAATAACATCATCAAGACTATAAACTTTTAATGCTTCTAAAGAGGTTACACCGTAAAGGGCAATTTTATATTTGCTCATTTTATAACCTCTATAATTTAAAGGCGATTGCCATAATTCGATATTAATAAATTGTTTGGTGATGTTTTTATCATCCTTGATCCCACTAACTTTTTGAAGCAAGGAATCTTTAGAGTTTCTGCTGCTTGCAACGGCACTCAAATTTATTATTTCAACGGTTTTAGTGGAAAGTAATTCATCTTTTCTTACCACAATATCCTCTGACGAAGAGCTTGTAATTGCGGAAGTATTTTTAGATGCCGCTGTGTCCATTGATAAATACTTTTTTAATGTATCGGCATCTAAAACCATGTCTGTTTTTGTTTTTTTCAGATCAATGGAATCTACACTGGAAATTGATTTATCTTGTGAAAGGGCAGGCTTTGCTTTTTTTTCTTTAACAGGTTCTGTATCTTCTGATTTTACTGACGATTCGAGGTTTTTGGAATCTGAAACAAAAGTTTTTGCAATATTTTTATAAAAATTGAGTTCTTTAAAATAGTCGTCCAATTTCAAAATGAAAAATCCACCGGCAATGAGTAGCCCAGCCATTAAGCCAATAATAAATGACTGTGATTTTTCTTTAAAATTACTCATTGATTTTACGACCTTGTTTTGTTGAAAATAGATTTTGAGGTGTAAAGTTAAACAACCTTTGCAAATTGAAGTTAATTATTGTTAAAATAAGTTCAAAGGATAATATTGGGAACAAACTTTGTGTTATAGTTAAAAGTAAAAGCTGGTACAGTTTATCAATCTCAGTAAAAGATTAATTTCAAACTTAAAACAATATAACCATGAAAAAAATTGCAGGCGCATTCATAATCGCAACCCTAGGCGGTGTATCTGCTTTAGGTCTCAATTATTTAATTAAAGGTGGTTCAACACAGGAGAATTCACAATTGGCTTATCAAGCACCCGTAAAGTATGTAAACTTGCCGGGTACAACGCCAGAAAGTACAGTCGATTTTACAGTTGCTGCAGAAATGTCAGTTCATTCTGTGGTGAATGTAAAAACTACTTATCAGGCGCAAAACAACCAAAATCAATATTTTTATGATCCATTGCGCGGCTTTTTTGGTCAGCGAGCTCCTCAGCAACGCGAGGCTCAAACAGGAAGTGGTTCAGGGGTGATTATTTCGGATGATGGTTATATTGTAACCAACAATCACGTAATAGATGGCGCTGAAAAAATAGAAATTACACTTAACGACAAACGTAGTTATACTGCCGAAGTTATTGGTAAGGATCCAACCACCGACCTGGCACTTATAAAAATAAAAGAAACCGAATTGCCTTTTATGGCCTATGGAAATTCCGATAATGTAAAAATAGGAGAATGGGTATTGGCAGTTGGAAATCCGTTTAATCTTACTTCTACAGTTACCGCAGGTATTATTAGTGCAAAGGCCCGCAATATTAATATTATAGAGAACGATCCGTCAAAAGGCCTTAACCCTATCGAAGCATACTTACAAACGGATGCTGCCGTAAATCCGGGTAACAGTGGCGGTGCGCTTGTAAACGGAAAAGGGGATCTAATAGGCATTAACTCTGCAATTGCCTCTAATACAGGCTCATACACAGGTTATTCATTTGCAATTCCTGTAAACATGGCACGTAAAGTAGTTGCTGATCTGTTGGAATTTGGTGAAGTTCAGCGCGCATTCATTGGTGTGAGTATTCGTGATCTGGATGCGAAGCTGGCAAAAGAAAAAAATATCACTGAAATAAAAGGAGTATTTGTAAATGGCCTGACAGCTGGTGGTTCTGGCGAAGAAGGAGGAATTCAAGAAGGTGATGTTATTACAAAAGTTGCTGATAATATTGTAAATAATGTGCCTGAATTGCAGGAGCAAATAAGTCGCTATCGCCCCGGGGATAAAATAAATGTTACTCTGAAAAGAAATAATCAGGTGAAAGTAATGGCCCTTATTTTAAAAAACAAAAATGGCACCCTTGATGTGGTTGAAAGGCCAAAGGTTGAAGTTTCCTCTTTGTTAGGAGCTGTTTTTGAGCCGGTTAACGCTTCGGATATAAAAAAGTTGAACATTGAAAACGGCATCCGCATCAGCAAATTAAATGCGGGTAAATTATTGAGCGCAGGAATAAAAGAAGGCTTTATAATCACAAACATTGACAAAAAGAAAGTTAGTACTGTAGAAGACATTAAAACTGCCCTTGAAAGTAGAAAAGGTGGTGTTCTTATAGAAGGAATTTATCCGAACGGGATGAGGGCTTATTATGGTTTTGGGATGTAATTTGTTAAATCAATTTTTCAATTTAGCAATTTTACAGAAGCCAATTAAGGAGAAATTTGACAATTAATCAATTATGCAGTAGGCAATTAGTGATTCGTTTAAAATGTAAAATTGCCTGTTGATAAATTGTTAAATTAAATAATTGCCCACTGTAAAATTGCGGAAATTGAAAAATTGTTTTCTTTCTTTTATCGATGATAAAAGCCTCTTTATGGAGGTGAATTTAGACTTCATCTTGTAAAAGGCAAATTATTAACAATCAGTAAGTTAGTCGCTACGTTTTAATGTATAATAATTGTAAAAATAAAATTGCTAATAATGTATAGTTGGAGTATCTTTGTACTCCGTTTTAACAACCATTTTAATACCTAAATTAAAAATGAGACAGCTAAAAATAACCAAATCAATTACCAACCGCGAAAGTGCTTCTTTGGATAAATATCTTCAGGAAATCGGACGTGAGGAATTGATCACAGCCGATGAAGAAGTTATCTTAGCAAAAAAGATCAGAGATGGAGATCAGGTAGCTTTAGAGAAATTAACTAAAGCAAATTTACGTTTCGTTGTTTCTGTTGCAAAACAATATCAAAACCAAGGTTTGAGCCTTCCCGATCTTATCAATGAAGGGAATTTAGGTTTAATTAAAGCTGCAAAACGCTTTGATGAAACACGTGGTTTTAAATTTATATCGTACGCAGTATGGTGGATCCGTCAATCTATTTTGCAAGCTTTGGCTGAACAATCCCGTATTGTACGTTTACCTCTAAATCAGGTAGGTTCCTTAAACAAGATCAATAAAGCATTCTCCAAATTAGAGCAGCAATACGAGCGTGAGCCAAGTGCTGAGGAATTATCGATCATACTTGAGTTACCACAGGATAAAGTTGCTGATACCATGCGCGTATCCGGCCGTCACGTATCGATGGATGCTCCTTTTGTAAATGGTGAAGAAAACAGTTTGTTGGATGTATTGGTGAATCATGATTCTCCACGTGCCGATAATGAATTGATGAATGAATCATTACAACGCGAAATTGAACGTTCCCTTTCTACGTTGACAGACAGAGAACGTGATGTTGTGAAATTGTTTTTTGGTATCGGTATCAACCATGGTTTAACTTTGGAAGAAATTGGTGCAAAATTCGATCTAACACGCGAACGTGTTCGTCAGATAAAAGAAAAAGCTATTCGCAGATTACGTCATAACTCCCGTAGTAAATTGTTAAAAACGTATTTAGGATAATATAAAAATATGAACGTGTAATGAAAACCGCACAAACATCTTTGAAAATTGTAAAAAGTTTCGCTGATGTTTGGGTGGTTTTTTTTTGATATTTTAAAACTATATTTATAAACCATGCTCTTTAAAACCTTTTCTCTGTAGGGAGAATTAGAAAGAGCTTAAAACTTTACATATGGCATTAGATACTTTAAAACCAACGAACGTTAAAATTATGGACTCTTATGAAACTGAGCTGGAGGATTGGATCAAACATGAAAGAGCGGCTCTTGAGTTGATCGGAATTGTGGGCTCACTTTGGTTTGAAAAATCTATTGAATTGATTCTTTTTAGAAATAAATTGTTTGATAGAAGCGCAAGCGAAATAATGAATTTGCATCTTTATTCAAGAGACATTGTTAAAAAGCCTATCAATGTTATAGATTCTGTAATGCTGGCAACAGAAATTCAAAAAGCTGACGTTTGCCCTTCACGTGTTGATATTGGGAAATTAGTGTTTGAATGGTCGCAGGAAAAAGAAAATTTTAAAACAGCCGCTGATTTTATTAATAATAAACTAAAGGACCTTATTGGTAAAAAAATTACGATCACTGCTAAAGATGTGGTATTGTATGGTTTTGGACGTATTGGACGTTTAGCTGCACGTGAACTTATTTCGCAGGCAGGTAAAGGGGAGCAGTTGCGCTTAAAAGCGATTGTAACAAGAGGGAATAGCGATGAAGAAATAGTAAAACGTGCCGATTTATTACGTACAGATTCCGTTCACGGTTCTTTCCCCGGAACTATTGTTGAAGATTTTGAGAAAAAAGCCTTAATTATAAATGGTCATATCGTATATATGATCGATGCTAAAAATCCGGAAGATGTTGATTATACTGCTTATGGAATAAAAGATGCGTTGTTAATTGATAATACCGGTGTTTTTAGAGACGATAAAGAATTAAGCCGCCATTTAAAAGCAAAAGGAATTGCAAAAGTATTATTAACAGCGCCTGCTAAAGGGAATGTGCCCAATGTAGTGTATGGTGTAAATCATGAAACTACTGACATTAAAAAGGATACCATTTTCTCGGCAGCATCTTGTACTACTAACGCTATCATGCCTGTGTTACAAGTAATACATACAAAATTTGGAATTGCCCGCGGACATATTGAAACTGTTCACTCTTACACAAATGATCAGAATTTATTGGATAACTATCATCCAAAATACCGAAGAGGGCGCTCCGCAGCATTAAACATGGTAATTACAGAAACCGGTGCAGAAAGTGCTTTGAAAAAAGTGTTACCTCAATTGTCGGGTAAATTTACCGCAAACTCGGTGCGTGTACCAACTCCAAATGTTTCTTTGGCTATCTTAAGTATGACCATCGATAAAGAAACTACTAAGGAAGCATTGAATGAAATAATGAAAGATGCAGCCTTAAACGGGGCATTGGTAGAACAGATCCAATATATCAACTCAAACGAATATGTATCCACGGATGTTATCGGAAACCCTTGTCCATCGGTATTTGACAGTCAGGCAACCATTGTAGGGCCTGATAAGAAAAATATCGTATTGTACGTTTGGTATGATAACGAATATGGTTATACCCGCCAGGTTATTCGTTTTGCAAAATACATTGCAGAAGTAAGACGAATGGTTTATTACTAAATAGTGAGTCGTTGATTTGGAGAATTAGAGAATTATAACAAAAATGGAAGCATTTTAATAATATCTACTTCTCTAACTCTCCAAATCAACTAATCTCTAATTCTCCAATTCATCTATTGTGGGCAGTCTTTATCAAAAAATAATTAACATAGAGAATAGTGGTGTTATAGCGGCAGTGTGTACTATAATTTCTACAAAAGGTTCAGCTCCGCGAAAAACGGGGGCTAAAATGTTAGTTTATAAGAACGGTTCTATTGATGGTACCATTGGTGGGGGAGCACTCGAAAAAAAAGTGATTGAACAGGCGCTGGAAGTGTTGAAAAATAATGAGGCGAAAATTGTGATACACAACCTGGTAAGTGAACTTGCCATGTGCTGCGGAGGAACAGTAGAACTTTTTATAGAACCAATTATGAATAGAAAAAAGCTATATATTTTTGGAGCAGGTCATTGTGGAAAAGCACTGGCTAAATTCGCTCCTGATCTTGATTTTGATGTTACGCTTATTGATGAACGCTATGATGCCTTTGAAGGTATTGAACTCCCTGAATGTACTTTAATTAAGAACCATCATGCTACCGCTATTGAAGCATTGAGTTTTGATGAAAATACGTTTGTGGTCATTTTAACTCATAACCATGCTTATGATAGAGAAATACTAGCCTTAACCTCAAAAAAAAGAAATGGTTATATCGGAATGATCGGTAGCGACCGCAAAGTAGCCATTGCTAAAAAAAATATGCTTGCCTCCAATATCCTAAACGAGCAAGAAGTAAATGAAATTGATATGCCCATCGGCTTGGAAATTGAAGCCATTACTCCACAAGAGATCGCTATAAGTATTTTAGGAAAATTAATTGATGTGAGGAATAAAAAGTAGTGTTATGTGTGGTTTTTACTTTTTTATCTGGGGCTTTCGGGCGAAACACGCAGCCGTTTGGTGGAGTTATGGTTTCTGCTTATCCGGGTCTTGTTGGGAATCAAAAATATCTGTAATGTATATAATGTTCTTTTCAATTCTGTATACTATTTTATAATTCCCTTCGGTAAGTTTTCTGTGACTTAAATTTAAAAACTTCAGATGTTCATCAATTGGTCCCAGTTCTTTATAATCTTTCAGTATTTTGATTCTTTCCAAAATGCTATCCTTGATTCTTCTTGCAATCGTAATAGAAGCTTCTCGTTTGTAATATTGGTATATTTCTTTTAGCCCCTCCTCAGCCTTTTGGGTTATCCTTATTTTCATTCTACCAGTTATCGGATTCTTTTTCTAAAGTTTCTAAGTCTTTAACGCGACCAGCTTTTATATCTTTTTCCGAAGTGGCAGCTCTGGCCCTGTATTCTTTTGTGGTCATAGGTTTTAACCTCGATTCATAACTTTTTTTACGTGCAAATTTCAATATGCTTTTTATTGTTTGAATCAAACTTTCGTCTTGTATTTCTTCCAACTCCTTTTTGATGGTGTTGATTTCTATTTGAATGTTCATATTTTCTTTGTATTGGATAATACAAATTTAATGATTTTATATGGTTTTTCAAATACAAAAAATAATCATCAAATATTTTTATTGAAGAGCAAAATTCGACATCACCAGTCGAAAACATAGTGGCGAAGTACATTAACAGTCAATGCAAATCTCCTAAAAAAAAAATGCGTTTTGATAAACAAAACGCAATCCCAATAACAAATCCATAGCCTGATATCCACCACCGTACAAGCGGTTCCGTGTAACATCGGTTTCATTGTTCGCCTTTCAGGCGTAATGGAACCTTAGCTGGTAGTGGCTGTTTTTTCTTCATTTATAAGCTTGTATTAATACTTCTGTCGGGATTTTTAAACTGTCATGCAGCAGTCGAATCATTTCAAGTGTTAATTTTCTTTTCTTATTCAGTATTTCGCTCGCACGACTTTTCAGTCCAACAATTTTCGCAAGGTCTGTTTGATTATATCCCATTTGTTCCATTCTGAATTTTATAGCTTCAATTGGGTCAGGGAAGCCAATTGGGAAGTGCTCGTCTTCATATTTCTCAATTAAAATTCCTAATATTTCAAGTTCATCACCTTCTGGGGAGCCTTTCTTTGAATCAAATATTAACTCAAGTCTTTCCAAGGCTTGTTGATAATCCTTTTTGTTTTTGATTGGTTTTATTGTCATTAGTTTTAAATTTTAGTAGCGTCAATTTTATCATATTCGGCATGTGTCCCAATAAATCGAATCCAAATCATATTGTATTCATAATTTATTTTGACAATTAGTCGATATTTATTTCCTTTAATATTGAAAACAACTCGATTGTCTGCTAAGAAACTAGCACTTGGATATTCTTTTTTTATCTGCTTGGGAGTAGTCCATTCTACATCATTAGTTTCTTGATACCATGATTTCAACTGTTGCTGACTATCAGAATGTTTTTCCCAAAACTCTCGAAGTATTTTCTTTGAAATTATTCTCAAATGTGTTTCTTTTTGACAAAGATAACACAAAGTTCCCGAATTGGGAAGTTTTTTAGATTTTTTTTTTAATAGCCTTGCCACTAACGGGCGGCTTAGTGCTGGTGCGGATTTACGAAGAAATTTGTCGGCTGGGCAAATTGTCCCCCCCCTGTAGGCGCTAAGCTGAAGCAATGGCTTTGCGTGTTTGGGCTTAGTGACATATATTCCAAACTGTTTATTTATACTCCTTTTTTGATTGATATTCTTTTGTAAGCTTAGCTTACATTGTTATTCTCTTAAAATTAATCTTATAATGCCTGGTCACTAAGATCTCCACACTTGCCTGCCCTTCATCTTAGCGCCTACGGGGGCCGTGCAACACCGGTTTCATTGTTCGCCTTTCAGGCGCAACGAAACCTTAGCTGTTACCTGCTGGTGTTTAAATGTCAGTTCGATTTCACTGTAACTAAAAGGTCGCTCTCGAAAATTGATGCAGGAGAAATGACTGTTTCCTCTGTCGGCAATTTGTCTCCGTAACGCTCTTTCATTTTTTTCTTAACAGCTTCATTTGTCAAGTCGAAGTCTTTAAGTTTTTCAAGTTTTCCGATTTCAATACCTGTGGCACGTTGATATATTTTCCAAATAAGTTCAGAGCAATAAATTTTGTCGTCCGACCATTCAAAAGTCAGGTCGTAATTTTTCCCATTAAATTCGTAACCCACAGCTCTCATTTTTGCAAGTGTCTGTGGAGTTAAAATTTGGTCGGCATTTTTAAGTCTTTTGATTACATATTTCCCTTCCTGTCCGCGAGAAATCCATTTGTCAAGAGGAGTTCGTTTTACAGGTTGCACCGCTTCAAAAACAAAATAGTCGTTACCGTCCTTGAAAATAAGTCCGCAATGAGAGTATTTTGATTTTGTGGCTAATTGAATTGCTTTGCTCTGTCCGGATAACGAGGTTTGAAAAATAAGATCTCCATTTTTTATTTCGTCATGGTCGGCAAGTTGCTGTACCTCATTTTTAGCATTGTCGAGTCGGTGCTTTGGGTCATAAAATTTTCTCTTAGCGTATGACCCACCAATTACAAGAATCCCTAAAAGTCCAAATATCAATATCCGTTTCAGCATTAAATCTAAAATTAAGTAAATGAGAAATAAAGGATAAGTATAAGAGATGCGATAAATAACAGGCCTATCGTTCCATTCCAGCTTTTAGCCAACACGTCTTTGTAGCTAAATTTATTTTGAAGAAAGATCCAGCGGATAAAAGCACCAAGGTGTCTAAGTCCTGCCCAAAGAATGTCTTGAAATATTGTTTCGATAATTGCTTCCATTGGTATTGATTTCGTCTTTACACTTGCAGGTAACAATTCGCTAAACGCATGTTTGACACTTACAATCAATTGTAAATGCTTGTAATTATTATTGTCGTCTTAATATGCTTTCCAAAATATAAGCTATTCTAATAAGCTAATTTCATAATTGTATAAAAACAAAAATGCCCTTCTGCAACTAATCTACCAATTCAATTAATGGCTCTTGTATCAGTTCTTTTCTGGTTTTTCTTTTGTCAATGGAAAGAAGAATAGCCGGTAGTAAAACTAAATTAGTTACCATCGATACTAAGAGTGTTATTGAAATAAGAACCCCCATTGCAACCGTACCACCAAAGCTTGATGCAGCAAATATCGCGAAACCGAAAAACAAAATTACAGCAGTGTAAATCATACTTAAGCCTGTTTCTTTTATGGCTATTGAAATAGCTTTTGCTGCAGGTACTGTAGATTTTTTTAGCTCTTGTCTGTACTTGGTTAAAAAGTAAATGGTACCATCGGATGCAATTCCGAAAGCAATGCTGAATATTAAAATGGTGGAGGGCTTGAAACGTATCCCTAAAAACCCCATGATACCTGCCGTTATAATAAGTGGAATAAGGCAGGGGATCTTAGATAATATGATGATACGGAACGATCTGAAAAGTGCAAATCCCAAAATAAGGATCAAAAGGATCTCTATAACTAAACTTTCAAAAAGGTTATATAATAAATAGTCGTTTCCTTTTAGGAACATTAAGCTATGCCCGGTAAGCATCACATCATAATCTTTGGGATTTAAAACCGAATCTATTCTTGGTTTAAGTTCAGCTAAAAGAATTTTTGTTTTTTTTGATCCTATATCAGCCATCTGAAAGCTCACCCTTGTGTATTGTTTTGTGCTGTCGATGAAGGATTTTAATCGATCCTCTTTTCCTTTTACTGTGGAATTGAACTGGGAAAGTTCATTCAATTCCATTGCTCCGGGAAGCATAAAATATTTAGGATTACCACCGTTATATGCCTGAAAGGAGAATTTTAACCCTTCGATCACTGATAATGGTTTTGAAAATTCAGGGTATTCCGAAAATATTTTTTGAACCTTTTTTATTTTATATAATAATTTTCCGTTATCAGCAAATACACCATTTTCTTTTCTGGTATTGATGCCAATTTCAAAAGGTAATACTCCCTTAAAATGTTCCTGAAAAAATGCAAGATCAGTATTTACGGGATCCTTTTGGGGTAGATCATCAACCACAAAACCATTTACATCAATTTTGCTCATTCCGTAAAAGCAAACCAAAGTAATTATTGTTATAGTAGTATAAATTGCATTGCGTTTATTTTGCACAATAGAATCAATAAATGTTAATAATTTATTGATTCGTTTTCCTTCCAGATGCCTCATTTGCTTGGTAGTTGGAGGAGGTAAAAAGCTCAAAATAATAGGTATAAGAATAAGTGTGATGATGTAGGTGGCCATTACATTGATACCCGCTACAACTCCAAATTCCATAAGCATGGAACTATTCGTAAAATAAAGCACCCCAAAGCCTATTGCTGTAGTGATATTCGCAAAAAACAACGAAACACCTATTGTTACTATCATTCTTGATAAAGCCTTCATCTTATTACGATGCAGGGCATACTCGCTTTGATATTTATTGATCAGGAAAACGCAGTTTGGGATCCCTATCACCATTATTAATGGTGCAATTAAGCCCGATAGCACGGTAATTTTATAATTCAGTAAATGAATTGTTCCGAGCGACCATACAACGCCTATTGCCACAACAACGATTGAATAAAAAACAGTATTGAATGACCGAAAAAATGCCCAAAGAATGAAGGCCATTACCAGTATTGCCATTATCATAAATAATCCCATCTCTCCGGAGATCTTTTCCATAAAGGCAGTTCGAATATATGGCATCCCGGAATAATGCAAGTCGAGGTTATGTTTTTTAGAGAAAGCATCGGCCTCTGTTTTTATTTGTTTTACAATTTCTATGCGGTGTTTTGAATTTAGATCTTTTTTAGTAAAAGTGATAGCCATAAGGCTCGCACCTGTAGCTTTATTATACACTAATCCTTCATAAAAGGGGAGGGATTCAATTATTTTTTTGATGCTATCCAACTCCAGCTGCGTGTTGGGGGCTTTAGAAATAACCGGAGTAAAATCAAATTTGCCCAAACTATCGTTACGATGGATGTTGTATAGCTTGGTAACAGACATCACATCTTTTATTCCGCTGATATTTTTTATATTGTCGCTTAGGGTATACCAGTCATTAAACTTTTCGAGTTCATAAAGATTACTGTCCTTCAAACCTACAACCATCACATTGCCATCTTCTCCAAACATTTTTTTGAAGTTTTCATACTCAATATAGGTTACATCGTCATCCGGAAGTACTTTAGCAAAATCGTACGACAGCTGTATTTTTGAGGCCCGATACCCCATGAAAATTGTTATTAAACCAAGAATAACAACGAATGTTATTTTGTTTCTCAAAATTTTACTTGCAAAAAATTTAAACATGCTTTTTAAAGTTTAATGTACTATTATTCTTGTAATCATTCTCAGTAATATGCAATCAATTATGCTGATAAACAGCGTTTTATGCATAAATGCCCCATTGAGAATCCAGGACGATACTTTGGTTTCGCTCTATTTTGTTCTATAAGGAACGTATTGTTTTATTATTGTTTGAAATAATGAATTCATGTATGCTAATTTCATCCTCTATTTTCTTTTAGAGGACAGGGGCTAAAAATACAAAAAAACAGGAAGGAAAATGTTATAATTTTTGATCGGCTTTTACTTTATTATCCACAATAGCAAGCCATATTATTCGGCAATGAACATTTTTAGTTGCTACAGACAATTTTCAAAAACAAAACCGGATCATATTATGTCCGGTTTGCTTGTATAATAGCCTCCCGATGGGTTTCGGGAGGCTATCTTACATTTGTTTTAGAAATTGCCCAATTAAAATTGTAAAATGGAATATGTTATAATTTGATGTATTACAATCCAGTCACTATTTTTGTTTTGGGATATTTTACACTATAAGTGAAGGTTATTTTTTTAGTTTCTTTTGGTTTGATGTTCAATTTCCAGTTCAACAAACCTGAGTTCTCATCAAGTGTTGCACCAGATGACTCAACTAAAAGTATTACCAACTCTTTGTTTTGAGAAACCGGAATTTGATCTTGCAAATAAAAATTGGAAGCAGTTGATTTAGTGTTCCGAACTGTAATTTCATAGGTTACTGTTTTTACTTTTTCTTCCCCAATCGTTTTTTCCTTTGTTTTATCTTTTTGTTTTACACGGGTAACTACTATATTTTTATCACGCCCTAACGTTAGGTCAAGGGTATCCGTTAGGTTACTTGGATTGATATATGATTCGCCAACAAATGTTCCATCGAAATAAATATTCACATTACCGGCTACCAGGTTCAATTCGTCCCAATTGGTGATTTTTGCAACTAAAAAAGCATCTTTATCCAATTTTGGTGCAGAAAAATGAGCGTATTCGGCAGAAATATCTTTTGTTTGAACTGCAACAAAGTGTGATTTGCCATCATTTGGTATTGTATAAGGCAATTTTATTTCATACTCCACATTCGTGAAATTTTCTTCAGTTGTGATATAGTCTGAAATTTGTTGTGCTTGTATCTCCTCTTTTGCCGCCCCTGCTTTTTTACTATCATAATCATCTACCGACTCATACGTTTTACTCACTGAGGAAGGCGCTTCCTGAACCGGGGTAGGATAACGGTATGGATTAGGATTGTAAAAACTCAACCACCATGTGTTCAAGAGTGGTTTTACATTACTCTGATTAGGATTGGCAGTGGAGAGGGTTAATTTTACATCATTCCAATCAATACCGGTATTTTGAAACACCTGTGCCTTGTATGTCAATTGCATAGTGCCGCTTGCTCCTTTTGCACGCAGATCATACGAAGGACTCCAGCCGGCACCTTGTAGCATATAATTAACATTAATGCTTCCGGTAGCAATAGCATCGGCAGATACGGTAACAATTATCTGGTATTTAGTTTCGTCTTTTACCACTTCACCCGTATTTGCATTATAGTTTTGTAATAAAACCAGATCATTTTGCATACGTAGTTTTTTATTATTTACACGGTACTCTTCCTTTTTCAATTTTAATAATTCGGAATTGATATTATTTAATCTTTCGCGCAAGTAGGCAATTGATTCTTTTACCAAGTTAAGAGTGTCCCTTTTTGTTTCACCTTTAATAAGTCGATTGTTCAACAAAGCATTTTTTTCAATATTTAAAGCATCTCTGGTGGCGTAGATCTCTTCCAGATCAAAACCGATCATTACCAACGAATCCTGCAAAAGTTTAATATGTCTTAAATTTTTAGGACTTTGAGTCTCGTCAGTATTTTGTTTCAATTCCGGGTATTTGATGATATGTTGAACATCCATGATAACAAAATTACCGGTACCGCCAGCTTGTATACTACGGGGATCAATTCCGGCTTCAAGATTTTCAAACACCAAAGTTGTAATACCTGTGCTTACATTTACAGCTGACGACCGGTATACCTGAGCACCACTTGTAAAAACGGTTACACTTTCAATTTTTGATTTGATGTTTTTTTCGGTTGTCCCTGCCAATAGATTTGTTACCGAACTGAATAAGAAGATACCGATGATTGTTGCTATTATTCTTCTTTTTGAAAAATTAATAGTGAATGAACCTGTTTTCATAAATTTATTTTTATTAGTTAATAATTGAAGGATTTAGAAGTCTTTTGATGATGAGATGCAAATTTTTTGGTAATTCCATAACAAACGAAAAAAAATATAATTGATAAAATGGTGAGTTTGCCATAAAAACATAAATTACAATGGAAATTCAGAATTACAAATAAAATTTTTACAAGATAGTTAAAATAGCAAAACGCAAACCTTCTCTTCGATTATTCGAAGCTATTAAAACAAAAAAAATGTATTTTTGTAATTACACGATGCACTCTACAAAGTTAAATGATCTGAATGATTTAGAATTGGTTGCTCAATACAAGCAAACCAGTGATTCTTCTTTTGTGGGAGTGTTATTTCAGCGCTATACACATTTAATATTTGGCGTATGTGTTAAATATCTGAAGGATGCGGATGATGCGCAGGATGCAAGTATGCAAATTTTCGAAAAGCTTTTAGTGGATTTAAATAAACATGATATCCAGCAATTTAAAGCTTGGTTACACATGGTTTGTAAAAATTATTGCCTGATGCAATTGCGTTCAGGTGCTACCAAGCTTAAGCATGACAGGGAAATGCACAAAGATTTGGCAGGATTTATGGAATCTGATCATGGATTGCATCTTACAGTTGAGAATTCGAAAGAAATTCAGTTAACTCACATGGAAGATTGCATGAAAGGCCTCAATGCCGAGCAAAAACTTTGTATTGAACTGTTTTTTTTACATGAAAAAAGCTACCAGGAAGTAACTGAAACTACCAATTTTACAATGAATAATGTAAAAAGTTACATACAAAATGGCAAACGAAATTTAAAAAACTGTATTGAATCACGTGTAAAGTGATGATTAATTAAGAATGAACGATTCATTAAAACATAAAATATTTACTGAAACGGATTGTATTTCCGAGCAAACGATGTTTGATTACATTGATAAAAAACTCAGCGCAAAGGAAAGTCATTCTGTTGAAAAACATTTACTGCATTGTGAATTATGTTCTGATGCGTTGGAAGGATTGGAACTTGCAACAAACAGCAGAGAGCGGATCGCTGTTATTAATCAGAAGATCCGCGAATATATTGCTGCGCCTAAAAAACAAACCCCTATAATTTCATTTAATTATAAACTAATTGTATCAATTGCAGCAAGTGTTTTGTTATTGATTGGCGGTATATTTTTCTTTAATCAATTCAGTAAAAAAGAGGGGATGGCAGAATTTAAATCTGACAATTCTACTCCATTTCCACCTCCATCGCCTCCACCTGCTCCTCCTGGTACTGAAAAGTTATCTGATTCAACAAGTTCAAATTCAATTG